>WUAI01000014.1 GCA_009827225.1 Flavobacteriaceae bacterium | reverse complement strand
TTCCGATCTATTTGCTGATAGATATAATTCCTTTTTTGAAAAGAAGTCGTACTTCAAAGAAGCATCCATAATCTTCTTAAAGTGTGAGGACGGATTTTTGGTAGCCATGAATTCTTCAAATCGGTTGACCCGGATCTGTTTCATGGAATCCAATTTGGAATCAAATTCAGAAGGAGATAGTAAATACATGGAAGGCATTTCCGCGGTTTCCTTCTCGTTCAGAAGAAACAATTCCATCATCAGGTTATTCTTGTCTGCTCCCTTGCCTGTATAAAATAAAGATTCGTCAAATTCAATCGTATTCACCCTCAACATCAAACTGTCGCCAGGTTCTACAAATAATGCCTGATACTCATTGTGTACGATAAAGTAAATCCCTGGTTGGACATGATCGAGCTCATACATGAAGAAATTATTCTTGTCGAGTGGAACTGTGTCAATCACTTCCCGGCTTTGCGAAATAATGATATAATCCTTCTTAGGATTAATTATTTCACCACCCAGCCATGCAGTCCCACAACCCCCGCTTGAAGTATTGTTACAGGATATAAAGAGAATGCAAAGAAGTAAGGGGAATAGTATTTTTTTTATCAGATGCACAGGGTTTTGATTCTAGTTACAAAAATAAAAGACTGATTTTGCGATTTCTGTTAATTACTAGTTAAAAGATTCGAACGATAACTTCATCGTCTATCTGTTTCTTTTATCGCCTTGAATTGACTACTTTTGCAAAAAATTTTAAAACACAAATCAAGCTATGCTTTCAGTATCGAATTTATCAGTTCAATTTGGCAAAAGAGTATTGTTCGATGAGGTAAATACTCAATTCGTACAGGGCAACTGCTATGGAATTATTGGAGCTAACGGTGCAGGAAAATCTACATTCCTCAAAATATTAGCAGGAAAACAGGACGCCACCTCCGGACATGTGCATCTGGAACCGGGAAAAAGGATGTCGGTATTGGAGCAAAATCACAATGCTTATGATGAATATCCGGTTCTGGAAACCGTGGTTCGTGGAAATAAAGAGTTGTTTGCCATAAAATCGGAAATAGACGCTTTATATGCCGATTATAATGATGCCAATGCCGAACGTATTGGTGAATTGCAGGTATCCTTTGAAGAAATGAACGGTTGGAATGCAGACAGCGATGCTGCGGCTTTGCTGTCAAACCTCGGAATTTCTGAAAACCTTCATTATTCTATGATGAGCGATTTGGATGGAAAACAAAAAGTGCGGGTGTTACTCGCACAGGCCTTGTTTGGAAATCCGGATGTACTTATCATGGATGAGCCTACTAACGATTTGGACTACGAAACCATTTCCTGGCTGGAAACTTTCCTGGCGAACTATGACAATTGCGTGATTGTGGTTTCTCACGACCGTCACTTCCTGGATGCTGTTTGTACTCACATTAGTGATATCGACTTTGGAAAGATCAATCATTATAGCGGTAATTATACATTCTGGTATGAGAGTAGTCAGCTGGCCGCTAGACAAAGAGCACAGCAGAACAAGAAAGCAGAAGAAAAGAAGAAAGAACTGGAAGAGTTCATTCGCAGGTTCTCTGCCAACGTGGCCAAGTCGAAACAAGCCACCAGTAGAAAGAAAATGATCGACAAACTGAATGTTTCGGATATCAGACCTTCCAGCCGGCGATATCCTGCCATAATCTTCGAAAGAGAACGAGAAGCGGGAGATCAGATTTTGAATGTAGAAGGATTGAGAGCGATCCAGGAAGGGGAGATGTTATTCAGTAACGTGGACATCAATCTTGCCAAAGGAGATAAAGTCGTTTTATATTCTAAAGATTCCCGTGCAACAACTGCTTTTTATGAGATTATCAATAATAACCTTAAGACGGATGCTGGGTCTTTCCAATGGGGGGTAACCACGAACCAAAGCTACCTTCCTTTGGACAATAGCAAGTTCTTCGAAGAGAAAATGTCGTTGGTAGATTGGCTGCGGCAATGGGCTCAAACCGAAGAGGAAAGAGAAGAGGTATATATTCGTGGATTTCTTGGAAAGATGCTTTTCAGTGGAGATGAAGCACTGAAAATGTCGAATGTACTTTCAGGAGGTGAAAAAGTACGCTGCATGTTAAGTCGGATGATGATGCTTCGCGCCAATGTGGTAATGCTGGATGAGCCTACGAACCATTTGGATCTGGAGTCTATTACCGCCTTTAATAATTCATTAAAGAACTTCAAGGGAACGGTGTTGTTCACCACCCACGACCATGAATTTGCACAGACGGTTGGTAACCGAATCATTGAACTCACTCCTAATGGAATAATCGATCGTTATATGACCTTCGATGAATATATGAACGATGCAAAGATTAAAGACCTAAGAGAGAAGATGTATGCTGTAGAGGTGTAATAAAAGCCTTTTAACAATATGAAAGCCCACTACAAGTGGGCTTTTTTTATGCATTGTAATACTGACTGTCCCAGATGGCCGTATTGAAGTTCTTTCCTTTGGCAAAACCGTAATAAAGGACTAATCCTCCCACAGCTTTGAACATAAATAAAAACATCAATACATACTCTTGCATGGTTACTTCCCCTTTAGTAAAGAGATGCATCGGTGTGATGGCGGTAAGTAAAATACTGATCACGAAAACAGCGAAGATCAGATTTTCAAAAGTCTTGTACGGCCACATCAACGCTCTACGGAATGGATGCAGATCATTACCCCACTTATGGATCAGATAATAATAGTCATTTCCCATAGGGGCAAATAATAAGGGATCATCGGCATTCTCCAATTTCATCAATTTGGCCGGAGCCACGATTTTGAAATTTTGAAGCGAAATACCGTGAAGATTTTCGATTTTACGGGTTTCCGATATAGCTTCTTCCGGAATTTCTCCTTTAAAGTACCTGGAATCTAGAAAACGCAATCGATAATTGACGCAAAGCTTTTTGATATCTTCCAAATGGAAAATTCGGGAAGCTTCTAAATGATCTATGGAAAAGTAATTGGTTATGTCGTTGTTTCGACCGTTCAGTCTTTCTTTAATCTCCTGGCGTTCAACTTCATTCTGATTTAGAATCTCATGAATTTCTTCAAGAATTGCTTCCGAAGAAATCCGACGGTCTCGTAATCTTACCAGGCGTTCTTCAATATTGGTCTTTAGAAACATAGCGATATTTTTGCTTAAAAATAATCACTAGACCTTAGAGAGGCAAGATTTTAACATTCCCAGACCTTATCGCAGTTCTGCTCCAAAATCTTTCTCGAAACGCTGCTGTAATTTGTTCATGATCTTATCGATCTGTTTGTCGGTAAGGGTTTTCTTCTCATCCTGAATAGTGAAACTCAAAGCATAGCTTTTCTTTCCCTTCGGGAGGGTTTTTCCTGTATACACATCAAAGAGTGAAACTTCTTTCAACAGTTGTTTTTCGGTTTGAAATGCAGCTGTTTTCAAAGTATCGAATGTAACTGAATCGTCTAACAAGAGGGCGAAGTCCCGTTTTACTTTCGGGAATTTTGGAATAGGAGCCATGATGAAATTCTCGGCAGTGATTATTTCCAGGATTACATCCCAATTGAAATCTGCAAATAGTACTTCCGTAGTAATGTCAAAACTTTTGATGATTTTTGAATTCACAACACCATATTCCACAAGGGTTTGCTTATTTTTTCGCAGACCGATTCCTTCACTGAAAATATCATTCTTGAGTCCGGCCTCAGTCCAATCTGTAATTCCGAGACGCTCCAACAAAGCCATGATCACTCCTTTCCCATAGAAGAAGTCGCTTTTGGTTCCGGATTGTGTCCAACTGTTTTCGGTTTTATTTCCTGAAATGATCAAACTCAGATGTTTTTTCTCCTCTCTGCCGTCAGGATAATTATGATAGGTCTTACCGAACTCAAAGAATTTCACATTCGGCATTTTCCGATTGATATTATAACTAAGGGATTCTAATCCTCCAAATAACATCGACTGTCTCATCACTTCCAAATCAGAACTCAAAGGGTTCAGCATTGAAATTTCATGTTCCTGTTTCAAGTGTTCTGAAAGTTGCGTATAATCCGGGCTGGTCAGCGAATTGGCCATCATTTCGTGAAAGCCTCTTGCCGTTAATAGATCACTTACTTTATTGCGAACCACGTAATCTTCGGTGGCAGCGGTAGAAGCGATAGATGCGTTCAACTTGGTTGTGAAATCGATATTGTTGTATCCATAAACCCGAAGAATTTCCTCAATAACATCAGCCTCCCGGGTCACGTCATTTCGGTACGCAGGAATGGTCATCCCAATCCCTGACTCGGTCACATTTTGTATTTTGATTTCAAGAGAGGTCAGTATTTGCTTGATGGTTTCTCGAGGAATTTCTTGCCCGATTAGTTGTGTGGCATTCTCGAAATTCAGCACTACCTGATGATCTTCGATCTTTTTGGGATAAATATCAGTGATATCGCTCGTTATTTCTCCTCCGGCAATTTCAACCATCATCACAGCGGCACGCATGAGCGCATATTCCGTAATGTTAGGGTCGATACCTCGTTCAAAACGGAAAGAGGCATCGGTGTTCAATCCATGTCTTTTAGCGGTTTTGCGAACGCTAACCGGATTGAAATAAGCACTTTCGAGGAAAATGCTCGTGGTTTCATTGGTCACCCCACTATACTCTCCACCGAACACCCCGGCGATACACATCGGTTTTTCGCCATCGCAGATCATCAGATCTTCCTCATGAAGTTCACGTTCTATACCATCCAGGGTCGTAAACTTGGTTCCTGCGGGAAGTGTTTTTACGTTCACTGTATTTCCGGCAATCTTTACTGCATCGAAAGCATGTAAAGGCTGACCCAGTTCATGAAGTACGTAATTGGTAATATCGACCAGATTATTGATAGGGGTAAGTCCAATTGATTTTAATCGGTTCTGGATCCATGCCGGAGAATCCTCCACTTTCAAACCGCTGATGGTAACGCCGCAGTAACGAGGAGCTAATTCGTTATTGTCAACATTTACATCAATTTTTAATGCGCGGTTATCTACCCGGAAATTACTTGTAGAAGGGGTAATGAGTTCCAGTGATAATTCCTGCTGAAGCAGGCCGGCTCTTAGATCCCGGGCTACACCAAGGTGACTCATCGCATCGGCACGATTGGGTGTGAGTCCGATTTCGAATATATGATCGTTTTCTATTTCAAATACTTCTGAGGCGGTAGTACCGGGTTTAAGTGAATCATCTAGCACCATGATACCATCGTGCGAGGTTCCCAAACCGAGTTCATCTTCAGCACAGATCATACCCATGCTTACTTCGCCACGGATCTTTCCTTTTTTAATCTGCCAGGGATTCCCTTCCTGATCATAAAGCGTCGTGCCTATGGTTGCCACAGGAACCTTCTGGCCTTTTGCTACATTGGGTGCTCCACAAACAATTTGAACATTTTCATCAGCACCAATATTTACTTCGGTCAATTTGAGACGATCCGCATTAGGATGTGCTTTACACGCCACAACTTCGCCAACTACCACACCATCAAGTCCACCTTTGACAGAGCAAAAGGATTCAATACCTTCGATTTCAAGACCTAAATCGGTCAATAGTTCTCCGGTTTTGGTGGCGTCCCAATCGAGATTTATGAATTGTTTTATCCAGTTGTAGGAAATCTTCATGCGAGTGGCAATTTAAGCGTACAAAGATAAAATAATGGTTCAAGCATTCAAATAATGGGTCATATTTCGTACTTTTAAAATCGAACGAATTTAAACACCAAATCAATGAAAAATTTATCTAGGATCTTATTGATAATGTTGATGATAGGAATGGTTTCCTGTCGAGACACAAAAAAAGAAGAAGAAGAGACCAAAGCTGTAATCGAACAAGTGGAAGCTGTTGAAGCTGAAGCTGAAGAAATTACGGAAAAAATTAATCAGGAAGCTGAGGAACTCGAAGAATCTTTAAGTGAATTAGACAGTATTTAACCATAAAATAATAAATATGAAAAGAATAGCAACCCTTATAACACTTGTCTTCTGTGCTTGTAGCATTACGGTGAGTGGACAAGATATTAAGACACCCAAAAAAGAGGCCGACGCCAAGGTCGAGCAGATCAAGAAAGATGGTCAGGACGTAAAGAAGGATGCCAAAGACCGGGCAGATAAAATGAAGGAAGATGCCAAGGACGAGGTGAATACACTCACCTCTGATGCCGAAGCTACTAAGGCAGAATATGAGGCGAAGCTCAAACAAGCTGGTTCCGAAGAAGAGGTGAAGGAAATTAAAGATGAGATGGAGGAGGCAGTAGGTAATGCCAAAAGCGACGCCGAGGCAGAAGTAAAAGATGCCAAGGACGGCGTTAAGAACGAAATGAAAGACGGAGTCACCCGAGGCGAAGCCGTTAAAGACGAGGCAAAATTGAAAGGCAAGGACTGGGGTAAGAAGAGAGTATCTGACGCACAAGCTAATATCGATAAGAAAACCGACCAACTTACTGCCAAAGAAGAAATGGTTAAGAATGGCAGATTGAGAGTCGCCGCAGCCAAGGAGAAGATCAGTACTATGTTGGAGAAGGGGGAAATAACTCAGGCGCAGTATGATGAGAAAGCAGCTTCCATTAAAAGAGTAGAGCTTAATCTGGATAAATTGGAGAATAGTATTAATGAAGGGAAATCCACTTACCAACGTCAGAAGGAGACACTTTCTAAAGTGTATCAGGACGGTAATTAATAAAGAAAAATAACGACTACAATTAGGTGCTGCTAACAACGGCACCTATTTTATTTTTAGAGTACTGATAACAACTTGTGAATTTATGATCAGAAAAATTCCTGCCACTTTCATTTTAGTTCTTGCAATTCTTATAACTTCTTGTTCTGTGGAAAGAAAGCCTCCCAGAACTGGATTTTGGCGAGCTACCCTGGAGGTGCAGGATGATAAGTATTTACCCTTTATTTTCGAACTTGATGAAGGTCAAAACATCATTCTCCACAATGGTGAAGAGCGAATTCTTGTAGAGGATATCGATATTAAAGAGGATTCCATAATTATTGCGCATCCCGTTTTTGAAGGTGTGTTCAAAGGGGTGTATTCCGAAAAAGAGATTCACGGAGATTTCATCAAGCCTAGTCTGGACCGTGTTGTTCCTTTCCGAATGATCTTTGGGGAATCCGTGCGATTTCCGGAGACAGCCTCTCCCGAAGCGGATGTTAGCGGTGAATGGGAGATGATTTTTAGCGCGCATTCGGAGGAAGACAGATACATCGCCAAAGGTATTTTTAATCAGGAGGAAAATGGTACGGTTAGAGGGACCATACGCACAACGACCGGCGATTATCGTTATCTGGAGGGAGTTATGGACGGAAAGCTGATGCGACTTTCCACCTTCGACGGGGCACACGCTTTTCTTTTTGAGGCTGAAGTGAAAGACAGCCTATTGTACGGCTTCTTTTATTCCGGAAACCATTGGAAGGAACCTTTCAGTGGCATACTAAATCCGGATTATGAATTGCCAAATGCCAATTCCCTTACTTATCTCAAGAAAGGTTATGATCGATTCGATTTTTCTTTTCCTGATGTTACCGGCGATACGATATCATTGAGTGATGAACGCTTTCAGAATAAAGTGGTGGTCGTCCAAATTATGGGAACCTGGTGCCCTAATTGTCTCGAAGAATCTGAGTATTATGTTGAATACATTGAGAATAATCCTTCCCCGGATCTTGAGTTTGTGTCCCTTGCATTCGAGTATGCTCCAACGAGGGAGAAAGCCATTCAGGGAATCAATAAACTTACAACGGCACTGGATATCCCTTATCCCATCCTGATAGCGCAGTATGGAAGTAGTTCCAAACAAAAAGCGGCAGACAAGCTGCCGATGCTTAATCATGTACTCTCTTATCCCACCACAGTTTTTATAGACAAACAAGGAGTTGTACGAAAAATTCATACCGGATTTAACGGCAAGGCGACGGGAGCAAAATACAGAGCTTTTAAGGATGAGTTCGAAAGTTTTGTGGATACACTTCTTAAGGAATAGTTAATTAACATAACTATCTGGTATTTAACATGAAAGTAACACCCTTCCTTGGTTGAAGGGGCTACTTTTATTCAAACAATCAAAACCAATACATCATGTCCAACATTTACCAACACCTTGTAAGTGCCCTAACGTTATTTTTAATTACCGCTCTTTCACTGAATGCCCAGATAAACACTCCCAGGGGCAGTCAGATGGCAAAAGTTTCTCAAACTGTCGGTACTTCGACCATCGAAATTACCTATTCGCGCCCTAGCGTAAATGATCGCGAAATATGGGGAAAACTTGTTCCTTATGGAATGAATGATTTAGGATTTGGAACTTCTAAGTCGGCTCCCTGGCGTGCGGGTGCTAATGAAAATACAACTATCACCTTCTCTCATGATATGGCTGTTGAAGGGAAACCCATCAAAGCTGGAACCTATGGTCTTCATTTAGAAGTAAAAGAAGGAAACGCGGCCACACTTATTTTATCAAACAATTCTACTTCATGGGGAAGTTATTTCTACGACCCGGAGGAAGATGCGCTCAAAGTAGGGATTCAGACTGCACAAATTCCACACACCGAGTTACTCACTTTTGATTTTACCGAAGTTACCGCAAGCTCTGCTGTGGCAGCTCTGCGATGGGAGAAGAAGGCGTTTCCATTTAAGATCGAAGTTCCGGTAACCGATATCGTAATGGGAGAGATTCGAGACGGTATGCGGAATCAGCCGGGATTCAATCGGCAAACCTGGGAACAAGCAGCTAACTTCGCTTTAAACAATGGTGGAGATCTGAATGAAGCCTTAGGATGGATCGATGCTGCGATCGCGGGTCAGTTCTTCAGTCAGAAAACATTTGCCAACCTTCAGATCAAGGCAGGAATTCTCAATAAAATGGGAAAAACTGAAGAAGCTCTTGCTCTAATGGACGACAATCTTGAGATAGGAACTGTTTTTGAGGTCCATCAGTACGGTCGACAACTTATCACCAATGATATGAAGGATAAGGCTCTGGAAGTTTTCGAGTATAACGCCAAGAAAAATAAAGGTACCTGGCCGGTACATTATGGAATGGCCCGTGGATATTCAGCTAAAGGTGATTTCAAAAATGCTATAAAACACCTGGAGATTGCTCATGAAAATGCACCCAATCCGGCAAGTAAAGGTAGGGTGGCAGCCAACCTTGAAAAATTAAAAAAAGGAGAAGATATCAATTAACAAACGACCAGATTAATCGAAGATCCCTGCCACGGCGGGGATTTTTAATTGCAATTTAACGCGTAATTGTCTTCTGCGTCTTTGGTCCATTGTTCCGGGATATTGTTGATCTGAGTGCTATTTGTCTTTATGCAGTTCAACGGATTTCCTGAAATAGCAAAAATGTTCAATACGTTGTTAGCTGAAACATCGATCGCTGTAAGATCATTGTCACTCAATTCCAAAATTTGGAGATTGGTATTGTTGCGCACGTCAATTTCAGTAAGTTGATTGCGGTCGGCACCAATTTTTTCGAGGTTTACCAGGTTACTGACTTGTAATACCGAAATGTCATTACCCACTACGTACAGAAACTTTAGTGCTGAATTACGGCTAACGTCAATGCTGGTAAGCTCGTTGTCATTCAACCAGAGATTGGAAAGACTAGAAAAATCTTCCAAGCCCGTTACATCGGAAATACCTTTCTCATTTAGTACAATATCTGTGACGTTCTCAATATTTGCAGTGGGGACTTGCCCATCGATTACCGTGTCATAGCCAAGATCGATTAAGTTCTGTTCAAAAACAGGGTCCGGGATGATGGTGAATTCAATATTTTGTTCGTCGTTGTTATTGTTTTGAGTGTTTTGAGTATTGTTGTCAGAATCATCTTCAGTAGAACAACCAGCCACAATTAACAACAGGCTCAGTGTGAGCAGTGATAGCAATTTTTTCATTTTTCTTTTTTTAGCGAGCTAAATGTAGCTCACATTCCGCAAAGTAAGATCCTCTTTATGAAAACGTTAGGAAAATTGATTAACAATTACACATTTCCTTTGCCATGTCTACAAAAGTTGTCATGGCATTATATTTAAATTCCGCAAGTAATTCCTTCAACGTAGCATCTTTACCTTTGTAACTGTCCTTGTGAATAGTCACTTCTCCGTCATAATTATCAGTAAGTGGCTCAACAATTCCTGTTTTGAGGCAAGTAAGGTTCGTATCATATATGACCACATAAGTCACTCTAAATTCGTCTCCTTCTTTTTCCTCGAACCCGGATTTTTTCCCTTGAACTTCGCTAAGTTTATAACATTTGTTTTTCTTTTTAGCTCGAATCTTGCACTGGCAAAGAATGTGTGGCTTTTTAGGATAAGTTTCGTGTTCTTCGGGCATGCCATCACAACGGGCACAGCCTCCGGTACTATCAAAAATATAATTAGACATGATACATTATTTATGCGTTAGTTAGATTATTTCGATGGGCTTCTTTCCAAAGTTTTACCATAGAACGGTCACCGTTTACCTTGCGAAACCCTGCCAAACCACAGACTACATAATCTCTTTCTTCAAATTCTTCCGGAAATTGATCGGCCGGTTGTTCAAAGATGTTGACTAAAAACTTACTGCCGTCAAAATCATTGAAGATAGACTGCAAATCGACCCGATTTTTGTCTTTTTTGATGGCACGAACCAAAAACAGGTCCCCTTTTCTAAGTTCAGTACCTTTCTGTCGATTCACTCTCATTGGGTAGTCTCCAATTTCGGGCAATATATCCCCTTCGTATTCAGACATGAATTCCAGGGTAATTTGATGATCCGTGTTCAGGACGAATTTCTGGACTATTAATGAATCGGCGTAACGTTCCAAGGTATAATCGGTTATAGTATAGATATTCTCTTCTGAAATTGATACAAACAAAGTGTCGTTTTCAGATTGTAATCCGCTCAATCGGAATAATCCGTTGGCATTTGTGTTAGTAGATACATCAACACAAGACACCTTGACTCCTGAAAGGGGAAGGTTTTCTTCATCAAGGATTTTTCCCGTAATTGTTCTTGCAGCGACAAGGCGATTGGTCTGACGGATCATTTCGACTTTCTCATCCAGTGTCGGTAATTCGGGAATCATCGATACCGATTTGGCCGCCTCAAAAATATCCGAAAGCTCTGTGATGGTAGCGTTGGCAACTGTTTCCAAGCCTGTAACGCCATGTTTTACCAGGGCTTCCGCAAATTGTGCATCGATTACATCTGCCTGCATGAGTAAGGCCATATCGTGCCATTCATTGACTTCTTTTTCAGAAGCCAGGGAATCGATTAGCTCGTGTAGTTCTCCAGGTTCCACCGCTAAAAAGTCTAGTAATGTGTGGATGTTATTCGTATTAAGTTCGGTTTTGATTTTTGGACCGATTCCCTGAATCGAGTCCACTTCTAACGAAAGATTTTCTAACATGAATATGGGTTGTTTAGCTCATTATACGTCATGAGCAGGGGAGTGCGGCTCTAACTGACGTTCCCTAAAGTTCGGAAATTTTTTCGTTTATCTGAAAAAATCAAATACAATTAATGGTTAAGCGAGTTCATCTTCACTAGGAAATATAGTTCCAGATATTGCGAAATTTTGCGAGTTGTGCATAGGTGTTCTTGATGGGAGCGTTCTGGGGATCCGTCAATCGTGGGTCGCTTTTTAAGATCTGCATGGCGTAAGATCTTGCAATCTTCAATATCTCCGAATCCTTTACTATATCAGCAATACGAAGGTTTAAGACGCCGCTTTGTTGAGTGCCCATCAAATCTCCCGGTCCACGTAGTTTTAAATCGGTTTCGGCTATTTCGAAGCCATCATTGGTTCGAACCATGGTCTCCAGTCGGGTTCGTGCGTCGTGCGTGAGTTTATGACTGGTCATTAGGATGCAATAACTTTGCTCAGCTCCACGGCCTACGCGCCCTCGTAATTGATGGAGCTGTGATAATCCAAATCTTTCAGCACTCTCGATCACCATTACACTGGCATTCGGTACATTGACTCCCACTTCGATTACCGTAGTGGCAACCATAATCTGAGTTTCACCTTTCACGAACCGATCCATTTCATAATCTTTATCTGCGGGTTTCATTTTTCCATGAACAATAGAAACCTGATATTCGGGTAAGGGAAATTCCCGTACAACCGACTCATAACCGTCCATCAAGTCCTTATAATCCAGCGCTTCACTTTCCTGTATCAATGGGTACACAATATACACCTGTCTGCCCTTCGAAATTTCGTCTTTCAGGAACCTAAAAACCTTTAGCCGATTGGCATCAAAACGATGAACGGTTTTAATGTCTTTTCGGCCTGGTGGAAGTTCATCAATTATACTTATATCCAGGTCACCATAAACGCTCATTGCAAGGGTACGGGGAATGGGGGTGGCAGTCATTACAAGAATGTGGGGAGGGGAAATATTTTTATGCCAAAGTTTGCTTCTTTGAGCCACGCCAAAACGATGTTGCTCGTCGATAATTGCCAGCCCCAAACTTTTAAATTTTACCTTATCTTCGAGTAGGGCATGGGTGCCAATTAGCAGCTGGAGATTGCCATTTTCGAGATTTTCATGAATTTCTCTCCTTTTTGAAGTGGTGGTTGAACCGGTGAGTAATGAAATACTGATATTCAATGAATTACACCATTCTATTAAACTGTTATAGTGTTGAACTGACAAAATTTCAGTTGGAGCCATTAAACAGGCTTGAAATCCGTTGTCAAGTGCTATTAACATTGACATGAAGGCTACTATGGTCTTACCGCTTCCCACATCTCCCTGCAATAAGCGATTCATTTGAGCCTGGCTCCCCAAATCGGATCGAATTTCCTTGATCACTCTTTTCTGCGCATCCGTCAATTCGAAGGGTAAATGGTCTTTAAAAAAGGTGTTGAAATATGCTCCGACTTTTGGAAAGGGAAATCCTTTAATCTTTGATTTATGAATTAAATTTTTTCTAATTAATTGAAGTTGGATGTAGAATAATTCTTCAAATTTTAAACGGTATTGTGACTTGGCTAATAACTCAGAATTTTCAGGAAAATGAATGTTGAATAATGCCCTGTTTTTGGGTATTAATTTTAGCTCGTTTAAAACCTGTTCAGAAAGTGTTTCTTCGAAGTTGTTTTGGGCATCTAAAAACAGTTGTTGCATGAGGGTGTTGATCACCTTATTGGTGATCCCACTACTCGATAATTTTTCGGTGGACGGATATACGGGTTGCATGGCCGATCGCAGACTTTTTTCATGCACACTTAATAATTCCATTTCAGGATGAGGCATCGAAAAAGTGTTTTGAAACCAATTCACCTTTCCAAAAACTACGTAGGATTCATTGATCTTCAAATTGTCACGAATCCATTTAATTCCCCTAAACCAGACCAATTCCATCTGTCCGGTATCATCCTTGAATGTTGCAACCAGGCGCTTTCCGCGTTTTTGTTCTACGGTTTTTAAGTGTATGATCCTCCCTTTTATCTGAATATCAGCATTGGTTTTCTGTAATTCTGATATGTTATAATACTTCGTACGGTCCAGATAGCGGTTAGGAAACAGGTGGATGAGGTCCTGAAAAGTGAAAATGCCCAGCTCCTTTTTCAGCAAATCGGCCCGATTAGGGCCAACACCCTTAAGGTATTCGATAGGAGTTTGCAGGAAATTGGCATTCATATCACGAATTTACTTAATTTGGCAAAAGAATTGCTGCGAATCCTGTATGAGAATCTTTCTTTTCCTTTTTTTATTTTCCTGGTGTGTTATCGGTCAGCAAACGGATTACGTGGATTTCGAACGAATTCAAGCGAATATCAGCGTAGACCGTGATATGAGGGCCATAAATGGTAGTTTAACCGCTTCTTTCCATATGCTGAAAGATGCCGATTCTATCTATCTCGATGCAATTAATATGAAATTAACGGAGGTCCTTCCACAGCAAGAACTTCAATTAAGAAGCACCAAAGACAAAATTTGGATCACTGGCGATCTAAAGGCCGATAATCGATATTCAGTGACATTCGATTATGAGGCTGTTCCTCGCCAAACCCTCTATTTTACCGGAGATCAGATCTGGACACAGGGGCAAGGGAAGTATACTTCTCACTGGCTTCCGAGCCTGGATGATATGAATGACAAGCTAGAATTCGATTTTACCATCACCGCGGATAGCGATCAAAGAGTTTTGGCGAATGGGGCCTTACAAAAGCTCACCCCAAATATGGAAGAGGGGACCATATCCTGGCATTTTGATATGAAACAACCCATGTCCAGTTACCTGGCGGCGATGAGTATCGGACCTTATAAAAAGAAGATCATCACCTCTGCTTCCGGCGTTGAAATGGAGCTTCACCTTAAAGAACAGGATACGGCCTATTTTGAGCCCACCTACCGCTACACTAAGGAGATTTTTGATTTTCTCGAAGAGGAGATTGGTGTGCCTTATCCGTGGGCCAACTATAAACAAGTACCCGTACGAGATTTCTTGTACGCCGGTATGGAAAACACCACGCTTACCATTTTCTCCGAAGCTTTTGTGGTAGATTCCATTGGTTTCAACGACCGAAATTACGTAAATGTCAATGCCCATGAATTGGCACATCAATGGTTTGGAAACCTGGTTACAGAAACCTCGGGAACACATCATTGGTTGCAGGAGGGATTCGCCACCTACTATGCCCTGTTGGCCGAGCGGGAAATTTTTGGCGATGATTATTATTACTGGAAACTGTACAATACAGCGGAAACCCTGCAGGCCATGAGCTTAGAGGGCAAAGGAGAATCCTTGCTCAATCCTAAGGCCTCCTCATTGACCTTTTATGAAAAAGGAGCCTGGGCACTGCACATACTACGTGAGTTGATAGGTGATGAAAGTTTTAAACAAGCAGTTCGAAGCTACCTGGAACGGTTCAAATTTAAAAATGTAAGTACGGAAGATTTCCTAGAAGAAGTTCGTAAAACTACCTTGACCGACATTAGTAGTTGGGAAAAAGACTGGTTGAAGCAAGCTGCTTTTAAAGCAGAAGCGGCTTATTTATCACTTCGGAAATCTGCATTTATTGAACAGTATTTTGAATTGCAAAGATTGAGGGCCACAGATATTTCAGAAAAGAAAAAATACTTCTCCGAAACCCAAGAGATCTTTTCTAATGATTTTCTCGGACAGGAAGTCATTTACCAGTTAAGCGGAGAACCACTTTCGGAAACGTTTCAGGTATATATTGCGGGATTTGAATCCGGGAATCTTTTTGCACGTCAGGCGATTGCATTGTCCCTGAATTCAGTCCCTGAGAGTCTGAGAACCGCCTATGAAACCTTGTTAAACGATTCCAGTTATATTACCAGGGAGGCGGCATTATACGCCCTTTGGAGTTCATTTCCCGAACACCGGAAACGTTATTTGGACACCACGAAAGATATGGTTGGTTTTCAGAATAAAAACATCCGAATGCTATGGCTGGCGCTTGCACTAAGCACGCCCGATTATATGCAAACCGCCAAACCTATTTTCAAAAAGGAGCTTGCAGGTTATACATCTTCCGAATACAGTTTTGAAATTCGTAAGAATGCCTTCGAATATATTCGGAGTTTAGGCATGTATGATGAGATCGTCGTTGACAATTTAGTAGATGCCACGGTGCACCATCAGTGGCGTTTTCGAAATTTCGCCAGGGATTTGCTCAATGAAGTTGCCAAAAACCCCGGAACCCTTGAAGCAATCAGTGATCGATTGGATTCGTATTCCGAAAAAGCGCAGGCTTACTTAAAGCGGGAACTAATCAAATAATTCTCCTACTTCCTTTTTGATGTACGCCAATGCCTTTTGAGAAGGGGTAATTTCTTCCATAAAATTACGCAACAGAAATTCACGCATGCCGTCGGCATCACTCGCCTTTTCGTGCATAGCCGCTTGTCGGATCAAATGTATGGTCGCATTTTTGGCCGCATTGATCAGGTTCCAGCATTCGGGGGTGACATAAATTTGCTGTGTTACATTATGTTCAAACTCCTGCTCGATGTTCTTAATAAGCAGGGCTTCGTATTTCTCAACATCATCGGCGAAGGGCTTTACGCGGATCAGCAATTTGTTGGGATCGATACGTTCCAGCAATAAAGTGAGACGCTCGTAGGCTTGTAACCGCATTGGCAGAACCTTGTTTTGAGCTTCTTTTTGGATAAGATAGCGTCTTCTACCTTCTTCATTAGCGGTATGGCCTTTAAAGAAGTAATAGGCGATGATACCTACTACAATCGCAGGTAGCAAGTAAGCCACGTAGCTTAAGATTTGAGTCATTTCTTCCATAAGTAGATGCTGTATTCGAACAAACTTAAGGTTTTTTTTGAATTGTGCAAGAATCGGGTAATCCAACCAAATGGTCATTTCATGGAATGGGATAGGTAACTCTTATAATAGATATTTAAGGTGTAAACGGGACAATCTACATTTGAACTCAATAACTTTTAATCAGTATGTTATGAAAACAAATTATCTCGTATTACTCGTACTTTTAATGTTCCCACTAAGCATTTTGGGTCAGTTTCAGAAAAGTATTCAGGTAACAAACAAGCACTTTCACGATTTAAATATCGCCCCACTGGATAATACCGAAGACTACATTGTTGCCGGTAATCTATTTGACAATACCATGCAGAACGAAGAATTGATGCTACAGCGCATCGATAACTTCGGAAACGTGGTGTGGTTTAAGAAATACACTCATGCCTCCCTGTTGCATCTTCGTAGCTTCGACGTAGTTACGTATCTCGATTTGGTATTTGTAACCGGATCTGTGGACGTTAACGGAGTGCGTAAAGTGATGATCTCCCGTTTTGATGCCCTAAATGGAAGTTGGCAGGATACCCGATATTACGAGTTGGTGGACCCAACTTTTAATTCCCGTGGTATGGAGATAGAGTTTACTAATTCCGATGCAGACGGAGACGGGACCCCCGATCCTGGCTTCGTGGTTACCGGATTTTTCAGCGACTGCTATACCCTTGATATCAATTGTGTTGATAATAACTTAGGCTTTGTGATGCGTACAGACCTTAACCTTAATTTATTATGGACCGTGGAGATCGATACGAATCTATCCGGGAACCCTCAGGATTACGATTTTGCAAACGGCATTACGGAAACCAGTAATGGGTTCTTTATCTCCGGTAGCGCGACGGGTAATTTCTCTGGTACATACCAACAGGCTGCATTGCATTATAAAATCGATTTTGCCGGTAATTTTGTGTGGGATAACAGTTATATCTTCGGAAATTCCAATGACATCACTGTGGATGCATACTATGACGCTGGGACGGACGAGATCTATGTGTTGAACAATTATTCGGTAACGCACTACTTCGGTGTAACCGTGATCAACAACACGACCGGAGTTATTAATGCCGCCAAATCCTGGTATACCACTCAAAATGATTTAAACCGATATGGCTTTACCATCATGGAATCCGGATCAGATGTGAATAATTTGATCATTTCCGGGTATGATCGCGATGAAAACTGGGTGGACGGAAATAACAACTCTTTATACGGTGAGACCAATATTTTTGTGTACGAATTTGCAAAAGCTACCGGCGCACAGGTGGGTCCGGCGTATCAATACCTGGTACCCAACATTGAGCCTACCGGCGATAACTTTAACTTCTGGTTGTTCCAAATGCCTTTGGTTTACTATCCGGATATTAGTTTTTACCGGCCTATTCCAGGAACCAATGGTGAATATTTCCACGTTGGATACCGAAGAACAACCGCTACCGGAGACGTTGAAGAAGAGCTATTCAGAACTCCCGGATTCCTAAGAAACGAATGCGATCACCTGATATTCAATCTTAATCTCTCGGCTCTTACCTTTACTGCGGTACCTGTAATTTCAGGGTTCATTCCCAATAATGTAACGCCTATAACTTTAAACGAAGTAGTTGTTTCTTATACAGACGAATTCTGTATGCAAACTTTGAATACTACTGAGGAAAAAGAAAACAAGGTTAAGATATACCCGAACCCTGCTTCTTCTTATGTGCGCATAGAAGCGGAATACGATTCAGACTTTACGATGTATGACGCTTCGGGCCGACATATTTTGAGCGGAAATACAGGCGAAATGAGTCAGATTTCCATAAGTCATTTGGCAGCAGGAATCTATTTTGTTGAAATTTCCGAAGAGAATAACAATCGTCAAACTTTCAAGCTTATCAAGAAATAAAGCCTGAGATAAACCAATTTATTTAATTTTAACCTATGTCTAAAGTCAAATTCCATATCATTCTATGCACTTTGCTAATGGTATGGAATTTTTCTTTGGCGCAGCAAATTACCAACTACGACGTAAACGATGGCCTACCCAGTAATCATGTGTACCGTCTTACGCAAGACTCCAATGGTTTTATCTGGATCGCAACTGATAAAGGATTGGTGCGATATAACGGAGATCGTTTTCAGAATTATACCACTCGTGAAGGGTTACCCATCAACGATATCTGGGGAATCAATCATACGCCGGATGGCAAGATTTGGTATTTCTCGAAATCACCCAAACTAGGATATATAGAACAAAACAAGGTGTACTCATTTCCCAGCGTCAATGAAACGGAAGTACTGAATCCAGTGGTTCAAAATCAATCCGGGAATGAAATTACGATTAGTGGAGGGGCGCAGACTTACGGTCTCAGTAGTGATAAACAGTGGAAGGTGATCGAAAAGAAAGATGAAGATCGACAGAGGATGGCAACAATTATTCACCCGGAAGTACTTCAGATTTCGTCGGATGAAGCCCGGGACTCCTTGTTTGTCATTGGTAACGATAAAAAGGTCCTGAAACGATTACCCAAGGACCACACTGCTTTCTTTTCAAGTATCAGGGGACAGCTCAACGATAGCCTGGTATATTGGATGAATGCCAGAGGATTTGTCTTTATCAACTTAAATAATTTGACCGTTCATAAGCGTGAGTTTCAGACTGAGATAGATCGGAATGAACTGAGGTTTGCCCGATTTCACCTGATCAATAATCAAATCCAGCTTACCGGACAGAATTTCCTGGGAATACTCGACGAACAGTTAAGGGTGGAAAGTTTGATGGATATACCCACGGAATTGAATTTCCATTTCGCATGTATGGATCGCGAAGAAACGATTTGGTTGGCCACATTCTCTAACGGAATCTTTAAGTTCCCGAAGCACAAGAAAAATATTCGGTATAGTTTGACGAATGAGAAGATCGGGCAGCTCAATGAGGTGGGGGACGACCTTGTGGCCAGCGTGTATGACCTGGGCTTTTATAAATATAATACTGAAGCACAAGCCTTTCAACCTTTTATTGAAGAAGACGGTTATATATTGGCGGCTTCGGAAGTTCCCGAAATAGGAACGAATTTTTACCTGACAGGGCGGAAGGTTATTTCCGAAACGACAAATGGAATTCAGTCGTTAGTGAATGGCGAAGACGGAGAGACCGTGAACGCCTTAGCCAGAAGACTAGTGTACCTCGACGGATTCCTTTACGGAAATTTCTCCGGTGGGGTCAATAAGATTGATCCGGTATCATTGCAAGTCGTGCGATCCTATCCCATGGTTGGTGTTTATAGTCTAACAACGTTTCGATCGGAATTGTATGTTGGAAGCCCTAACGGACTTAAAGTCCTAAGGAATGATGAACTGGAAGCAGTTTCTTTCGCTGACGAGCTTTTTGATCGCCCAATTCTTTCGCTGAATAATGTAGGAGATTCAGAACTTATCATCACCACCGACGGTTATGGAGCCTACGTCACCGACCTCTCGTCTATTCAGTTATTACCTGGTAGTGACTATTTAAGCGTTCAGGATTCGTACAGTAAAGACGGATCTATTTGGTTAGCCACCGATGAAGGAGTATGGAAATATGTATGGAATAACGGAAGTTATCAAAAGACCGCAGAGATCAATGAAACAGATGGATTACCAACGCGAAACATTAATGCGATTTCGATGGTCGGCAATTCCCTGGTACTGGGCACAGACAATGGAGCAGCAGTATTACCTTCCGAAATAGCTGCCGGGAGTTCGATAATTGACTTGTATTTTGAAAAAGCCACAAACGGGAACATTGATCTGTTCGAAGACAGTGAATTCATGTATCGGAATGACAATAATGTCAACATTACCATTGAAAGTATCGATTTTTCAGATTCGGTGGAACCCACGGTGTATCAATACAAGTTACTACCGGGCCAGGATGAATGGATACAAACCACTTCCAAGAGTTTGAATTTTTCCAACCTCGCTCCTGCAGCGTATCAATTGCAGATCAAGTCCGGAGATATTGAGAAAACCTTGACGTTCGAAATTTTACCGCTTTGGTGGCAAAAAGCTTGGGTGCGAATTCTGGGAATGATAGTGTTAGCTCTTATCATCATTGGCCTCATCATTTATGGAACCCGATATTTTCAGAAGAAACAAACCCGTCGATTGGTGCAGGAAAAGCGACTCAGTGAATTACAATTATCAGCTCTCCGATCACAAATGAATCCGCATTTCGTATTCAATTCCCTGGCTGCGATTCAATATTATATCAACAACAATGAATTGGAGAAGTCGGAATCGTATTTGGTGAAGTTTTCGAAATTAATCCGAAGGTATTTTGAACTTTCGAAAGAGCATCAGATCTCCGTAAAAGAGGAGGTCACCTTGTTGAATAACTACCTCGAGATCGAAAAGCTGCGATTTAAGGACAAGCTCGATTTTGACATCAATATCGACGCGGCGATTTCCGCAGACACGGAAATGATTCCCTCCATGCTTCTACAACCTATTGTGGAAAATGCCGTTAATCACGGGATTTTTAATAAAGAACAGGAGGGTAAGATAGAGATCCGCTTTGAGAGTTTGAACGGACGGGGAATTAAGGTTGAAATAGAAGATGACGGAGTGGGCTATGTAAATACCACGCGTAAAAGCAGGGAAAAGGCGCGATCGTCCAATGTGATTTCAGAGCGACTGTTTTTTCTGAATCAATCGGAAAGATGGAATATCAATATGTCCAGAAGGGAAGCCCATCCTGGAGCTACAAATCCGGGAAATATATGCATTTTTGAAATTAAGAACAGATCATGAAAAACTACAATATCATACTGGTAGACGATGAGATTTCGGCCTTGAAAGGCCTGCAGCAAAAAGTGGAGAAAAATTTCCCCAATTTGACGCTAATGGGGACTTTTCAGAAACCGGAAGAGGCGATCGATTTTATTCGTAAGAATCCGCCGGATCTGCTATTTCTTGATATTCAAATGCCTAGAATGAACGGTTTCGAATTGCTCGAAAGTCTGGAGGATATCAGTTTTCAAATCATTTTTGTTACCGCCTACAGCGAATATGCCATCAAAGCATTCAAGGAATCGGCAGTCGATTATATACTGAAGCCGGTAGATACCGACGAATTAATTAGTGCGGTTCAAAAAGCGGTTCAGCGTATTGAAATGGAGGAGGAAGCAACTTCGCATCTGGAATTAGTGGAGGTAATGCGTGAAACCCTTCAAAAAAGTGAAAAACTTGTGGTTCCCACCTCAAAGGGGCTGTCCTTTATTCCTCAAAAAGAAGTGTATCACCTGGAAGGTTATGAAGGGTATACTAAGATTCACATGGTATCTAATACTGAAATTTTAAGTTCGTATAGTCTTGGTAAATTTGAAAAGATGCTGGGCCGATTGTTCTTTAAATGTCACAAATCCCACATCATTAATCTGGAAAAGGTAAGAAGTTTTGAGAACGAAGGTTATCTGGTATTGGAAAACGGGTCGAGAGTTCCCATTTCAAAAACCTATCGGAAGACTTTCCTGGAATTGTTTAACTAGACTTATAATGTCCTCCTAAATACTGACAGTCCATTAGGGACTGCATCCCATTAAAAGTAACAGCATCTTTCTCGTAATTGTAGGTCTTGTCCAGGTCTTTGGATATGTTATGATCATCCACATTTACTTCAATGTCGAGCATTTTGAACTCACAAGGATGTTCATAACCCGCCGCATGAGTGATTTCGAGGAATTCCTTCCTGAAAGTTCGGAAATATTGCGCCAGCCGTTCACTTTTTAGTGGAATATTGATGCCATGTTGAAGCCACTTCTTTTGTGTAGCCACACCCGTTGGGCACCGATTCGTATGGCAAATTTGAGCCTGGATACATCCGATGCTCATCATGGCTTCTCGGGCCACATTGATACAATCCGCTCCCATCGCAAATGCCATGGCGGCTTTGGCGGGAAAACCAAGTTTACCACTTCCGATAAACACAATGCGATCCGTTAATCTCTTTTGCTGAAATATTCTGTAAACATCACTAAATCCGTATACCCAGGGAAGCGAAACATGATCTGCGAAACTGGGCGGTGCTGCCCCTGTTCCTCCTTCACCGCCGTCTACGGCAATAAAATCCGGACCTTTTCCTGTGCTCACCATTAGTTCGGCGAGTTCTTCCCATTCGTCCAGTTTACCGATCGCAGCTTTTATGCCCACCGGTAATCCGGTCTCTTCGGCAATATCTTCAATAAACTGATGCAATTCCCGAACATTTGAGAATGCCGAATGATTCGGTGGCGATAATACATCCTTGCCTATTTCCACACCTCGAATGCGCGCTATTTCCGCAGTAATCTTAGCCCCGGGCAACACGCCGCCTTTACCTGGTTTTGCCCCCTGGGACAGTTTTATTTCGATCGCCTTAATAAACGGATTGGAATCCACCAGTTCTTTGAGTTTTTCCATTGAAAAGGTGCCATCCGGATTGCGAACTCCGAAATATCCAGTGCCGAAATGAAAGACTACATCCCCTCCATAACTATGATAGGGTGACAATCCTCCCTCTCCCGTATTATGAAAAGCATTCGATATTTTAACCCCCTTATTCAAGGATTCCACAGCTTTTGCAGAGAGTGAACCGAAACTCATGGCCGATACATTGATCACAGAAGCCGGTCGGTAGGGTTTTCGACGGTTGTTGTATTCTCCCATTATTTTGGCGCAGGGTAAGAAAGTTTTATCAGACTTGTTGGGATGTCCTTCCTGTAACGCAAAAGGCATCATAGCATTGTTCACAAATATGTGATGATGGGCATAGATATCGCGATCGGTTCCAAAACCTTCGTAGTTATTTTCCTTTTTGGAGGAGGCATATACCCAACCACGCTCTATGCGGTTAAAAGGGAGTTCTTCCCGGTTATTCGCCACAAAATATTGGCGCATTTCCGGTCCGATGCTCTCAAAGATGTATCGCAGATTTCCTATGATTGGAAAGTTATGCTTGATGGTATGTTTTTTCTGAAATATGTCACGGAGTGCTATAATTAGTAGCACCAGTAATATCCAGGCCCACCAGGGCACCGCTTTCAGAAAATCTAAAATCACATCCATTTAGTTGGCATTTAAGTAATCAATAGCCACCTGGGTCATTGCTTTCACCCCAAGTAGCATTCCCGAATCATCAATTTTGAAATCCGGTGTATGGTGTGGAAACGGAGTTGTATTTCCCGGCGTCATACCACCCAGAAAAAAATAGAACCCCGGAACCACTTCCTGGAAATAGGAAAAGTCTTCTCCTCCCGTGGTAGCTTTCATCAGTACCACATTTTCTTCTCCTGCCACAGCCTGGAGCGTTGGTAAAGTTTGTGCGGTCAAATCGGGGTCGTTATAAGTGACTACTGTATTATTTTGCCATTCGATAGTGGCACTCCCACCATAGGCCTTGGCGATATCGGCAGCCATTTCGGTCATCCTTCGCATGATCAGTTCGCGCATATTGGGATCTAAGGTTCTTACGGTACCAATCAATTCTGCTGACTCGGGGATAATATTAAATCGCACCCCGGAAGTGATCTTACCCACAGTAATCACAGCAGCCTCTTCTACCAGCGGAGATTCGCGACTGATAATCGTCTGAAATCCGTCGATAATTTTAGCTGAAATCAATATGGGGTCCACTCCAGACCAAGGAGCAGAACCATGAGTTTGTTTACCTCTTACATTCACGACAAAACGTTCCACGGCTGCCATGGTGCCCCCGCTTTTATATTTGATAGTTCCTACTGGTGTACCCGAATTGATGTGTAATCCAAAAATGGCATCCACGTCGGGATTGGTCAATACTCCTTCTTTGATCATCAACTTAGCCCCACCTTCTTCCCCGGGGGGAGGGCCTTCCTCGGCGGGCTGAAAAATGAATTTAACCGAACCTTTGATTTTGTCCTTATGTTTGGATAGAATTTCGGCCACTCCCATAAGAATTGCTATATGCGTATCATGGCCACATGCATGCATGACCCCGGTTTCTTTATCAAGGAATGTAGTCGTTACTTCACTTTTGAAAGGCAGATCATTTCTTTCCGTCACGGGTAACGCATCGATATCGGCTCGTAAAGCCACCACCTTCCCCGGTTGATCACCTTTCAGCAAGCCAACAACACCTGTCTTTGCAACGCCAGTGGTTACTTCCATTCCAAGGGACCGCAGATGGTCTTCAATCTTCTTCGCCGTATTGAATTCCCTGTTGGATAGTTCCGGGTACTTGTGAAAATAGTGGCGCCAGTCAATAACCTGGGATTCGATGTTTTCAATATCCTTGAGCACGTTGGAATCCATCTGGGCTTGCGTTATCTGCAGACCTAGAACCAACAATAACGCGAGAAGTGTTTTTTTCATAAACAAAATTATTTCAGCTAAAGATATTCAAATTTCAGAAAACAATATCCCTTGGATAATTGTTCAAAAATTCTTTCATCTGCTTCTGAAATCTCTCTCAATTTCGTTAATTTCACCATTCCGAATACACAGAATTTACACGTACAGATTGCAATCCTTTTTAGACCAGTTAAATGATGCTCAAAAAGCTCCCGTCCTCCAGAAAGACGGAGCCATGATCGTTATTGCAGGAGCGGGTTCGGGCAAGACACGGGTGCTTACCTATCGTATTGCCTACCTGATGTCTCAAGGGGTAGACCCATTTAATATTTTAGCGCTCACTTTCACCAATAAGGCAGCACGCGAGATGAAAAAGCGTATCGCCCAGATCGTTGGTAACAGCGAGGCAAAGAATCTTTGGATGGGAACTTTTCACAGCATATTTGCGAAGATCCTGAGGTTTGAAGCAGATAAGTTGGGCTATCCTTCCAATTTCACGATTTATGATACCCAGGACAGCCAGAGTGTGATTCGGTCCATTATCAAGGAAATGCAACTGGATAAAGATATTTACAAATACAAGCAGGTGTATTCCAGAATATCTTCTTACAAGAATAGCCTGATTACTGTGAAGGCTTATTTCAACAACCCAGAACTTATGGAAGCCGATGCCATGGCCAAGATGCCGAGGCTGGGCGATATCTACAAGAACTATGTGGATAAATGCTTCAAGGCAGGTGCCATGGATTTTGACGACCTCTTGCTGAAGACTAATGAGTTGCTGACCAGATTCCCTGATGTGTTGGCCAAATATCAAAACCGATTCCGCTATATTTTAGTGGATGAGTATCAGGATACAAATCACAGTCAGTATCTCATAGTTCGCGCTTTATCGGACCGTTTTCAGAACATTTGTGTGGTGGGCGATGATGCTCAAAGTATTTATGCTTTCCGCGGAGCGAATATCAATAACATCCTCAACTTTCAGAAGGATTATGACGATGTGAAGGTATACCGCCTGGAGCAAAATTATCGATCTACCAAGAACATTGTGAACGCTGCCAACAGCATTATCGAAAAGAATAAAAACCGGTTGGAAAAGGTAGTTTGGACGGCTAATGAAGAGGGGAATAAGATCAAAGTGAACCGGACCATGACGGACGGAGACGAGGGACGATTTGTGGCCAGTTCGATCTTTGAAACCGCCATGACTCATCAATTGAAGCACAGTGATTTTGCGGTTTTATACCGAACCAATGCGCAGTCGAGGGCCATTGAGGACGCCCTTCGTAAAAAAGACATTCCTTACCGCATCTATGGAGGTTTGAGCTTCTATCAGCGTAAAGAGATCAAAGATGTGCTGGCTTATTTACGGCTGGTGTTGAATCCTAAAGATGAAGAAGCCTTAAAACGTGTGATTAATTATCCTGCTAGGGGTATTGGTCAAACCACGGTGGACAAGATCATTGTTGCGGCTAATCATTATGATCGTTCGATGTTTGAGGTGATGAAAAATATCGACAAGATCGATTTAAAGATCCATGGAGGCACCAAAACCAAACTACAGAATTTCACGACCATGATCCAAAGTTTTCAGGTATTGAATGAGGGATTTGATGCTTTTCAGATCGCGGAGCATGTCACAAAGAAGACCGGTCTGGTTCAGGAATTGAAAAAAGATGGAACCCCAGAAGGTATTGCAAGAATTGAAAACATTGAAGAATTGCTCAACGGGATGCGAGACTTCGTGGAAGAACAAAAGGAATTGGCCGATACTACCGGTTCCCTTGCGGAATTCCTGGAGGATGTCGCGCTGGCAACCGATATGGATAACGAAAAAGGGGACGAAAATCGGGTGGCTTTAATGACGGTTCATTTGGCAAAAGGATTGGAATTCCCGTATGTCTATATCGTGGGAATGGAAGAGGAGTTGTTCCCCAGTGGGATGAGCATGAACACAAGAGCCGAGCTTGAAGAGGAGCGTCGTTTGTTCTATGTGGCTTTAACCAGGGCCGAAAAACAAGCCTTTTTAACTTACACCCAAAGTCGGTATCGCTGGGGTAAATTGATAGATGCTGAGCCCAGCCGATTTATTGAAGAGATCGATGAGGGTTATCTGGATTACCTCACACCCATTACCGAGAATCGATTCAAACCACTCATAGATGCAGATATTTTTGGGGAAGTGGATAAAAGCAAATTGCGATTGCGAAAACCCGCATCAGGCACTCCGCCTAAGGGTCCGAGCGAAGCTCAATTAAGGAAACTTCGCAGAATGAAACCTGTGAAGAGTGCGGCCAGTAAAGATTTCGACCTTGAGAAGGCAAACCTTGCCGAAGGAACCCTCGTGGAACATGTGCGGTTTGGGAAGGGAAAAATACTGAAGATTGAAGGTGTGGGAGCAGACACCAAAGCGGAAATCTTATTTGAAAACGGAGGGCTTAAAAAGCTTTTACTTCGTTTTGCTAAACTCAATGTACTTGAATAGACCGAATTCTATTCGATTATAAGATAACTATTGATGTATTCGCCAATTTGTAATGCCACATTGTTCCAGTCGGTTTCACTCCAATCGTCTCCGTGTCCTCCATCATAAATAGTAAAACTGTGCGTGATCATTTCTTCTGAAAGTCTTTGATCCAGCAATTCGCCGTTCGAAAGTGGAACAGTCATATCCTGATTTCCATAAAACATCACGGTTGGGCTACACGCAAACGAAACGTTGTACGCAGGACTAACAGCTTGAGCATAATTCGTGGTATTAGGATATTGAGTTTCGTCCACATAAAAAGCAATGGTGGCTTCATAATCAGGATCTGCAGTATAAAAAGGATCAGTAAGATCGGTGGGCCCCACGATGTTCGCTACAAATTTCACCTGATCATCGATATCGTAAACGTAGTCGTACATCATCGACAAATGTGCACCCGCACTAACTCCAATAAATCCAAATATGGGAAGAATTTGAAATTGCTCGGCTTCTGAAGTCAGCGTATTAACCACCGCTTCCAGATCGGCAAATTGATTTGGGAAGGCAGGTGTGTTTTGAGTGGCCAACACATAATTTATGTTGACAATAGCGTGATCCGGATGATCTTGCTGAAGAAAATCGACGATATTGTTCATTTCCGATTTATCTCCGGAAACCCAGGCCCCGCCATGGACGAGCACGATTACTTTGGTGCTTAAGGAAGACCTCCCGGCAGGCAAATAAATATCATATGTTTGCTGCGGATGACTTCCGTAACTGAGATCAAAAAAACTTTCCGCATCTGTCGAAATATCCGAATCCGTTAAGGAAGTTTCATCTTCCGAAGTACACGAAAAAAGTCCGAAACTGGAAATTAAAAAGAAGGCGAGCAATTGAAAGGGTCGAAGCATGGCTAATAGGTCTTATTTCAGAACGAAAAAAACAAAGCCCTAGTATTGACTCATTCAAAAAAGGAAGTTATCTTTAAGAAAAAGATCGTTGTGGCTCAATTCCTTAAGATATATGAAGAGAATCCGAATCCGAAGCATATTCGGAAAGTAGTGGATATTCTCAAAGGAGGCGGTCTTGTCATTTATCCCAGTGATACCGTTTATGCTCTTGGATGTGACATCACCAACAAAGGAGCGTTAGAACGCATCGCGCAGATCAAAGGGGTGAAACTGGACAAAGCGAACCTGTCTTTTGTTTGTGAAGACCTGAGTAACCTGAGTGATTACGTGCGGCAAATAAGCAACAGTACTTTCAAAATCCTCAAACGTGCTTTACCCGGACCGTATACCTTTATTCTTCCGGGTAATAATAATCTGCCTTCGGTCTTCAAAAAGAAAAAGGAGGTGGGCATCCGTGTCCCGGATCACAATATTACACGAGCTATAGTCCAGGAATTAGGTAATCCGATTGTGACTACCTCCATAAAGGATGAAGATGAGGTAATAGAATATACTACAGACCCTGAATTGATCTATGAAAAGTGGAAGAATCTTGTCGACCTTGTAATTGATAGTGGCTATGGTGGCAATGTGGCTTCGACGGTCATCGATCTTACCGGAGACGAACCGCTAGTGGTTCGGGAAGGGAAAGGGACCTCAGAAATCTGATTCTATTTAAAAATTAAGTATAAATACTTAATTTACAATGTATTATTATTTCGTATCTTCCGTATGCGAAAAATTTCTGTTTTTTATCATACCTCTCCCCTTCAAAGCAGATCTTCATTTAAGCTTACTGTCCGTTGCATGAATTTGCAATGGTTAAATGACTAACTAACCAATGGTCAACGAGAATTGTATCGTGCTGGGATGTGATGATCCCGGATTCTTACCTGTATTGCTCAATCGTCTGAAAGGGGTTTCGGGATATAGTTTTATTTCTACCTCCCGTCATTACGACTTGATCAATTTGGTAAAATCTCTAAAACCAGCCATCGTTATTTCTTGTTTCAAGAATAACCAGGTGGTGATCAAGGAGACCAAACACATATTGCATGAACTACCCTTGCCATTAATTTGTCTTTCAAATAAACATCATGACGAGTCACTGAAATGGAGCCGGCATGTTATTGTACTAACTCTTCCACTGGAACGGATAACTCAGCCTAATTACCTGAGTTTACGGATTAATTCGGTGTTATTATTGCTGAAACGATCTAGGCACAAAGGTTCGTCCAAACATAAAGAGTCTTTGGCGCACCAGGCTATGACACAGAGTAAGAACCTTAGCCGATATGTAATGGAATTGGATCAGAAGGTTACTACACTTCGCAATGTGAAGAGCAAACTACAGGATTTGTGTCCGAAGGTAGATCCCCAAACCCGTAGCCGCCTTTTCTCAATTGTCCATTCTATTAATTTGAATGTGTCCGATAAAAACAGGTGGGAAGATTTCAAAATATATTTCGAAAATACCAACCCTAATTTTTTAAAGGCACTGTCTACTAAACATCCCGGGCTTACCCTGAAAGATATTAAATACTGTTGTTATCTCATCATGAATATGTCGAATGAAGACATCACTCATATTCTTGGAATCAATCAGGAAAGTGTTCGGACCCACAAGTATCGTTTAAAGAAGAAATTAAGTCTGTCCAGGCAGGAAAACTTGCGTCAATACCTGTCGGGATTAAATAATGACTCTCCATCTCAGATCGCATAGTATTTCTTTACCTCGTGTATTACCACTCAATTAACTGGGCAATTACTTTGTCTACGTTTTGTCTACGTATTTAGTTTTTATACTTCTGATGTATACAAATAGTATATGGACGAACCAAGGTCTGATGTAAATTGAAGGATAACTTTACAACAGTAAAAATATTTCACGGAGAGGTATGCTTCGTGGAATGACATAAACCTTTTGCTGAAGATGATATTATCTGCTATTCAATTTACCAATACAATTCTCGAGCAGTATGTTCGGAATAGCTTTCAACTTACAGAATCGAGGGTGATCTTAAATGATGTAATCGATGAGAATGGTTCGATTCCGCAATCCAATCAGAATAAGCTGGTTTTGTCTCTTATCAATATTGAAAGAGAAACGATTAAACCCTACAACATCAGGGTACAGAAAATTGAAAGTGGAAACTATTCCAGCAATGCACCAGTAGAGAGCTACAATCTCTACTTAATGCTGTCTTCGCATTTTGATGACTATGCCGAGTCGATTAAGTTTCTAAACGCTGGGATTCTTTTTTTTCAATCTCATCCGGTATTTGATCCAACAAATTATTCTGATCTACCCAACGGAATCCAAAAATTGGTTTTTGAACTCGACACGATAAATTATCACGAGATGTTTAACTTATGGAGCGCAATGGGCGCTAAGTACAGACCTTCGGTAATTTACAAGTTGAGATTATTGACTCTCGATCCTTTACAAACTGAAGGATTTGTTAGCGCCGTCACTGAAATTTCTAACAAATCCAATTTATTATGACCAGTTCATTCAACATTGTTTTCGAGCTAAAGATCGAGCACCATTATTTCGACAATCTCTTATGCAGAGATATTTCTTTACAACCGGGTCCGTCGTCACAAAATCTAATGCGACAATTCCCATTGAGATTGAACCAAAACATGAATACCTTTGAGTTTTATGTGAATACCACTAACTCCATGGGTGATTACCTGGAGTATTTAAAGACCAAATCTGAAACGGGTTATCTCGACTTTGAAGTTTCCGTTACCGGGCAGGAATTCTTTGGCTATACCAGTCTTCCTGTAGATCAGGTACCCTCTTATTTATATACGAGCAGTTCATTATTGAACACAGAAGAGTCTGACGTGATCGACCTGATTCCGGACCTGACGGATCAGAATCCGCCAAATATTTTCGCCACTATCAGACTACACTTTGACGATTTGATTGCCGTTGCCGAGTCGATCCCTCAGTATCGGATCACCTTCGAGCCAAGGGAGACCCAGTGGGAGTATTATATCATTAACAGGAGCAATCTGGATCTTGCGAACAGCAGTATCTCGGGAACCGACGATATTCAGTTTGAAGGTCCGCTGAAAGTAGTACTTCAAAATGGAGAAGAAGCATTAAAATTTTCCAGTGGGGACCAACTACTGGCATTAAGTGAAGTGCCCAAATATAAGTTTGACCTATTGACCACTCCACCGATGAATGGTAATGACGAAGCACGATTACGTACGAAGAAGATATTTGAAGGACTCCCCAATCCTAATCCATTGCAGATGAATATTGTTGAAGCCGATGGCTCCCAAAGGGTGTCATCGCCTATGTATATATATGTTTAAGCTATTAATCTAATAAAACCTTAAAAGTTTATGAATGAATTAATGATCAAGTCTCCAGGTGTCTATATCAACGAGATCAATGCATTTCCGAATTCGGTGGTCCCCGTGGCTACTGCTGTTCCTGCATTTATCGGATATACGCCACAAGCCACGTACGAAGGGAAATCGTATACGAACGTACCGTTTAAAGTAACGTCGTTCGCGGAGTTTAAGGCGATTTATTGTTATCCTGATCCGCCAGCACCGGCGAGTCCGGCCAAGCAATACAGTCCTGAATATTATCTGGTAAAGCAGAAGAGCAAGCCCGATGTGGGTGATTATATGGAAATTGCAGGGGATTACTATTCTATCGTACCAGATCCTAACACCATTTATTATATGTATAACAGTATCCGATTATTCTTTGAGAATGGCGGAGGCGACGTTTACATAGTGTCTGTGGGAACTTATGGAGCACCCTCCAAACAACCCATGACACCGGGGGATAAAATTGTTAATCCCAATGTGGAGTTGGATGATTTACTCGCAGGTCTTGCCTTGCTCAAGAACGAGCAGGAACCCACTATGTATATCTGCCCAGAGGCTACCTTAATGTCATTGGAAAACAACGGTACCCTCATGCAGGCCATGTTGCTTCAAAATTCTGAAATGCAAACAGCAGTAAGCATTTTTGACATCATAGGCGGCCATGATCCCGATCCCATTTTATATCCTGAGGATATAGAAAACTTTAGAAATAATACAGGCGCGAATGGACTTAATTATGGAACTGCCTATTATCCGTTTGTGGGTACCACCATTATGCAGAATACCGATATCGACTACTCGAATCTATTTGGGGGTGATACCAAACAACTGGAACCATTATTGAATCCACCGGCAGCACCTAATGCAAATGCTGCTAAGATTCTCGCTACTATCGAGAATCCGGGAAGTACTGATATGACCGCGGCGCAGTTAAACAGCGCCTTGTCTAATGCCAGTAAGACTTATTCGCTCATCATCAAGCATGTATTGGCAGATGCGAACGTTTTACCTCCTTCGGGAGCCATGGCGGGAGTGATCACCAAGACAGATAACGGGGAAGGCGTATGGTACGCCCCGGCAAATACTTCCATTGTTGGTGCAGCTTCACTTCCAATTCGATTGTCTGAAGCGCAGCAAGCCGATCTAAATATGGATGCTGTTAGCGGTAAATCGATCAATGCCATCCGTTTCTTTAACGGTTTGGGTATCCTGGTCTGGGGAGCGCGTACTCTTGATGGAAATAGCATGGACTGGAAATATCTTCCGGTACGAAGAACCTTAATTTTCCTGGAGCAGTCCTGTAAGCTTGCGGCTCATACCTATGTGTTCGAGCCGAACGATAAGAATACCTGGGAAGGCGTAAAGGCGATGATCAGTAGTTTCCTTACCACTGTTTGGAAACAGGGAGGTCTCATTGGAGCAACTGCTGCCGATGCATTTTCTGTGGAATGCGGACTAGGTTCGACTATGACCGCCGAAGACCTTGAAAATGGTTTTATGAAAGTAATGATCAAAGTTGCGGTGGTTCACCCGGCGGAATTTATCATTCTTTCCTTCATGCAGGAAATGGCTAAATCAAGTTAAATCAAATAAAAACTAATAATTAAAATCAAATATTATGGCAGACGACGGTAGTAAAGAAGGCGCAACGTGGCCAATGCCCAAGTTTAGGTTTGAAGTAGATCTTGGAACCGAATTAAAAGGAGTTGCCTTTCAGGAAGTCTCAGGTATGGATGTTGAAAATCAAATTATTGAATATCGCAAGAGCAACAGCAAGCTGTTTTCAACTGAAAAAATGCCTGGCATAGTAAAATATGGAAATATCACCATGAAAAGAGGTGTATTCGTTAATGACAATACCTTCTGGAATTGGCACAAGGAGATTTCCATGAATACAATAAAGAGACGAACGGTACTCATCAAATTGCTTGATGAGAATGGAAAAGTGACCATGCAATGGCAATTGAACAATGCCTGGCCAACCAAGATTACCAGTACCGATTTGAAATCGGATGGTAATGAAGTTGCTGTGGACACTCTTGAAATTGCCCACGAACAACTGGTGATAACAAATGGCTAGTACCACGGTTTATCCTGTTAGTTTTTATTTCAAGCTGTCTTTCAAAGGGGTCGATGCAGCCTTTCAGGAAGTGTCGGGTATCTCGAAGGAAATGGCAGTGGAGGAAGTAGTATGTGGTGGAGAAAACCGGTTTAAATATCGGCTCCCCACAACCACTACAGGTCAAAATCTGGTGCTTAAAAGAGCCATCATTCCGGAAGGGTCAGAATTAATAGACTGGTGTGCCAGCACCATAGACGAAGGTCTGGCAAACCCGATAGTTCCACACGATGTGTCGGTAAGTTTATTGGATGAAGACGGGCAGGTATTGGTTACCTGGACGTTCCATAGTGCTTATCCCATCAAATATTCTGTCTCGGATCTAAAATCGAATGAAAATGGTCTCGCATTGGAGACCCTCGAGTTGGCGTATACGTATTTCGAGGTGGCCCAGGAGATTAGTGCAGTTTCAATGTCACAATTATTTGGTTAATCATGCCGGTAGAAATTAGAGAGATAGTAATAAGGACGGAAGTAAGGAGTCGGGATATTCGGGATTCCCAATTGGATTGGGATCATAGAATTTCAGAATTAAAACAAGAGTTGTTTGAGGAAAGCAAAAAACTAATCGCGGAAGACCGAAGAAGGAAAAAATTCAAAAGATAATACACATGGGATCAGGACTGCAGCGAATGAGAATAACGGGTTATATGGATGAGGAATTTCAGAAATCATTCAAAGGAAAACCCTATGTAGTGATGATAAATCCGGAGTCGCTAAAACTGCAGAAAAGTGTGGAGTATGACAAGAAGCAAGCACCGGATTCCAGTTCGTCTTCACAGCGATATAAAAGCACACCCAGTGATAAATTAAACTTTGACATAGTTATTGACTGCACTGGTCTGGTGGACAGCAAGCGCACCGTGATGAAAGATGAAATTCAGGCATTGGAAAATATTGTATACACCTATCAAGGTGAGATCCACCGCCCCAATTTTGTAAAGATCCAATGGGGAAAAAATATGGTCTTCAAAGGTGTTTTAGATTCTTTGGATATATCGTACACCTATTTTCGGCCGGACGGGAGTCCGCTGAGAGCAAAGGTTTCCATGAGTTTCAGTCAATACATCTCGCCTAGCACCCTTGAAAAACTGGACAAGAAGGAATCGCCAGACGTAAGTCATATTGTTCACGTGATCGATGGAGAAACGCTTCCGCAGTTATGCAAAAGGATTTGGAACGATGAATCCTATTATGTACAGGTAGCTGCGTACAACAAACTAGACAAATTCAGAAAACTAAAAGGAGGGGACAAATTGATCTTTCCTCCAATAATTCCTGCAGTGTAATGGCATCAACATCTAACATACCCAGCGGAAGCCTGGTATCAATGTCCATTAAAGTGAATGGATCTGCTATCAAGGACGAGTTACGTGTACTATCTGTGGAGGTAGATTTTGAAGTTAACCGGATCGGATGTGCGGAGATAGTGCTCTTGGATGGTGAAGCGAATACCGGAAAATTTGAAGCAAGTTCGTCTTCGGAATTTGTTCCGGGCAATGAGATTACCATTGAAGCAGGATATGATAATAAGAACGAACTTCTTTTTAAAGGAGTGATCTGCAGTCAGAACATACGAATTAATCCCATTGAAGGATCTGTACTGGAGGTAGTATGCAGAGACAAAGCGATTGCAATGACCGTAGGGCGAAAGAGTCTGACATTTTCAGAAAAAACAGATAGCGATGTGATTACCTCTGTCCTGGGGAATTATTCCGGCATCAGTCCCAAAGTTTCGTCGACTACTATCCAGTTGCCGCAATTGGTTCAGTATTATACAACCGACTGGGATTTTGTGCTTTCCAGAGCGGAAACCAACGGTTTAATTGTAACCAGTGTGAATGGAACACTTGCCGTTCAAAAACCGGACGAGAATACGGAATCTGTCTTAACGCTCAACTATGGGGATGACATCCACGAATTTAATGGAGACATGGATTCAATTTACCAATTGGGATCGGTAAAGGCAAGTGCATGGGATTATCAGACCCAGGAGATCGTGAGTGGTGAAGGAACCAATGATCATGCAGGAGCAGGGAATATTTCTTCTAAGACCTTATCCGAAGTAGTGGGATTGAGCAACTTTGAACTCCAAACTTCTGCCCCCCTTACGGAAGAGGAGCTCACCAATTGGAGCAAGGCTCAACTGGTGAAGAGCGAATATTCCAAATTCAGGGGGCAAGTAACTTGTCAGGGAAACAATCTTGTACTTCCTGCCAAATATGTAACCTTCAGTGGCTTGGGAGATCGCTTCAATGGTGACCACTTTGTTTCCGCAGTAAGGCATACGATTTCAGAAGGAAACTGGATCACAGAAATTTCTTTTGGTTTGTCTTTTCAATGGTTTACTGAAATTCCCGACGTAATGGCTCCACCCGCTTCAGGATTATTGCCGGGAGTCAACGGACTGTTTACAGCGACGGTTAAAAAAATGTACGAAGATCCGGATAACCAATACCGCATACTGGTGGATATCCCGATTTTCGATCCTAACGGAGAGGGACTGTGGGCGAGACATGCCAGTTTTTATTCAACAAATAATGCCGGCGCGTTCTTTTTGCCGGAGGTTGGCGATGAGGTTGTTGTAGGTTTCTTAAATGAAGATCCGAGATACCCTATCATACTAGGTAGCCTTTACAGCAGTACAAAATTAAAACCATTTGAGGGAATGGAACCCAATGAGAATAATACTACCAAAGCCATTGTATCTAAGTCGGGAATCGAGATCATTTTTGATGACGAAAACAAAATTTTCACCATTGTAACCCCAAGTAAGAATACTGCGGTTTTCAGTGACGAGGACAAGCAGATCTCCATCCAGGATCAAAATAATAATAGCATTGTTATGTCTGAAAGTGGCATTGTGATGAAAAGTGAACAAAGCATTTCGATCGAAGCCGATCAGTCTGTGACTATAAAAGGTACAGAAGGAGTAACGATTGAGGCTTCGGGTGGCGATGTGAGTGTTAGTGGAATGAATATAAAGCAGTCGGCTGACGCAGAATATTCTGCAGAAGGCAGTGCTTCAGCCAGTGTTCAGGGAGGCGGAGAACTAACGCTTAAAGGCGCCATGGTAATGATTAATTAAATAATATAAATATGCCACCAGCAGCAAGAATGAGCGACTTTCATGAATGTCCGATGGAAACTCCGGCGGTACCACCCATTCCGCATGTGGGAGGACCGATAGTGGGGCCCTGTGAACCCACTGTGTTGATCGAGAAGTTGCCCGCAGCAAAGTTAGGCGACGAGCTTGTTTGTGTAGGTCCTCCGGATGCAATCATTGAAGGCTCGGCCACGGTGATGATAGGGGGAATGCCGGCCGCGAGAATGGGGGATGCTACGGCGCATGGTGGTGAAATTGTTTTAGGAGCATTTACAGTAATAATAGGTGGATAATACAAAGACAAAAAGACAGGAACATTTTTATGGCTCGGGATGGTCATTTCCGGTGTCGTTTACGGCTGGAAATTATCAGCTGGATCAAACGGAGTATTTGGAGAATGTAAATCAATCTATAAAGATCATTCTACAGACCAAAAAAGGGGAGCGATACCTGGAGCCTCAGTTGGGTTCCGGCCTGCAGGAGTTCTTTTTCAGAAGTATGGATGAAACATTAAAAGGGGAGATCCAGGATACGGTTGCCTATGCATTATTGATCAACGAACCTCGAATAACGGTTGAAAAAGTCGAGGTGGATTTTGTGGATAGGAATGGGCAGGTGAACATAGAGATTCAATACGTGTTTAATGAAACCAATACAAGGCATAACTATGTTTTTCCATTTCATTTAAAAGAAGGAACAAGTTTATAATTTATGACAGCCATTGATCTAAATAAAGTAATTCAATCTCAGGTCGAGTCCATTGTACCCGGACCTCACATGATCGATGGCCGGACGGAAGCGGATCGACTTACTTTCCTGGCGAATTTTGCTTCACTGATCAATTTCTACGATCGCAACAATATCATCTACGACAACTGGAAGCCACTCTTATTAAAAGACCCTGCTTTTTTGACAGCGTATATATCTAAATCGGCATTGCCCAATGGTTTTAAGCACTACGAACGTGCCATGAAACTCTTGTACAACGGTATAGTGAACCATAAAACTTCAGAAGATATTGAGAAACGACTGAACTACGTTTTAGATCATTTTACGGATCTGTTCATGACCCTGGAGGAATGGTCTTATTATATGTACATCTATAACAAGGAGTATACATTAAAAAAATATACCCTTCATAGTATAAAACACGGGATAAGTCAGTACTTATGGGCATTCTTTGAACTTCGGAATCACATTAGTCAGTCAAAACCCTGGAAGAACATCAACGGGGTGAGCACCTATGAATTGGAAACTTTTTCTAACGAATTGTGGTCGAAGCACAAGGCCAAGGAACCATTTTGGGTAGTTTTCGGAATGCACATATCCAAAGATGAAACTCCGTTGATGAGACAATGGAAAGCCTTAAGTATTGTAGGTAATACACTCTATAAATTCATCGATCAAATTACGGAATATGCCGAGGGAGAGTTTGAAGATCTACAAAAAAAGAAAGATGGTTTTCCGGATACTGTGCTCCTCAGAACCTTTGTGAGGTTACTTGAACATCCACAAAAAAAGCTCAATGAATTTGGAAAGAAACATCTCGACTTCTATTACGATGACATACTCAAACAAAGCCTGAAAGAAGCAACTCCGGATTCTGTGTTTGTGACCATTGGAGTCAATGCTAAAAGCGGGGCGTTCCAACTTCCGAGTGGTACCCTCTTCAATGCAGGAATCAATGTCAATAAGGAACCAGTTTATTTTCAGAATACTAAAAGTGAACCGCTAAACCCGGCGGTGATTACTAATGCCTACACTTTATTCGCTGGAACTGGGAACACTTTATCTACTAGCAATTCAACACTTCAGACTTTATTATTGAAGGAGAATAAGGCCCCATCTCAATTAAAGAAGGATGTAAAAGGGAAGATCTCTGCATGGAATACATTCGGTAATTCGAATGACATAACGGCTACAACTGTAAATTTAGGTATGGCATTTGCCAGCCCCTCGCTGTTGCTTAAAGAAGGACAGCGAAATTTAGGTATCCAATTGAAATTTATCAAAAGATACGATCTGCGAGCGTTCAATAATGCTAAAATATACTTGAGTACCGCAAAAAAGTGGTTAGATGTCACTGCCAATCTGAAGTCTCCGTTTAAATTCGACACCACCACACACGGTTTCCTGAATTTTACCCTGGAGCTGGGTCCGGAAGTATTGCCCATTGAGCCGATTTCTAAAAACCCGGATGGTTTCAATAGCAACTGGCCAATGTTCAAAGTGGTTTTTTCTGAATATGCGAAATTGAGCGAACCACCCGTCCTTTCGTCGTTAAAGATTATCACCAATGTGTCGAATCTAAAGAATTTAACACTTTACAACGATTTTGGAAAGCTGAGTACCAAGGCACCATTCGAGTTATTTGGTCCTATGCCGGCGGTAAATCGCAGTTTTATTATTGGTAGCGAAGAAATCTTCAGTAAAAATATATCCAAACTAAAAATAGAATTCAACTGGGACCAATTGCCGGGAGATTTCCAGGAATATTACCAGGCCTACAACAACTACCTGGAAAATCCTGATGATCACATTACTTCGAGGAACTTCAAAAGAAAGAAGTTATCAGTAACGGCGGCATTATCGAAAATACCCTTACTCAAATCGATTCCTTTTATATCAACACCGGTGGCAGCGGTAGGGCATCTGATTTCCTTTTTAAGGAGTAAGAAGCATGAAGATGCCGTGGAACCCTATAATAATGTGTGTTTTAAGGTGAATTTCGATCGGTTAGTCAATGGAAGCTGGGAACCATTCCAGAATATGTATAAAAGTAATGGCAAACTCAGTTCGGATCAATCAGAATATGAGGGGTACGCAACCGATATGGGCTGTGTTCCCGGGGATACTTCCGGATCTAATTTGTTATTCAGTACACATGAAGTAAAGGCTAAAAAGACTAAAAAACCTAAGAAGAATTTTAAAGATCCTGATGTCCTTAAATGTCAGAACGCACCTACGAGCATTTTTGCATATCCAACGTTAAATACCGGAGCTGCAATTACGGGAACCCCTGAATTACAAACTAAAGAGCTAAAATATACAGATTTAAGCGAGACTGGATTTATTCGAATGCAACTTTCACATCCAGAGTATGGTTTTGGAGCAGACATCTACGGAAATGTGATCTCTTCTATTGCCATGGATAATGCCAAAGTCTTATCTGCAAGACATGATCAGGATGTTACGATTTTGGGACCAGCAAACAAACCTTTCACCCCAAAAGTCACTTCATTTATTGCGAGCTATTCTGCGGAAGAAGAAATTAAATTCATTACGAAAACGACAGGAAATAATGCCGTGGTAACTCCTACGCCATCAAGCTTTAAAATCAAGCCATTGCCTCAGAATTTCGATTGTTTTTATTTATCTCCTTTCGGAAACTTTGAAGTTCCCAAAGAATCGTATCAAGGGGTGAATTTGCTATGTCGCCCTTCCGAAGATACTCAGAAAAAACTAATCAAGACGGCCGGATTACCCCTGCATATGGCATTGCCAGCGGAGGCAGCCCTGTATATCCAAGTTGAAGGCGTCCAGGCTAATAACCAATTGAATCTTTTCTTCGAAATGGCCAGAAAGAAGGCACCTTTATCAAGTGATTCTGTGGATTCCTCTCCGGTAACCTATTCGTATGCTAACCAGAATCAATGGAATAAATTACCAGTCCTTTGGGATGGTACGGAAAATTTAAATTGTTCAGGAATTTTGCAGGTTGACATCCCGCAGGACATTTCAGAAAAAAACACGATTATGCCTAGCAAGTCCTCCTGGCTCTGCCTGTCTGTGGATTCCTTGGCTAGTCTATATCCCGGCACCACATTATTAAGCACCAATGGTATTGAATTGATAAGAACGGGAGTCGATTATTTAGATTCCACAACAGCTCCATGGACTGCACCTGGAACCATCACAAAGCTGAAAATAACAAATAGGGACATCACTTCAGTTTCTCAACCGTTTCAGTCGTTTGGGGGAAAAGCAGAAGAGAACACCACTCAAATGTACAATAGGGTAAGTAATCGCATCCTAACAAAAGACAGGGCGGTTAGCCGGGAAGATTACTTCCGATTGCTACGGGAAAATTTTGACCATGTCTTTTACACCAAGGCGGTATTGAATAAGTTGAAGGGTTGCATAGACATTTATATAGTACCGGAATTTGAAAATGCACTGGATCCATCGGCGTTTCGACCTGCCATCACCCGATGTGAGGAATTATCGATGAATGCATTCCTTTCCGATCGAATTATGATGGACCAACGAGCAGAAGTACAAAATTTTAAGTTGATTCCTTTGACCGTGGATACAGAGATCACAGTGAGTCCTCAAATGGAGGAAGATAAAGTGTTGCAAAATGTGAATGACACACTGAAAATATTTCTTTCTCCCTGGATACAATCAAACGAATCACAAATTGAAATCGACCAGGGAGTTACTTTGACCCAGATTATGAATTGCATCTTAAGTGTGAAAGGGGTCGAATCCGTAGACAAACTAACTCTTAAAACCGATGATCAAACAATAACAGCTGGATCAAAAGTAGCAAATGGTGAAAACCGGAATGGGATATACCTAACACCGGAAAATGAATTAATAGTAACGTCTTTCAACCATACCGTGGTTGCAAGTAAGAGTATATGACAGAATCGTATCACATAGTAGGAAAAGAGCTTCCTATCAGTTTAAATTTCAAGAAACTGAAAGATGAAGGTCTCGCTTATATCCAGGATTTTGATGGGGTACAATGGACCAATTTGAATCCTAGCGACCCGGGTGTTACTATTCTGGATCAGTTGATATTTGCTCTTACCGAAATTGGCTACTGCACTAATTTTTCTATCAAAGATGTACTCACTCACAAGGACGGTGAAATCAAGATAAAACATCAGTTTTATGAAACCGATGATATTCTCACCACTTCGCCTGTTTCTGCCTACGATTATATTAAATATCTATGCGGAAAAATGATTGCGATTCAGAATGCTGAATTGCGCTATGACCCTGTTCCTTTGCCCAATGTAAGCATTGGAGCTGTGTATCTGAAAATAGATCGTTCTACATATAGCAGTATCCAAATTCCAGGTATTTGTAACGAGGCCTACTTTATGTTGAATCGTGCCCGCAACCTGGGATCTGTATTCAGTTTACCCAAACCATTTGAATTGCTTACCGTGTCGTTGCTTGGCAGTGTGGAAATTGAAGCACAGGCCAATGAAAAGGTTGTAAACGAACAAATTCAGGATGCGATCGATCAATATATATATCCGATTATTGAAGAGACCGGTTATGACGAGCTAGTGAAACAGGGAATTGAAACAAACACCATCTTTAACGGCCCTAAACTAAAAAACGGCTGGATTGTGTCCGGGTTTGATGTAGAAAAACGCAATACCCTGAAAATTCAGGAATTAATTCAAGTACTGCATGAGGTTTCAGGGGTACTGTCGGTTCCGAACCTGGCGTTTGAGTCCCTCAGCGATCCTGAATTTACAATTACTTCAAGTGATCGTGAGTTATTGAGTATACACTTAGATCTTTCATATATAAAGCGAGGTGAAACCCAACCTAAAAGTTTGGGAGATGCTTCGATTTCAGAACTTGTAGATATTTCTGCAATTGAAACCATTGGGGATACTATGCAGGAAGTTCGGAAGGTAAATACCATAGTGGTAAAGCCAAAAATACCAAAAGGCGAGTACAGAAACATTTCAGAATATTATTCCATTCAGAATACCTTTCCGGAGATTTTTGCGGTCGGGGAGAATGCCATAAATTCCAATGATTCTTCGTTGACCATTGCTCAAACCAGGCAGCTTAAGGGATATCTTACTTTAATCGACCAAACGCTCTCCAACCAGTTTGCACAGTTGGCCGCTTTGGACCGACTATTATCGTTTAAAAATTCGTCCACTGCCAGTCCGTCGGAATTAAAGAGTTATAAAGATCACCGAACGCAATTCGAGAAGGATTATCCTCCATATCCCATTCCGTTCATCAGCTTTTCGCCGACATATTTCTTTAATACACTGTACGATGTGCCCAATATTCGTCCATTGCTGAAGGACAATAACGCGTTTCGATTCAGTAATGAATTGTTGAGTGATAAAGAACTAGAAAACCAGAGCTGGAAAGAATTTAAGAAGGACCCTTATAACAACTATGTCGCAGGTTTAATGAAATACATTGAAGAGGAAGAGATGGCTTTGGACCGAAGAAATGATATTCTCGATCATTTACTGGCACGTCATGGGGAGTCTCCCTATTTATTAAATCAATTGATTAGGGACTCGGTCCTTACCAAAGAAATAAAGAAAGACAGAATAATTTTTAAGAGTTTGTACCTGCAGAATCTTAAACATCTTTCTTATAATCGTTACAAAGGTTACAATTACCTTCAAGCGGAACAGGTGAACCCGGTCATACCTGAATTGAGTGAAGATGATGTGATCGCGATCAATAATTTCTTTAAAAAGGACTTTGTGGTTGCCTCCAAAGATCTGGATGAAGAATATGCACTACACGAACAGGATTTTGTGAATTATTCCGGTTTGGAAAATAAGCTCAATCTCCTGCTAGGCCTTGATTTTTATTATCGTCGGTTTATCGTATCCAATTATTATAGTGATCAAAGAAACATGCATCAAATCGGACTTGCCCAATGGATGCGAACGGAAAGAAAAGGATGCATACTTGTGGAGTCTAAATTACTGCTCGCCGATGCCACATACCAGTTATATTTTAAAAGCCATACGGATCCGGGTGCTTGCTGGCAAACCGCAGGAGCATACAAGATGAAGGATATTGCCGTTTTATATTCTTGGTTTTCTACGGAAATATCACCGTTGCACGGACTAAGTGGATCCGTTAAGAAAGAGATCAGTGATGGTGTTTATACCTTCGAAAAAGTGGATAATTTCACGACCGGTTCAGAGGAATTTCAAAAAGTGGGCACCAACGGCACGCTCGCAGTAAAAGCCACTTGGGGAAATATTGAAGCATTTCCGCTAACATCTCCCATATTTTCAAAGAGTTTACACATTATTCTGCCGGAGTTTATTCCCGCATTTATGGAACCATTGTTCAAAGATCGTTTGGATCTGTTTTTGGGTTCCACTTTGCCGGTGGGTATTGATTATACGATTCACCGAGTGAAAGCCACCAGGTTAAACACGGTGGTAAAGTGCTTCGCTGAATGGCATAACGCTAAAAAATATCAAGCCACACCATTGAGCTTAGAATCGGTCAAAGAAATAACCCGGGATTTTGTTTCTCAACTGATAGAATTAAAAGACGCATAGCGATGAGTTTGGTACAAAAACATATATCCTCCAAAATTCGATGGCAAACTACCTTCGATGATAAGCTATTGGCGCCTAATTTGCTGGCTAAACTAAGTAGCTGGACATCCCACAAATTGCCGGGAACCCTGGATCATGTTTATAGTAATATGTGTCCTGAGGATCAAAATTGGAAGATCGATTCAATAGAACTGAATCTGGGCCAGACTTCCTACGGTACCCTCACGAGCGATTTGAACAAAAGGGTAATGAAAGCCTTGAAAGAAGAACTGAGGAAATTATTGCTCTATAGCGCGAATAGTGAATCTAAAATCGAAATCACCGATCTCAAAAAAACCAGGCTTCAGCTATTGGAGAGGTTCTTATTGAAAGGCTGCGTATCCTTCGAAGGACTAAAAGATGATTCCTCTATTGGAAAGGTATTTCAGGAACTACTGCGTTCCAGTCTTTCTCAGACGATTCAGCTTATCCGTCGACTGGGAGTTAAAGAGGAGGTCCGTCGACGAATTGCATGGCAGATTGAGGAAAAAACAATCATAGAACTCATACACGGCTTAGAACCAAATTATGGAGAATTTGTGATTGACTTTACGATAGAACTGGAGACCGTTAGAAAAAGCGAAGCTTCTATTGAAGCACCTCCGAGTCAGTTTAAAAAGGAAACCTGGTATTGGGTACTTACGCACTTATTAGTGGAACGTGGAACCATTTTTAACAAGGCAGCATTCATTGAAAGCACCCTTCAAAAAATGGCAGCCCGTTATAATATGTCATTCGATCAGATCTTTACATTATTTGAAAGAGCCGCCTTCAATTCGTCGCAACATTCAAAGATAGAACTGGATCTTATCAAGGCGGTCCGAATGATTTCAGATCGATCCGGGAAAAAAGCATTGCCCGGTAAAGGACAAAGTAAGCATTGGAAAGAATTGCAAACCATACTCGCACGCCAACTTTGGAATAAGCGGAACGAACAACTTCGACTGAACGAATTGATCTATCAACTTGTAGGGGAAGACAAGGCCAGACTTCAGCAAGTAATAGTACAATTACGTTGGGACAAGGCTACATGGGTGGCGTTTTCAAAAAATATCCGTAAAACAACCCTGGACCAAATTGCTTCTGCCTATTCAGGCACTCAGGGTCAATTGATTTCTCAATGGAGAGGTATGTTGCTTTCTGCAAAAAATCGTTTGAATGAGGTTTCGGAACAAACGATAGATCTAATCATTATAAAATATCTCCTGACCCACCAATCCTCAGAGAAAAACCTTAGCATGTTCATAGAATATGTCTTGGAAAGTTTATATCGCAGCACTTCACATACCAAAGCGGAATTGCTGAACTACCTGATGGAGGAAATTGAACATGTTACCTATTCCTATGTTTTTACTGCGGAATACAATACTATGAAGGACCTCCTGATTCGGGAAATGAGTGAGACCACAACACACCAATTTGGTTCACAATTCACAGAATTATTGAACGCTCTTTTGGAGAGTTATATAAATCCTGAAATATCGATGGAGCGTTCTGCACTGGAATCAAGATTTCCCAGAGCGATTCAAATGTTTCCTGAGGCCACTCTGGCAATACTGCGAAGGTTTTCCGATCATACGCTGTTGATGTCGTTGCTCCAAAGTATTTTGGATCGAAGCACATTTGATAAACTTACGAAGGCAGGTTCAACAGCATTCCATAAAATCATTCATAGCTTCTCTCAACTCTTGGCAAATGGTTGTCCTGGTGGAACTATGCCAGAAGAATGGTACACCTTGAATGAATGGGCTTCGTTCCAAGCTGCTCGGGTAGTGATTGAAAAAGAGGATGCAGAATTGGCCGTATTGACTGAAGACTGGTTAACCGGAATGGAGGTGTATGTTTCAAATCCGGAAATCGTATATTTTTTAATCGAAGCCTCATTCGATCATCCATTATCTAAAAGGTTACTGGAAAAGTTCAATGCGTCCGAAGTGTTGGATACACCTACGGCCGACTGGTTACGTCGCTCACTAGATGAGAAGAATTACGCCCCAAGAGTTATCCTCTTCTATCTTCGGAAACTTGATCTAGGTCTTCAATTGGATATAATATCACAGCTGGAAACGAAGGAACGTAAGATTCTCTTTGAATACCTTTTACCAGGTTCATATGAGCTCTGGCTTGCGTATTATGAGAATGGCAGCCTGAATCCACACTTGATAAGCGCTGTCGATGGGCGATCGAAATTTGATATAAAATTATCGGAATTCTGGAGGATGTTGAGTGAGATCGTAGCACTGAATAGACCGAAAAATGAATTGCAAAACAACCTTAACAAATCCGGATGGTTACTTTCAGAATCTGATTCCAATTTGAATCCATCGATTTTGAACTGGAGTGGCTGGATGCTTGACAAAACATTAGAGGATAAAGAGATTTTTAAAGATCCCGTTTCCGATCCTTATGGTTTTGTAGCACAATTTGCTAATTCGAACATTTCCGATGAAATCAAATCTGAACTGCAATCGGCCTTTGATCTGGACTCTTTGTGCATGTATATAACAAGTGCTCTAGACTCGGAAAGCTATGAGCAAATAATTACCATACGGAGTTTGTACCTGGGAGTTAATGAAATAACTCAACCGGAGATTGTCACCCAACTTCGGACAAAATTATGGGAGGCATTCTGGCAAGTGTTGACACCTGAACAGAGTCCTACACCCGTCCTGATAGAAGTGATGCAAGAAATGGTTACCAAGTTACCCAATGAAAGATATGAGGATGAAGCGTCTTTTCGCTCCATCCTAACTTCCGGGAACATGACAATTCCCCGATTTCTCGAAATGCTTATTCTGAAAGTAAATCCTCAATGGACTGATGGAGTGAATAGGACAAACCAAAAAGTTCAGGATCCGGTCTGGGAAACAGCCAGGAACAAACAAATGTTAGAGATCATGTTGATGGATAGGCTTTCACCCAACGAAACAAATGCCTGGATACCCGGATTCTTTGAAACGAGCTCAGAAAGTATGATACACTCCATAACAAAGGCGCATCCTGCTGTTTTATACCGAGCGATAGCCTTTAGATTCAAGACTAGGAAGCAAAGAAGACAGATCATTTCCAGCGTGCCAATGCAAACCGTCATCCACGCGATGATTGAACTGAACATTTCGAAGCGGACATCGTTACGGGGAGTTTCTCAGTTGTATGAGGTAATTGTTTCTTCGGAATCTAATGCTGTATTAAATAATATGCTAGCTGATAGTATTTATAGTACCGTTTTGGACATTTGGATCGATGATGTTTGGGATATGCTAATGCCTTCTAAATTTCTTCCTGAAATTCTTTGGAAAGTAAACAGGGAACACGGCATAGCATCCGATGAGACTCTTGACGGACTGTTTGAATTGAGAGAATTACTTCCAGAAAGATTTGTACCAGTGTTGGATGCACTCACTCGGGAAAGGAGACCTGTTTCAGTTAAACAAGAATTCGACGAACCAGAACACGAAATAAACGAAATACCGAAACTAAAAACTATGAATGACGAAAAAGAATCCATATCCGTTCGCAATGCAGGCCTTGTGTTGTTAAGTACTTATGTCCCATTGTTGTTCGAGCGATTGGGTATAGTTAAAGAAGGCGAATTTGTAAATGAGCAAGCTTCCCTGGATGCCGTTCATTACCTGCAATATCTGGGTACTGGATTGACTCACACCGAAGAGGTTTACTTGCCGCTCAACAAGTTATTGTGTGGTTTAAGTATCGAGACCCCGGTACCACAAGGGATTGAGATTTCAGAAGAGAATAAAACACTTATCACGGGATTATTGGAGGCTGCTATAAGTCATTGGCCAGCCATTGGGAATAGTTCCGTGGATGGATTTAGAGGAAACTGGATCGTTCGGGATGGATTGCTCACTGAAGAAGAAGATCGTTGGCAACTACAGGTAGAAAAGAAAGCCTACGATTTGTTGATCAATCAATCACCATATTCGTTTTCGATCATCAGGTTCCCCTGGATGAACAAGCCCATACATGTGTCATGGCCATATTAAAAAACTAAGAATGAGATTCAACATATATAATATCGAAATAGACAGTAGCTAGGCCGTGGAATAGCAAGCTGATGATTAATGTATACAATAATTTAAAAACTCAATTTATGAATTCGTACAATGAAAATCTGCATTCCGATGTGTTGTCGTCTTTGCAAGCACAGGAATTGGATATTAAAAAGAAGAAGTCGCAACAAAATGCAGCTATGTTTAGTCTGTATTATGCGCAAGGGGCCCGGATTACAGCTGCCGACAAGCTGGAACTGGCCAATAATGAGCTCGCACAGAAAGGTAAGGTGAAAGACCAGGCAGTGAACAACAGTAATATCTCCACGAATTTGCTGGCAGCAGCTGAACAAGAGAAAACCTATGTAGAGCAGTCTGTAACCAATGCGGCGGTGAGTGCTGCCAATGTTCAGGTAGCTTCAAATGCCATTTTAAAATTGGCGGCAGATATGTCGAGTGTATTTAGTATCGTAAATGCGGCCGATTTTGGCGGTGATATTTATGATCATGCTGAACATGCGAATGATCTCATTAATAAAACAGCAGTTAGGGCTGAGGTTACCTCACAGTTAGCGATGGAAGCGTCGTCAGATACTGCTCAGGTATCGGCTGTTGCGGTAGAGGCTAAGGCCAAGAACACCCATGCGAATATTGAAAATATCACCAAGGTGATTTCCACGGAATTTGATACAATTTCCACGGCCGTAAATTCCGATAACGTGGCATTGGCTTCGGCTAAAACCAAGGAAAAGGCAGCGTCAGGTATTCTTGTGGATATGAACGCAGACTATTATGCGAGTCAGGAAGCCTATGATTCACTGAATGAGAGTCTGAACATCGATTTGTATGTTCCTTCAGACAGTGTGAAGAGCAATGGATATAGTGTTCACTTCGACCTGATTAAAAGTCCTTTTGATACTGATAAATCACTTCCGTATTATCCGGTCAAGGAATATTATATCATGTTGGTAAAATCCCGGAACAAATCTGTGTTCAATGTGAATTCTGCGGAACGAATTATCCAGGGCGACATCAATAACCGGCAGTACATTAAAATTGCACCGCCGGAAGACTTAGAGCCAGTGGCCGCGGGAGCTCCTACACCACCCAATATAGTACCGCTTAAACCGGTAGGTAAAAACAAAACGATCAGTACTATCACCGTACCGGTGACAATTCTTGATCTTGTGGATACCGATGGAGATATCATCCAACGCGGTGACGAATACGTAGTCTTTGTGATGGCCGTATACTATGAAGAGTATAAAAGAACACTGAACAACTATGAAGATTTCCTTTCAGCTCCATCGGCTACCTTTAGCCTAACGTATACGCTTGAAGGTCCTGATCCAAAGTCGTTTGACGTTGTTGATACGGTTGTAAAGTCGGAGACTATCACAAAACCAACTACTGTGGAGACTCAGCATGATGGAACGACCAAAGATGTAGCGGGATCCTTGATAGAAAAAAAGACGTTAGACATACCGGAGGTGGATACGGTTTTCACCTTTGAGCTGGATGAACACGCAAACGAACAAACCAATGTGGAGTATCGATGTATGTTCCTACCAAGTGACACCGACATCACCAAAGGATTGATAACGGAAGATGGATTGAGAACCATCGAACAGGAAGTAAAGAATATTCAGAAAGTTTCCGAAGAATTCGATCCGAAGATCGCTGAGGCGAAGACTAAATTGGCTTCCCTTCGGGATGATCGGCAGGCATTTCAAACCAAACAGGAATTCCTAACTAAAGAATATCAAGAAGTATCTGGTGATCTGAAGTCCAATCCGAATGACAAGAAACTCTTGTCCAAACAGAAAAAACTTTGGGACCAGATTCAGGATATCACCAAAAAGTTGAATCTTATTGTAACGTTGCCAACGACCATTCAAACTTTAGAGGGTGAGAAAAACGCGGCCATGAAAGATTTACTTACTCAGGACATTTTCCAACCGGGTGTATTTTTTAATGTGGATCTTGCAGAGCAAGTTTCAGCAGCAAATTACACCAAGGCGATACTGTCAAAAATGCAACCTCTTACTCCTGCCAAATCTGATGATGACAGTGGTAAGGGTAAAGGTAAGGGCGGCAGTAAGTTGCAACCTGCAAATGCCGGGAAGTTACAGTGGCAGGCGAGTTTAGGACCTCAAACAACGGATAACTATGGGAATCCTTTAATTCCAGGGAATTCGTATGTACCTGTAGTCCTTACATTTTCGACCGAACCCGAAGAATTATTAGCCCAATACACGAATGTGATTACTGATTATAGTAAGACCAGCTCATTCGTATTTCAAAAAGATTTAGCAAATACTTAAAATTCATAAAATCATGGATACTAAAGATAAAAAGAGAACAGCAATATTACCCGTACCTAAACGTAGGTATGATGTGACCGAAGCCAAAAAGGCAGAACTGGATTTTCTGACGGACCAGGTGCTGGATGCCCAGCATGAAGTGGAGCAATATCAAGCGATGGTTGCTTCCTTGACAGAAAAATCGAATGAGTTTCAATCGAATCTCGCAATTGCACAAAGTAAAAGAGATCAAGCACGTGCCAATCAGGAGCTTATGGATGAAATTGTTCAGGACTCTGAAGACCTGAAGTCTAATACCAATATAGCCTTGGATGAGATGAGCGATGCTGAAAGCAAGTCTAAAACGGTGGCGGAACATATGGAAGAGTTGATTAAGGAGTTGATTTACAGTGCCGAGGTTATCAATAAATTCTCCAATATGTTATTAAGGAAGAAGGAACAGAATCCTTTGATTTCTGACGAGTTGATGACAACGATGTCTACAGCAGGTAAAGACGCCAATAACGCGGTAGCCTTATGCTTAGTGGCTTTGAAGTCTTCCTTCACGAGTTATGCTTCGAGTATAGAATCGGAAGCGACTGCTTCTCTCGCGTACAAAGAAGCCGTTAGGTTGAATGCAGTAATGACAGGAGACTATTTAGTGCCGGATAAGCTGCAACCAGCCAAGCCAGTTGATGATCCAAAAGCAAATTCTTTGCAAGGTTTGATCAAAACGGCTTATGAAAAGGCAAAAACCGACTTTGAGGAGGCACAAACAGCTGAGAATATTACTACTCAACAACTGGATATGGCGAATGGTCAATTGAACAAAGCACAGGTAAAACTGGCCTCGCTTCAGGCCGGCTTGGCCGCGGCTACTGCTGCAGCCTATGCTTCGTGACCATAACCAAAGTGAAGTAATATGTATTAAATCTAAGTTGTATGGACACTCTCTATCAAAAGTTTTACAAGGGATTTTATTTGCGAACAGGGGGTTTTCTCCCAACGAAGCCCTTAAATCAGAATATTTACCCAGGAGATTTTTTTCAGATCATAAACGGAGAAATAATGATCCTGGGGAATATATTCCGCAAAGCCATCGTAGGTCCGGAACAGGTAATTATGGATTACGGACTAAAACTGAATCCTGCGAATTGGAATTTTAGTGATGGAGTGACCAAACCATATGCCGGCAGGGAATCCGGTAGTAATGCCATTGAGGGAACCTTTGAATTCAGCAAACAGGTCTTAAAGTTTAAAGAACCTGGAAGTTATATGTTCAAAGGAGAAGAACCGGAATCGATCAAAATTTCTAATTGGTCGGATATAAAGGACGAGTTAATTGTTAAGTTGACTCAAACAATTTATTCATTTCGAGAGCTCTACCTTGTCACTGAATGTGCCACCAATGCTTCCTGGACGCTCGCCATCGCAAGCCATAAGCATGCTGAGTTGGAGATCGCAACAGGTGACGAGAATTATGGATTGGTGGATATTTTCGGTCATTCGAGTTCGAGGACCATTCAGTCCAAGAATATCGAGTATTATCATCGCCAGGATAATCGGGTTCCTTCGTTCTTTAAGGCAAGGAAGCTGGTTGTTCAACAGGAAAAACTGGAGACCTTCATTAGTGAATTGATCACTCAACGAATGAATCTTCAGGAATGGGCAGATGATTTTTTTGATTACAACTTTGAAAGTAGTCAAACTGCTCATGTTCCAAGGTATACCGAACAGGCCTATTCGTCTGTTCTTGATATGCTTCAGGCGAATCAGTTAAATCCGAATACAGCGTTGCTTTATTTTACCTGGGGAGATATGAGTTTGGATGATATTCAGAAACTATTTATCACTTATGGAGACGAATAATGCTTTATATGTGATACGGTCCGAAATTGATTGGCTTTCCGAAGTAATCGACCAGGTAATTCGTTCCTATTTGATGCAGGAAGGGCATGAGAGGAACTGGAAGGATATTGCAGTACCTGATATTTCAGAAGAAAATGACGCATATTCTCAAACAGTTCATGAATGGGGACTATCAAAGTATGATCGTCTTGCGCTGGCCTTAGCTATGGCTCCTTCCATACGGCCGGAAGTTCTTGATATATTTTTCGGGAGAAATCAGTTGTATGACAGGGGATTTACAGAGTTTGGAGGCATTACGGATACCCATCACAGCGGTTTCATTCCTACCGGGCAAACATTGATCTTTTTAATGGCTGCCACCGAACCGGAATTGAGATACGAAGCTATGAAAGTGCTGTCCCAGGATCACCTGCTTTATAAAGAGCAAGTCCTGGTATTGAGTCAGACGGATGACCACATTCCAAATCAAAATGGAGCACTAACTATTAGTGAACGTTGGTTGTCATATTTTCTCACCGGGATAAAACCAAAAATCGAACAGACGATTTCTTTTCCTGCGCAGAAGATCAGCACAAACCTGGAATGGAAAGATGTCGTTCTGGATGAAGTGGTGATGGACCATCTCCAGGAGATCAATTCCTGGTTGGACCATGGCGACACGCTCATGGGAGAATGGGGATTGGACCGAATGATCAAACCTGGGTACAGGGCCTTGTTTTATGGTCCGCCGGGAACCGGTAAGACCTTAACAGCTACCTTGTTGGGTAAATCGTCCGGTCGTGATGTGTATAGAGTTGATCTGTCGATGATCGTTTCTAAATACATTGGCGAAACCGAGAAGAATCTTGCGAAGGTATTTGATGTGGCACAGCATAGAAAATGGATTTTGTTCTTCGACGAGGCGGATGCTCTCTTCGGAAAGCGAACTATCGCAAACTCATCCAACGACCGGCATGCCAATCAGCAAACCTCATATTTATTGCAGCGTATTGAGGATTTTCCCGGTGTGGTGATCCTTGCTTCGAATTTGAAGGCAAATATGGATGATGCATTCACCCGAAGATTCCAGGCCATGATCCATTTTACAATGCCCGGTCCGGAAGATCGCTATCAATTATGGAGCAATGCGTTTTCCGGTACCTGCCAACTTTCACAAGATATCGACCTATGGTCTATCGCCGAAAATTACGAACTGGCGGGCGGATCCATCATCAACGTGCTGCGCTATTGTGCTTTATCGGCCGTTCATCGGGGTGATCATATCGTTCAGTATGATGAGTTGATAAAAGGAATCCGACAGGAGTTTAAGAAGGAGAATCGAACTGTAAGTGTAACGAAATAATCGGAAGATATCATGGATGAAATAGATATAATCATTGAGACCCATGAGAAACCCGCTTTAAAGTGGGAACGTCCGGAGTTTCAAATGCTCTTATTCCGAAAGCGTAAATGGACCACTGAAATCGATGAAGACATCCGAATGATGATACTGGCCAGGGCATTGAATATGGGCATTGAAAGTGATCTGTTTCAGATTTATGGATATCTTCTCACAGAAAAAACCCTGGTTTTTATACTGCGGAATGATGAGGATGTGGCGAAGAATTTCATTCATGAATTCTATAGAATGCTAAGGCTGGAACTTGAATTCTATCGCCAAAGTGAAGCAAACAGATTGTGCATTAACGATATTGAAGAGGTAGGCCTAAAAGAACTTAAACCCAAAGATTTCTATAAATGCCGGAAGATCATCGATGAAGTTTTGTTCAGATTACTAACAAATAGGTCTTTGGAAAGTGGATATACAAATCCGGTGATAGAAGCATTAAAAGACAAAATAAAGGAAGAGACTTATTGCTCTTTGATAGATTATCTGGGAGGTGAAGGCCCGGTGAGAGTAAGTGTTATTCCTTTCATTAATGAATTAGAAAAGTAAAATATGATGAAATATCTACTACTTACCACAACGATTTGCATAGGGTTAATGGGTTGCAAAAGGATGAAGCCTAAGAATGATCTTGCGATGAATCGAACAACCGTAGTTCACGAATATTCCTGTGATGGGGCGTATGGAATTGACATTTATGATCGCGATACTATTTTGAGCTGGAAAGAATTGGCCGCTTCAGGGATTTCATTTGTTTATATGAAGGCTACAGACGGCATTTCGTATCCTATGGAAATTTTCTCCCGGCAATGGGATAGTGCCAGGTCACAAAACATAGTGAGGGGTGCGTATCATTTTTATGAATACACCGACCAGCAACCGGAAAAACAGGCGGAGTTTTTTATTGACACTGTTTTGAAAGATACACTTTCCACCGATTTGCCTCCGGCCCTGGATTTGGAATTCAGTTACAACAGCAAAGGAGACCAAAACCCTATACCCAATAAAGGAACCTTTCAGGAGAACGTAATAGCCTGGTTAAAAACCGTTGAAAAGGCATTCGGTAAAAAGCCGGTGATTTATGTAGATCCGTCCTTCGCAAACACTTATTTAAATGATACCGTCTTTGGGAATTATCCACTGTGGATAGCGGATTATCGCGAGAGAGATGAACCTGAAATTCCCAGTGCCTGGAATGGAAAAAAGTGGTTTATATGGCAGCAGGGTTCTAAATACCAGGTAGACGGTATAAAAAACCACGTGGATTATGATTGTATGAATGGGAAGTTAAACGATTAAAACAGGAACTATATGTCTGACCTGACTCAATATCGGTCAAAAACAAATGCGGGAACGATTAGCTCTGCGGCGAATCGTAAAGGCAGCCATGCTAAAAAATTGCTCGATAACCGGGAATTAACGTCCACTCCTGAATTGTTCAAAAACCAGCATGTTATTCAGGGTAAATGGTGGCATTCAGCAGCCTTGGGCCTGGGAACCGCGTTAACTGGGGGATTGCTTGGGTTGGGATACTTAGGTTACCGTTATTATCGTCACAGACAGCGCGAGAATACACTAAATGATATAAGAAATGAACAAGCTGGTCAGCCAGTGACCACGCATATTATGCACGGAGCTGCTATGGATGATTTTAGCCATGCGCGAACGGATGATGTTGATGTTCCGCAAGGAGCTCGAAATTATGATGTGCATCTCAATCCCAATAATCCAGTCGGATTAGGAAGAACGGATGCTTCTTTGATGAGGATTGCCAATATTCATGAGAGGACTCACGTATCTGCGGATATGAGCTACTCCGCGAATGCAGGTAGATCAAATATGTTCTTAGATCATGGTGATCCTACCCAGGTAAATTTTGGGCAAACGCAATATCAAAATAATCTCCGCATGGGAAATCGTACGATTACATTGGAACATATCGTACAGCACGACCCTGCATTAACTCCTGGGCAACGCGCAGAAATGTTGGAGCGCGTAGAATACTCCGGTCGTCCTAATGAATATGACCCTGTAATCAATGAGCTGCTTGCATATACCAAAGAATATGGAATTAGGGCTAATTCTTGGACGGTCAAAGCCTTGGTAAAGCTGGCTAGAGAAAATTTAGCGCGCCGCACCCCGGGAGGAGGAAATCTGCAAGGTAATTGGCCCAGATAATATAATTCAAACAAGAATGATGTATTCAGAAAAGCATAGTAACGCTCGTACAGGATTTAAGAGGTTGCCAATTAATAAAAAAGCAAACGTCTCGGGATCACAGAGATTGCATTTAAAAGACAATCGGACTAGTGAAGTAATTCAAATGATGCCTCAGGATGAGTTTTTGGAATGGCAGGGGCATTGGGACGAACATGCTGTTAAATTGTTGATAGAAGAAAGCGAATTGGGTGATTTTGGCCACGCATTTCAAAGGCATCTGGAAATTGGTGCTATTGATTTGATGAGAAGATTAGACGATGGAGATACAGGAGGACAATCGGCAACAAGATTTGAGGATGATCCATCCGAAATGATTGCCGAAATCCTAAATGAAAATGCAAAAGGAATCATTGCTTGGGTGAATGGAGAAGGTCGAATTCCTCGATTGGTAAAAGAGTTTGATCATGTAAAAGTGATCGAATACGACCAGGTCGAAGGTACGTCCAAGGGAAAATTTAGTGTACACTATGGGAAAGTTGAAGTGTTTGTTTTCCTTCGAAGGGTACGCTCCGGCGTAGCGGGCACTCCCGATTCCTTTTATATTACAACAGCATTTCCCAAACTCCTGAACATCGGTGGTATGCAATTAAGTGAACGAAACGCTAAAAAGAAAGAATTGCGCTTGGCTAGAAAACATAAAAGCAAGGGGGAAAAACGAAGAGAGAAAAAAGAAAAGAAACGGATTGCCAAAGAATTGGAGCGCGAAATGCATGGAAAATAATTAGAAATCATGACTATTATTGAAAAAGCAACAATAATTCACTACCATCGCCATCTGTTGGATAAACACACGGATGAAGGAATAAAATCATTGGGCTGGAAGAATGTTGACAGCCAGACAAAACGATTTGAAGTGCTGTCTAGGGTGGGTAATTTGGATCAATCGAGTGTCCTCGATATAGGATGTGGTCTGGGGGATTTAAAGGCTTTTTTGGATCAGAAGTTTGCAGGTTTCAGTTATCTGGGTCTTGACCAAATGCCTGAATTTATCCAGAAAGCGATCGATCGTTACACCAATGAATTGAATACTTCCTTTGGTCTTTTTGAATTATCAAACGGTATTTTGCCTAAAGCTGATTATGTATTTGCCAGTGGCTTGTTAAATTACCGTTCTGATGTAATCGGGTTCGACAATGAAATGATCCGAAAAATGTTTGAGGCTTCCAATGTTGCATTAGCTTTTAACATGCTGGATGCCTCCGTATTTCCTGAACATCCCTTATTGGTGGGTCATGATTTGGATACAATTGAATCCTATTGCAGATGTCTAACTTCAGAAGTCAAAGTCATTAGAGGGTATTTAGAAGATGATTTTACCATCTTCATGTATAAGAACAAATAAGGTAGAATTGAAATGAGTCAGTCGTTCTCGAATAAAGATAAAAGCCATGGGCGTATATCGGCCAAAAAGGGAGCTGTGCAGAAGAAAAAGACCCCTGCCGCCAATTATCTTGAGGACAATCGCTCAAAATCTGTGGTACAAAAAAAAGTAAATCGTACAGGATTACCGGATGATTTGAAATCTGGTATCGAAAATCTTTCGGGTTATGCCATGGATGACGTCAAAGTTCACTATAACTCGTCAAAACCCGCACAGTTAAACGCACATGCTTTTGCCCAGGGAAGCCATATTCACCTGGCAACGGGTCAAGAAAAGCATTTACCTCATGAAGCCTGGCATGTAGTTCAACAAAAGCAGGGCAGAGTAAAGCCGACAGTTCAAAAGGACAACATTTCGATCAATGATGATAAAGGATTAGAACATGAAGCGGATGTTATGGGAGATAAAATAGTGCAGAGAAAAATAGAAGAGAAACGCGAAGTTAATCCAAGTATGTGTTTCCGGAATGATACCATTCAATTGTTAAGAGATCCAAACAACGATTGGAACAAGATTCTAGATGTTTATAATCGCTATCATAATGATTACCTTCATTATGGGGGTCCTCAAGGGGCACCACCCGGAAATCTTGCACATTGGACTCAAAAAGCCGAGGTGGCCGAGGCTCGAATTCTAAGTGAGTGGCATGGAATTAAACATATCATGGCGCATAATCAGGGAGTTGCTTCCTTCGGGGCGAACGACAAGACAGAACCTGATGCTTTTGGTTCAGCACATGGGTCAGATATTAGGCATGCAGTGGAGCACAAATTTGTTTCGGGCGGACAGGATGCCGTAGCAGACAATCTTGGAAAAGCAATGGACCAGCTAACTTTGGGAAGTCGAGCAAAACATATAAGAGATAGTGCAACTGCTATCATTACCTTAAAACCCAATAGTCCGGCTGCAATTTGGGTCCAAGGTGGAGGAAATCCAGGGCATTGGAAAGACAAGTTAATGGCAGGGATGCTGGATTTACATCACACGCACCCCATGCACTTAATTCCTTCACTTCATCTAGTCATTCAAGTAGATGGTCAACCTCCGGCATTTTCTAAGAGAATAAACTCAAAATATGAGATTACAAACATAGCTAATCAGGCAGCACCGGTAGAGCATCCGAATCTGCATTATGTTTTGGCTCATGCGGAAGAAAAAGGAATCAAACATTCCAAAGAAGCGGATCGATTAGGAAAGAAAATAACAAGGACAAAAGATACAAAGAAACTTGCGAAATTGAGGATTGAACAGGGTCATCACCAAGCGGCTGTCAAGAAATATGAAGGTGCCCGTCATACGGCCAATGCACTTATTTCTGAACGTAAAGGGAATCTTCCTATTGCTGCACAAAATCATACAATGGCGGCCAAAGCATTTACAGAAGCAGCAGGACATGAAATCTCAATTGAGGATCATGCAAGTGCCGGGTATTCATTCACCCAAGCCGGAGATTCATATCATTCTGCTCATCAAAACCTTCATAGTAGCAACCAACACGGCCATGCCGCTAACGCCGCGACTCATTCGGCGCAGTCCTATTCTCATGCTGCTGTATCATATAGTATAGCCAATAAAACTGAAAATATGATACAGGTAAAAACCAAAGAGGCAGAGAGAAATTCAGAATCAGGTCATTCTCATTTTAGAAATCAAAATTACAATGAGTCTATCCAATCCTTTGATAAAGCATCCAAAATCCATAATAGCCTTTATGATCATTTCCATAAATTAGGTCAGCATCAAATTTCCGCGCATTATTTTAATATGTTTCAGACAGCTCAATCTACGAGAAGTTTGGTGGTGAATCATCAGGCCAAGCAACAGCAACATTTTTGAAATCAAAAAACCCGACCAATGGCCGGGTTTCCTTTTATTTCTTCGGAAGATTAATTCCCTCCTCCGGATTCTTCGTTAGATAATGTTTCCAACTCTTCTTCGATCATGGTATAGAACTGATCGATCTTCGGTAGGATATAAATCTTTGTTCTTCGGTTGGTCGATTTATTTTCTGCCGTATCGTTTGGTACCAATGGAACGTACTCACTACGTCCGGCAGCAATTAATTGGGCTGGATTCGCACCTAATTCCATAAGTTTTCTAACTACAGCGGTAGATCGCTTAGCACTTAGATCCCAGTTATCGACTAGGACACCGCTGGCGTATGGCACATTGTCTGTATGGCCTTCCACCAAAGCTTCGAAATCGGGTTTGCTGTTGATCACGGTTGCCACTTTTCCAAGAATTTCATTAGCACGAGTCGAAAGGTTATAACTTCCACTTCGGAAAAGCACCTTATCACTCAAGGAAATGAATACCACTCCTTTTTCTACATTGATCTCGATGTCTTCATCATCCAATCCCACTTCTTTCTTCAAACTGGTTACCAATGCAAGTGTTACACTGTCTTTTTTATTGAGGGCATCCTGAAGACGACTTATCTTGAGATCCTTTTCTTTTAAACTTTCCAGTGATTTTTCAAGATTGGTAGCACCCTGCTGAGTTAAAATGGTAAGCTCCTTTGAACTTTCGATCAAATCGGAATTGGTCTTCTTTATTTCTGCGATTCGTTCTTCCAGCGAAATAATACGGGCATCAGCAGCAGCTTTATCAGCCAAACAACTGTTTAGTTTCACGGTAGCTGTGTTCAGCATATCCTGAGTTTTCTTCTGCTTTGCTTCGAGTTCAGCATATTGTTTTTTCGATACACAAGAGGTAAGTACCAATCCTGTGGAAACGACTAAAATTAAAAGCTTTTTCATGTTGTACTTATTTTATTAGGTTGGTCAAAATTATGAATTAGGTAAGGAGCTTGGGCTCGCTTAACAATTATTTAAGTTAAATTTATTACAGTTCGTTAAAGTTACGTTTTTTTGCAACAAAGTATTTCCATACGACCGATTTTATTTCGTAGTAAGGCATGTCGGAAGCCCATCGTTTTCTTTTCCTTTTAAATTTCCGAAGCAAACCGTAAAAACTAAAATGTGCCTTTAATATTGCGAGAAAATGTCCTGGTTTTCCCTGGATAATGAATAGTAAAGCAGCAAAACCATCCAACACCAAACGTTGGAAAATAAGCCACCATACTTTGCCTCCTTTCACATGTTTCAGAAGCACTAACAGAGTATTTCTAAAGTTATAAAAGGTCTTCCTGGGGTTGGCAGCGGCCAGTGTTCCACCTCCAAGATGATACACAGTAACATCCCCCAGATATTTGATCTTACCCCCTTTCGATTTGAGACGCCAACAGAGATCAATTTCTTCCTGATGAGCGAAGAAGTCTTCATCAAAACCACCTACGGCGTTAAAAGCTTCCTTTCGTATAAAAAGACAGGCCCCTGTTGCCCAGAAAATTTCTTTGATATCGTCATACTGCCCATAATCCTTTTCCAAACTACCGAATACACGTCCTCTGCAGTAGGGATACCCAAGCTTGTCGATATAACCACCTGCTGCGCCTGCATATTCAAAGGTATCACGGTGCTTGTAATCCAGGATCTTTGGTTGCGCTGCCCAAAGATCTTGTTCAGCGGTAAATATTCTCTCTACGGGGTCCAGCCATCCATGGGTGACCTCCACGTCATTATTAAGAAGCACGAGAAGTTCTTCGGAAATTTGGGACAAAGCCTCGTTGTAGCCCCTGGCGTAGCCTCCATTGGATTTATTCTGAATAATACGGATCGAAGGATAAGTTTCCGAAGTAAAACTCACACTATCATCGGTTGAGGCGTTATCAGCCAGGTAAACTGTCGCATTTTCCGAATAGCGAACCACCGAAGGCAGAAACTGTTCGAGCAAGGCTTTTCCATTCCAGTTGAGGATGACTACGGCGATTTTCACGCCTGCAAATTAAAAAGAATATTCCTATTGAGAGCAGGGTAATTCCTCCAAAAATACATAGCGTTCGTTTTCGTAATCCATTCGGCAATAGTAATGCTCAAGTCCATTGGTAACCATTAAATAATCTGCCTTTACCACCAGGTTATATCGGGCAATCTGATCAAAAACCTCCTGTGTGATCTTTACCTGGGGAGACTTGCACTCCACGATGAGCCGAATTTCACCGGAATTTTTAAAGGCGATCACGTCATATCTTTTTTTGGTTTGATGAAGCGTGAGTTGCTTTTCGACGTTGATCAGGGCAGTGGAATAGTTCTTCTCTGTAATCAGAAAATGCACTACATGTTGGCGAACCCATTCCTCGGGAGAAAGAGTCACAAATTTTTTCCGGATCATATCAAAGATCAACGTCTTGTTTTCGTTATTTTTGAAACGAAACTCGTAATCGGGAAAATTCAACTTTTGCACGGAGGTAAAAGTATAAAACCTGATTAGTTAAATTACAACAAGCCATCAATTTTATGGGTCTGGATGAAGTAAAAAACCTGGTAGTAGACATACAGCAAGGGAACATTGCACCAGTTTATTTTCTAATGGGAGAAGAGCCATATTACATCGATGGCATATCTGATTTTATTGAGAATAATCTGCTTTCCGAAGAAGAAAAAGGATTCAATCAAATCGTTTTGTATGGTCGCGACGTTTCCATCGAAGACATTATAAGTAATGCCAAGCGATACCCGATGATGGCAGAACGACAAGTGGTAATTGTAAAAGAAGCTCAGGACTTGTCACGCACCATAGAAAACTTGTTGAGTTATGTGGAGAATCCGCAACCTACCACGGTGCTGGTTATCTGTTATAAATACAAAAAACTAGACGCTCGTAAAAAACTAAGTAAAGCGCTCAGAAATCAGGGAGTATTGTTCGAAAGCAAAAAACTTTACGAAAATCAGGTGCCCGATTGGATACGCAGGGTTCTGGGAGGTAAAGGACATACCATTACTCCAAAAGCGGCCCAAATGCTTACCGAATTCCTCGGAAATGATCTAAGCAAGGTGAATAATGAACTTGAAAAGCTACAGTTGATCGTAAAACCGGGCGAACAGATCACCCCGGCCATTATCGAAGAAAATATCGGGATCAGTAAGGATTTCAACAATTTCGAACTTCAAAACGCCATCGGTGAAAGAGATGTGAAAAAGGCGTTTGGAATCGTTCAGTATTTTGCCCAGAACCCGAAGAGTCATCCATTGGTGATGACGGTGGCTTTATTGTATAGTTTCTTTTCGAAACTGCTGAAATATCATTCCTTGACTGATAAGTCGCTGGCACCCAAAGCCCTTGGAGTTAATCCGTATTTTATAAAGGACTACCAGACCGCTGCCCGAAACTATCCGATGAAAAAGGTGAGTACCATAGTGAGTTCCATTCGAGAGATCGACATGAAAAGCAAAGGGGTAGGTGCGGCCAACCTTCCTCAGGGTGACCTTTTAAAAGAACTTTTGGTTAAGATCTTCGACTAGTTACGGTCGACGGAAAATTTACCCGCTCCCAATAAGGCTATCGCCACAAATCCTACCAGGAATAACAACGCTTTTTCCTTGGTTCCGAAGGGATCATCCGCATGAACGATAAATGCCGCCACAGCCATGGTGATGGCCGCTACGACTGCCGAGATTCTTGTTTTTAATCCGATAATAATTAGAATAGGTGCCACGGCTTCTCCAAGTACCGCGAGGATGAGTGTAATAGTGCTTCCCAATCCGATGGGATCCGGGAAATCTAAATTACCCTGTAATAGATTCATGAGTTTAGGGATTCCGTGAAATAACATCAATCCGGAAATTCCCACCCTTAAGATAAGGCGGCCAAAGTTAGGTTGGTTGGTCATAAAGTTTGTTTTTAAGAATCACTAAAAGTATAAAAAATTCAAAAATTTGAATGAGATAACCATTAGTTTACGATTTCATAAGAAACCACTGCACTTAGGTCGAATCTCACAAGAATTATTTCACTTTTAAATAATCATATTCTAAAATCTCTGGGAAATCGAAAGGGTAATTTAGGACTGCTTTAATTCAAACATATTTACAATGAGAAAAATTACCTTGATTCTAAGTTTATTTATTTCGGCTATGGCCGGGTCTCAAACCGTGGTAGTCGAATCTACCAGCTTTGAGGAAATAACTGCCGTTGGTGGGCAATATACAGACACCGGCGATCCTAACGTAGCGCATGACCTTGTAAACAATGGAGGGGAACCCGTCCTGGATTTTACAGCTGCGGGAGGAGAAATAGGATTTGATTCCAGTTATGTTCCTTACGATACTCCAGGCGTTGGGCTTACCGACGGTGATTTTGTGGGAGTGACCGATTTCACCGGTGATGTGAGTGCCTATACAGATGGAGCGAACGGTTTCCAATTATCAGATCCAGACGGAACCATGATCACCGAATTTGATGTTGTAGACCTCGCCGGCTTTTCAAACAACTCGGTTTCAGTCGATTATTTTATAAACGGCACCGGCTATGAAGGAGACGGTACCCTTAATGAAAGCGGAAGCGATAGAATGCGGATTTATGTTCGTGATCTAACCAATGGAACGGAAATCGATATTTTAAATACCGAAGGATCCGACATCGACGATTTGAACATCGAAGATACATGGATCACCGGTAGCGTAAATGTTCCGGATGACGTTATGGTCCAATTGGTGGTTGAAAGCAGAACGAACTCTTCTTCAGAAACTTTATATCTCGACAATATTTTATTTGAAGGGGCTCCGATCGTAATTGCCGCTGTAGAATTTTCCGATGCATTTATTTCGGTGAATGAAAACGATGTGAGCGTTGAGGTGACTGTAACTCCGTCTTCAGCACCTACTGTAGAAGGTACAGTCGATGTAGTATTGCTTTCCGCGGGAACGGCTGTGGAAGGTACACATTTCAACTATACTTCAACAGAAACACTCACATTCCCAGTTGGAATTTCCGGTTCACAGTCCTTCTCAATTCCAATCACTAACAATTCACAGGACGGAAGTGATCTGTATTTTGTACTTCAGCTTCAGAATGAAAATGACGTGGTGATTGGCGGTGAGGATTTGTTTTCTATATATATTCTGGATGATGATACAGAAGTGCCGTCGGGTGATGATACCGAAATCGACCTAACCTATGTCAATAGTTTTTTGGTTGATGAAGAAGGAACAGCTGAAATCTCTGCTTACGATCCGGCAAGTCAACAACTTATCGTGACCAATGGTACTAAAATTGAATTTCTTGATTTTTCTGACCCGGCTAACGTAAGTTCTGTTTCCACCGTGGATTTTTCAGCTACCGGTGATGGAGTGCAAAGTGTTGCTACGAAAGATGGAAATTATGCAGTGGCTATTTCAGCACCGGAACCTACAGATAACGGCTTCGTTCTATTTGCTGATGTGGAGAACACATCCGGAGTACTTTTGGAAGTTGGTTCTTTGCCGGACATGGTTACTTTCTCACCCGATGGAACAAAAATTATTGTTGCCAATGAAGGGGAACCTAATGGTGATTACTCCGTAGATCCGGAAGGAAGTATATCAGTAATTGACATTACCGGAGGAGTTTCAGGAACTACCCAGGCCAATGTTGCTACATTGGATTTTAATGCTTTTGATGCTCAGCAAGCCGACTTAGAAGATGCCGGAGTACGAATCTATGGTCCGGGTGCCAGCGTATCCCAGGATCTGGAGCCAGAATATGTCACAGTTTCAAACGATTCCCAATTTGCCTATGTGTCTTTGCAGGAAAACAATGCTTATGCCATTGTTGATTTAGTGAGCATGGAGATCACTAATGTTATTTCATTTGGATTGAAAGATCACAGTATCATGCCTAATAGTCTTGATGTAAGTGATGAAACCGATTTCATCTTCGATTCAACATGGCCTATCAAAGGAATGTACATGCCCGACGCCATTGCATACTATGAGGTTGATGGTATAGGATACATTGCGACAGCAAATGAGGGTGATGCAAGGGAATATGATACCTATGAAGAAGAAAGAAAAATTGACGATGGAGACTATGTTCTTGATCCTACAGTATTTAGCAATATCGATATACTTGAATTAGAGTCGAACCTGGCAGAGATCAATGTTACCAATGCGTCAGGAGATATCGATGGCGACGGTGATTTCGAAGAGATTCATGTCTTCGGAGGTCGCTCCTTCAGTATATTCGAAGCCAGCACTGGTGCTCTTGTGTACGACAGCGGAAATGATTTCGAAGTGATCACTGCAAACGATCCGGTGTATGGACCCATTTTTAATGCCAGTAATAGCAACAACAATTTTAAGAACAGAAGTGATAATAAAGGTCCTGAGCCTGAAGGTATCATTGTACAGGAAATCGGAGGAGAATTTTATGCCTTTGTTCTTCTGGAGAGAATTGGTGGTGTGATGGTTTATAATGTAAGTGATCCTGCGAATCCGGTGTATCTGGAATACGAAAACAATAGAGACGCTACACCCGGAGGAGATGAGATGGGTGATTTGGCACCTGAAGGAATTGTGTACATAAGTCCGGCGGATAGTCCAACTGGTAATGGTCTTATCGTGATCTCTAACGAGGAAAGTGCCACCATAGCGGTTTATGAAATACCAAATGATATTCTGAACATCAATGATTTCGGCTCGGCACAAAGTAGGTTCGTTATGTATCCAAACCCGGCCAGCGGGCAAGTTTTCTTTGCACAGCCTGGTGATTATAATTTATTCGATCTTTCCGGGCGATGGATCCGAAGCGTAAATGAAGCATCTCATATGGATGTTTCAGATCTGCAAACAGGATTATACCTTATGGTGAATTCAGATGGAGAGTCTCAACGATTAATAGTAGATTAATTTTTATATAGTTAATAATGCTGAAATTCCGTTGACTGCTTGTCAACGGAATTTCTTTTTTACTCGTATTTTTGCAAAGTAATATTCACTATGCAAAAAGTAAAAGCCTGGTTCGCGGCGGCTCGATTGAGAACACTTCCACTTTCCGTTTCAGGGATCATTGTTGGAGGCTCTTTGGGGTATGAATTTCAGCAATTGTATATGAATTCCGAATTGGTCAATATTTGTTGCCCGCCGGTCTGGACCTCATTGATCTTTTGGTTAGCGATCGGGACTACAATCGGATTTCAAGTATTATCAAATTTTGCGAATGACTATGGCGATGGAATTCGAGGCACCGATGCAAAAAGGGAAGGAGAACAGCGAATGGTAGCATCGGGGATCATCAGTCCGAAGCAAATGAAACTTGGAATGATCATTACTGCCGTGGTCACCTTGCTTATCGCATCTCTTTTGATTTTTGTGGCTTTTGGAAATGAAAACTTTCTACTTTCCTTTATTTTCTTCAATCTGGGAATACTATCCATCATTGCGGCAGTAAAGTACACGGTGGGGAAAAGTGCATACGGGTATTCTGGTCTGGGTGATGTATTCGTGTTCCTGTTCTTTGGGTTATTGAGCGTTTTGGGAACTTATTTTTTATATACCAAAACTATTCACGTCGATCTTATATTACCGGCAGTTTCCGTGGGTCTTTTTAGTACAGCGGTACTTAATCTCAATAACATGCGGGACATTAAAAATGATGCTGAGTCCGGGAAAAATACATTGGTGGTGAAACTGGGTCGGCAAAAAGCGAAAGTGTATCATAGTTTGCTTTTAATCGTTGGAATGTCAACGGCTTTGGTGTATACGTATTTGCACTTTGAGACCATTACACAACTTCTTTACGCAATTTCTTTCTTACCTTTAGTATTCAATATTAAAACCGTTATTCAGAATAAAATTCCGGCGAAATTGGATGGTCAGTTAAAGATCGTAGCCCTGAGTACTTTTTTATTCGCCATTCTGTTCAGCTGGTTGCATTAAATCGACATTATGAAAATTACCTTTTA
>WUAI01000013.1 GCA_009827225.1 Flavobacteriaceae bacterium | reverse complement strand
GAAGCACATAGGGATTGTAATTGCAGCCGCGGATCTATTCTGGATCACGAGGTAATCCAGTGCGAAGCACATAGGGATTGTAATTGCAGCCGCGGATCTATTCTGGATCACGAAGTAATCCGGTGCGAAGCACATAGGGATTGTAATTGCAACCGCGGATCTATTCTGGATCACGAAGTAATCCAGTGCGAAGCACATAGGGATTGTACCCGCCTGAAGTCGGGCAGGTTTGCAGCCGCGGATCTATTCTGGATCACGAAGTAATCCAGAACACAGCGCATTGGGAAACTATTTTTAATAGGGCGCTTGTTGGATCAAAGCAATTCTAACGATCGCTCCAGCGCCATTCCACGAGAACCTTTAATAAGTAATTTGGTTTCGGAAATTTCTGCTTCTTCAAGGAAATGCCTGAAATCTTCAAAGGACTTAAATTTTTGGATCTGTTCATCTGTTACTTCTGTTCCGAAGAAGTTCTCACCAACCAGAAAAGCTCGACCGATGGACTCTGACTGAAGGTAATTGACAATTTCCTGATGCTCGTGAACAGCTTCGGCTCCTAACTCAAACATATCTCCAAGGATAAAGAGCTTATGTCCTCCTTCCATTTGCTGAAAGTTTTCAATGGCCGCCATCATGCTGGTAGGGTTGGCATTGTAAGCATCCAAAATAATGGTACGTCCATTCTGTTGCATTACCTGTGACCGATTCATAGAAGGGATATAGTTCTCGATGGCGTCTTTGATGTCTTCAGCTGGAACTTTAAAATGATGCCCAATGGCTATCGCCGCGGCGATATTGTGAAAATTGTAAATTCCGATTAAGTTACTCTGTATGGTATGTCCTTCAAAACCAACAGTCAGTTCTCCGGTCGCATCCAGGAGTTGAACATGGATATCCTGCGCTTCATTACCAAAAGTAATCCTCTCCATCTTGCCAGTGATCTCCATTTGTTTGGGATCGTTTCCATTTACGAATACCGGTTTGTTCTTTGCATTCAAATGTTTATACAGCTCACTTTTTCCTTTGATTACCCCTTCAATGCCGCCAAATCCTTCCAAATGAGCTTTTCCGAAATTTGTGATATAGCCATAGTCGGGATCGGTAATCTCCGATAGTTTTTCAATCTCTTTTTGATGATTGGCACCCATTTCGACAACTCCTATCTCTGTTTGTTTGTCCATAGATAAAAGGGTAAGGGGAACTCCTATGTGATTGTTGAGATTGCCCTGAGTCGCCACCGCATTAAATTTTTTGGACAATACCGCATGTATTAGTTCTTTGGTGGTCGTTTTCCCGTTACTTCCGGTGATCCCGATAATAGGAATGTTGAGAAACTTCCGATGATAATTGGCCAAATGCTGTAATAAGGTAAGGGCATTTCCGTGAAGAATCGTCTCCCCTGTATTCCTGTGATAGTTGATTTGATCGATCACCACTTTTAGAGCTCCTTTGTCAAGGGCTTCATCCGCAAATTCATTCCCATTGAAATTTTCGCCTCTCAAGGCAAAAAACAGACAATTAAGTTGAATCTTACGTGTATCTGTACATACTCCGGAACTTTCAAGAAAGATTTGATGAAGGGATTCTATTTTCAATCTGGAGGTTTTTTGTATAATTAAAGGTACAAAAAACCCTCCTTGGCATTTCGCTTTGGAGGGTTCAAATTATATTGAAACTATAAAATCTTAATGTCTTGGACGTTTTCCTTTTTGGGATTTAGACCCTACTCTCGACATGGCGCATCTGAATCCGATATAATCGGTTGCCATATCCTCAGGGAAATAACGTCTTTGTGCAGGATCCAGCCAATAATCACGATCTCTCCATGAACCTCCTTTATAAACGCGAACCTTGTTGTTTATCAAAGTGGTACGGTTGGTAGATTTGTCATATTGTCTTTGTAGCGCTCCTGTACTATCATCGGCATATACCTGATGCTTCGGAGAGTTATACATTCTCTTACCCTCTTCAAGCTTATCTCCTTCTTCTCCGCCAAAAGATTGGTAGTATCGTGTAGAACGCTTATCACCATCACGGTAATCACGGTTATCCGAAGTTGAGAAGTTGGTTCTTAAATAAGTCTCATTTTCATCAACAGGCACCTGATAAATTTCACCAGGAAGATTTCTGGCAACTATTTTACCATTACTCAACGTATCATATACAATCGAGTCTGCAGTGACGATCTTGATCGTGCCGTCTTCTCCGATTGCGTTTTTGGTGTAGATGTTTCCTCTGTAGTAGTTGAAATCGTTGAATTCATCATCAACTATGGGACGATATACGTCGGCAACCCATTCGGCTACGTTTCCAGCCATGTCGTACAATCCAAAGTCGTTTGGCTCGTAAGACTTGATTTCGGCGGTGATATCGGCACCATCGTCACTCCATCCTGCAATTCCACCGTAGTCACCATCACCTTGCTTAAAGTTAGCCAACTGGTCTCCACGAGATCTTCTTTTTCCCGAACGGGTATATTGACCATCCCATGGATATTTCTTTCTTCCTCTATAAACGTTGTAGTTTCTTAATCCAACAAGTCCTAAGGCTGCATATTCCCACTCGGCTTCGGTGGGTAGACGATAAGAAGGCAACAGCAATCCGTCTTTACGTTGTACGTATAGGTTTGTACTGTCTTCACTTCTTTTCGCTAATGATTCTGAACGTTTTCCTCCACGAGTAATAGAATCATTTCCTCCATACGCTTGTGTAGGTGCGTTTAGGTAGGTTTGTGTACTAAATGTTTGACCGGGCTCAACATCGTAACGGGCGTTACGTGCTGTCATCCCCTCTTCTTCAAGAATCAACTCGTTTACACGGTCACTTCTCCAGTTACTGAATTCAACCGCCTGGATCCAGCTAACTCCTACCACAGGATAATCCGCATACGCAGGGTGGCGAAGATAGTTGTTGGTCATAACCTCGTTATATCCCAAACGGTTTCTCCAAACTAAGGTATCCGGAACAGCTCCTTCGTATATTCTACGATATTGCTCATCACTTGGAGGGAATACTTGCTTGATCCAATCAAGGTACTCTAAGTACATCAAGTTGGTAACTTCTGTCTCATCCATGTAGAAGGACTGAACATGTTGCTGATTAGGACTGTTGTTCCAATCGTGCATGGGGTCGTCTTGTACTCTACCCATGGTAAAAGTACCTCCTTCAATAAATACGAGACCGGGGCCGGTTTCTTGCTCTTTTGCCTTGGGATTGTACTGGAATCCGCCTTCTTTGGCGTTCATTTTCCAACCAGTAGCTCTGGAGCTGGTTTTGTAGTCTCGGGACTTACTACAGCTCACTACAAGAGTAGTTGTGGCTACCGCAATAAATAGCTTTAATAATAGGTTCTTTCTAAAGTTCATAGTTTCAATTATGAAAAAATTGGGTTCGCAATATAGTAATTAACGATAAAAGTGCAATAATATTTTAATATTAATGCACCGCAGAGACAGGGCATAACCTGCCAACCAAACAAAATAACGTCTCACTGATAAATTTATTATGCATGTATTAATTTTAATTTAAAAGTTCCAAAAAAGGGGCATACTAAGTGTATATTTGATGCGTTAATTGTTAAGATGAGAAAAATACTTCCTCTGGTTGCTTTTTTGATGTTGTCAACCCTTCTGAATGCCCAAAAGAAGGAGGTTACCGTGTATTGGGACCTTTCTGAATCGAATTCAAAATCGGGCTTATCGAATGCTAAAACGACCAATAGGAAGGATAAAGTGCTGTCTTCCATTAACTTAAAGCTTGAGGAAGACGAATTATCATTTCATTATCAATGGCAGGATAGCCGAGTTGCAGACGCAAATTCTGTTGAAATTTCCAACATAAAATATGGTAATCTTTCTTCGGAAGAGCGAAAAAAGGTGAATATTTCCCTAGTTCCGGGTGAAATTCAGTATTCCTTAAAGTCTTCCAGGGCGAGAAATCGAGTATACAATGCGGTCGAAATTAGTCCGGTAGTTAGAAATAACGGGCAATTACGGAAGATTGAGTCCTTCACAGTTACCTATAAATACAAGAATGCCACAGGTAGCCGTTCCCGACGAAACATCACCAATTCGGTGCTGGCAGAAGGGAATTGGTACAAATTCCGTGTTGATGAAACTGGTATATATCGAATTTCAAGGTCTTTTTTGAATGATCTTGGGCTGAACACAGATGGAATTGACCCGAGAAATATTAAAATCTATGGTCATGGAGGTAAACCTTTGCCTCTATTGAACCGACTTAACAACGAACTAGACCTTCCTGAAAACGCTATTCAGGTGGTAGGTGAAGAGGATGGAAGTTTTAATTCCAACGATTTCATTTTATTTTATGGAATAGGTACCAAAGGTTACGATCTCGAAAACGACACTAATCTCAATCCCTACAGTGACGAGGCCTACTATTATGTAACCGTTGGTAACAGTCCGGGATTGCGAGTTCAGTCAATGACTGAGCCCACGGGAACAGCTAATGTAGTGATCAATCAATTTCACGATTACAAATACCACGAAGTCGATGAATTCAGTCCGGCGAAAGTTGGAAGGCGCTGGTTTGGTAATCGGTTTGATATTGAGAATGAGCAGACCTACGAGTTTGTGTTCCCAAATATAGTTTCAGGGCAACCCATGGAGGTGAAAGTGCTGGCGGCCGCTGCTGCTGAAACACCCACCAGTATGGCCGTGTCGGTGAATGCTACTAGTGTGGACCCTATTACCTTTGGTACGATTGCAGATCCAACCTTATTAAGAACCGGCTCATTTACCGGGGAAATTCCGGCTTCCGGAGAAACCGTAACAGTGGATTTGGTCTATAATAATAATGGAAACCCTTCCAGTGTGGGATACCTGGATTATATAAGTATTGAAGCTCTCCGGCAATTATCGGGTGCGGGAACCCAGCTGGCATTTAGATATCGGGATGCTGCCACTACTTCAGGTATTGGTGAATATCAGATCACCAATGCTTCGCAGTTCACCCAGGTTTGGGATGTCACCAACAAAGCATTTATCACTGCCAAAGACAATTCTGAAGGAAATGCCGCACTCAGTTTTAAGGCAAATCTTGGAGAGATAAGGGAGTATGTTGCTGTGAATCCGGATAATTACTTCTTGCCGGTTGCGGCTGATAACCCGCAGGTGACAAATCAAGATTTAAAAGGAACACTATTTAATGGTGACAACGGATCCTTTGCGGATATCGACTACCTCATAATAACCGCACCTTACTTGATTCAGCCGGCACTTAGACTGGCAAATCATCATAAGAATCTCACCGGTATCAACGTAAAAGTACTTACCACCGACAAAATTTACGAAGAGTTCAGCTCGGGAAAACAGGACATCGGAGCTATTCGAAACCTTGTGAAGTATGTTTACGACAATGCCACCTCACCCGATAAACGGCTAAAATACCTTTGTTTTTTCGGCGATACATCGGTTGACTACAAAAACAGGCTTCCTGATAATAATAATGTAATACCTACTTTCCACACCCTCTCCAGTGTAAGTACATTCGCGTCGTTCATGTCGGATGATTTCTTCGGAAATATGGACCCCGATGAAGGAACGATCGGAGGAGACACTCGTGACGAAAATGGAACTAAACTGGCCGACACGGATCAATTGGATATTGCGGTAGGAAGAATACTGGCCGACAATGTAAGTCTTGCCAACATATTGGTAGATAAGATCGTCAATTATTCTTCTAAGGTTTCCTACGGAAATTGGAGAAATAACTTCGTTCTGGTATCTGACGACGTGGACGTGATTTGGGAGTTCGATCGTTTGGAGGTAACGCTGGATGCTATCGGAGATCAAATTTCCGCAGAAAAACCTTATATAAATGTCAAAAAGATACACACGGATGCGTTTCAGCAGGAAACCTCTGCAGGAGGGAATCGTTATCCCCAGGTAAATGAGCAAATCGTAAATGATATTGAGGTAGGGGCCCTCATATTGAATTATTTCGGACACGGAGGTGAAGATGGTTTGGCGAAGGAATTTATTTATACCCAGGAGACGGCTAGAAATCTCCAAAATAAAAATCGATATCCCTGCATAGTTACGGTAACCTGCGAGTTTACCAAATTTGACAACCCACAACGCATTACCGCGGGAGAATTGACCTACTGGAACCGAGATGGTGGGGCGATATCATTGATTACCACCACACGATCCATCGGAGTTAGATTAGGGGTCGATTTTAATGAAATTCTGGCGGAAGAGCTTTTCGGATTTGGGCAAACTATTCCTGTCCCCCCGGCAGAAGCATTGCGACTTTCCAAGAACCAGATCGGATTGGCTGACAAGGAAAGGCGTGTTATATTTTTTATTGGAGATCCGGCAATGCCTTTAGCATTTCCGAAGCAAAGTGTGCGTCTCAGTACATTAAACGGTCAGCCCATTGGTTCTGCAACCGATACGCTGCAGGCACTTAGCAGGGTTAAAATGGGGGGTGAAGTATTGGACGAATCCGGTAACGTACTTACCAATTATAATGGAGTCCTGGAAGCAAAGGTGTTCGATAAGAATGTACAAAGACAAACTCTGGGAAACGATGGTGTTGAACTCTCTAACGGAGAGTTGGCCATCCTCGATTTTATTACCCTGGGAGAAGTGCTATTTAACGGTCAGGCAACGGTGAGCAACGGTCAGTTTGAATTTGAATTTGTAGTTCCCCGAGATACTCAGATTCCCGTGGGCAACGGAAAAGTGAGTCTGTATAGTGAGAAGGACGATGCCCTGGAAGATCAAACAGGTTTTAATCTTGATATCCAGGTAGGAGGTCTCAATGAGAACGCTCCTGAAGATAATCAGGGTCCAACGATACAATTATTTATGAATGATGAATCGTTTATCTCTGGAGGGATAACGAATGATTCGCCGCTACTAATTGCGCGACTGGAAGATGAAAACGGAATTAACACTTCAGGTGGTATAGGGCACGATATTGTGGCGATTCTGGATGGAGATGAAACCAATCCTTTTGTTCTCAACGAATATTATCAGGCGGAAGTGGATGATTTCACCATGGGCAAGGCCAATTACAAATTACGAAATCTGGAGGAAGGGCTTCATACCCTTACCTTAAAAGCATGGGATGTTTATAACAACTCTTCCACGGCCGAGATACAGTTTGTGGTATTTGGAGATGACAAATTAGAGATTCGACGGGTTCTCAATTACCCCAACCCTTTTGTGAATTATACTGAATTCTGGTTTGAGCATAACCGACCTTCGGAGATGCTCGATGTGCAGGTGCAGATATTCACCGTAACGGGTAAAGTGGTCAAGACAATTAATCAGGTGGTTGTTTCCGAAGGAAGTCAGTCTCGGGCTGTGGTTTGGGACGGAAGAGATGATTTTGGAGATAGGATCGGTAAAGGGGTCTATGTCTACAAGCTAACAGTGAAATCAAGCCTTGCTAATCAGCAGGTTGAAAAATATGAAAAACTGGTTATCCTTTAAAAATTAAAATTATATTTGTTCAAAATTTATTACCTCATGAAGAAACTTTTTATTCCAATATTACTGGGTTTGTTTGTCTTTAAAGCCACGGCTCAAGAGTCAACACGAGTAATTACAACCGGAGTCCCATTTCTATTAATTGCAGCGGATGCCCGAGCGGGTGGTATGGGTGATATAGGTGTGGCGACTTCAGCTGATGGTTTTTCCCAGCAATGGAATCCTGCAAAATATGCCTTTGCAATATCGAAACAAGGAGTAGGACTTACTTATACTCCTTATCTGAGTAACCTGGTGAATGATATTTTCCTTGGAAATCTTACGTATTACAATCGAATAAATGAAAGAAGTGCTGTAGCGGCGAGTTTCAGATATTTCAGTAATGGTGAAGTAGAATTAAGGGAGACATTCGATCAGGAACCCTTAGTTGTGAAGCCCAATGAATTAACGCTGGATGTATCCTATGCCCTGCGTTTAAGTGATCGTTTTTCGATGGCGGTTGCGGGTCGTTATATTCGCTCTGATCTAAGACTTCAAGTTGGAAATGAAGATGCTACTGCTGCAGGTACATTTGCAGTAGATGTAGCGGGTTATTATCAGTCTGAAGAAATCGCATACAATGATTTTGACGGGCGTTGGAGAGCCGGATTCAATATTTCGAATGTAGGTCCGAAACTTAGTTATGACGAAACTGGTCAGGAAAACTTCATTCCAACCAACCTTGGTTTAGGTGGGGGATTCGATTTTATCCTGGACGAGTATAACAAAGTAGGAGTGAACGTGGAATTGAACAAATTGTTGGTGCCAACTCCTCCGGATTTAACTGTGGACGTCGACGGTGACGGTGACGTAGATGATGATGATAGATCTCAGGCAATTGAAGATTACAACAATATTAGCTTTATCTCGGGTGTGTTTAAGTCTTTTGGAGATGCACCTGATGGGTTTAGCGAAGAACTAAAAGAATTTACGTGGGCACTTGGTGCCGAATACTGGTATCAGGATGTGTTCGCGTTGAGAACGGGATATTTTAACGAGAGTGAAGAAAAAGGTTCTCGTAAATTCCTTTCTGTAGGAGCAGGATTTAGATTAAGTGCGATCAATATCGACCTTTCTTACCTGTTTTCTACTTCCCGGGTTAGAAGTCCGCTCGAAGGAACATTACGTTTCGGGTTGACTTTCAACTTCGGAGACGAGTACAGCGAATACTAGAAGTTTGAAAAAAATTAAAATTGAAACAGAACTGGAAGTATTTGAATCTGTTTCAAATCTTCCGGATTCCATTCAGGAATTGATGAATAAGGCGCATGAAGCACGTAATAATGCTTATGCGCCTTATTCGCACTTTAAGGTGGGTGCCGCAATTGCTTTGGAGAATGGAGAAATCGTCACTGGGAACAACCAGGAGAATGCGGCTTTCCCGTCCGGCCTTTGTGCTGAACGAGTCGCAGCTTTCAATGCTGGTGCAAATAATCCCAATGTGAAAATGCTGGCGATGGCGCTCACAGCAGGATCTGTTCAGCATAAAACAAAAGTACCTATTCCACCCTGTGGGGCCTGCCGGCAATCTTTAGCGGAGTATGAAGTAAACCAGGAACAGCCTATTGCCCTATATTTTATGGGAGCGACGGGGAAAGTAGTGAAGTCGAAATCGGTTCAGGATTTACTACCTTTAATATTCGATAATACCTATCTGTAAATAGCATGTGGAAAGGCATTCCATGTTTTCCGGGATACGTTTCTTCGGAAATGAATATCCGACAACGTTTTCGTAGTTTTTTTGGGAATTTACGGTTTTTTAGTACCGAAGAATGTCCTATTTTTGTATTTCGTGAATTTTCCAATGGAAAATTTCAAAAAAAATTATTTTCCTTTCATGAAAAGAATAACCAAGCAAACATATCTTTCCTGGTACGAAGACATGTTATTCTGGAGAAAGTTTGAAGACAAACTGGCCCAGGTATATATCAAACAGAAAGTCCGTGGATTTCTTCACTTGTATAATGGACAGGAAGCTGTTCTCGCAGGTGCATTGCATGCCATGGATATTTCTAAGGATAAAATGATCACCGCATACAGAAATCACGTCCAGCCTATTGGAATGGGTGTTGACCCGCGAAAAGTGATGGCTGAACTATATGGAAAAGGAACCGGTACTTCCCAGGGATTGGGAGGATCCATGCATATCTTTTCCAAGGAACATGGTTTTTACGGTGGCCATGGTATTGTGGGAGGCCAGATACCTTTAGGTGCGGGATTGGCATTTGCTGATAAGTATTTTGATCGCGATGCTGTAACGCTCACTTTTATGGGGGATGGAGCAACACGACAGGGATCATTGCATGAAACATTCAACCTGGCAATGCTATGGAATTTACCCGTAGTATTTTGTGTGGAGAACAATGGTTATGCCATGGGAACCTCAGTGGAACGTACAGCGAATCACACCGAAATTTGGAAATTAGGATTAGGATATGAGATGCCTTGTCGTCCCGTAGATGGAATGAAACCTGAAGTTGTGGCCAAGGAATTGGACGAAGCTATCACCCGGGCCCGAAAAGGCGGAGGCCCCACCTTCCTGGAAATTAGAACGTATCGTTACCGTGGACATTCCATGAGTGATGCACAGCATTATAGAACCAAAGAGGAAGTTGAAAAGATGCGGGATGAAGACCCCATCAGTTATGTCCTCGATATTATTTACAAGAAAAAGTATGCTACGGAAGAGGAAATCAAGGTGATTGATCAACGTGTGAAAGACCGTGTTTCCGAATGTGAGAAGTTTGCAGAAGACTCTCCATATCCTGAAAAGAACGTAATGTACGACGTAGTATATGCACAGGAAGATTATCCATTTTTACCTCATAAATTATAAGAGATGGCAGAAGTGATCACCATGCCCAGATTAAGCGATACCATGGAGGAAGGAACCGTGGCGAGTTGGCTTAAAAAAGTGGGAGACAAAGTTGAAGAGGGCGATATACTGGCTGAAATTGAAACAGATAAAGCAACCATGGAATTCGAGTCGTTTTACGAAGGTACACTCCTGCATGTAGGGATTGCTGAAGGTGAAACCGCGAATGTAGATGCATTGTTGGCCATCATCGGAGACGAAGGAGAAGACATTTCGGCATTATTATCAGGAGGAGGTGAAACTACCCCTGCTGAAACTCCCGAAGCTCCTGCAGTGGTTGAATCTCAACTGGAATCGGAATCCACAGGAGAAGCTCTTCCGGATGGGGTGGAAATTATTACCATGCCTCGTTTGAGCGATACCATGGAAGAAGGTACAGTGGCCTCATGGTTAAAAAAAGAAGGAGACTCTGTTGAAGAGGGCGATATACTGGCTGAGATCGAAACCGATAAGGCTACCATGGAATTTGAATCGTTTTACAGTGGAACACTGCTAAAGATTGGTATTCAGGAAGGCGAGACCGCTAAGGTGGATGCACTTTTAGCGATTATTGGACCAGCAGGCACCGATGTTTCCAACGTGACTGCTTCCACACCTGCCAAAGCGGAGCCCGCTAAAGTGGACAAGCCCGCAGAAGCACCCAAGGCAGAGGCTGTTGCATCATCAGTTCCAAAGACTGAGGCTTCAGCTACCACAGAATCAAGTGGCCCTAATGGAAGGATCTTTATTTCTCCATTGGCACGAAAAATGGCGGAAGAAAAAGGAATCAATCTTGCAGATTTAAAAGGTACCGGTGAAAACGGTAGAATCATCAAAAGAGATGTAGACAACTATGTGCCTTCCGAAAGAACAGCAGCACCGGCAGCAACTCAGGATGCTACAGCACCGGCTGTGACCACTTATACTCCTGTTGGTGAAGAGAGCTTTGAAGAGATTAGTAATTCGCAAATGCGTAAAACCATTGCTAAACGATTGGCGGAGTCCAAATTTACAGCACCTCATTATTATCTCACCATCGAACTGGATATGGACAATGCGATCCAGTCCAGGGCTACGATCAATAGTGTTCCGGATGTGAAGATCTCTTTCAATGATATGATCGTTAAGGCCTGTGCGATGGCCCTTAGGAAACATCCGCAGGTGAACAGTCAGTGGGCCGATAATGTAACCCGAATAGCGAAACACATTCATGTAGGTGTGGCCGTTGCCGTCGAAGACGGATTGGTAGTACCAGTCTTGAAATTTGCTGACCAAATGACATTCTCTCAGATTGGTGCGAATGTAAAAGAACTGGCTGGAAAAGCGAGAAACAAGAAACTAACCCCGGACGAAATGCAAGGAAGTACCTTTACGGTTTCCAATTTGGGTATGTTTGGTATCAAGGAATTTACGTCGATTATCAACGCTCCTAATTCAGCAATATTATCAGTCGGAACTATTGTGCAAAAGCCTGTGGTAAAGGATGGGGAAATTGTAGTTGGGAATACAATGACGGTAACCCTTGCCTGTGATCATCGAACTGTGGATGGTGCGACGGGAGCACAATTCCTACAAACATTAAAACAGTACATCGAGAATCCTGTGACCATGTTTGTCTAGGCAATAAAAACAAAGAGCTTGATCCCACTATTTTTCAAGGAAGATAGTGGGATTTGTGTATATTTAGAACTATGAAGAATGTAATCATTACGGGTACCAGTAGGGGAATCGGCTATGAATTGGTAGCGCTTTTTGCCGATAAGGGATACAATGTTCTGGCCCTTTCCCGAAACGAGGTGCCGGTTTCAGGATTGGGAATTTCCAATTGCACTTGCTTTCCTTGCGATATTACGAGCACGGCCGATCTCAAAAAGGTGGCTTCATTTCTAAAATCTAATTGGAAAAAGGTGGATATTCTGATCAATAACTCAGGCTATTTGGTGAATAAACCTTTTGAGAAATTGAAAATGGAAGACTTTCAAGCCTCTTACGAAGTGAACGTTTTTGGTGCTGCTGCGCTCACGCAAATCGCACTTCCTTATATGAACAAGGATGGTCATGTGGTAAATATTAGTAGTATGGGAGGTATCCAGGGAAGCATGAAATTTCCCGGTTTGGCCGCCTATAGCAGTAGCAAAGGTGCCATCATTACCCTAACGGAAGTGTTGGCGGAAGAATACAAAGAAACGGGACCGGCTTTTAACGCCCTGGCACTGGGAGCTGTGCAAACCGAGATGTTGGAAGAAGTATTTCCAGGCTATCAGGCACCGCTATCAGCCTTAGAGATGGCTCAATACATCATGGACTTCTCTCTGTTGGGTAATCAATACTATAATGGAAAGACTTTACAAGTATCTGCTTCCACACCATAGGCATGAACGAGATTCTTGAAAAATACCTTCCAAAGGCAGCCGTTAATTCTGCAGTGCAGTTGATAGAGATCAATGAATTGCATCTTAAGATTGTCAATGAGCGCAAAACCCGCCATGGAGACTATCGCAAGCTTCCAAACGGGCAGCATCAAATCACAGTTAATTCCAATTTGAATCCATATCGTTTCTTAATCACGCTCATACATGAAGTTGCTCATTTAGTTGCCTTTCGGAAATACGGCCGAAACATAAAACCACATGGAAAAGAATGGAAGCATACCTTTCAATACCTGATGCTGCCGTTTATCCGGCCCGAAATTTTTCCGAAGTCGTTATTACCTCTTTTGGCTCTGCATTTCAAGAATCCACGAGCAAGTAGTGATACGGATGCTAAATTATCGTTAGCCTTAAAGCAATTTGATCCGCCCAATGATAAAAACTATATCTTTGAATTGCCTTATGGGAGTACTTTCAGACTATATAACGGTAAAGTGTTTAAACGGGGCAACAAAAGGGTGAAACGGTATGAATGCCTTGAGATTTCAACGGGAAGAATATATCTGTTCAATCCTAATGCTGAGGTAGAATTGATTCAATAAATCATGAACAAAAATCTTTATGCAGTTATAATGGCAGGAGGTATTGGCTCACGTTTCTGGCCGGTAAGTACTTCTGAATTTCCAAAGCAATTTCATGATATGCTTGGAACGGGTGAGACTTTGCTTCAGAAAACTTTCTCACGTATCAACCGAATGATCCCTGAAAGCAACATACACATACTCACGAACGAACGTTATGCGGATCTGTGTCTTGAACAATTGCCGAAAATCAATTCAGATCAATTGGTTTTGGAACCGGCCATGAGGAACACAGCACCCTGTATTTTGTTATCGGCGTTGAAGATTTTCAAGGAAAACCCCGAAGGACTCATGTTGGTAGCACCCAGTGATCATTGGATCGAGGATGAGGCCGCGTTTGAGCAAGATACCGAGGCCTGTTTTCGAGCTTGCGCTGAAGAAGACATCCTGGTTACTTTGGGTATAAAGCCTTCGTTCCCGAATACCGGTTACGGTTACATAGAGTTTGACCAGGGATCGGATTCAATTATTAAAAAAGTTGATCAATTCCGTGAAAAACCGGATTATGAAACAGCCAAAAAATTTCTGGAAGCCGGTAATTTCTCATGGAATGCAGGAATATTTATCTGGAGCGTTCGTAGCATCGTGTCGTCTTTCAAAACTCTGATGCCGGGAATGTATGAGTTGTTTGCTTCCGGAATGGACGTCTTGAACACTTCCGAAGAAAAATCATTTGTTACTTCTGAATATGGCAAAGCTGAAAATATTTCCATTGATTATGGAATCCTTGAAAAAGCTCTGAATGTATTTGTGAAGCAAGCCACTTTCGACTGGAATGACCTGGGTACCTGGGGAGCCTTGCACGATAAGCTCGAAAAGGACAATAGTGGTAATGCTGTGGTACGGGCCATCGCTCACTTCAGGGATTCCAACGAAAATATGATCTATACAGAAGGGGAGAAGTTGGTTGTGATCGATTCGCTCGATGATTATATCATAGTGGATAAAGAAAACGTTTTACTTATCTTTCCAAAAGAAAAACAGCAAGAAATCAAGAAACTATTGGGTGAAGTATCCGATAAATTTGGGAAAAAGTATACATAATGAATACCTCCGAACAGCCTTCTGAAAATCAGAATATCGAAGAATCGCAATTTGAACAGGTGAAGCAAACCGCCTGGGAATCACTCCGTGAATTTATTCTAGGGCTGTTCAATATACACAGCGATACCGATAGGGATTCTACCATTGAAGCGGTTAAAAAGGACATTTCATTTCGTGGGCACAATGCCTGGATCTTGATATTTTCCATTTTCGTCGCATCCATCGGATTGAATGTAAGTAGCACCGCAGTAGTGATTGGTGCGATGCTTATCTCTCCTCTAATGGGTCCGATTGTGGGTGTGGGTCTAGGTGTGGCTATCAACGATGTGGAAATGCTGCGGCGATCGATGATCAACCTGGGAGTCATGATGTTCCTGAGTGTGCTTACCGCATACCTGTACTTTGAAATTTCACCGCTCACCCAGGAGACGCCTGAATTATTGGCGAGAACCTATCCTACCATCCTTGATGTGCTGGTTGCCATATTTGGTGGTTTGGCACTTATTGTTGCCAAGACTAAAAAAGGAACTATCGCGAGTGTGATTTTCGGTGTGGCTATTGCGACTGCGCTGATGCCACCATTGTGTACTGTGGGTTATGGACTTGCAGTAGGCAATCTCAATTATGCCGGAGGCGCCTTATACCTGTTTTCTATCAATGCTGTGTTTATAGCGTTGTCCACATTCATTGTTTCTAAAGTACTTCGGTTTCCGTTGGTACGATATGCCAATTCAAAAAGAAGAAGAATCATTGCACAAATCGCTTCGGTGATTGCTGTCATTGTGATCATTCCATCGGTGATCCTTTTTATAAACCTATTGGAACAGCAGGTATTTGAGACCAAAACCAGGGAATTTGTGAACAATGAAATTCGTTACGAAGGTGCGGAGGTAGTGAAGTTCACCCAGGATTTCGAGACCAAGGACATCGAAGTGTATTTTATTGGGAATCCTGTACCACAATCCCAAATTGATGAATGGGTGGCTACGCTGAAGGAAACCGAGAAACTGGAGACTTCCAATTTAAGGGTGTACCAGGGAACGGATCGATCCGGGGAGTTAGCCGAACAAATTTCCGGAGATGTAAAAACCGAGCTACTCGAAGAACTATATGTTCAGAACGAAAAGGCCATCCGGGACAAGGACGAACGCATTCGTTTTTTGGAAGATGAGATCGCAAAACTCAAGGTGAAGGAAAAGATCAGTTTTGAAAAATTAAGCGCCGAAGTAAAAATGGTGTATCCGGAATTGGACGAGATTAGCTACGCAGAACGAGTGACCAATAACTTCGAACAAATCGATACACTTCCTGTGTTTTCCGTGAATTGGAATAGAAACGTGACACGAAGAACCCGTAGCGAGAACAATACGCGACTGGCCACCTGGTTGAAATTTAGGATGAACCTGGATACGGTAAGTGTGGTGAATGCCGGAAATTAACCTTCGTCCAGTTGAATTTCCCTGATTTTCTTGAATAGGTTTGAAGAATACACAAAGTCGGTGACCTCCTTATTATCTGTCTTAAAGATCTCCTTATTGGTTCCCTGCCAGGCCAAATTACCTTTGTACAGGAAAACGATCTTTTCACCAATTTCCATCACTGAATTCATATCGTGAGTATTGATCACCGTAGTAATATCATATTCCTGGGTGATCTCCTGGATAAGGTTGTCGATAAGAATAGCAGTCCTGGGATCCAGACCAGAGTTGGGCTCATCGCAGAATAGGTACTGCGGATTGTTTACGATCGCCCTCGCGATGGCCACTCGTTTTTGCATCCCACCGGAGATTTCAGAAGGGTACTTTGAATTTACATTTTCAAGATTTACCCGAGTGAGCACTTCGTTCACCCTGTCCAGCATTTCCTCCCTAGCAAACTTGCTGAACATGCGCAGTGGAAACATTACGTTTTCTTCGACGGTCATGGAGTCGAATAAGGCACCTCCCTGAAAAACCATACCCATATCTTCCCTCAAATTTCGCTTTTCATCATCGGTCATGTCCTGAATGGCCTTATCCTTATAGATGATTCGTCCTTCTTCGGCTTCGAACAAACCGAGTAAGCACTTTAGGAAAACGGTTTTCCCACTTCCACTTTGCCCGATGATGAGATTCGTCTTCCCTTTATCAAAGGTTGTGGTGAGCCCTTTAAGAATGTGCTCACTGCCAAAACTTTTATGCAAATTTTCTACTGTGATCATCAGCTAAGCAATAAAGAGGTTACGATAAAATTGGTCAGAATAATCAAAACACTGGTCCATACAAAAGAATTCGTACTGGCTTTACCCACTTCCAAAGCTCCTCCCTTCATAAAGTAGCCCTGCCATGAAGGGACTGTTGCCAGGATGAAGGCAAATACAAGGGTTTTCACGAAGGCATAGAATACATGAAAGGGTTTGAAGTCTTCCTGGAGCCCGCGGATAAAAGCTTCCGAAGTACTAAAATCTCCGTACACACCTGCTACCCATCCTCCTAAAATTCCTAAAAACATAGCGATGGCAATCACAAATGGATAGAAAAGCAAGGCTATAATTTTTGGGAATACCAGGTAATTCAGTGAGTTGATTCCCATAACTTCCAATGCGTCGATTTGTTCGGTTACTCTCATGGAACCGATACTAGACGTGATAAAGGAACCCATCTTTCCAGCCATAATAATGGAAATGAAGGTCGGGGCAAATTCGAGTATAATGGATTGGCGAGTTGCAAATCCGACCAGATAATCGGGAATCAGTGGATTATCAATATTTAAGGCGGTTTGAATGGCCACAACACTTCCAACGAAAAAGGAAATAAAGGCGACGATTCCCAACGAGTTGATTACCAATTCGTCTACTTCTTTCAATATAAGTTCACGCAGAACAGAACTTTTGGTAGGTCTGCTGAAAACAGTTCGTAGCATTATAAAATAGGAACCAATATCTCCTAGGTACTTCATAGCCGGGTGTCTGTTGCTAAAGTAACAAAATTAAGTGAGTGGTAAACGCATTGGAACCTTCAGAATTACTTCGGAAATATCAGTTGTTTCATTTTGTGATAAATCTCCGTATTCTCATAAATCCCACCGAATAGTTCCGATCCCGGTCCATAAGAAAATACGGGAACCATGGTCGCAGAATGTGAATCTGTGGAAAAGGTAGGAGTGATGGTAGCGTATCCTCTTTGGGAAGCAGCAAGGGTAAACCCACCGGTTTCATGGTCGGCAGTAACGATCACCAGGGTTTCACCGTTTTTTTGTGCAAAATCCATTGCCACTCCTATGGCTTCGTCAAAGTCGATCAATTCAGAAATTAGGTATTCGGCATCGTTATCATGACCTCCCCAGTCCACTTGAGAGCCTTCCACCATTAGGAAGAAGCCTTTGTCATTCATCGATAAATGATCGATGGCCATTTGAGTGGCTTTCGGAAGAAAGTCGCCTCGTCCTTCGACCATTTTCGGCATTCCATCGTCCGCCAATAAATAACCTTTTTTGGCGCCCTCCATGGGGGCAAGTTCTTTGGTGTTCATTGAAAAGTCGTTAAACTTCAGAGCGGTGACCAGGTCCATACCGTCCCAACGACCTTTGAAAAATTCGAGGCCGCCACCGGCAAAGAAATCGATATCGGAGGTAACCAACTGTTCCGCGATTTCTAGTTCTTCGTCACGAGAGCTGATATGTGCGTAAAAACATGCAGGGGTCGCATGGGTGATAGAAGAGGTGGCAACCAATCCGGTATCCCAGCCTATTTTTGAAACTTCCTCTGCAATGTTGATCACAGATGTCGAATCGACAGCAACACCAACTGCACCGTTGTAGGTTTTGATCCCGGAGGCAAATGCGGTCGCTCCGGCTGCCGAGTCGGTAACGAGTTCGGTAGCCGATGATGTTTTGATTAGTCCAATTTCCGGCAAACGATCGTAATTAGACGGTCCCTCTTTATAAAAAATACTGGAGGAAACCTGGCTCAATCCGGTTCCGTCGGCGATTAATAAAATGATATTCTTCGGTGACGCAGTATTTTTTTGATCACCCGATTGCCGATTCAGGGATTTTTGCTGACTTGTACAACCCACTGTAATGAATAAGGCTAAGAGAGGAAATATAAATTGCTTCATAAATTCGGTAATGATTGTCAAAAGTAAGAAGATTGGTTTAGTACAAGGTAAATTGAACGTTTTAATCTAAGCAAATTTGGATCTAATTTTTACCCAACGGTACTTTCGAATATATTTTCCCTCTTCTTTTGTGACGAGGAAGTCACTCTTTGTTTTAAAATATCCGATAAGACCTTTAAAAAAGAATGAAATGCTCTTTTTTTTGATGGCTAATTTCCCAAGGGCAATGAAAGAGAGGACAAACCCATATCTCATTTTTTTAAATGCTTGACCCTGCAAGGCGGCATCCGATTTCGTATAACCTTTCCCTGTGGGTTTCAGGTGCTTCACTTTCAAGTCCGGGATGGTCTTGATTTTCCAATCATAGAATTCGGCCAGATATCCGTCCACCGTGTCCCAACCTATTGATTTCTTCAATCCTCCAATATCTTCAAAACATTTATTTCGATACAACTTGATGGGCCCGCGAAGTTTTGTTTTTTCTGAAATGTTCTCGTAAATCCAGTTCTCACCTGAAGGGATAAATAGATTTCCGCCGGCCATTCCCAACTTGGGATCATTTTGAAATAATTCAGAAACTTTCAAAAAGTAATCTCGAGGTAGTTCCAGGTCTGCGTCGAATTTTCCCACTAAATCCATATCATTAGGCAGAAACTGATGGCCCTTATAAAAAGCGTGGATCACTTTGGCACCCGGTACATGCTCTGGGTGCGATTGTATTCTTATTGATTTTATGTGGTCATGTTTAGCGGTAAAATCAGCAATTATGTCATTTGAAGAATCCGTAGAATTATCGTCCACCAGAATAATGCAATCTGGTTGTAGAGTTTGCCTTTCAAGCGATTTTAAGAATCGCTCGAGGTAAGCTTCTTCATTGTGAATAGGTACGACTATGCCGATTTTCATCACGTAAATGTAGTTCAATAATTGTGTATATTTACAAAAAGCGCTGTTATGAAACCTATTTTATTCACAATCTGTCTGTTATTCTCTTGCCAGATATTTTCACAAGAATATGGGGTTTCCATGTATTCAAAAATAGAAGATGGTCAAGGAGGCCTTCCTTTAGTTCTCGATTTAGAGGATTGGTTTGGCTATGCGGTGGAAAATATTGGAGATCTTAACAACGACGGTGTAACCGACCTGGCGGTGGGAGCGCTTAAAGATGACGACGGTGGAACGCAAAAAGGTGCTGTCTATATTTTGTTTCTAAACCCTTTGGGTGAGGTTGCAGCAACCCAAAAAATTAGTGACACGGAAGGAGGATTCACCGGAGCATTGGATACCTGGGACATCTTTGGTTCTTCTTTAGAGTTTTTAGGAGATATCAATGATGATGGCTTAATAGAACTTGCCGTGGGCGCTGAATATGACGGTGACGGAGGACTGAATCATGGCGCTGTCTGGATCCTTTCCTTAAATACGGACGGAACCGTAGCATCTCAAGTTAAGATAAGCGACACCTTTGGAAATTTCAATGCACCTATGAACGACTGGGATGTATTTGGAACCGATGTGGCATTATTGGGAGATTTAAATGGCGACGGAATGAATGACATTGCAGTTTCTGCTCGTCGTGATAAGGACGGAGGCTCCGATAGGGGAGCTGTTTATATCTTGTTCTTGAAGCCGGATTTGACTGTGGATTTTTACCAGAAAATTAGTGCCACCAATGGTGGAATGGAAGGAGTAATCCTGCATGAGGACTATTTTGGCGGATCGGTAGCAAACATTGGGGATTTAAATGGCGACGGTGTTATTGAATTAGCAGTGGGGGCATACCGCGATGATGATGGTGGTCCCAATTATGGTGCAGTTTACATACTGTTTATGAATAGTGATGGAACAGTGGCTTCATATCAAAAGATTAGCAATACAGTCGGTAATTTTACAGCCGAATTCAATGACCAGATGTTTTTTGGCATCTCTGTGGATCTGAGCCGTGATATTAATGAAGACGGACTTACGGAAATCATAGTAGGAGCCCGGGGATACGACCACGATATAGGACCTAATTTTGGGTCATTCTATGTTTTAAACCTCAACGAGGATGGGACTGTAGCGAATCATTTTCAGTATTCCGAAGGGTATTCCTTGTTTCTTGGTAATTTGACAGCAGGAGATTCTTTCGGGTTTTCTACTTGCTATGTAGGGAGTCTTACTGAAAGAGATTCATTTGCGGCCGGTGCATTCGGCGACAGTGACAGAGGTCAGGAGAAAGGCAGCGTTTGGATATTACAGTTAGGAGAAATATTATCAATTGAAGCAATGGACAGTCCAGATCAGTTGATCGTAGCGCCCAACCCAAGTCGAAAGTCATTCAGTCTAAATATAATCGATGACGTATCCAAAATAGAGATATATAATCTTCAGGGAAGGAAGGTGATGGAATTTGAGAATGTTTCAGTGAATAAATTCGACGTTTCTTATCTCCCGGTGGGAGGATATGTCATTCAGGTAATAAATACAGATGGGAGATCTGGCACATTTAAACTTATCAAGCAGTAACTCTTATAATTTTCTTTCCGCATAGATAAGATAGTATCGCGGTGTGAACCTTCTGAGTATAGGCCGGATACCCACTTTCTTCACCGGATTGGTGAATTTTTCACGCTTTTTTATCTTCCAACCTGATTTTTCTAGTAGCCAGTCGAACTGCCAGTCTTCAAATTCATGATAGTGTCGGTCTCGTTCATCGGTTTTACTTTTATAAGCAGAAGCGAACCATAATTTGAGCGGCACGGAGGCTACAAGTCTTTTAGCTTTTATATCCTGCAAGACATTGAAGGGAGAAACAAGATGTTCAAAAATTTCGAAGGCGGTGACTACATCATAGGTGTCATTTTGCACTGCGGAAGTGTCCAGGTCCAAATCTTCCCCCTGGGTATTTGTAACTGAAAAACCGTTGGAAATTAAAATTTCTGAAAATGGATTCTCGACCCCTAGATCCAGGATCTTATCATCTTTATTTACAAACTCCTTGAGGAATCGGAGGGTATGTTTGTATCGTTTTTTCGGATATTTTCCTTCGTACATAAGTTACATTCGATAAACTATAGCATTGATGTTCATCCCTGCACCAACACTAGCAAATATAACGATGTCTCCCTGCTTTACATTGTGTCCATCCAATTTTCCTTTCACCACCAGGTCGAAAACAGTAGGAACCGTTGCGACGCTCGAATTTCCCAATTTGTCAATAGTCATGGGCATTACATCGTGCGGAGCTTCTTTGCCATATAATTTAAAGAATCGCTTAATGATGGCCTCGTCCATTTTTTCGTTCGCCTGATGAATGAATACTTTTTTCACTTCATCGATTGAAATTCCAGCCTCATCGAGGCAATCTTTCATAGCATTCGGTACGTTACTTAACGCGAATTCATAGATCTTCCGACCATACATTTTGATATAGCGTCGGGCATCGTTTAATTCCTGGTTATTGGATTCACCAAAATAAATGAAATGAGCCTCATCGTAGGTGTAAGTGGCACTTGCATGAGCCAGAACTCCGCTTTGGGAGGATTCATCCACTCCCTCCACAATGGTGGCTCCTGCGCCGTCACTATAGATCATTGAATCACGATCGTGTTGGTCCACAACCCGTGACAGTGCTTCAGCACCTATTACCATGCAACGCTTGGCCAGACCCGACTTAATATAGGCTTCGGCCTGGATCATTCCTTCCACCCAACCCGGACAACCAAAGAGAATATCGTAGGCGACACATTTCGGATTTTTAATACGGAGCAGATGCTTGACCCTTGAAGCCAGGCTAGGCACGGTATCACTTTGCTGTGTTCCATGTTTCACATCTCCATAGTTATGAGCAACAATTATATAATCCAGGGTTTCTTTATCGATCCGGGCATCTTTTAATGCATTTTCAGCGGCAAATTGAGCGATCTCAGAAGTCACCAAGTTATCCTTAATGTAGCGTCTTTCAGCAATACCGGTAATCGCCTTGAACTTTTCGATAATCACAGCATTGTCATGGTCGAAAGGGGAGCCGTCTTCAGTATAAAAATCATGATTTTCAAAACCTTCATTTGTGGCAACTTTACTGGGGATAAAGCTTCCAACTCCAATTATCTTACTTCTCATATGTTTCAAAATTTGTTAAATGTAAGTAAAACCGTATAGGAAATCGTCTTCACAGTAAGAAAATCAATGAAAATTGAACGATTCTCAAAAAAAGCGAATAATACTGAGAAAAATCTAGAACTTTGACCTCTATTTTGCTTTCGAAGAGCCCAAAAATCTTAATTGATTTCCATATAGCTTTCGATGGGTGCGCAGGTGCAAATTAGATTTCTATCCCCGTAGGCATCATCAACTCGTCTTACCGAAGGCCAGAATTTATTGTCACTTACATAATCCAACGGGAAGGCAGCCTTTTCTCTTGAGTAAGGTAACTCCCAACTGTCATTTGTAACCATTGCCTGGGTATGGGGTGCATTTTTCAGGACATTGTTAGGATTCTCCTTGGAAACGCTGTCAATCTCCTTGCGAATGGAGATCATAGCCTCGCAAAATCGGTCCAGTTCTTCTTTGCTTTCACTTTCGGTAGGCTCGATCATTATGGTTCCCGCCACCGGGAATGATACCGTAGGAGCATGGAATCCGTAGTCCATCAATCTTTTGGCAATATCGGTAACTTCAATTCCCTTTTCTTTGAACGGTCGGCAATCGATAATCATCTCATGTGCAGCCCGGCCTCGTTCCCCAGTATACAAAGTTTCGAAATAGCCATCCAGTCGTTCTTTGATGTAGTTGGCATTTAGTATGGCATATTGCGTGGATTTCTTCAAGCCATTCTCACCCAACATGCAGATATAACCGTAGGATATTATGCACGCCAATGCACTGCCCCAGGGCGCGGCAGAAATTGCAGAAATCGCCTGCTCACCACCTGTGGGAATAATAGGATTATTCGGTAAGAACGGAACCAGCTGCGTCGCAACACAAATAGGACCAACACCCGGTCCTCCTCCTCCGTGGGGAATCGCAAAGGTCTTGTGAAGATTCAAATGACACACATCTGCTCCAATCGCACCCGGATGGGTAAGCGCCACCTGTGCGTTCATATTGGCACCATCCATATAGACCTGTCCGCCATATTCGTGAATAATTCCGGTGATCTCCCGAATGGCCGATTCATACACCCCGTGAGTAGATGGATAAGTCACCATTAGGGCTGCCAGATGATCTTGATGCTCAATCGCTTTTGCACGTAAATCTTCTACATCAATATTTCCATCTTCAGAAGCCTTTGTTACTACAACTTTCATTCCTGCCATAACAGCACTCGCAGGATTCGTACCATGCGCAGATGAAGGAATGAGACAGATATTCCTATGTGAATCTCCCCTTGATTCGTGGTAAGCTTTGATTACCATTAACCCGGCATATTCCCCCTGTGCTCCAGAGTTAGGTTGTAACGAAGTACCCGCAAAGCCGGTGATCTCTGTTAATTGCGCAGCTAATTTATCGAGCATCAATTGGTATCCCTTTGCTTGTTCAACCGGGGCAAAAGGATGGATATTTCCCCATCGGGCATCGCTCAACGGTAACATTTCCGCTGCGGCATTTAATTTCATGGTGCAGGAACCTAAGGATATCATGGAATGATTCAGGGCCAGATCCTTGCGTTCCAGTTTTTTGATATATCGCATCAATTCCGTTTCACTATGGTAGGAATTGAATACTTCGTTGGTGAGAAATTCTGATTTTCTTTCTACGGAAGCGGGAACAGCAGAATCCTCAATCCAGGATTCGATGACTATAGGTTCTTTACCCGCTGCATTTGCAAAAACTGCGATGATAGAATTTGCATCCTTGATCGAAATTCCTTCGTTTATGGCGATGGAAATTGTATCATCATCAGGGTAATAGAAATTGATTTTATTTTTTTCAGCAATCTCTCGAATCGAGTTGCCGGAAGTTTTTATTTGTAGCGTATCGAAGTAAGTTTCGTTGGCCTGATAATAGCCAAGTCGCTCGAGAGCATCGGCAATGGTAGCCGCAGCCTTATGAACTTTGTTCGCAATATAGGTAAGACCCTCCGGACCGTGATACACAGCATACATACCGGCCATAACGGCAAGAAGCACTTGGGCGGTACAAATATTAGAGGTAGCCTTGTCTCTCTTAATGTGTTGCTCCCGGGTTTGAAGCGCCATACGTAACGCGCGGTTTCCATCAGTGTCCCGGGTGACACCGATAATCCTACCAGGAATATTTCTTTTGTACGATTCTTTAGTCGCGAAATAGGCAGCATGTGGGCCTCCATAACCTAAAGGAATACCAAATCGCTGAGTGGTTCCCACGACAACATCCACTCCCAAATTACCGGGTGCTTCAAGTTTTACCAAGCTGAGTATATCCGCGGCAACGGCGATCTTTATTTGTGCATCTTTAGCTTTTTTAATGAAGTCGGAATAATCATAGACCATTCCGCTCTTTCCCGGATACTGAAGCAATCCCCCAAAGTAATCCGATGAAAATTCAAAGGTTTCGTGATCTCCATAAACCAGTTCAATGCCCAAAGGTTTGGACCTGGTTTCTAAAAGGGACTTTGTTTGCGGCAGAACCTCGTTAGACACAAAAAACTTGACCACATTATTTTTCTTCTGATCTCTCTCTCGAACTGCAAAAAGCAATGACATCGCTTCCGCGGCTGCCGTCGCTTCATCCAACAATGATGCATTGGCCAGTTCCATTCCGGTAAGATCAGAGATCATAGTCTGGAAATTGAGCAGTGCTTCCAATCTTCCCTGGGCAATCTCTGCCTGGTAAGGTGTGTAAGCGGTATACCATCCCGGGTTTTCCAAAATATTACGTTGAATTACCGGAGGAGTGGGAGAATGATGATACCCCAAACCAATATAGGATTTGAACACCCTGTTTTGATCCGCCAAGCTGTGAATATGTTCCAGAAACTCCTGTTCACTCATGGCTGTGTCCAGCTCGATGGGTTTGTCCAATCGGATATCTTCGGGGATAGTTTCGAAAACAAGTTGTTCCATACTTTCTACCCCTATGGTTTCTAACATTTTTGGAAGGTCGCTACGGCGCGGACCAATATGTCGAAGAGCAAAAGAATCGGTGTTCATTGAGGATCTATTAAATTATGTGCAAAATTACGACATATCACCAATAATATTATCATTAAAAAGCCGCTGAAATCATTATTTTTCAACGAAAAAGACAAGTTACTAACACTTTGGCTATTTTTGTTTAATGCAGACCCTTCGGCGCTTGTTCCGGTTTTATATCAACAGTAGTATACATGTAGCGTTGGCGGTGCTCTCTTTGGCACTGATCACCTATTGGGAGTTAAACAAAACACCTGCTTTTTCACTCGTTTTATTCCTTTTTTTATGCACCATAAGTGGTTATAATTTTGTTAAATATGCCAGGGTGGCCGGATTGCATCATCGAAGCCTCACAAATTCATTAAAGAGCATCCAGATTTTTTCAGGTCTGTGTTCTATAGTGGCAATTTATTTTGCTTTTATGATCGATTGGAAAATACTCGGAGCTACGGTGTTTTTTGGCCTCCTTACCTTCTTATATGCATTCCCTGTTTTTGGGAAGAAGAATTTCAGAACTTTTTCAGGTGTAAAGATATTTTTGGTGGGTATCGTTTGGGCCGGGGTAACTACTATTGTACCTTTTCTAGATATTTCCGAAGAAATGAACATGGACCGTTGGTTAACATTCTTCCAACGATTTTTTATTGTCATTGTCCTTACACTGCCTTTTGAAATCCGTGATTTACCCTATGATAAACCCCAGTTAAGGACTCTTCCGCAAATACTTGGAATAGGAAGGACCAAGATGATGGGAGTAATTCTTTTGCTATCGTGCATTGCTATGGAATATTTTAAAGATGAACTAAACTTCCGACACACTGTTAGCCTATTCGCTATGTGCATTTTAAGCGCGATTGCACTTTCGGGTAGCGATAGAGCGAGGTCACCATATTATGCTTCGTTTTGGGTAGAAGCGATACCAATTTTTGGGGCAGGGTTGTTTTTGTTACTGAAGTTTTATTTTGAAAGCTCCTGATGTAGTTTTTCTTTTAGAGCATTCTTATCGGCAGAGGAGAAGGTCTTTACCTCAGGGTTTTTGACTGCTTTGGTGAGTTTATTATTTCGTGCAGTATATTCCCGGCAAGCCCTGCAATAGATCAAATGAAAGGTAAGCTTCACCTTTTCCCAAAAAGAAGCTTCCTTATATTGATTTTTGTCACAAATGTGATTTGCCTCGTGGCATTCTAGTTTTATCTTCATCGTTTTATCAAAACCAATTTGATTCCAGGCAATCGGCCATCGCTTTACGTGCTCGATGGATAATTACCCACAAATTAGACGGTGTTATATCAAATTCATTACAGATGGCTTCTGTATCAAAACCATCGATTGTTTTCATTCTGAAAATCCGGGCCTGTTTCTCCGGTAATCCGTCCAGGCAGCCGAATATAGCCATCCCCAATTCTTCATTCTCCAGTTTGTCCTCCGCAGTTTTGTCGAAAGGATCTCTTATTCTTTCTTCGAGCCAGTCACCCTCCTGATCTCCATCACTATAGGTAACTCGCACTTCGGCCTTTCCTTTGTTCGAATTGATCTTTCGATAATAATCGATGATCTTTCGTTTCAGTATGGAAATGAGCCATGTACGCTCCGTGGATTCTCCTTTGAAATTGTCTTTCGACTTCAATCCGGCAAGGAACGTTTCAGAAATAAGATCCTGAGCTATTTCATGATCATTCACCCGAACAATTGTATAGTTGTACAGATAATCAGAGTATCTGTCAACCCATAATTCAGGATGTATTTCGTTGGTTGGCATAGCAGATTTGTCGAAGATTTATTCAAAAATAACAAAGATTCCAAAATTCAAGTGATTTATGAATAAGGATTTTGTCTATTCCTTGATGTACTTAGCTATTAATTTAATAATCCTGCACGCTTCAAAAGAGCATCAGGATTTGGTTTCTTACCCCGAAATCGAACATATAAGTCCATCGGATCTTCCGTACCTCCCTGCGACAGTACATGTTGCTTAAACTTAAACGCCACTTTTTTATTGAAAATCCCTTCCTGTTTAAAATACTCGAAAGCATCAGCGTCCAGTACTTCCGCCCACTTATAACTGTAATATCCGGCAGAATATCCTCCCTGGAAGATATGAGAGAATGAAGTACTCATGCAAGTGCTTTCTGTTTCAGGGTATAATCGCGTGCTTTTAAAGGCATCATTTTCGAAATCCTTCACATCGTCTATTGCGGAGGGATCTTGTCCGTGCCACGCCATGTCCAGCAATCCGAAACTGATCTGGCGTAAGGTCTGCATTCCCTCGTGGAAGGTGGCAGATTCCTTGATTTTCTCAACGAGCTCCATCGGAATCACTTCCCCTGTTTTGTAATGAGTGGCAAATAATTCCAGAGTTTCTTTCTCATAACACCAGTTTTCCATGATCTGACTGGGTAATTCTACAAAATCCCAATACACACTCGTACCTGATAAATTGGGGTACACCGTATTTGCTAGCATTCCATGTAGTGCGTGTCCGAATTCATGGAACAAGGTGGTCACTTCATTAAAAGTGAGCAATGAGGGTTTACTGGAAGTGGGCTTTGTGAAGTTGCATACAATCGACACATGCGGTCTGTGGTTCACGCCATCCTTAATTTGCTGAGGCTTATAAGATGTCATCCAGGCACCACCACGCTTACCGGGCCTGGGGTGGAAATCTGCATAAAAAAGGGTCACCAATTTTCCTTCTGCATCTTTCACTTCAAAAGTTTGCACTTCCTCATGATAGGTGTCGATATGGTCTACTTTATCGAATTGTAATCCGAATAACTTTTCAGCAACTTTGAAAACCCCCTGGATCACATTCTCCAACTTAAAGTAAGGCTTGAGTTTTTCATCGTCGAGATCGAACCGTTGTTGTTTTAATTTTTCAGCATAATAAGCCCCGTCCCATTTTTGAAGCTCATCAATTCCATCCATTTCCCTGGCGAATGCCCCCAGTTCATCAAACTCTCTTTGAGCTGCGGGTTTGGCTTTTTCAAGGAGTTCATTTAGAAACGACTGCACCTTTGCTGGGGTCTCCGCCATCCTTTCTTCCAATACGAAGTGGGCATGTGACTCGTATCCCAGCAGCAGCGCACGTTGGTGTCTCAGCTTTGCTATAGCAAGCACATTGGTGGTATTGTTGTATTCGTTGTTATGGAAAGCCCTTGATCCGAACGCCAGTGACAGCTTTTTTCGAAGTTCCCTGTTCTCCGCATATTTCATAAAGGGAATATAACTTGGGTACTGCAATGTAAACAACCAACCTTCTTTGTCCTTTTCGCGAGCGGCCTGTGCCGCAGCTTCAATCGTTCCTTCAGGTAATCCCGCCAGATCCGATTCATCCGTGATCAACATTTCGAAGGCGTTAGTCTCGGCCAACACATTTTCACCAAACTTAAGGGTAAGTTGAGCCAACTCCGCATCGATGGACCTCAGTTTTTTCTTGTCGGTTTCTGAAAGATTGGCACCATTGCGGGCGAAACTTTTATATTGCTTTTCGAGCAGGGTTAACTCCTCCGGATTAAGATCGAGTTGGTTTCTTTGATCATATACTGTTTTGACTCTTTTGAATAAAGCTTCATTCAACAGGAGGTCATTTTGGAAGTTGGAAAGCATCGGCGAAACTTCCTGGGCGATCTTTTGAATTTCTTCATTGGTCTCGGCACCATTGAGGTTGAAAAAAATACTGCTAGCCCTGTTCAATTGATTTCCTGAATATGCCAGTGCTTCTACCGTATTAGTGAAACCAGGTGCTTCATTATTTTCAACAATGGTATTGATTTCGTTTTTGGCTTGTTCAATAAGTTGGGTTATGGCAGGTAAAAAATGTTCATTTTTGATATCGGCAAAAGGTGCGGCATCATATTGCTTCAATAGGGGGTTACTCATTTTTCTTTACTTTTTTGGCTCCTTCTTCCACTTTGATTTTCAATCCTTCTTTATAGGCCAAGACCTTATCCAGAACACAGGTATCCGAAGATCCCAGGATTTGCGCTGCCAGGATACCGGCATTTTTTGCTCCGTTCAATGCAACAGTAGCTACAGGAACACCTCCTGGCATTTGTAATATGGATAAAACCGAATCCCATCCATCGATCGAATTTGAAGATTTCACGGGAACACCTATGACGGGCAGTGGCGAAAGAGATGCTACCATCCCTGGCAAATGTGCTGCACCACCGGCACCGGCAATAATCACTTTGATACCTCTCGTGTGGGCGTTTTTACCATAATCGAATAGCTTATCCGGAGTGCGGTGGGCCGATACTATATCAACATCCACTTCAACGTCAAATCCTTTTAAAATATCAATCGCTTCTTGCATGACCGGCAAATCGCTGGTACTGCCCATGATGATTCCAACTTTACTCATACTATATTATTTACTGATCACCTCAATGGTGTTCTTTACTATTTCGGCTGTTTTTCGCGCCTCATTTAAATCTTTATCTACGATGGTTACGTGCCCCATTTTGCGAAAAGGACGTGTTTGCTTCTTTCCGTAAATATGAGGGGTCACTCCATGCATTGACATAATCGTTTCTATATTTTTGTAGACCACTTCCCCTGTATGGCCTTCGCTGCCCACTAAATTAACCATGATGCCTCCTACTTTACTTTCAGTATTTCCCAGTGGGAGATCGAGTATAGCTCGAAGATGTTGTTCGAATTGATTGGTATAACTGGCTTCAATGCTATAGTGTCCGCTGTTATGGGGACGTGGGGCTACCTCGTTCACTAAAATATCATCCTCTTTAGTTTGAAACATTTCCACAGCAAGTAAACCCACATGTTTAAAGGCTTCGGAAACATCTTCTGCGACCTTTCTGGCTTTTGTCGCAATATCATCACCTATTCGTGCAGGGCAAATGACATACTCTACCTGGTTCGCTTCCGGATGAAATTCCATTTCAACCACCGGATAAGTGGTGATCTCTCCGGAAACACTTCTGGCTACAATAACAGCCAACTCATTTTTAAAAGGAATTAATTTCTCCGCTATGCACTCTCCCTGTGGCAGTGGAATGATATCTTCAGCGTCTCTAATGATACTAACGCCTTTACCATCATAGCCGCCGGTACAGCTTTTCCAGACAAAAGGATAATGTAACTCCTTTCGAACGATGGCTTCGTTTAGCCTATCCTTGTTTTCAAAAACAAGAAAAGGAGAGGTAGGGATTTTATGGGTTTTGTAAAATTGTTTCTGTACTCCTTTATTCTGAATATTCCGAAGGGTTTCGGGTGAAGGAAATACCCGCATACCTTCCTCTTTCAGTTTTTCAAGGGCATCTATATTCACCCCTTCGATTTCAATGGTGAGTACATCCACCTTTTTTCCGAAGTTATAAACGGTATCAAAATCCATTAAATCTCCCTGCTCGAAGTAGTCGCAGGAAATTCGGCAAGGCGCTTCGGAACTTGGATCCAGGACGTGGGTTTTTATGTCGTATTTACGGGTTTCGTAGAGCAGCATTTTTCCCAGTTGACCACCGCCTAGAATTCCCAGAGTAAATTCCGAAGAAAAATAATTTGCCATGGCGCAAAGGTACAATCTTCTTTGCAATTCTTATCTTTGCAGCCTCGTTATGTGGAGATTTTTAAAATCCTTATTTAAGAAGAAAAACAACAAGATGAAGAACATCGTATTATTTGGCCCTCCGGGAGCCGGTAAAGGCACACAAGCCGATATTTTAAAGGAGAAATACCAACTTGTACATATCTCGACCGGGGATGTATTTCGATTCAATATTAAGAATCAAACCGACTTGGGAACCCTCGCAAAATCTTATATGGACAAAGGACATTTGGTACCCGATGAAGTAACCATTAATATGCTGAATGCGGAAGTAGAAAAAAATCCTGACGCAAACGGTTTTATTTTTGATGGTTTTCCGCGTACCGAAGCTCAGGCAACAGCCCTGGCAACGCTCATGGACGAAAAGAATAGCCAGATCAATGCGATGGTAGCCCTCGAAGTTGACGATGAGGTGCTGGTTGGGCGTTTGCTTGAAAGAGGGAAATCCAGCGGAAGAGCAGACGATGCAAACGAGGGGGTGATTCGTGAGCGTATCGCCGAATATTACCGTAAGACGGATATTTTAAAAGACTTTTATCAAAAACAGGACAAGTACTACGGCGTAAACGGAGTGGGTTCCATTGAGGAAATCACGGTTCGATTAAGCCAGGTATTTGATACCTTGTAATTCTATTTTCCCGTTACAGGGAATTACAGGCTTTAGTCATGACTGAAGGCAACTTTGTTGATTATGTGAAAATCCACCTTACTTCGGGTAAGGGCGGACAAGGAAGTGCGCATCTGCGACGTGAGAAATTCGTAGCCAAAGGTGGGCCTGATGGCGGAGATGGTGGTCGTGGCGGACATATAATCATCAAAGCGAACCCAAACCTTTGGACCCTGTATCATCTTAAGTTCAAGCGGCATTTTAAAGCCGGTCATGGAGGAGCGGGAGGAAAGCAGACCAGTACCGGAGCAGATGGAGAGGACGTCACTATTGAGGTTCCGTTGGGTACGGTGGTTAAAAATACTTCCTCTGGTGAATTGATCACCGAAATTACCGAGGATAACCACCAGGTAATCGTTGCCAAAGGTGGTAAAGGGGGATTAGGAAACAGTCATTTCAAAAGTGCTACCCGGCAAACCCCTCGATATGCGCAGCCAGGACTGCCCGGAGAAGAGGTGAATGTTACCTTGGAGTTGAAAGTATTGGCTGATGTAGGTCTTGTTGGGTTTCCCAATGCAGGGAAGTCTACCTTACTTTCTGTGATCACCGCTGCCAAACCCAAGATTGCCGATTACGAATTCACCACTTTGAAACCAAATTTGGGTATTGTTACCCACCGTGATTATCAATCCTTTGTAATGGCCGATATCCCGGGAATTATTGAAGGTGCCGCCGAAGGTAAGGGAATTGGTCATCGATTCCTGCGTCATATCGAACGTAATTCAACCCTACTTTTTTTAATTCCTGCTGATGCAGACGATATCCGTAAGCAATATGATATACTCCTCGACGAATTAAGGAGATACAATCCAGAATTATTGGACAAGGAACGTTTGGTTGCCATATCCAAAAGTGATATGCTCGATGCCGAACTGAAGGCGGAAATGAAAGAGCTGTTGGATGAGGAATTTAAAGGGATACCTTATCTGTTTATATCTTCGGTGGCACAGCAGGGATTGGTAGAACTCAAGGATAAGCTTTGGGAGATGTTGAATAATTCAACAGAATAAGACCGCAATATTTCAGTATCTTTAAAAGAAAAAATGAAAGGCATTTCATTGCTGTGTTTGAGCTTGCTCCTCACTTCCTGCGGGGCATTCGTAATCACCGATTACGAGGAAGAAACCGACTTTTCACCCTATACCACTTATAATTTTTTCCCAAGTATCGAATCGGGCTTGCCAGAACTCGACGATTTGATAATCGTAAGAATTACAGATAGTCTTCTTCAGGGAAGGGGATTTCAAAAGAGTGATACCCCTGCGTTTCTCATCAATTATTATGCAGAAGAACGCCCGAATGAAGACCAAAGCTCTGTCGGACTAGGTATAAATCGGGGACAACGAAATACAGGCGTGGGGGTCAGCGTCGGGATTCCTTTAGGAGGTTATAAGATTGATCAACAGCTCACCCTGGATTTTATTGATAATAAAAAGGATATCCTTATCTGGCAAGCTGTTATCAAAGGGAGTTTTAGCGAAGAACCCACTCCAAAACAAATAATTAATTATTATTTCAAAAATTTGCAAAAAGCCTTAAATAAATTTCCACCTGAGTAATTCATCGACTACTATCACACTAAAAGATCCCGGTTAACGTTTCTTTTTGAGAATTTAAAAATAAGTTCGATATCTTTGAATCCCAGATGTATGCCATGAAATACCCATTTCTAATACTACTTCTCTTCGCCGGTAGTCTATATGGACAATCTAATTATGACCGTGCTGTTGCCTTATACAACCAGGAAAGATTCTCGGAGGCGAAACCAATTTTCCTTCAGTATTTGGATCAAAATCCCACAGATGCAAAAACGCGTGAGTATCTTGGCGATATAGCAGGCTACGCGGAAGAATGGGATACTGCTATTTCCTATTACGAGCCCCTCGTGGAAGAAGACAAGAACAATGCAAATTATCATTTCAAGTATGGAGGAGCCTTGGGAATGAAAGCCTTATCCATAAGCAGGATTCGTGCACTTTCCTATGTAGGAGACATAAAAAAACACTTTGAAAAGGCGGCCAAATTAGACCCGAATCACATTGAAACTCGTTGGGCATTGGTCGAATACTATATCCAATTACCCGGGATCATAGGTGGGAGTCAGCGAAAAGCAATCAAATATGCTAATGAATTAGGTAAAATTTCGCCGGTAGATGGTCATTTAGCCAATGGATATATTGCCGAATACAGCAAACGGCCCAAAGATGCCGAACGTTTCTATAAAAAGGCCATAGCCGTGGGTGGATCGGTACATACTTATGAAAAGCTCACTAATTTGTATGAGTCTACCAATCAGCCAAAGAAGGCCCTTGAAACTGCTCATAGTTGTTTAAAGGCCCACAATCGCAATCAATTGCACTATCAAATTGGAAAAATTGCGGCTCAGTATAATCTGGATGCAGAACTGGGTATCAATTGCCTTCAGAAGTATATAGAAAATCATTCTGTGAAAGATGGTGTGCCCAAGGATTGGGCCTATTATCGATTGGCTCAGATATACAAGAATCTTGGCCAAAAGCAGGAAGCGCTGCAGTGGATCGACAAGGCACTTTCCGATCGACCTGATTTCGAAGAAGCTATCGAGGAAAAACAAGCTATTTTATCGTTGTAATTATGGCAAGTCCTTTCCCGCCTCTACAAGGCGATAAAGGACCGGGCTATTGGCTGTAGTTTTACGTTGTAAAAGCTACCTGCCGCTATCCCCGCCCGTACCGAAATGTACATTCGGGCGGGCCTCTTGCAGGGTAAAAAGAGTATCTTTACCGAAAATTGAATTTGTATGAAAATTCACTTTATCGCCATTGGTGGTAGTGCTATGCATAACCTGGCGCTCGCATTGCATGAGAAAGGTTACCGGGTAACCGGCAGTGACGACGAAATATTCGATCCGTCCAAAAGCAGGCTGGAGGCCAAAGGCCTTTTACCCGAGACCTACGGTTGGTATCCTGAGAAAATTACAGCGGATCTAAATGCAGTGATTCTCGGAATGCACGCCAAAGAAGATAATCCGGAACTACTCAAAGCGAAAGAGTTAGGTTTGTCGATCTATTCCTATCCTGAGTTTTTATACGATCAATCCAAGGGCAAAACGCGGGTCGTGATCGGTGGGTCCCACGGTAAAACTACTATTACATCCATGATATTGCATGTGATGCATTTCCATGGACGCGAAGTCGATTATATGGTAGGAGCGCAGTTGGAGGGGTTTGACACCATGGTACACCTCACTGAAGAGAATGACTTTATGGTACTTGAAGGCGATGAATATTTATCATCACCCATTGACCGCAGGCCCAAATTTCATCTGTATAAACCCAATATTGCCTTGCTTAGCGGAATCGCATGGGATCACATCAACGTATTTCCTACCTATCAAAACTATGTCGAGCAGTTTGAGATTTTTTTAAATGAAATAACACCCGGTGGGACATTGGTCTACAATGAAGAAGATCCCGAAGTGAAAAGGATTTCTGAATCTACTCAGAACCAGATAAAAAAGTGTCCCTATCAAACACCTCATTATGAAGTGCAGGATGGGACAACACTTCTCGACACGCCGGAAGGATTAATGCCTATCGAAGTATTCGGTAAACACAATCTAAATAACCTTGAGGGTGCACGATGGATTTGCCAATTAATGGGTGTAGATGCTGAAGATTTTTATGAAGCTATTGCGACCTTCAAAGGTGCCAGCAAACGCCTGGAAAAAATAATGGAAACACCGGGTACGGTTGCTTTTAAAGATTTTGCGCATTCTCCCAGCAAGGTAATGGCCACTAGTAAGGCAGTAAAAAATCAATTTCCTGACCGAAAACTTATTGCCTGCCTGGAACTTCACACCTACAGCAGCTTGAATCCGGAGTTTCTTAAGGAGTATCAGGGATCACTCGACGCGGCCGATGAGGCGGTCGTGTTCTATTCACCTCATGCCGTAGCCATAAAAAAACTAGAGCCTATTTCTGAAAATCAAATCGCCAGTGCTTTTCAGCGTGACGATCTATTGATCTATACAGACCCAAAGCAATTTAAAGACTTTTTATTTCAATCCGATTTTGATGAAACCACCTTGCTGTTAATGAGCAGTGGGAATTATGGTGGTTTGGATTTGGAAGAACTAAAGACACATATGAAGTCCTGATAGGTCAGGCATACATATCCCGAATGAAGTCATGATATCGGGAATGACTCGCATCGATCAATTCCTGCTTAGCGTTCATCTGGTCTTGCTCATTCTTATCCTGGGATAGTTTGAACTTGCCTTCCCAATTTGTGATCTCGATATCAAATGCCTGAATATATCTAACAGCTCGCTTCATGCGGGTATTTTCCTTTTTCAGAACAAACCGCGGATCATCCCCCTCCAGAAATTCGGTCATCGCGATCATGGTTTCCTTAGCATCATCATGGTCATTTATTCGTCGGATCGTACCTGTAATATGCACAATAATATAGTTCCAGGTTGGTAGTTGCTTGGTGGTATATACCCCGGGAGATATATACACATCCGGACCTTTGAAGACTACGGTCGCTTCCAGACCATCCTGAAGAGACTCAACCTGCGGGTTGAATTTGTCAATATGAGCGACCAATCGGCCCGTTTTCTCGTTGTAGATAATTGGTATATGGGTCACGAAAGGTTTGCCGTCAAAGGCGGTAACAAGCATTCCCAGGGGAAATTCCTTAATGACCGAGATCATTTTTTGTCTATCCTGAATTTGATGATAAGGGGGTGGATACTTCATGATTTTCACAAATTACACTCCGAACTGGCGAAAGTGATGATCTAAATGTTTGTATTGCATTTGTCCCCACTGTTGTTTGGTCAACTTCCCAAAGGATGGGTGAGGTTCATGCCCTAATTCGTCGCTTCTGTCCTGAAATTCATTCAATAAAGACTTGAGATTCGATTTCTCCTCATTAAAATTTCGATCTTTAGTTTCTTTAAAAGGCTTGGCCGTAGGCAATCCTTGTCGCCATAGCTTGTCATTGTACAAGGACTTCTTAAAAAATGTATTCAGGACCCAATTCGGTTTGAGATTATAATCGTCTTTTTTCAGTATGATATTTAAAGGTCCCTGGCAATGATGCATCATTTGGCCATGGGTCATTTTACCCCATTGGCGTGCAGAGTTTTCATCCAGTTTTTCAAGGCGGTCGTTGATCTCTCGAAGGGCTTCAGAATCGAATAAAGATTTCATAGAAATTAATTTTGGATTACCTCCAATTCATGAATTCGAGGAGGTTGGCAATTTTATTATTGGCTCTCTAAAGATACGGGATTATCTTTATTCATCATTCGAGATCTATGGCCGAAAATGTCACTAATTTTGGAATAAAATATTGGAATGAAGAAGATCGTCCGCGTGAAAAATTATTAAAGAAGGGCAGGAGAGTATTAACTAAAGCGGAACTAATCGCTATCATTATTGGCTCCGGAAGCAGGCAAAACAGCGCCGTGGATGTAGCCCGAAGAGTATTAAACGCAATAGATAATAATCTTCTAACGCTCGCTAAAATGGAGGTTCATGAATTGATGCATTTTGATGGCATAGGTGAGGCAAAGGCGGTATCTATCATTGCTGCCCTTGAACTGGGCAGAAGGCATAGCACTTCCGAAGAAAACAATACGACCATCATCACCTCCAGTAAATCTGCAAATGATCTTTTAAGACCCCTCATTGCTGAACTTCCACATGAAGAATTTTGGGTGATCTATCTCAACAATGCTAATAAAGTGCTGGATTTGCAACAGTTGAGCAAAGGAGGTACTACGGGAACAATCGTTGATGTAAGGCTCACTCTGAAAAGGGCCTTGCTTTTGGGAGCTGTAGGGGTCATACTCGCTCATAATCACCCCAGCGGTAGCCTGAAACCAAGTGCAGCAGACATCCAACTTACCAAGAAACTTGAACAAGCCGGTAAAAGCCTTGATATAAAGGTTCTGGACCATCTTATTATTACCGAAAAGTCTTATTTTAGCTTTGCCGACGAACATTTGCTATAGCTTATATGCTGCTTGTACATACTCAAAAAATTACCCATAGATTGGACTACGCGTTCAAACATATATGTACAAGAATATTGGGTGTCAAGGTCGAATTCACGTCAGTTATCGAAGAATTTATAGCCCATCAGGGACCTAAGTTATCCTATGGTAAACAGCCAATGGGTAATGAATTTTTTGTGCAGTCCCACGGGTTGTTGACAGAACAGGGATTTGATGATGTCGATATTTCAGTCATGGAATGGGACGACACCATTGGATTCTTTCCTACTTCCGGAAAGAGTCATCTGCCTTTTGATATATTTTCAGCTGCCTTTTATCTGCTGAGCCGTTATGAAGAATATTTGCCCCAGGTGAAAGATGAATTAGGGCGATATACAGCGAAACAGAGCCTGGCATATAAAAAAGGATTCTTAGACAAACCGGTAGTGGACCAATGGGCCTATAAATTTGCAAAATTACTTCAATCCCATTATGCGGACGTTGATCTTCCTCAACGAAACTTCAGGATCCACCACCTCGTAGATGCATCCCGACCCTTCTCTTATGCACAACGTGGGCCATTGCGGAACATAGGAGGTTATGCGCGGGATTTAATAAAATTCAGGCTTAAGAAAATTGCGGATAGAACCAGAGTGCTGTTAAAACTACGAAAGGATCCCTATAACACCTTTTCCTGGATTGTAAACGTCCTCAAGCAAACCGAAGTTAAATTCACGGTGTTTTTTCTGTTAGGAGACGGATTCACTTTCAGGGAAAGCTTTAACACGAAGAGGGAGAAATTTAGGATGTTGATAAAATTGATCGGGGACTATACGGAAGTAGGTCTTATTTTTTCCTTTCATTCTTTGGATCGATTCGAAGAACTGAAAGACGAAAAGAAAAGAATGGAGGAGCTCACTCATCGCGAGGTTACATCTACTATGATTGCCAAATCCCTGATAGCGCTCCCTAACAGGTATAGGGATTTACTGGAATTAGAGGTTCAATCCGATTATTCCATGTTCTATGAAGATACCCTGGGATTCAGGGCCGGCACCTGTACCCCATTTTTATTCTACGACCTGGATTATGAGATCAAAACCCCTTTGATCGTTCATCCCGTTATTGGCAGTACCTGCATTCTTGAAAATAACAGCCGATCTGAAATTCAACCGCAAATCGACGCACTAAAAGATTCGATTTCGAAGGTCAATGGAATATTTTCTATGTTCCTATCTAACAAGGACTTTATATCTTCGCGTGAGAATTCCTATTGGAGATCTCTCGTAACTGAACATTCTACAGAAACATGAACGATATAACCGACATATTCTTTGATTTGGACCATACGCTTTGGGATTTCGATAGAAATTCTAAACTGGCATTCCATCGGATCTTTCAGAAACATGGGATCAACTTGTCGCTGGAAGCATTTATGGAGGTGTATGAACCCATCAATTTTGATTATTGGAAATTGTATCGTGAGGAAAGGATCACCAAGACCGAATTGAGAAGGAGACGTTTCCAGGACGCGTTTTTACCCTTTGGAATTACCTTCAACAATAATCAGGTAGATGTACTTGCGACCGATTATATCAACGAATTACCTAAAGACAACCACTTATTTGCCGGTACTATTGAATTGTTACAATACCTGAACGAAAAATACCTGCTGCACATCATTACAAACGGATTCGAAGAAGTGCAGCATTTAAAGCTGAAAAACAGCAAAATAGATCAGTTTTTTAAGACTGTGACCACTTCGGAAGAAGCAGGTGTTAAGAAACCCAATCCGAAAATATTCAACCTCGCCCTTGAAAAAGCCAGCACGATTCCTCACAGGAGTATTATGATCGGGGATACCTTTGAAGCCGACATTCTTGGTGCTGAAAAAGTAGGTATGAAAACCCTGTTTTACAATTATCGAAACGACCGGGTTCCCGGCCATTATTCCATAGTAGATGATATTATTGAAATCAGAAAATTCTTATAATCATAATATTTTCATTTACTTAGCCGTTAATTAACCTAAAGCCCTACATCATGAAAAAGAACCTGCTTACTCCCCTTTTGGGTGTTTTTTTCTTTTTTTTATTGTTTTCCTGCGTGAAGGATACCGATTTTGACCAGGCCGAGGAAGTGACACTTACCCCTGTTGTAGAATTGGATTTGATCTTTTTCAATACGGAAGCCGGTGAATTTTTTGATACGGTTACCAATACACCCAGACTTACGCTACGCGATACGACTGAGATCAGGTTTCTTGATGACACCGATTTCCAGGAAAGCCTGTTAAGGGCCGAATTCTTTTTTCAATTTACCAATAGCATTCCAAGAAATTTTCTGGTGGATTTTCAGTTCCTGAGCGAGGAAAATGAAGAGACTTATATTACGTCCACCAATGTAGTGGAAGGAACCCCTGAGAATCCCTTCGTTACAGAGTTTACGCAAAACGTTGAGGGTGAGGAGGTCATTCAGCTTACATCAGCCGATAAAGTGGTTGTATCGGTCACTATACCGTCTTCAGATGCGAGCCTGGAAGGCAATCTAAACCTCAAGTCGAAAACTACTTATTACCTCGAAATTAAAGAAAGAGACTAAACTACGATGAGAAGTACACTTATTTTCTTTCTGGCCTTCGGGGCCACAGTTGCTTTTGGTCAAAACAAACAGATATTGTACGGTTTTGAAGAGATTCCCCAGTCTTTACTGGTGAATCCGGGTGGTAAAGTTCCACAAAAATCTCATTTCGGCATTCCGTTTCTGTCCCACTTTCACCTAAACGGTGGAGCTTCGGGGGTGAGTACTTTTGATATCTTCGGAAACGAAGGAGGCACTATCAACGACCGTATCCAGGCCAAGATTTTTGAAATGGACGATAAAGATTTTTTTACAGCTACCCAGCAATTGGAGATCATCAATTTTGGCTGGCGAGCAAAGAACGAGATTTATTTCTCAGGAGGGGTGTACCAGGAATTTGATTTCATTGCTTACTTTCCGCAGGATCTTGCTATTCTTGCCTGGGAGGGAAACCGGGATTATTTAGGGTACGAATTTGACCTGGGCCAGGTGAGTACCACCGGAGATTTACTTACTGTATATCATTTTGGAGCTAATAAAGCCATCAACAATAAGCTCACCGTGGGAGCCAGGGTGAAATTATACTCCAGCATGCTAAGCTATCGCAGTGTTGATAATTCCGGGACTTTTGTGACTACCCTTGGAGACGAAAACAGCAATAATATCTATGAACATACGGTTCAGAATGCCGACGTAAGTGTAGAAACTTCCGGGATTGCCTCTTTGGAAGACGATTTTTCAGTCGGGAAGGTGTTGGGGCGTGCTTTCTTTGGAGGGAATATGGGTGTTGGGCTGGATGTTGGTGCGACTTACGATATCACTGAAAATATTACGGCCAGTGCAAGTGTACTCGACTTTGGAGCAATTTTCCATACCAAGGACACTGAGAACTATCGCGCTACCGGAACCTATACCTTGGATGGAATAGAACTTATCTTTCCACCTTTGAGTGAGGGAGAGTCTACCCTGCCTTACTATGACGATCTGGAGGACGAAATCGAAAGAGAAATTCCGGTAGATACCCTCACGAACTCTTATACTCAGCTTAGACCGTTAAAAGTGAATGCTGGGCTTAAATACAGCTTTGGGAAAGCGGTTGGTGGGAGCAAGGAATGTGATTGTCGAAATATGGGAGGCGGTGTGGAGAGAGCACAAGCTGTAGGGCTTCAATTCTTTTCGATTTTCAGGCCTAAAGGTCCGCAAATGGCTGGAACTCTTTTTTACTATAGAAGGTTGTTCGAATTTTTATCTGCCAAAGCTACGTATACTGTAGATCCTTATTCGTTTTCAAATGTAGGCCTTGGATTGGCCACAGACCTTGGAAAATTCAACTTTTATATTGCCGCCGATAACATACTGAGATACGGAAATATTGCAAAGGCAAAAAGTGTATCTTTACAGCTCGGATTCAATATAAAAGTAGATCAAGAATGACAAAGTATTTGGCGGTATTAGCGCTTTTCTTCCTTACAACTCTAAATACCTATTCTCAAAAGACCCCTTCCGATTACAGTTTTGTGGTGGTGCCCGATCGTTATGATTTCTTATTTGAAAAGGATCAGTATCAACTAAATTCTTTGACCAAGTTTTTGTTCAATAAACATGGATTCAACGCCTATTTCAATACGGAATTACCCAATATTAGTCGTTGCGACGGTCTGTGGGCGGATGTCATAAGAGACGACGGTTTCGTTTGGACAAGACTCACCGTTGTGTTGAATGATTGCGATGGAAATGAAGTGTACCGAAGTGCTGCCGGCCGAAGCAAATTGAAAGAATACAAGAAGGCTTACTACGAAGCAATGCGAGGAGCTTTTGAGAGTATTCAAGGAGAAGAGTTTCAGCAACCGGAACCCAAAGTATTCGCCGATTTCGAAAATCAGGACGAGACCGTTTCAGTAGAAACCAAAAATTCCGGAAATGCCATGGAAACTGCCAAAGTTGAAGAAAAGACCGTTGATTCCTCCATCACTAAGTTTGTAAGCGGAAAATACACTCTGGAGATGGTTGATGGTGAATACCAAATTCTCTTCGGAAATAATAAAATCGGAAAATTGACTGCCACCTCGCAACCGGATATTTTCATTGCAAGATCCTCCGAATTCTTTGGAGTGGCTTATAAGACCGCTGAAGGTTTTACCATCGAGAAAGATACCGTTACCGATGGTTCCCACAGGATGATGAAATTTGTTCCTCTTAAATAATCAGTATCCATACTTATCCTGCCACAAGCTTTTAAGATAGGATCTTAAATTGGCCTCCCTGGAATTCTTTCCCGGCTCATAAAATCGCTTTCCGGATAACTCTTCGGGAAGAAACTCATGCGGCACAAAATTACCTTCAAAATCGTGAGCGTATTGATAATCTTCGCCATAACCTAATTCCTTCATAAGCTGGGTGGGAGCGTTTCGAATGGACAAAGGCACTGAGAGGTCCCCGGTTTGTTTAACGGTTTGCTGAGCGCTTTTAATGGCCTTATATGAGGCATTACTCTTGGGTGAGGTGGCTAGATAAACCGCACACTGGCTTAGGATGATCCTTGCTTCAGGATAGCCAATGGTATTGACTGCCTGAAAGGTCGCATTGGCAAGTACCAGGGCAGTAGGATTGGCCATACCGATGTCTTCAGACGCCAGGATTACGAGTCGGCGGGCAATGAATTTCACTTCTTCTCCACCTTCGATCATACGAGCCAGCCAGTATACCGCAGCATTAGGGTCACTACCTCGAATGGATTTAATAAATGCCGAAATAATATCGTAATGCTGTTCTCCGGTTTTATCGTACAGCACGGTATTTTTTTGAACCTTTTGTTGTACCAATTCATTAGTAATGATAATTTCCTCTGAAGTTTCAGAAAGAACCACCAGTTCTAATATATTCAACAATTTGCGGGCATCTCCACCCGACAGGCGAATAATAGCTTCGCTTTCCTTGAGCGTAATGTTCTTTTGAGAGAGAATCGTGTCTTTCTCAATGGCTCGTTCTAAAAGTGTCTCTAAATCTTTTCTGCTGAAGGATTTCAGTACGTATACCTGGCATCGGGAAAGTAAGGCCGGGATTACCTCGAAGCTTGGATTCTCTGTTGTGGCCCCTATCAAGGTGATCCAGCCCTTTTCAACCGCTCCCAGCAACGAATCCTGTTGAGATTTGCTGAAACGGTGAATCTCATCAATAAACAGGATCGGGTTTTTTGTACTGAACAGGTCATCACTCTTCTTGGCCTTGTTGATCACCTCCCGCACAGCAGCGACGCCACTATCCACAGCGCTCAAAGTATAAAACGGACGGCCGGAATCGTTTGCAATGATGTTCGCCAGTGTGGTTTTACCAGTTCCGGGAGGACCCCAAAATATCATTGAGGAAATGAGCCCGGATCCAATTTGAGATGTCAGCGAACCGTCAGGTCCCACCAGGTGTGACTGACTCAAATAGTCTTCCAAAGTGGTGGGTCGGATACGTTCTGCCAGTGGACTTGTCATAGAAATCAAAATTACCGATTATTGATCATACTGACAATTTATCATAACTTGCTACTTAGGATTACTTTTTGAATGTAAAAAAGCCATGAGTTCAGAAAAGTCATTACCGTTTACTCCAGACGTATTACTGTTTCCGGTTTTCATCGTGCTGTCCATTTGGATTGCGTATTGGATGGATATTCGGTTTGATATATTTTTTAATCGTTGGGGAATTCATCCGCAACGAGTAGAGGGACTAAGAGGAATAGTCTTCGGGCCATTTATTCACGGAAGCGTTAAGCACCTCTTCAATAATTCGGTGCCGCTATTGGTACTGGGAACGGCTCTTTTCTATTTCTATCGTGACATACGTTGGAAAGTTCTCATTTATGGAACTTTGATCACCGGTTTGTTTACCTGGATCATTGGAAGACCTGCCTTGCATATTGGAGCCAGTGGAATCGTATATATGCTGGCTGCATTTTTATTCTTTAAAGGAATATTTTCAAAAAGATACCAGTTAACTGCGCTTTCTTTTGCCGTTGTTTTTCTCTACGGAAGTTTACTTTGGTACTTGTTCCCCATCGATCCTAAGATATCCTGGGAAGGTCACTTGTCCGGTTTTGTGGTAGGGATCGGATTTGCCCTTCTATTTCGTCAGAACCCTGTTGAGAATAAGAAGTACGATTGGGAACGTGAGGATTATAACGAAGAGGATGACCCTTTCCTGCGGCATTTTGATGAGAACGGTAATTTTATTGAGAATTTACCTGAGGACAATATCGAAGATTCGAAACAGGAAGAGAGTAACAAACGAATTAGAATCACCTACACCTTTAAAGACAAGGACAAGGAATAATATTACCGAGTTCGCTGTCGTACCACTTCATAAAGAAAAGCACCACAAGCTACAGATACATTAAGGGAATTGATCTCTCCCAGCATTGGAAGGGCTGCTGCACTATCGCAAATATTGATTACAGATTTAGATACTCCATGCCCTTCGGAACCCATAACAATGGCGAGAGGTTGGTTCAGATCCAGGTCGTATAAAGAGTCCTGGGTTTTTTCCGTGGCTGCAATCACATGTATTCCGGAACCCTGGAGGTAGTAGATGGCGTCCTTGATATGATCCACTTTGCAAATGGGTGTTTTGAAGATCGCTCCGGCTGATGTTTTAACCGTATCTCCGCTTATAGGGGCTCCTCCTTTTTTCTGAACAATGATACCGCTTACGTTAGTGCATTCAGCCGTTCTAATGATGGCACCAAAGTTTCGTACGTCGCTTAATTGATCGAGGATAATGAATAGGGGAGTGACGTCTGATTCTAATACCGTTTCAACCAACGACTCTAAGTCGTGGAGTTTAATAGGGGAGGAGAACGCTACAATTCCCTGGTGATTGGAACGAGTGAGTTTGTCCAGTTTCTCAATAGGGACATAATTAATCGTAGTTTGATTATTTCCGATCTGTTGAACAATCTCTTCGATCTTAGGATTGTTGCTTCCTTTCTGAACATATACCTTATCCAGTTCGGTTCCAGCTTTGACAGCTTCCAACACAGGATGTATTCCGAAGATCAGGTGTTCTTTTTTCATGCGACGAAGATAGTTACTAAAAGTAGAAAAGGCTGTCTGAATAGACAGCCTTTTCTATTATGATTGAAAAATTATTCAGTCAAATAATTACTTGATAACTTTTGTAGTTCCTTCAACACCGTTGATGTTTACTTTTACGAAGTAAGCACCACTCGCCATTTGAGACATGTCAACTGTAGAAGTCATAGCATCAACGTTAGCAGCATAAACTTGCTGTCCAAGTACGTTGTAGATAGCTACAGAAGTAATGTTCTCGTTAGCTTGAAGGTTCAACACGTTAACAACTGGGTTAGGAGTAGCAGAGAATCCTTTAGAAGCAAAATCTGCAGTACTCAAGTCAGCTGGGAAATCAGCGTGTCTTGCATCATCAATGTAGTAAGTGTTGTTGGTAGAGATAGCGTAGAAGTTGATCCCTCCAAGAGAAGTTGGGATTGTTCCAGAGTTATCAGTAAATGCAGTTCCAGCAGGAATTACATTGTTACCAGCAACGTTAAGCTCCCAAGTAGCAGCAGAGATTCCAGCAGAAATATCAACGATCATTTCTATTTCGAACCACTCACCGTGTGGGAAAGTAAAGTTTACAGGAGCACCAACACAGTTGTCGATTAATCCAACTCCTGGAGCTGCTAGATCCTGGTTCATGAAGATGTTTCCAACAATCCACTCTCCAGATCCAATTGGTGTTTGTCCTTGAAGATTCCAGTATCCTTCTTTGTCAACAGGGATGTACATCATAAAGTTTGTATACCAAACACCAAAAATCTTGTTATAAAGATTTAATACAGGGTCGATAGTAGTTGGGTCGTCACCAACTTTACCAGACTTAGATCCACTTGCTGCTTGCTCATCAGAAGACTCAATACCAACTGTGGCAGAGTTCCATACAAGCCACCAGTCGTTCTCAACAATGGTACCTACAGTGTAGCTTTCCATGTCATCGTTAAAGTCCTCAGTCTGTGCAAATACACCTGTAACTGCAAACAAGAAAAGAGCAACTAAAAGATAATTTTTTTTCATAATAGATAATTTTTAAAGTTTAATATCCTCAAATGTACAAATTTTTGTGTAAAACCAATTTCTTTCATTCGTTTTTTTTGTTAAAAAAACGGGTATTTCAGGCGATTTCAGCCATTTTAACATCCAGGAGAAGTAATCCATTGAGCTTGAATGTAATGCAAAAAAAAGCGGATTTATTACAAATCCGCTTTTTTATATGGCCTATGGCCTTTATTTCTGATATCCTTAGCTAAGAATAAAGATTACTCTGTAAAGGAATGGAGAGTTAAAGAACTGCCCGGCAATAGTTGCTCCTACGTCAGTATCTGTAAATACAGTTCCGTCAGACATTTCAAGCTCTAATCTCAAAGCTACGAAGTTAGCTCCCCCAGCGTATACTGTATCTTCTGGATAGGTATCTACAAAAGATTGAGAAGTTACGTTAACCGTAGTTCTTGGTAATCCATTGGATCCAATCTCCCATACACTGGATGGAATTGTATTCAATAATACTTCAGAGATTTCGTTTCCGTTGGAATCCAATAATGGTTCATTCAAATCCTGGTCCGCGTATATTCTCATGTACATACGAACTTCTTTGAACTGAGGAACAAAGCTTCCGTTACCCTGCTGAACTTCTAAAACAAGATCAAAATTGTTGTTATCAGGGTTGGTAAGAGTTACAAGATCCGGTGGGTCCTGTAATGTTCTTACTATGGCTCCAGATTCTGTATCCACTGAATCTAACACTTCGTCAATGATAAGGTCAGAATCTTCACACGACACACCGGCTACGGCGATTAGTGCAATCATTAAGAATTTATATATGTTTTTCATAATTATCATTTTTAAAATTAGTTAGCTTCAGGGAATCCTGGTGAAGCAGGATTGTTATCCCAAAATACTTGTTGAGAAACGTTTGGCTTCTGAACAATATTATTGTTTACGTTCGCTTCGTTAGCAGGGTAGAAGAACGATCTGATGAAGTTTCCTGGGTTAGGATCGATGTTAACCTGTAGGTTCTTCGGATATCCTGTTCTTCTGTAAGAGTTGTATCCAAGGTTACCGTTTCCGTAGTTACTCACTAAGAACTCAACACCTAGAATCTCCCACTTACCTTCAGTATTCGCATTATCAAATGCCTGAGTTTGAGCAGAAATAAACGAGCTAATATCACCAGAGCTAGGTGCTACACTAGAATCGGCCTGAGGGTCAACACTAATGAATCCAGTTACTTTGTCTACAGACTTGGTCAATGCAGAGTTAAATGCATTTCTGGCAGCAGAACTATTTCCTTGTACTAGGAATATTTCAGCTCTCATCAAATCAGTGTAAGAAGATAACATGATTGGCATGATACCTGCTCCACCACCACCATCACCTTGAGTGGCTGGTACGAATGGGTGGTCTGGGTCTCCAATTACACCGTCGTCAAAATTACCGGCTGCTGGATATACACCAACGATTGTTCTGGTAAATCCATCTGGTGGAATACCTTCATCGTTACCGTGATCTCTACCCCAGTATCCGTCTTCCACGAAACAGTATACCTGATCTGTTGGAACGTTAACCGGTCTAGGCTCTACAGAACACTGAAGCGTCTCCTGGTTTCCATCAGGATCACAACTTGCACCAGGAGTACAGTCGTTCTGACGGTAGAAGTAGAATCTTCTTCTCGGATCGTCATTGTTTAACATAGCATCCATTAGGTAGTTTGAACGATATCTTCCGGCACCACCACTAATGTTGTAATCAGCATTGTATGCAGGGTGTCTGAAATCGTACTGTCCTTCTACGAATCCAGTATTGTAGTTGAATTCGAAGTCATCATCTTCTGAAGAGATATAGTTGGAAGCGTTACTAGCAATGCCGTTGAAGTTTCCAACCGCACTTCCGTCTACTAAACGAGTATTGAAATAAGCTTGCATCAAACCGGTTCTAGCCGCTTTCTTCCACTTATCATAATCGTTATCATAATAGAAATCATTTTGAAGTGGTCCTCCTGGTTCATTAAGAAGTCCAATTCCTTCATTCAGTAATGCAATGGCTGCTGCATACACATCAGCACCGGGATCTGCCGAAGGAGAAGGGAACTCAACAGGTTGAGTAGCCTGGCTTAATGGCACATCACCGAAGTGATCAACTAAAGTCATCAAGGTATAAGCCTTAATTACTCTCATTACACCTATGTGTTTGAAATCTTCATTTTCAACTGCTAAAGGTTCAGCACCTGCCATGTCCGAGAACATTCTTTGGTAAGCTAAAGCCCATTCGCCATCTAATACAGCAGGCTCAAAGTTGTTGATATAAGTTCTTCCGAACATATACTCAACACGAGTTACTTGCGCTCCGTTACGTCCCATTTGACGCATGAAGCTGGCGAAATCAATTTGAATCTGAGTTAAATATCTATCTAGGTCAGCCTTGTCTAAGGTGACGTTATTTGGATCATCAAGTAAATTCAAATCCGTGGTCTCACATGAAGTAAACGTCAGACCGAGGAGAAGAAATACAAATATTGAAATTTTACTAAATATTTTCATGTCTTAATTTTTTTAATTTTAGAATGTAGCATTAATACTAAATCCATATCTCGTACTACTAGGTCCGGTTAAGAACTCAAAACCTTGTCCGTTACCTGCACCAAGACCAGTTGTGTTAGGATCGAAGTTGATCCCGTCTGGTGTGTTATAAGCGTCATACCATAGGTTGAATCCACTTACTTTAATACTAAAGCTTCCAAATGGAGTTTTTTCCAATAGTTTAGATGGTAACTGATAAGCCAAAGAAACTTCTTGTAAACGAATTACAGACGCATCGTAAACCGATAGGTCGTTCGCAGCACTTGCGAATCCATTCGTAAAGTAGAAGTCAGAGTTGTTAATCTGAATGTTGTTAGGCTGTCCTGTATCCTGGTTTACACCTTCAAGGATATAGGTTCCTAAACGATCTTCAGTATCCGTCGTAAGACCACGACCCAATAGCGTCGCGATATAAGTAGAATAGATATCACCACCAGATACGTGGTTTACCTGTACATTCAATGAAAGACCTTTCCAAGACATGGTACTGATATAGTTCATAATGAAATCCGGGTTAGGATCTCCGATGAATGGTAAAAGGTCTTCCTCGTCAGTTGTTTCAGCAACGTAGTTACCAGCGGCATCTACGATTTTGTTTCCGTTCTCATCTCTGGCAACTCGTGATCCGAACATCGCTCCCAGTGGGAACCCTACTCGGGCACCGTTACCTAAGTTGGTAAATCCGGCGTAGATCTGAAGATCTGTATCAGCACCTAAGTCGGTTACCTCGTTTTCGAACGTAGTGAAGTTTACATTCAATTTCCAGTCGAAACCTCCTGTGTTACTCTTGAAGATGTTCAATCCTACATCGGCTTCGATACCATCACTCTTGATCTCTCCAATGTTCGTATCGGTGAATGTTGCACCGGTACTTGCTGGAATACGAGTTCCCTGAACGATCAAGTCGTTAGTGGTTCTGGTAAAGTATGAGAAGTCAAAAGTTAATCGGTTGAATAAGTTACCTTCCGCACCAAACTCTAATTCTTCGAAAAGCTCAGGCTTGATGTCCGGGTTACCAATTGTACTGTTGGTAGTGTTGGCAGTAATGAAAGCTCCGTTAGCATCTGCAAATGCCTGTGTGTTCAGGTTTACAAGAGTAACAGTTGGATATCCCGTTGCGAAGTTCGCAGAGGTTCCGTAACCAGCTCTCAGTTTCAAGTACTTGATTCCGTTGTCTGAAGAAAGTCCGTCAAACGCGGAAGTTGGTACAAACGATACACTCGCGGATGGGTAGAATAACGAATTGTTGTTCGCGTTAGATACCCAGTCATTTCTTCCTGAGAAGTTCAAGAATAAGAAGTTATCATAGTCAAGCAATATTTGCCCGAAAAGACCAACAATGTTTCTTCTTTGTCTGAACTCTACCTGAGACTGTCCTGTAAAGTTAGAGTGATCGAAGAAATCGAATACCTGCTGTCCACTACTATTCAAACCAACCTGAGCAAAGTCGATATACTGAGACGTTGCCCCTAATGAGAAGTTTAAGTTGGCTTTGTCATTCAAGAATGCAAAGTTGTTTCCAGAAAGTACAAATCTGTGGTCGAAGATAGTGTTGGTTGTATTTACTGTGTTATAGAATCCTGCAGGTGAGAATACACCACCGGCATTTTGACGGTTAACACTGTCTTCTGAATATGTATCAACACTTCCTTGGTAAAGGATGTTGAAGTTATCTGAAATATTATAGTCGATTGCAGCAAAACCGTTCACACGATTAGTTAGCTGTGAGAATCGAGAGTTTTGAACGGTCCATAACGGGTGCTCAATCGCGTTATCATCACGATAGTAGATAGAACCTCCATCAGGCAATTCGAAAGGTAACTCGAAGAAGTCTATACTTCTTGGTGTATAGAAAAGGTCACCAAAGATAGAAGAACCTTGTCCAATCGCAGAACTACCAAAAGAGGCAGCTACCGGAGGAGTTTTAAGGTCGGTTCTTGTATAGGTCATCGAACCTCTAATGTTAATTCCGTTATTCAGTTTAGCATCACCGGCTAGTGTAAGGTTGGAACGCTTAACGTTGTTTCCTGGAGTAAATCCATCTTCGTCAAGGTTACTGAAAGTTACACCGTATCCAAATTTTCCATCTTCACTTCTTCCACGTGCACTAACAGAAAGGTTGATAGCCAATCCTTTTTCAAAGAATTCCTCAACACTGTTTCTTGGTTTCCAGTCGTAACGTGCTCCTTCAAATAATGCTTGATATTCCGGATAGTTGGTTGTCAAGAAAGCGGCAGTTGAATATGGGTGAGGTAGTGTTCCGTTCTCATCGAAAGCAGGATCACTTGCCCATCCACCTAAACCGTCTCTGTAGAAACCTGGTCCCCAGTTACTGAAGAACCATCCGAAAGCCTGGTCGAAACCACCTCCGAAAGAGTCTTGGTAATCTGGAAGTATAGAAACCTCATTCACGAAAATAGAAGAGGTAAACTGAACTTCTTGTTTTGTATTTTGAGATGCTCCGCTTCCTGTTTTAGTGGTGATAAGGATTACCCCGTTTCGTCCCTGCGTACCATATAAGGTAGTTGCCGCAAGACCTTTAAGGATATCCACACGCTCGATGTTGTTAGGGTCAATATCGAATGATCTACTCGATCCCATATTTCCATCGACGAAACTTCCTGTCTCATTTGTATCATTACTAATTGGTACACCATCGATAACGTATAGTGCGTTGTTATCGCCAGAGAAAGAGTTTGTACCACGAATAATTACTTTGTTCGCAGAACCGGATAAACCGTTTTGCGTCGTAATGTTGATACCGGCAGCTTTACCTTGTAGCACACGAGTAAGGTCTGTTTGAGGACTTTCCTTGATGGCTTCTTCCTGAATTGAAGATACCGAGTATCCAAGTGCTTTTTTCTCTTTTTTGATGGCAAATCCAGTTACTACCACTTCGTTCAGTACAGACACATCAGGATCCATGTTAAATGAAATGTTGGTGGTAGAAGCGGTAACCGCTTGCTCAACATTTTTGTATCCTACGTAACTGTACACTAAAGTTTGACCCACATTGGCAGTGATGGTGTAGTTACCATCAAAATCAGTTTGGGTACCACTAGATGTACCTTTTACAATAACATTAACCCCGGGAATTGGTGCCGAGTTTTCATCACCAATAGTACCTGAGATTGTTTTTTCTTGTGCGAACGTGAGTTGCACTACAAACGCCAGTAATAGCGTTAAAATTCCACTAAACTTTGTTCTCATTTTATAATTTATTTGAATTAGCCAATGCCAAAAATCACAATAAAAAGTTAAATACACAACTTTTTAAACTTAAAATTTGGTTTTTTTTTTACCAAATTGTTAAGCTATTGTTAGCGTGAGTTAAAAGCGTGAAGACAGGCTTAAGTGTATTTTTGTGTTGGAAAATTTGAAATTCTGATCGTCTGAAATTCCATTGGCAATATTCAGTCGAAAAACCCCTGCTTCAGTCTGTAATCCGAGCCCGATTCCAAAGCTATATAATTCCTCTTTCAAATCCAGCACCTGATTCTCGAAATAGGCAAAATCGATGATGCTGTGAATAAAGGTGGTAGGGCCGAAGAGAAAACGATATTCCGTATTCAAAACCGTAAACAACGAGGCGTCAATACTGTTCTCATCAAATCCCCGTATACTATTGATTCCTCCAAACCGAAACAACTCATTGACCAGGTAGGTATCACTGCTTAAGACACTCCCCTCGGTATTCAGGTATATGGAGTTTCGATCGTTGAGATTGAAGATATGGCTCAACCGTCCCAGTATTCTGAACTGTGCTTCGCTTACCCCCGAACTTTCCCGGTTTCCGATTTCAGTATCGAGGGTGACCAGCGTTTTCACAGGAAAGAAAGGTTGGGCTTGCAAAGTGGTAAATGAAGCTCCTGCCAAAAGGTATCTTGATTCATAATCCTCGACTACCCCCACCAAGACCTCGTCCAACAAATTGCTCGATTCATAACTTTTGTAACCGGCATAAAGGTTCGACTTCGGACTTAACTGATAATCCAGTTTTGCTTGTTGATCGGTCGTGGAGAAAGTACTGTCTCTTTTGAAGATCCGTAATTCAAGGCTCACTCCAAAGGGAGACTTAAACAGATAAGGCAGTCTCGTTCGTACCCTGAAGTTTTGTTGCTCCCGTCCGTCGGCCTTGAAATTGATCAGTAACTGTTCACCATAGTTCAGGTTGTTGTTGAGCTCGAGATTGAGGTACCCATTGAATTCGATCCGGTTGGTTTCTTCATTGGTGGCGAAACCCAGTATACCGTCGAACAGATTATTGTTGCGTTTTTCCAAATACAGGTAAAGGGCAGTGCTGTCTTTTCTGAAAAGTGCCTCGGGCGGTTTTAAGGTTCGAACAAAACCGAGGTTGTTCAGCAGTTCGTTTTGTTCAATCACTTTTTCCCGTTCGAAGGTTTTGCCGGGGCGTATGTCTGAATAGTATTTCAGAAAAGAAGCCGGGAATTTTTCATAGCCTTTGATCACGATCCTGTCGATGGTTCTTTTTTTATTCTGAAAGGTGCTCAGTTCGGCACTTAATCTTTTGGAGTCAATTTTCTCCACAGCCGAAAGTTGAATCCTTGCGAAGGGATCACCACGATTTACCAAAATGCTGTTCAGGTATTTCATAGCCGTCTCCACCTTAGAAAGCTCAAGAAGAAAAAACTCATCGGTCACTTCTTCACTGACTCTTTTCAATTCTGTTTTGCTAAAATTTTCTGCGGAATAACGTATCTGAATTTCCCTCCATCGATTACCCAATTCAAATCTTGCTTCGAACACGGAATCGTTTTGTTGTCTCAATTCCTGAAGACGGCTTTCAATAAATCCCAGCTTTTGAAATTTTACGGAAAGGGAATCGGTTTCGGATTGTAACAGTTTCAGATTCGGAAATTCAGAACGGAAATTCAGAGTGTCTTTGAGTCCTTCGGAAAGTTCTTTTTCAGCACTAATATTAAGGTATAAAATCTGGGAATGTAAGCCATCTGAAAATATAGTATATATATTAAGGTATAAAATGAGGTAGAAAAAATACTTCAAAATGGCTCTTTTATGCTCTGTAAAACTAACGCAAACAGGGCGTTTTTCATATTTCAATTTTAAATAATTGTTACTCGTTTTAAAATAAATTTCGAAGGATTGGAATAATTCATTTTTATTTCTACCTTTGCACGCCCTTTTATAGGGGAATTTTTATAATTATTTTAAGTATAACAAGGATTTTATATGCCAACTATTTCACAATTAGTACGAAAAGGAAGAGCCAAAATAACCAAGAAGAGTAAATCGGCTGCTTTGGATTCGTGCCCGCAACGCCGCGGTGTGTGTACGCGTGTATATACCACTACTCCTAAGAAACCAAACTCTGCGATGCGTAAAGTAGCGCGTGTTAGGTTAACGAATGGAAAAGAGGTAAACGCATACATCGGTGGTGAAGGTCACAACCTCCAGGAGCACTCGATAGTATTGGTTAGAGGTGGAAGGGTAAAAGATTTACCGGGAGTTAGATATCATATCGTTCGTGGAGCTTTGGACACCGCCGGTGTAGAAGGTAGAACACAACGTAGATCTAAGTACGGTGCAAAACGCCCTAAGAAGTAATTTTAAACATTTTTAAGACGAAGAAATGAGAAAAAGACAGGCCAAAAAAAGACCCCTTTTACCAGATCCACGTTTCAATGATCAATTGGTAACGCGTTTTGTAAATAACATGATGTGGGACGGTAAGAAGTCGGTGGCTTTTAAAGTATTCTACGATGCAATTGATATCGTAGATGAAAAAAAACAAGATGAAGAGAAAACGGCTTTGGAAGTTTGGAAGGATGCACTTTCCAATGTGATGCCTCACGTAGAAGTACGAAGCCGACGAGTGGGAGGAGCTACTTTCCAGATCCCAATGCAAATACGTCCCGACCGTAAGATTTCCACAGCTATGAAGTGGTTAATTGGTTATGCCAGAAAGCGTAACGAGAAGTCGATGGCTCAAAAACTGGCTGCTGAAATTTTAGCAGCTGCTAAAGAAGAAGGTGCTGCGGTTAAGAAGCGTGTAGATACACACAAAATGGCCGAAGCGAACAAAGCATTCTCACACTTTAGATTCTAAGAAAAAATGGCAAGAGATTTAAAACTTACTAGAAATATTGGTATTGCTGCACACATTGACGCAGGTAAAACCACTACTACAGAGCGTATCCTTTATTATACAGGGGTAAGCCATAAAATCGGAGAGGTTCACGATGGTGCTGCCACTATGGACTGGATGGAGCAAGAGCAGGAAAGAGGTATTACTATTACTTCTGCTGCTACGACCTGTACCTGGAACTTCCCTACTGAAAATGGACAACCTACTGCCGACGCAAAAGGATACCATTTCAATATAATCGATACTCCCGGACACGTAGACTTTACCGTTGAGGTAAACAGATCTTTACGTGTATTGGACGGGTTGGTATTCTTGTTCAGTGCTGTGGACGGAGTAGAGCCTCAGTCTGAAACCAACTGGAGACTTGCAGATAACTACAAAGTTCCAAGAATGGGATTTGTGAACAAGATGGACCGTCAGGGATCTAACTTCCTGAACGTTTGTCAGCAGGTAAAAGATATGTTAGGTTCGAACGCCGTGCCTATTGTAATTCCTATTGGTGAAGAAGCAGATTTCAGAGGTATCGTTGACCTTGTAAAGAACCGTGCTATTGTATGGCATGATGAAACCCAGGGAGCTACTTTTGATGTGATCGACATTCCGGAGGAGTTGAAAGAAGAAGCTGCTGAGTTGAGAGGAAAACTGATCGAGGAAGTTGCTGCTTACGACGAGAACCTTTTGGAGAAGTTCATGGAAGATGAAGATTCTATTACGGAAGATGAAGTACACGCTGCATTGCGTGCTGCCGTAATGGATATGTCTATCATTCCTATGATCTGCGGATCTGCATTTAAGAACAAAGGGGTTCAATTCTTATTGGATGCTGTTTGTCGTTACTTACCCTCGCCGGTAGATAAAGAAGGAATTGTAGGAACAAATCCTGATACAGATCAGGAGGAGATTCGTCGTCCTGATGTGAATGAACCATTTGCTGCCCTGGCATTTAAGATTGCTACTGATCCTTTCGTAGGACGTTTGGCTTTCTTCCGTGCTTATTCAGGTAGACTGGATGCCGGTTCTTATGTATTGAACAATCGTTCTGGAAAGAAAGAGAGAATATCTCGTATCTATCAGATGCACTCAAACAAGCAAAATGCGATCAGCTTTATCGAAGCTGGTGATATTGGTGCAGCTGTTGGATTTAAAGATATTAAAACAGGAGATACACTATCTGCTGAAAAGTCACCAATCGTATTGGAATCTATGGACTTCCCGGATCCGGTAATCGGTATTGCTGTGGAGCCTAAGACCAAGGCGGATGTTGATAAACTGGGTATGGCACTTGCGAAGTTGGCCGAAGAGGATCCAACATTCCAGGTTCGTACCGACGAGGCTTCTGGTCAAACTGTGATTTCCGGAATGGGTGAGCTTCACCTGGATATCATTGTGGATCGTTTGAAGCGTGAGTTTAAAGTAGAAGTGAATCAAGGAAAACCTCAGGTGGAATACAAAGAGGCGATCACTCGCCAGGCAGACCACAGAGAGGTATACAAGAAACAAACAGGGGGTCGTGGTAAATTCGCAGATATCGTATTTACATTAGGACCTGCTGAAGAAGGAAAAGTAGGACTGGAGTTTGTCAACGAAATCAAAGGAGGTAACATTCCTAAGGAATTTATTCCTTCTGTTGAGAAAGGATTCCAGGCTGCTATGAAAAACGGTCCGTTAGCTGGATTCGAAGTGGATAGCATGAAAGTGACTCTTAAGGATGGATCTTTCCACCCTGTGGATTCCGATCAGTTGTCTTTCGAATTGGCTGCCAAGTTAGGATTTAAGAATGTTGCGAAATCGGCTGGTGCTGTGATCATGGAGCCTATCATGAAACTGGAGGTATTAACTCCGGAAGAAAACATGGGAGACATTGTAGGAGACCTCAACCGTCGTCGTGGACAGGTAAATGATATGGGTGACAGAGCTGGTTCTAAAGTTGTAAAAGCTGAAGTGCCGCTTTCTGAAATGTTTGGTTATGTAACTACATTGAGAACCTTGTCTTCAGGACGTGCAACATCAACTATGGAATTCTCACACTACTCGGAGACTCCTTCTAATATTTCGGAAGAAGTAATCGCAGCAGCAAGAGGAACCGCTAACGTTTAAATTTTCAGCAATGAGTCAAAAAATTAGAATCAAATTAAAATCTTACGATCATAATTTAGTGGACAAATCTGCTGAGAAAATCGTAAAGACTGTAAAAAGTACAGGTGCAGTGGTAACGGGACCGATCCCACTTCCAACGCACAAGAAGATCTTTACTGTATTAAGATCTCCACACGTAAACAAGAAGAGTAGAGAGCAGTTCCAATTGAGCTCTTATAAGAGACTATTGGATATCTACAGTTCTTCTTCAAAAACGATTGACGCTCTAATGAAATTGGAGTTGCCAAGTGGAGTGGAAGTAGAGATCAAGGTATAAGTTTAAAAAAATATAAGTTCTTTAATTTATTGTTTTAACAGTGTTTAAGGTAAAGTATGTACTCATTCCGGTAATTCTGTTCTTTGTGAGTTGTTCATCGACCGACTCAGGATCGAACACAGATGACGGTGCTGGTACAAACGATACTTCGGGAGGCACAGATGATGATGGTGGAAATGGCATTGGCTTGACTTCCATTGTATCTACCATTTATGATAATGGAGTTGAGGAAGGAACATTTACCTTATTCGTCGAAAATGATCAATTGATTAGTTCAATCAATTTTGATGGGGGTACATCCTCTGTGGAGTACGAAAATGGGGTAGTATCCAAAATTCGAACATTGGACATGAGTGGGGAACTGGATTACGATCAGTTTTTTGATTATGACAGTCAAGGAAGATTGATTCGCTACTATTCAGATCCAATTGATCTTCGATCGGACAACGTTTATGAATATTCTGGTGATCAGGTGTTCTTGACAGTTACTTGGTTTGATAATTCTGGAAATGAAACTGACGAACAAAATTACGTCCTCGATACAAATGCATCAGGCCTTTTTGTTCGACAGGAATCGGATGAGGGATCTGTAGAAGAGATCGAGTATGATGCTGATGGCAATCCTATTCGGTTGACATCAACCCGACCAGATGGAAGTAATGATTACGAGATCGAGTTAACCTTCTCTGAAGAGGAAGCTCAGGATGCGAATCAATATTTTCGTTTTTTATTTGGTAATAAATATCAAACCAATGGCGTGCTGTATAATACACTGTTAAATAATTCTATCGACAGGATATCGAAGAATTACTTGTTACAATCGCAATGTGTAATAGGTAATTGTCAGCTTAACATTGAAGTTGTTCAGGAGTTCGATAACCAGGGTAGAATAATAAGTGAGACTAGAACAAGAATATCATCGGGAGAGGTAGTTGAATTTACCGAGTACCTCTACGAGTAAAATAATTGGAACCGGGATGGTTCCAGGACATGTCCTGAGCTGCGGGCGAGGGAAAAACGGAAACAAAATATAATTCAGGGTTGAGTTTATTTTGACCCTGTTTTTTTGAAAAGAGGTTTCCGAAGTAAAACAAGAATTAATAATTAAATATAAATAATAACTATGTCTGGGTTAATTGGAAAAAAGATAGGAATGACCAGCATCTTTGACGAGAACGGAAAGAATGTTCCGTGTACCGTAATTGAAGCAGGTCCCTGTGTTGTTACCCAAGTCAGAACCAAAGAGGTTGACGGGTATGAAGCTCTTCAACTTGGTTTCGATGACAAAAAGACTGCTAACAAAGCTGCCGAAGGGCATGCTAAAAAAGCAGGCACCGTTGCAAAACGAAAAGTTGTTGAATTCCAAGGATTTGAAGAGGAGTATAAACTAGGTGATACTATTACAGTGGAGCACTTTGTTGAAGGCGAGTTCGTGGATATTTCGGGAACAAGCAAAGGTAAAGGATTCCAGGGTGTAGTAAAGAGACACGGATTTGCGGGTGTGGGTCAGGCGACTCACGGGCAGCATAACCGTTTAAGAGCTCCCGGTTCGATCGGTGCAGCATCTTATCCTGCGAGAGTTTTCAAAGGAATGAAGATGGCCGGTCAAATGGGGAATGAGAAAGTGAAAGTACAAAACTTAAGAGTGTTGAAAGTGGTGGCCGACAAGAACCTGTTGGTTGTTAAGGGATGTGTTCCTGGTCACAAGAACGCTTATGTAACTATCGAGAAATAATGAAGGTAGCTGTATTAGATAAAAACGGAAAAGACACCGGTAGAAAGGCAGACCTTTCTAAGGCGGTGTTTGGTATCGAGCCTAATAATCACGCTGTATACCTTGATGTGAAACAGTACCTGGCGAATCAACGTCAAGGAACTCACAAAGCAAAAGAACGTGCTGAGATCACGGGAAGTACTCGTAAGATCAAGAAGCAAAAAGGAACCGGAACTGCCCGTGCGGGGAGTATCAAATCCGGGGTGTTCAAAGGAGGAGGAAGAATGTTCGGTCCAAGACCAAGAAATTATTCTTTCAAACTGAACAAGAATGTAAAGCGTTTGGCTCGTAAATCGGCTCTTTCTATGAAGGCCAATGACAAGTCAATCGTTGTGCTTGAGGACTTTACGATGGAAGCTCCGAAGACACAGGAATTTACTTCTGTGTTGAAGAACCTTGGACTGGATAACAAAAAGTCTTTGGTGGTGTTGGGAGAGTCAAATAATAATGTATATTTGTCGTCTCGTAATTTGAAAGGTACTGAAGTTATAACTAACTCAGAATTAAGTACTTACAAAATTATGAATGCAAATAGCCTCGTGTTATTTGAAGGTTCTTTGGAAGGAATTGAACAAAATTTAAGTAAATAGAGACGAGATGGATATCTTAATTAAACCTATTATTACAGAAAAAGCTACAACCGATGCCGAGTTGAATAACCGTTACGGTTTTGTAGTGAATCCTAAGGCGAACAAGGTAGAGATCAAGAAAGCAGTTGAAGCTGCTTACGGAGTTTCTGTTACTGCAGTTCGCACAATGAATGTCCGCCCAGATAGACGTGTTCGTTATACGAAAACGGGTATCCAAACTGGTAAAACAAATGCTTATAAGAAAGCGATTGTACAGGTGGCGGAAGGTGATTCAATAGATTTTTACGCAAACATCTAATTCGTTTAGATTAAAGAAAGACAAAAATGTCAGTAAGAAAATTAAAACCAATCACCCCGGGACAGCGATTTAGAGTTGTAAATGGATTTGACGCCATTACAACTGATAAGCCGGAGAAGAGTTTACTTGCTCCGAAAAAACGTTCTGGTGGTAGAAACAGTCAAGGAAAAATGACCATGCGCTATAAAGGGGGTGGTCATAAAAGACGTTATCGAATAATCGATTTTAAACGTGATAAGCAAGGTATTCCAGCTACCGTTGCTTCCATTGAATACGATCCAAACCGTACAGCTTTTATCGCATTGGTGAATTACCAGGATGGTGAGAAGCGCTATGTGATTGCACAGAACGGTCTTCAGGTAGGTCAGAATATTGTTTCTGGCGATAAAGTGGCTCCGGAAATCGGGAATGCCATGACCTTAGCAAACATTCCATTAGGTACTATTATTTCTTGTATTGAACTTCGTCCGGGACAGGGAGCTGTTATGGCTCGTAGTGCTGGTGCGTTTGCCCAGTTAATGGCAAGAGATGGTAAGTACGCTACTGTAAAATTACCGTCCGGTGAAACTCGTATGATCCTTGTAAGCTGTATGGCAACTATTGGAGCTGTATCAAACAGTGACCACCAGTTGTTGGTGTCTGGTAAAGCAGGTAGATCAAGATGGTTAGGAAGACGTCCAAGAACAAGACCAGTGGTTATGAACCCGGTTGATCACCCAATGGGTGGTGGTGAAGGTAAGTCTTCAGGAGGTCACCCAAGATCGAGAAACGGTATTCCTGCTAAAGGATACAGAACTCGTTCTAAGACGAAAGCTAGTAACAAATATATTATCGAACGTAGAAAGAAATAAGCTATGGCAAGATCATTAAAAAAAGGACCTTACGTTCACTATAAATTAGAGAAGAAAGTTCAGCAAAACGTTGAATCAAACAAGAAGACTGTTATCAAAACCTGGTCACGTGCTTCTATGATCACTCCGGATTTTGTTGGACAAACCATTGCGGTTCACAACGGGCGTCAGTTTGTACCTGTATATGTAACCGAGAATATGGTAGGACATAAATTAGGAGAATTTTCACCAACTCGATCATTCCGTGGTCATGCAGGTGCAAAAAACAAAGGAAAAAAATAATAAGCCATGGGAGTTCGTAAAAGAGAAAGAGCAGAGCAAATCAAGGAAGCGAAGAAGACACAGTATTTCGCTAAGTTGAACAATTGCCCTACTTCACCCCGAAAGATGCGTTTGGTTGCAGACCTGGTACGTGGTGAAAAAGTAGACAAGGCGCTTAATATTTTAAGATTTAGTCAGAAAGAAGCTTCCATTCGATTGGAGAAGTTATTGATATCTGCGATTGCCAACTGGCAAGCGAAGAACGAAGATGCTTCTATCGAGGATGCCGATCTTTTTATTAAAGAAATCACTGTGGACAGTGGAAGTATGTTAAAGAGACTTCGTACTGCTCCCCAGGGACGCGCACACAGAATTAGAAAACGTTCCAACCATGTAACATTGGTTTTAGGAGCTAACGATAACACACAAAGCTAGAATTTAAATGGGACAGAAGACAAATCCAATCGGGAATCGCTTAGGTATCATTAGAGGATGGGAATCCAACTGGTACGGAGGCAACGACTACGGTGATAAATTGGCCGAAGACGACAAGATTAGAAAATATGTTCACGCTCGTTTAAGCAAGGCTAGTGTGTCCAGAGTAATCATCGAGCGTACTTTAAAACTTGTAACCGTTACTATCACTACGGCTCGTCCGGGTATCATAATTGGTAAAGGAGGTCAAGAGGTAGACAAGTTAAAAGAAGAGCTTAAAAAGATTACCGGGAAAGAAGTTCAGATCAACATCCATGAGATTAAAAGACCTGAACTCGATGCATACCTGGTGGCTGCCAGTGTAGCAAGACAGATCGAGAATCGTATCTCCTACCGTCGTGCTATCAAAATGGCTATTGCAGCTGCAATGCGTATGAATGCTGAAGGAATTAAGATCCAGATTTCCGGACGTTTGAACGGTGCTGAAATGGCACGTAGTGAAGCGTACAAGGATGGACGTATTCCTTTATCGACTTTTAGAGCCGACATCGACTATGCTTTAGTAGAAGCTCACACTACCTATGGTAGATTGGGTGTGAAAGTATGGATCATGAAAGGTGAAGTATATGGTAAAAGAGAGCTTTCTCCATTAGTTGGTTTGTCCAAGAAAGGTGGAAAAGGCGGTTCTGGTCGAGGTGGTAACAACAAATCACGTCGTAACAGAAAGTAATTTTTTAAAGAACAAAGAAGATGTTACAACCGAAAAGAACAAAATACCGTAAACAACAGAAAGGACGTATGAAGGGGAACGCCGGGCGCGGAAACCAATTATCGTACGGAACTTTTGGTATAAAATCTTTAGACTCTAATTTCCTGACTGCTCGTCAGATTGAAGCTGCTCGTATTGCCGCTACCCGTTATATGAAGAGAGAAGGTTCGCTGTGGATTATGATTTTCCCGGATAAACCGATCACCAAAAAGCCATTGGAAGTACGTATGGGTAAAGGAAAAGGAGCTGTGGAATATTGGGCGGCTGTCGTGAAACCAGGAAGAGTTTTGTTTGAAGTTTCCGGAGTATCGGTAGAAGTAGCGAAAGAGGCATTGCGTCTTGCTGCTCAGAAACTTCCCGTTAAAACGAAGTTCGTCACTGCCAGAGACTATCAAGCTTAATTTTTTGAAATTGTCATTATGAAACAATCAGAAATAAAAGAAGCATCAACAGCGGAGCTACAAGAGAAGTTAATGGAGACCAAAAAGGCCTTATCCGATCTTAAAATAGCACACGCTATATCACCGTTGGAAAATCCAATTCAGTTAAGAGGCCACAGAAGAGCCATTGCCAGAATTGCGACAGAACTAACTAAAAGAGAAGTGCAATAATTGTACGAAGCTGAAAGATGGAAAAAAGAAACTTAAGAAAAGAACGTATAGGAGTTGTTACCAGTAACAAAATGGAAAAATCCATAGTAGTTGCGGAGGTAAAGAAAGTAAAGCACCCTATGTACGGAAAGTTCGTTTTGAAAACGAAGAAATACGTAGCACACGACGAAAAAAATGACTGCAACGAAGGTGATACTGTAAAGATCATGGAAACACGACCTATGAGTAAAACCAAGTGTTGGAGATTAGTTGAAATAATTGATAGAGCGAAGTAATCATGGTACAACAGGAATCAAGACTAAAAGTAGCAGATAACACCGGGGCTAAGGAAGTACTTACCATTCGTGTGTTAGGAGGAACTAAAAAACGTTATGCTTCTATTGGTGACAAAATTGTAGTTACTGTAAAAGAAGCAACTCCAAACGGAAGTATCAAGAAAGGTACAGTTTCGACCGCGGTCGTTGTTCGTACTGTGAAGGAAGTAAGAAGACCAGATGGCTCTTACATCCGTTTCGATGATAATGCTTGTGTCCTTCTTGGCCCTCAGGGAGAAATGAGAGGTACACGTGTATTTGGACCCGTAGCCAGAGAGCTTCGTGACAAACAATTTATGAAAATAGTATCATTGGCACCCGAGGTGCTTTAAGACGATATCCAAGATGGGAAAGCTTAAAATAAAATCAGGAGACAACGTGATCGTTACCGCCGGAGACCATAGAGGAAACGAAGGTAAGGTATTACGTGTGTATCGTGAGAAAAACAAAGCAATAGTAGAGGGAGTAAACATGGTGAAGAAACATGAGAAGCCTAGTGCGGCAAATCCTCAAGGTGGAATTACCGAGAAAGAAGCTCCTATTCATATTTCAAACCTTTCATTAAAGGATCCTAAATCGGGAGAAGCTACCCGAGTTGGGTATAAAATGGAAGATGGTAAAAAAGTACGATTTTCTAAAAAATCGAATCAAGTATTATAGTTATGGGATATACACCTAGACTTAAGGAAGAATACAAGAGCAGAGTGATCAACGCTCTTACCGATGAATTCGGTTACAAGAATATAATGCAGGTTCCTAAACTTCAGAGCATCGTTGTTTCTAGAGGGGTTGGGAATGCAGTAGCCGACAAGAAATTGATCGAGTATTCTGTAGATGAATTAACAACCATTACCGGACAAAGAGCGGTGCAGACCATTTCTAAAAAGGATGTTGCCAGCTTTAAGTTGCGTAAAGGAATGCCCATTGGGGCGAAAGTGACTCTTCGCGGAGAGCGTATGTATGAGTTCTTAGACAGACTCATCACTACGGCACTTCCACGAGTGAGAGACTTTGGCGGTATCAAAGCCACTGGTTTTGATGGAAGAGGGAACTACTCTCTTGGGGTTACCGAGCAGATCATCTTCCCGGAAATCGACATCGATAAAGTGAAGAAGATCGAAGGAATGAATATCACATTTGTTACTTCAGCTGATACCGATAAAGAAGCAAAATCATTATTAACCGAGTTAGGATTACCTTTTAAAAAGAACTAAGAGATGGCTAAAGAATCAATGAAAGCCCGTGAGGTTAAAAGAGCAAAAATGGTTGCTAAATATGCTGAAAGACGCAAAGCTTTGAAAGAAGCCGGTGATTATGAAGCATTACAGAAGTTGCCTAAAAATGCCTCTCCTATTCGTATGCACAACCGTTGCAAACTTACAGGAAGACCTAAAGGTTATATGAGACAGTTTGGAATTTCACGTGTTATGTTCCGTGAAATGGCAAACAAAGGATTGATACCAGGAGTTAGAAAAGCTAGTTGGTAAAATTATAAACTGGATGAAGGTTTGGTAATTGCCGAAAACCACATCCGCAAATTAAAGTAAATGACTACAGATCCAATCGCAGATTATCTAACGAGAGTTAGAAATGCAGTTCAGGCAGGACACCGTGTTGTAGAGGTGCCAGCTTCGAAACTAAAGAAGGAGATTACCAAGATCTTATTTGATCAGGGGTACATTCTTAGTTATAAGTTCGAAGACGACAAAGGAGCTCAGGGAGCTATCAAGATCGCTTTGAAATATGACAAGCTTACCAAAGATCCGGTAATCAAGAAAATTCAAAGAATTAGTAAACCAGGTTTACGTAAATATTCAGGTGCTTCTGAAATGCCACGTATCTTAAATGGTTTGGGAATTGCAATCGTATCGACTTCAGCAGGAGTAATGACCGGGAAGCAAGCTCAATCTCAGAATGTAGGTGGAGAAGTTCTTTGTTACGTATACTAATATAAAAGACTAGAAATGTCAAGAATAGGTAATAGCCCCGTAGTAATCCCAGAAGGAGTGACAGTCGAACTAAACGACAATGTCATTACTGTAAAAGGGAAATTAGGCGAGTTAACTCAGGAGATATCCGATGTTAGCGTAAAGATAGAAGATGGCCAGGTAATTCTTGAGCGTCCTTCCGAAGCTAAAGATCACCGAGCCAAGCATGGTTTATACAGAGCTTTGATCAATAATATGGTGAAAGGTGTATCCGAAGGATGGACCAAAGAACTTGAGTTGGTTGGAGTAGGATACCGTGCCAGTAACCAGGGCCAGAAATTAGATATGGCCATTGGCTTTTCTCACAACATTGTGATGAGTATCGCTCCAGAAGTGAAGATCGAAACCATCAGTGAGAAAGGAAAGAATCCTATTGTAAAATTAACATCTCATGACAAACAATTGGTGGGGCAGGTAGCGGCTAAAATTCGCGCCTTCCGTAAGCCTGAGCCTTACAAAGGAAAAGGTATCAAGTTTGTTGGAGAACAAATCAGAAGAAAAGCAGGTAAGTCTGCATAAGAATTTAAGTTATGGCATTATCTAAAAGCGAAAGAAGAGATCGCATTCGTTATCGAATTAGAAAAACAGTTTCCGGAACTGAGCAACGTCCACGTTTGGCCGTTTTCAGAAGTAACAAGGAAATCTACGCACAACTTATTGACGATGTAAACGGTAAAACCATTACTGCTGCGTCTTCAAGAGATAAGGATATAGATGCGTCTAAAGTAAATAAGACAGAAGCTGCCAAGTTGGTTGGAAAGTCAATTGCTGAAAAAGCTGTGAAAGCAGGTGTGGAAAGCATTACTTTCGACAGAGGTGGTTATCTATATCATGGAAGAGTAAAATCATTAGCTGAAGGAGCTCGCGAGGGCGGACTTAAATTCTAAGAGTATGTATCAAGATTATAAAAACGTAGAAACAGTAAAACCCGGAGGTCTTGAATTGAAAGACCGTTTGGTAGGTGTACAACGTGTAACCAAAGTAACCAAAGGGGGTAGAGCTTTCGGATTTTCAGCTATTGTAGTTGTAGGAGATGAGAATGGTGTAGTTGGTCAGGGATTAGGTAAATCCAAGGATGTGGCTAGTGCGATTGCCAAAGCGATCGAGGATGCTAAGAAGAACCTGGTAAGAATCCCATTAAACAAGGCTACCCTACCTCACGAGCAAAAAGGTAAATATGGTGGAGCACGAGTGACATTGTTACCAGCCGCTCCTGGTACCGGGGTTATCGCCGGTGGTGCGGTACGTGCCGTACTTGAAGCCGTTGGTATCCACGATGTATTATCTAAATCCCAGGGATCTTCAAACCCTCACAACGTTGTGAAGGCCACTTTCGATGCTTTATTGCAGTTGAGATCGGCTCAAACCGTTGCGAAGCAGAGAGGAATTTCTTTGGAGAAATTGTATAAAGGATAAAATACTACAGAAGATGGCAAAAATTAAAGTAACAAAGGTGAAGAGTGCAATTAACCGTACTCAAAACCAGAAGAGAACGCTTGAAGCTTTAGGCCTGAAAAAAATCGGTCAGACTGTCGAGCACGAGGATACGCCAAATATTCTTGGTATGATAAATAAAGTTAATCACCTGGTTTCGGTTGAGACCAAATAAGATATTGAAAATGGATTTAAGCAACTTAAAACCAGCTGAAGGTTCAGTACAAAGACAAGGGAAGCGCGTAGGTCGCGGACAGGGTTCCGGTAAAGGTGGAACTGCTTCCCGTGGTCACAAAGGGGCCAAGTCTCGTTCCGGATATTCTAAGAAATTAGGATTTGAAGGAGGACAGATGCCATTGCAACGTCGTGTTCCTAAGTTTGGATTCAAGAACATTAACCGCAAGGAGTACCAGGGAGTTAATCTGGATACGTTACAGCAGTTAGTGGATAACAAGAAGATCAAGGATGCTGTAGACTTTGATACTATGGTAAGTCTGCGTTTGGCTCGTAAGAATGAGATGGTGAAGATATTGGGAAGAGGAGAATTGAAAGCCAAATTAAAAGTATCTGCTCATAAATTTACCGCTTCTGCAAAGGCTGCTATCGAAGCTGCCGGAGGTGAAGCCGTAACCTTGTAATTTATATAGAGGATGAAATTTATTGAAACCATAAAAAATGTTTTTAAGATAGAAGAGCTACGTAACCGTATCATGGTAACGTTAGGTCTTTTATTGGTGTACCGTTTTGGTGCACAAGTTGTATTGCCTGGTATCGATGCTGCCAAGTTAGGTGAATTCGCAGGTAATTTTGATCAGGGAGGAATTGGAGGTCTCCTTAACGCGTTTACCGGAGGAGCATTCGCCAATGCATCGGTCTTTGCATTAGGGATTATGCCTTATATCTCTGCATCCATTGTGGTTCAATTAATGCAAATTGCTGTACCTTATCTTCAGAAATTACAGAAAGAAGGAGAAAGTGGAAGAAAGAAGATCACTCAGATTACTCGTTGGTTGACCATCGGTATTTGTTTGGTACAGGCACCGAGTTACCTTGCGGGGTTAAGTTATTTAGGTGTTCCTGCCGATGCTTTCGTATTAGGTCAGAACTCAATTACGTTCATCGCATCTTCCATCGTAATCCTGGTAACAGGATGTATTTTCGCGATGTGGTTGGGTGAGAAGATCACTGATAAGGGAGTTGGGAACGGTATCTCCATCCTAATTATGGTAGGTATTATCGCTACACTTCCGGTATCCTTCATCCAGGAATTGGATTCAAGAGTATTCCAATCTAATGGAGGTCTTATCCTAATCCTTATCGAACTGGTAATCTGGTTCGTGATTATTCTGGCATCTGTGATGTTGGTAATGGCAGTGAGAAAGATACCTGTTCAATACGCTCGACGAACGGCAAGCGGTGGATACGAGAAGAACATATTCGGTGCGCGTCAGTTCATTCCTTTGAAACTGAATGCATCCGGAGTAATGCCTATCATCTTCGCCCAGGCGATCATGTTCGTGCCGGCTGCGGTAGCAGGATTGTTTCCTGAGAGTTCAGCAGCACAAGGGATACAGGCAGCGTTTGGAGACATATTTGGATTATGGTACAACCTGGTATTTGCAGGATTGATCATCATATTTACCTACTTCTACACGGCGATTACGGTTCCGACGAACAAAATGGCTGATGATTTAAAGAGAAGTGGTGGATTTATACCGGGTATTAAACCGGGAACCGATACGGCTGAATTCTTAGATAGAATCATGTCGCAGATAACCCTTCCGGGATCTATTTTCTTAGCACTTATTGCAGTATTCCCTGCATTCGTGGTTAAGCTGATGGGAATCCAGCAAGGTTGGGCTTTATTCTATGGTGGAACTTCACTCCTCATTATGGTGGGGGTAGCAATTGACACCATGCAACAAATTAACTCCTACTTGTTGAATCGTCATTACGATGGTTTGATGAAGTCTGGTAAAAACAGAAAAGCAGTAGCATAGTATGGCAAAACAACCCGCAATAGAACAAGACGGAACGATCGTGGAAGCATTATCAAATGCAATGTTCCGCGTGGAATTAGAAAATGGACACATCGTTACCGCTCACATTTCGGGTAAAATGCGCATGCACTATATCAAGTTGTTACCTGGAGATAAAGTAAAATTAGAAATGAGTCCTTACGATTTAACCAAGGCTCGTATAACATACAGATACTAAACTAAAATGAAAGTTAGAGCATCCGTTAAGAAAAGAAGTGCCGACTGCAAGATCGTTCGCAGAAAGGGCAGATTATATGTAATTAACAAAAAGAACCCAAGGTTCAAACAAAGACAAGGATAAGTTATGGCAAGAATCGCAGGTGTAGATATCCCGAAACAGAAAAGGGGTGTAATCGCGTTAACGTATATCTTCGGAGTTGGTAAAAGCCGCGCGAAGACTATACTGGAAAAAGCCGGAGTGGACGAAGACAAAAAAGTAAACGAATGGAACGATGACGAGATCGGTAAAATTCGTGAAGCTGTTGGGTCTTTCAAGATCGAAGGTGAATTACGTAGCGAAGTTCAGTTGAGCATCAAACGCTTGATGGACATTGGTTGTTACAGAGGTATTCGTCACAGAGCGGGTCTTCCTTTAAGAGGACAACGTACTAAGAATAACTCGAGAACAAGAAAAGGAAAACGTAAAACAGTTGCTAACAAGAAAAAGGCAACTAAATAATACCTAGAGATATGGCAAAGTCTAGCTCAAAAAGTACAAAGAAACGTAAGGTGAATGTTGAGGCTACGGGACAAGCTCACGTAACAGCTTCATTCAACAACATCATCATTTCTTTATCCAATAAGAACGGAGATGTGATCTCCTGGTCTTCTGCCGGTAAAATGGGTTTCAGAGGATCTAAGAAGAATACTCCTTATGCTGCGCAATTGGCGGCTGAAGATGCTGCAAAAGTAGCTCACGAAGCTGGCCTGCGTAAGGTAAAGGTGTATGTAAAAGGACCCGGAAATGGTAGAGAATCTGCCATCCGTACCATCCATAACGCTGGAATTGAAGTAACCGAAATCATCGATGTTACTCCAATGCCGCACAACGGATGTCGTCCTCCAAAAAGAAGAAGAGTATAATTTAATAAGTATAAACCGAAAGGAAAACGAAAACTAGAGGATGACCTTAATTTAGTTTTCCCTTTCAAATTCAAATTTCAAATGGCAAGATATACTGGTCCAAAAACTAAAATAGCTCGAAAGTTTGGTGAAGCTATTTTCGGTGAAGACAAATCTTTCGAAAAAAGGAATTACCCTCCTGGACAACACGGTAACAACCGCCGAAGAGGTAAAAAATCGGAATACGCTATCCAGTTAGCTGAAAAGCAAAAGGCAAAATACACTTACGGTATTTTGGAGCGTCAATTCAGAAATATGTTTAAGAAAGCAACTGCCGCACAGGGAATTACCGGTGAGGTATTGCTTCAATTGTGTGAGTCACGTTTGGATAATGTGGTGTATCGTATGGGAATCGCTCCTTCACGAAGTGCCGCCAGACAATTGGTGTCTCACCGTCATATCACCGTAAATGGTGAAAAAGTAAACATCCCTTCTTATCAATTGAAAGCCGGGGATGTGGTAGGTGTTAGAGAGAAATCAAAATCTCTTGAAGCTATCGAAAATTCGTTGGCAAACGCTAGTCATGTGTACGAGTGGATTACCTGGAATGCTGAAACTAAGGAAGGAACCTTTGTTTCTGTGCCTCAGCGTCTTCAAATCCCGGAGAACATCAACGAGCAGTTTATCGTCGAATTATATTCTAAATAATCTAAAACATACAGCAGTCACACTATGGCAGTATTTAGTTTTCAAAAGCCTGATAAAGTTATCATGATCAACTCCACCGATTTCGAGGGGAAATTCGAATTTCGTCCCTTGGAACCCGGTTATGGATTGACAGTAGGTAACGCCTTAAGACGAGTTTTACTTTCCTCTTTGGAAGGTTTCGCAATCACCTCGGTACGTATCGAAGGTGTAGACCATGAGTTCTCAACGATTGCAGGAGTGGTGGAAGATGTAACCGAAATCGTGTTGAACCTGAAACAAGTTCGTTTTAAAAGACAAATCGATGAAATAGATAACGAAACGGTTACTATTTCAGTTTCTGGTGCCGAGCGTTTAACAGCCGGTGATTTCCAGAAATTTATTTCAGGATTCCAGGTGTTGAACCCGGATTTGGTGATCTGTAATATGGATCCGAAGGTGAACCTTAACTTCGAAATTACTATCGAAAAAGGTCGTGGATATGTTCCTGCAGAAGAGAACAAAAAAGCCAATGCTCCTTTAGGTACCATCTTTACAGATTCTATTTACACTCCGATCAAGAATGTAAAATACAGTATCGAAAACTATCGTGTTGAGCAAAAGACCGATTACGAAAAATTGGTTTTTGAAATCATCACTGATGGATCGATCCATCCTAAGGATGCACTTACTGAGGCAGCCAAAACATTGATTCATCACTTTATGTTATTCAGTGACGAGCGTATTACGCTGGAAGCAGACGAGATCGCTCAAACTGAAACCTATGATGAGGAGTCATTGCATATGCGTCAGTTATTGAAGACCAAGTTGATCGATCTGGATCTTTCTGTGCGTGCTTTGAACTGTTTGAAAGCAGCAGAAGTAGATACCTTGGGAGATCTTGTTTCTTACAACAAGAACGACTTAATGAAATTCAGAAACTTCGGTAAAAAATCTTTAACCGAATTGGAAGAATTAGTAAACGTGAAAGGTTTGAACTTCGGTATGGATCTTTCAAAATATAAATTAGATAAAGATTAACTCACCATATTTTGCTCCCCAGAGCGGGTTGAGCAAGATGGTGTTTAAACAAGAATGTCATGAGACACAGAAAAAAATTCAACCACTTAGGAAGAAAAACTGCCCATAGAAAATCTATGTTGGCAAACATGGCCTGCTCATTGATCGAGCACAAACGCATCAACACTACGCTTGCTAAAGCGAAGGCATTGAAACAATTTGTGGAACCTTTGGTGACCAAGTCTAAAGAAGATACGACTCATAACCGTAGAATCGTATTCAGCAGACTGCGTCAGAAAGAAGCCGTAACTGAATTGTTCAGAGATGTGGCCGTGAAAGTGGGTGATCGTCCGGGAGGATATACGCGAATTATCAAATTAGGTAATCGATTGGGAGATAATGCTGAAATGGCAATGATCGAATTGGTAGATTACAACGAACTGTACAATGCTGGTAAACCTGCTAAAAAGAAATCGACACGTAGAAGTCGTCGAGGAGGTTCAAAACCCGTTGCACCAGCAATTGATACTCAAGCGAACAAAGAAGAAGAATAAATGAACATTTATTTGTAAATAACTAAGGGACTAACTATTAAAGTTGGTCCCTTTTTTTATACTATTTTTGTAAAACTTTTCAATTTTATGAAATATCAAACACGAAAGAAAGCCCTTATTTTATTAGCAGACGGAACTATTTTTTACGGCAAAGCCGTAGGAGGAAAAGAAGGTTCGGCCTTTGGAGAGGTATGTTTTAATACCGGGATGACCGGCTACCAGGAAATATTTACCGATCCATCTTATTTCGGCCAACTTATGGTAACCACCAATGCGCATATTGGAAATTATGGTACCAGTGTAGATGAGGTGGAGTCCGAAGGAATTAAGATTGCTGGACTTATTTGCAGAAATTTCAGTTATCATCATTCTCGTCCATCGGCAGATCATTCCCTGGAAGAATTTTTAGATCAGAACA
>WUAI01000012.1 GCA_009827225.1 Flavobacteriaceae bacterium | reverse complement strand
TTCTATTCTCGCCTTATGTTGCTTTTTCACGTCACGGAAATTTTCCTTGGTCACACTTTCACCAGTTGTTAAATGATGTTCAATCGCGATGGCGTAATCCTTAATTAACTTTTTGAACTTGCCTTTTGCCAATGCTCCCATAAATGCGGGTTTGGTTCGATACTCCATATCAAAAATAAAACGACTGTTGTTTGCATCGATGGGCACTATTTTATAGGTCCCACGGGTATAATCGGGATCAACGGGAAATCTTCCTGCTTGAAATACCTGATTCACAAAAGTCATCTCATCCGGATTGTAGTTCACTATTTTTTCGTGTAGAAATTTGGTTTGTTTGTCATTGAAATAACATACTCTTTGAGCTCCTTCTTTTGCTTTCAAAGAGCCATTGATATAGTTGGATGCTACAATTTTGGGATGAGAATTTGCAACCGCCCCATAATCTACTCCAACTACAGACCAAACTTTTTCAGCAGAGTGTGGAATTTCGAAAGAAACACGAAACTTTTGGGTCTTTTTTTGAGCAGTGGCCGGTGCCACTGTCACCATACTTAAAATAATAATCATAAGAACCTGAATTTTTTGATTTTTCAACATAACTGTACTTTTTAATTGTTGATCAAAATTAGGCAGGGATCTAAGCGAATAATTTCAAATGTGGTTCAACTAATTGTCTATTTGGTTCAAACGAAATTGAGTAGGAGAGCAACCGAATTTATCCTGAAATGATCTTGAGAAATGCGCGACTTCAGGGAAACCGCAGTTAAAAGCAATTTCTCCAATTCTTTCATTCGTATTCCGAATCAACTTGGCTGCTCGTTCAAGTTTGCGGTCTTTCATATATTTAGCCGGGCTAGTGCCGTATACTTTCTGAAATTCTCTTTTGAAGGAAGACAAACTGGTATTATGAAGCATAGCTAGTTCTTCCAGGCTAAGGTTATTATATAAATTTGATTCGATAAGTTCCTTAAATGAGTATTCGGTGGGGGTAAAAAGGCTTGCAATAAGTCGCTGGATGGCTTCCGCATTATCGGTTTTAGCCAGGAGTAAAATGAGTTCTTTCAGTTTCAGCTTTAACAATTCGTCACTTACCAATTCCGGGTTCTTAAAATAATACTGAAGGCCATCAATATAGGTCTTGAGTAATTTGCTGGCCTTGACTTTCGAAATACACACGGGTTCTACATCCCGCACAGCCCGGAAAAAACTCGGTAATTCTTTGTCATAGATTTTTTTGAGGACATCGGGATAGAAATGAACGGCGATAGCTTCACAACTATCTCCACTTTTTGTTTTAAGCCAGTCATTGAAATAATTCCCACACTTCATTACCACGGCTTCTTCGGTGTTCAACTTTTCCTTCATGGTGGTCGAATAAACCCGGGACTCGCCTTCTACGGCATATATGAAACAGGCTTCATTCGGCATGATACCCGGCGCTTTCATTGGTGGGTCCAACACCAGCCGTTCGAAGATGTGTTTATCATAAAGATTAAATTGCAAATGTTCCCTAATCATGCTGAAGGAATTTGGTCAAATATAGTCGTTTGTTCGATTACAACCTTCCTTAATGTACCATGGCATTGGCGTAGTCTCTCAGGCCATGAATTCCCATGGTTCCCACCTGGGTTAAACCCTGCCTGGCTATTTCAGAATTCTCCTGACTAACTTTATAGTCCCAGCTCCAGGTCACGTTGGTGACATCAGGTCGAACCGAATCCACCTTCATGGATCCCTGAATGTCCTCTATCGGAAGCATTTGTTGCTTCAGAATTGAATAAGAGAAAATCTTATTTTCATGGTCTACTTCGTTTAAATGTTCCTCCAACACGCCTTCGGCCGTGGCGCAGTATCTTGAGTGGCCTTCCACACGGCAGGAAACTATAGGAGCCAACCATTTATCCACGTCGGTTCCGGAACTAATAATATCCCAGATAGCATCGGGGTTGGCATTAATCGTAACTTGAATGGTGTGATTTGTCTGTTTCATTGTTTTTGATTTAAAAATTATATGAAACAAAGTTGGATTTATTACCGCGGTTGGAATTTATGGATCAGTTCAGAAATTTGATCATTTGGTTCATGATATCGCAATACTTTATTTGACCCGTATGTTTTGCGACTTCAAGAGTGGAAACAATCGATCCGGGTAATCCGTGATAATGCCATCGACCTTCCATTGAAGTAATTTCTCCATATCCGCGACTTCGTTAACGGTCCATGGGATAAGTTGCATGTTTTGTTCTTTGCACAAGAACAATAGATCCTCATCTACCAGTTTAAAGTCGGGACTATAAATTTCAGGCACAAACCCGAGACGTGAAATGTTCTCCATGGGAGACTCCTTATTTTCTACCAACAAAGCCACTTGAATTTCAGGTTGGATGTTGCGAACCATTTGAAGGGATTCCGGGTCGAACGATTGAATTGTAGTGCGTTCCGTGATTCCAAGTTTCATTACTTCATACACCACCTGACTGGCAAAATCAAATGCACCCGGATGATAAATGGAATCTTGTTTCGGCACTCGTTTGATCTCGATATTGTAGCGGGGAGGAGTACGCCCCAATTCAAGCGAAACCTTTTCAGAGGCCTTCACTACATCCTTGAATACGGGTTTCGTCGCCTCCATTTTCTTTTGTGTGGGAAATCTTGAATGTGGTCGTAATCCTACGTCATATTGTTGAATTTCTGGGACCGTGAGTTGATAGATATTATGGTTGCGTTCGTTTTCTTCGGAAATATCTACTCCTAAAGAATCGCGTGAAATTTCATGTGAGAAAAACGGCTCGTGGGATACGATCACCTGGTAATCTTTGGAGATCACCAAGTCCATTTCAAGAGTAGTCACGCCCAGTTCCAATGCATGTACAAACCCTTGGATTGTATTTTCAGGGTAAATTCCCCTACATCCCCGATGTCCTTGTAAGTCTATGGAATAATTCACTTCAGTTGGTTTTTTACAACCTGCCAGGCCCAATACTATGAGGCCAAGGCAAACATAAGTTTTAATCATAGCAAAGTATTAAAGTTCCATACATAAGGAGGCTGCTCCCAAAATAGCGATATCTTCTATTTCAGAACATTTAATTACCAGTTTTTCTATTTGTTTCGAATATGCAAAGGCGCTCACGGTCTCATTCATGGAACCTTCAAATAACTTATAGGCTTTTGAAATTGATCCGCCCAACATTATCGCTTCAGGTGCATACATATAAAGGATCATTTGAATGGCCATACCTAAATGCTGTCCGAATTCATTCATCGCCTCTATGGCCTGTGGCTGCTTTCTTAAGGCCAGGTCATGAATTTCTTTGGCCGACATTTGATACTTCCTCTTAAAAAAGAAACTCCCGGCATAATCCTCCACAATGCCATCTTTAAATGGTAACATGCCAATTTCTCCCGCACCACAAAGCACCCCATTGTACGGCCGGTTGTTGATGATCACTCCCATTCCTAGGCCTGTACCAATCGAGAGGCCCACAAAGTTTGCATAATCTTTTCCCGCACCGAAATATTTTTCCCCTAGTGCAAAACAATTCGCATCGTTATTCAGCCGGACAGGAATACTGTATTTCTCTTCCAAAATTTTTTGAAGCGGTACTTCTTTCCAGGCAGGGATGTTCTGAATATCATAAATCACTCCTTTATCCGCATCCACAACTCCGGGAACTCCCACGCCAATGGCGCTGGTATTCTCTGTGATGTGAGAATCGATTGCGTCAAATAATCTGGCAAGCAGTTCTTTTTCCGAGGCAGTTTTTAATACACCCGACTTGCTTCGTGCAGTTACTTGTCCGGAGGATACGATCCCCAAATCAAAATTTGTCCCTCCTATGTCAATTCCCAGAATATTATGGCTCATACTGGTTTTTTCTTTTTAACCGGATGGTCTTGTTTTGCACCAATGGTTTGGCCCAAAATCCGATGCTTAGAATGAACAACAAGGGAAGGAGCAGGAATAAAAGTCCGATCTTCAATCCGAAATAGTCTCCGATAAAACCAACAATTAAAGGCATGATGGCCCCACCGGCTATTCCTGTGCATAAGATTCCCGAGAAGGATCCATGGTGATCTTTTACGGAATTTAACCCTAAAGAAAAAATTACAGACCACATGACAGAAATAAAGAATCCAAGGGAAGCAAACGCCCATAAAGCAGCTTTACCGGATCCCGTTAGCGCAATTCCCAAACAGGCAATAGTCAGTAAACTGGCACCTATGAGCACCTTCCGGCTGTCGATCAATTTCAGCAATACAAGCCCAAGGAGACAACCCACGGTAAGCATTGCCCAGAATTTGGCGACTGTTTTAGCTCCCACGGATTGTGGGTCCATTTGATGATATTCGAATAAGTATTGCGAGATCCAGTTCCCAATTCCTTGTTCAGTTCCTACGTAGCAAAAGATTCCGAAGAAATACAACCAGGTGTACTTATTTTTCAAAAGATCCGAATACGATTGCTGACTTCCACTTTTTTCAGAATCTTCTTTTTCATATTTGGGATAGCTTGTGAGTCTTACGATAACCAATAATAGCAACGAGAGCAATGCGAACACCACATAGAGAGAAACCCAAGGCAAATCGGGCGGCACCAGGCCCTGTAAAAAATCGGCTAAGGGTTTTTCCGTATCATCTTTATTGACGAGGTATATATAGAGAAAGGGACTTGCAAAGGATGCGAGTCCGAAGACCAATTGCGCCAACACCGAATTGAAAGCAAAATGTTCTTTTCCACCAGCAATCCGAAGCATTGGATTAATAACGACCTGCAGAACAGCCATACAACACCCAAGACTAAACAGAGTTGGGCTAAAAATTACGTAGCCCGGGAATATCGTGAACAACAGGCTGGCGACAACCATTAAAAAGAAAGCTGCAGACAATAAGGTCTTATCGCTGTATTTTTCGGAAAGGAATCCTGCAGGAATAGACATCACCCCATAGGCAATAAAAAATGAGAAAGGTAAAAGTCCGGTTAGCGTGAGACTGAGATTGAAGCTTTCCTTCACATCAGCGATGATGGAATTCAGGATGTTCGTGATGAAGGAGATAGCAAAGAATATCACCAAAACCAAAAGCACTATTCGATAATACTTTTTTTGGCTGGTTTCGGTCATTTCCAATAGGGTATAGGTTAGTCTGTTGCGCTAGTTCCTATAAATGTACTAAAACAAAAACACAATGTGAATGCATCATGTAAACTCGTTAATAGCTGCGCTGTACACCTTATTGCCAATTTTACCGGCATCCTGAAGTTTTTTGATAACATCTCTCAAATCTTTACTGCGCGTGGTAAAGTTTGGATTTATATCGATAAGGGCATTGAGTCGGTCCCCCGAATTGAGCGCAATTTTCACTCGTTTAACACTCGCGCGACCCTGGTGATGAATATCTGCGATCACTGCACAGATGATGTCCGATTCACCGTCGAGATCATATCGTTTGTGATATACCTTAGACATTTTGCGCTGTAAAATTTCGTTGGTAACAGCCACTTGCATATCACGCATTTGCTTGTCATTGTTAGACCAATGAATCAATCGAGCGGCATGCAAGACTTCCTGTTCGTCTATGTTCTTACGCAATGGGTTCAAGAAGTTCATGAAAAGTTGCAGTTGTCTTGCTCTATTAGGTCCTGTGTTCATAACGGTTTCAAGATTGGTAACACTTCCGTTTTCATCTACACGATGAAGGGTTCCATTGATAAGTTTTAGTTCCGGGAAATACTTTTCGAACTCAGGGTGCTCGGTGAGTCTTCTGAACAATAAAATAAGATTGTCATTTGGAGTGTGAGCAGCCATTTGAGAAAACCCAAAAGTGAATTTTGCGCGGTCGTAGGTGTTAATAACGTTAAAGTGATTCTTGCTTTCACAGTGGCCCGAGATCTCGAGTAAATAGGCCCAATGATCTATAGCGTTTTCGTAATCTGTAGCCTTAAACCTGGGACCGGAATATAAACTAACCTTCTGAAATATACCGAAGAACTTACTACTGGGCCTATTGATCTCATTTCCAACATAAAATTCGGCGCTATTATCATCTGCCAAAGTGGCGAACCATTGATTGCTTCGTTTCTCTAATTGAAACGCTTTGGTATCCTGAATACTGGTTCCAGTCACATCAATATCCAGAAGAAGATCTGATCCTGGAATTAGCCCATAGAACAAACCCTGGTCTCCATCGTAAACACGTTGGAAGGTTTCTTCGAATTTGGGGATGGTCCATTTTACTACTTTATCTTGAGAATTTGAATAATGGTATACAAGATCATCCACAACCACTCCAATATGTTTTTGTGGTATGTTTTCCATACGCTTCTGGGCGATATTCACACTCGATTTTTGAATTACGAAAAGAAGAAAAGGACGGTCCGATGGTGCTTCCTGGATGGTTCCTACTTTCGGACATTGAGCAAAAATTTCATGCACTCTTATATTCGCTCCCGGGTTATTACCCCCATGAAAGCTCTTGCAATTGAAGTCGAAGGTTAGGTCGGTCATGTGACTAACAAAATGAGCACAATGGTTCGAATTGGCATCGTGAAAATTGTTATCACATATTTCCTGGATCGGTTTCCCTACAGCGGCTTCTAGTTGTTGTTTCAACATGGCTTGTTAGTTAAAATGGTGAAAGCTTTAAGGCATTCACTCGTGGTTTTTAAAAAAGGATGAAGCTACTTTGCTTTAGAGTATTCAATAAATTGTCTCACAGCAGGTTACGCAAGGGGAGTGTCCTATGTATAAAGGTACAAAAAAATAATTCTCGTGGTGAGGGCTTTTAGCCCCTAAAATATGAGGATTAAGCCTATGTTAATATCCAGAATAAGCCGCATACTAGTTTTTTGATTTAAGTTTCAATACAAAAAGTAGCGTTAAAGTTCTTCTTTTTATCCTTACGGATGCTTATATTTAGAAATAACAACTTGATTACTAGTACATTTATTTAATTCTGAAATTATGAAAGCTTTTAAAAACGCAATGGGTTACTTCGGTCGTGGAATGATCGCAGCACTCGTGATGTGTGCTTTGGTGTTCCCTACGGAAGCTTTCGCCCAGGACGAATTCGATCAATACGAAGGAAAGGTGGTGGATGCCCGCAATAATAATGCCCTGCCTTCGGTCAATATTCTTGTAAAGAACACAAATATCAGTACCATAACGAACAGCGATGGAGATTATATGCTTAAAATCCCCGTTTCAATTAAGAATGCTGTTTTAGTGGTATCCAATCTGGGTTATTTACCTAAAGAAATCCCGGCTTCCAATCTTACCAGGAACAATGGTAAGATCCAGTTGGAAGCCAAAGTAACGGAACTTACGGAGGTAAACCTCACGGCATTTAATAGTGCGGAAGCCCTGGTAAGAGCTGTATTCAAAGATAAAGCAAAAAACAGCCTGGATGAATCGGTATTGATGACGGCTTTTTATCGGGAAACCATTAAAAAGAGAAATAAAAACGTTTCATTGACCGAAGCGGTGGTTAATCTTTATAAAGAACCATACAATTCGGGTGGAAAGGATATTATGGAATTACACAAGGCGCGAAAGAGTACAGATTATAAGCGCCTGGACACTGTGGCGTTAAAACTTCAGGGAGGTCCTTTTGCCACCCTTTATCTGGATATTATGAAGTATCCGGAATATATTTTTACAGATAAGTCCATCGGTAACTATAAATTCAATTTTGAGCCTCCCTCTACGGTGAATGATCGCCCGGTATATGTGGTTGCCTTCAAACAGCGCGAGAATTTACCGCCTCCGGCATACGAAGGAAGACTATTTATCGATGCTGAAACTTTCGCTCTTACAAGTGCATCTTACAATATGAAGTTGGATAATCAACGAGCGGCCAGTGAATTGTTTGTGAAGAAGAAGCCCAGGGATATCAATGTATATCCCACACGCGCCGAATACAAAGTGGATTATCGTGAGAAAAACGGAAAGTGGTACTATGGATACGGAAATGTTCAACTCACTTTTAAGGTGAATAAACGAAGAAAATTGTTCAATTCTGTGTACTCACTGTCCAGCGAAATGGCGGTTACCGATTGGGAATCGAATACTTCCGGATATATGGCAGCGCCTAAAGATCGCCTGAAACCTACGGTGATTATTGCCGATGCGGTGTCCGGTTTTTCAGATCCCGATTTCTGGGGTCCGTATAATGTTATCGAACCGGAGAAATCCATCGAGGCGGCTATTAACAAGATTAAACGCAAACTGAAAAGAGACAAAAGTTAAAATTCAGTTTCCTTTCGTAAAGGCAGTCTAACAAGACTGCCTTTTTTTGTTTCCTGGCCTCATGAAAGACCCTTGAAAAAGAATTGCTATCTTACTGCCCAAAGTCTTGCCTTCTCATGGATCAATTATCCACTATCATTCTAGCCGCGTCCCTGTGCATCATTATGCTGGGAATGGGACTCTCTCTTCGATTAAGTGATTTCAGACGTATCATCTTTTATCCAAAAGCGATATTTGTCGGGCTCACCAATCAGCTGATTTTATTGCCCTTAATTGGCTTCGCCATTGTTTCATTACTGAATTTACCTCCGGAGATTTCGATTGGAATAATGATCCTGGCGGCCTGTCCCGGCGGCCCAACTTCAAACTTAATATCTCACCTGGCCAAGGGAGATCTGGCGCTTTCTGTTTCTTTGACGGCATTAAGCAGTCTGATCACGATCCTAACGATTCCTTTTTTGGTAAATTTTGCCTTATCACATTTCCTGGCGCAGGATCAAATCATTGAGCTAAATATTCCAGAGACCATATTGCAGATTTTCGTAATTGTGGTGATTCCAGTGAGTCTGGGAATGTTTATCCGTAAGACGAAACCAAATTTTGCGATGAGAATGGCCAAGCCGGTACGGATAGGATCCGGAATTGTTTTGGCTCTGATAATTATTGGTTTGGTGTTGAAAGAAAAGGACAGCTTCCTTGGTTACTTCCAAAAGGCGGGTGTAGCTGCATTGCTGTTGAATGTCATTACCATGCTTGTTGGCTATTTCTCTGCCAAGGCATTCAAGTTGAATCGAGCTGAATCAACGGCGATTTCCATCGAGTCGGGAATACAGAATGGAACCCTGGCGATTACCATTGCGGTAGTTTTGCTGAATAATGCAGAGTTTGCCATAGCACCTGCTGTGTATAGCTTGCTTATGTTCTTCACGGGTGGATTCCTAATCTTTAAGGCCAGCCGTCTGCGTATAAAAAACTAAGCTACTACTTGCCGATAAGGTGTAGTTCGGTGAAGTTTTTATCCACTACAAGCGAAGTATTACCGTTTACCTTTAATTCTGAAAGTTCAGTAACCTGGTTGTCTACTTCGATGGTTTTGATCTCGAAGGGTAGTCGTTTTAGGTCCAGTTTGAACTTCGAATAAGGAGTCACGTACTTTCCTTCTTTATGCTGCTGAATAATCAGTTCATTAGGCTTACCGGTCAACTTGAACGTTCGGAAGCTAAATCGGCCTTTCTTGTAGTCGTAACCGTCATGTGCATCCTCATACAAAGTAGAGCGCTCTTTTCCTTCTTTGTAATACACTTCCAGTTCTACTTCGTCGAATTCCTTTTCACCCACATACTGTTGTACCGGGTACTTCGGAATAATGGATCCTTCCTGAACAAACATAGGAATGGAATCGATATCAGCATCCACCCATTGTTCTTTACCACCTTCTACCAATTCGTGTGTCCAGTAGTTATACCAGCGACCCCTTGGGATGTACATCCTTCTACCTTTTGAATTTGGTTCCAAAATCGGACAAACGAGGATATGGTCCCCGAAAATAAATTCATCGGTTCGGTAATAGGTCTGATGATCTTTTTGGTCAAAAAGAACCAAAGGCTTTACCATGGGTGTTCCCTCGGTTACATAGTTTCTGAAGGCAGAGTATAAATAGGGGAGTAGTTTGTAACGTAATTCTACAAACTTTCGGGTGATATTGGTCACGTCCTCATCAAAAGACCAGGGCTCCTGATCTCCATGATCCCCGGAAGAATGCACCCTGCAGAAAGGATGGAAGATACCTAATTGAATCCAACGCAAGAAAAGTTCCCCGGTAGGTTGTTCAGCAAACCCACCAATATCGGTTCCGATAAAGGACATACCTGATACCGCCATCCGCTGGATCTGTTGATTCGCGATCCAAAGGTGTTCCCAACTTGCTACGTTATCGCCTGTCCAGGAAGAACTAAAACGCTGTGATCCGGAATATGCAGAACGAGTGATAATAAAGGGTCTTTTTGGATATGCAAATTGTTTGACTCCTTCATAAGTTGCCTTAGCCATTTGCATTCCGTAGACGTTATGAGCCTTGCTGTGGCTGCATGGATTCCCATCGTAGTTGTGACGCACATCAAGCGGGAAGGTCTTAGTTGGTACCTCCATTACCGCGGGTTCGTTCATGTCATTCCAAACTCCCTTTATTCCGATGTCTTCAATAAGTTCTTTGTAAAGTCCGCTCCACCATGTCCTTACCTCCGGATTGGTAAAATCCGGGAAATTACATTCTCCAGGCCAAACTTTTCCTCTCATTAACGGGCCATCGGCGCGTTTACAGAAGTAGTCATTCTTCAAAGCCTCCTGGTAGACCCAATAGTCCTTATCGATTTTGATCCCTGGGTCGATAATAGCTACAGTTTTAAAACCATCATCCTCAAGATCTTTCACCATTCCTTTGGGATCAGGGAAATATTCTTTATTCCACGTAAAACAGCGGAATCCTTCCATATAATCGATATCAAGGTAGATAGCATCACACGGAATTTTGAGCTCACGGAACTTATCCGCGATTTCTTTTACATTGCTTTCCGGATAATAGCTCCATTTACTCTGATGGTAACCCAACGCCCAAAGCGGTGGCATTTCCGGTTTTCCTGTGAGATCAGTATAATTACGAACAACTCCTTCCATTTCAGGACCGTAGAAGAAGTAATAGTTCATCTCTCCACCCTGTGCCCAAAAACTGGTTACATTTCGGCGCTCGTGACCGAAATCAAAAAAAGTACGGAATGTATTATCAAAAAACACCCCGTACGCTATATCATTATGAAGCCCAATATAAAATGGAACTGCCTTATATAAAGGATCGCGATCTTTGCCAAATGCGTATTCATCGGTCACCCAATTCTGAACACGGCGTCCTTTAAGGTTGAAGTGCATCGGTTTATCTCCAAGACCGTAATAGCATTCCATTTTCTGTTCTGCCTTGCTCATCTTCACGATATCACTACCATGCTCATAACTATATTCCCAATGAAACCCTGATTCATCTGCGCTGATCAAATTCCCCTCGGTGTCATAGATGGATTTCAGCATATTGTCCTTACGAATGTGTAATTCCAATTTGCCGGTTTTAATGATGTATTTAGTTTTTACTTCGGAATAATCAAGGTGATTATATCCGCGTACCGCGTCTTTTGAAATCGCATAACTAAAATCTTTGGGGAAGCTACCATCGGGAGCATATCGGAATCGCAGTACACTGTCACGAATAACTGTGATCTGCAGTAGCACCCCATTTTCCGAAGTAATCGTGAACTTATCTTTTTCTTTGGTAAAGCTTTTTATTTTGGACGGAAACTGATTTCCTTTTTGCTCTAATTCAGTATTTATAATCATAGTCTTCTGCGCAGTTTAGGCTCACACACAAATGAAGCGTTTTCTTAGGAAAACGAAACTAGTTAATTCGGATTTATCCTAAAAGTAATCAACAACCGAAATCGATTTCGTTAACTTTTTTCCTTGGAATTTACCCGTTTCAGGGCGATCATAGCAAGGGGTGGAAGGTTAAGTTCCACCGAATGATCTCTGAATTGCCATTCTTTTTCTTCTGAAGTGTAGCTCTTTTTTATTGCATAGTCACTTCCGCCATACTGGGCTTCGTCACTATTGAATATTAATTTATACTTTCCTTTTTTTGGTAGCCCTATGCGATAATTTTCCCGGGTCATTGGGGTCATATTGCATACGAGGATCACATCGTCTTTTTCGTTATTTCCTTTTCTTATGTAAGACAAAACAGAGTTCTCTGCATCGTTATAGTCGATCCATTCGAAGCCTTCAACAACAAATTGTTTTTCATGTAAGGCAACTTCTTTACTGTAGAACTTATTCAAATCGGATACCAGAGTTTGAACTCCCTTGTGGACATCATAATCCAATAAATGCCAATCCAGGCTTTGCTGGAAATTCCATTCTTCTCCCTGTCCGAACTCGCCTCCCATGAATAACAGCTTACTTCCGGGATGTGTAAACATATAAGAGTACAATAACCTTAAATTCCCAAAACGCTGCCATTCGTCGCCGGGCATTCTTCCTAAAATCGATTGCTTGCCATATACCACTTCATCATGACTCAAGGGTAACATGAAATTCTCAGTAAACGCATAGGTCATACTGAACGTAATATCGTTTTGATGGTGTTTTCTGTAAATAGGCTCTTTTTTGAAGTATTCGAGTGTATCATGCATCCATCCCATCATCCACTTCATACCAAATCCTAGTCCGCCCAAATACGTAGGCTTTGAAACCATTGGGAAAGAGGTAGATTCCTCGGCAATCGTCTGTACACCTTCAAAGTTCCCATATACCGCTTCATTCAACTCTTTGAAAAATGAGATTGCATCCAGGTTTTCCCGTCCGCCAAACTCGTTGGGTTCCCATTCACCGTCTTCTCTCGAATAATCAAGGTAGAGCATAGATGCAACGGCATCCACACGTAATCCATCGGCATGGTATCTATCCAGCCAGAACATTGCATTACTAATCAGGAATGCGCGTACTTCGTTTCGACCATAATTGAAAATGAGGCTTTTCCAATCAGGGTGATATCCTTTTCGCTTGTCGGGATGCTCGTACAAGTTGGACCCGTCGAAGAATCCTAAGCCGTGTGCATCTTCGGGAAAGTGAGAGGGCACCCAATCTAATATCACACCGATGTCGTTCTTATGCAATTCGTCGATCAACAAGGCAAAGTCGGCTGGTTTTCCAAAACGCGAAGTAGGCGCAAAATATCCGGTAAGTTGGTAACCCCAGGACGGATCATAAGGATATTCCATGATCGGCATAAACTCCACATGCGTAAAGTTCATCTTTTTCACATAATCCGTGAGGGACTTTGCCAGTTCAAGATAGGTGAGTGGTCGGTTTTCGGCTGTGTTATACATCCAGGATCCCAAATGGACCTCATAGACTGAAAAAGGCTTGTCCAGGCGGTTGATATCTTTTCGCTTTTTCATCCAGGCAGCATCTTTCCAGTCGTGTGTCATGTCCCATACTATGGAAGCTGTTTTTGGCGGATGTTCCGTTCGAAAGGCAAACGGATCGGCTTTTTCAGTTTTTATATCGTTATGGTGCGAATGTATCTTGTATTTATAGGCAGTCCCTTTTTGCACTCCGGGGATGAACCCTTCCCAGATACCGGAGGAATCCCACCGAATGTTCAGCGGGTGTTCGCCTTCAATCCAATAATTAAAATCTCCGATCACAGAAACCGCTTTGGCGGCAGGCGCCCAAACCGCAAAGTAAACTCCTTTTACTCCGTCAATTTCCGTGAGGTGCGCCCCCATTTTTTCGTACAGTCGGAAGTGCTTACCGGCTTTAAAGAGTTCAATGTCAAAATCTGTAAATAAACTATGTGGAATGACCTTCTCCATATATTATTGTTCTTCATTCATAATTGATGCAATTCCTTCCAGAGGAATCACGGCCCATAACGGGCGAGCGTTCATTTCGTACCCTAATTCATATACTGCTTTTTCAAGCATAGAATATTTCAGTACAAAAATTCGCTCTTGATTATAGCCTATGTTAATATTCGCATTCTGGATGCGATGTGTGTAGGTTTCCAGAAAAACTCCAATGAAATAGCGGTACAAAAGCTCTCCTGCGTGGAAAAGCTCTTGTTGCGAGTAAGGGTATTCATCGATGTTATTAAAAATGGTGGCATAGACCGCATAGTGAAACGATCGGAACAAGCCCGCCACATCTTTAAGAGGCGGTTGTTTCACTTTTCTGTCACGAATCGTACTCTCTGGTTCTCCTTCGAAATCCAGGATATAAAAATCTCCGTCTTTCACCAGGATCTGACCCAAATGGTAATCGCCATGCACGCGCAGGCGTTCTCCTTTCAGCTTAGTCCAGTCGAAGTCCAAAAATCGCTTCCGAATCTCATTCTTTTGTTCCAAAAACCAGTTGGCAAGCTCGAGAGTAAGACCTTCGAGTTTGTGTAGGTTATTTTCAACGGTATTCAGGCGATTTTGAAATTGATATAACAATCGATTCTTCAGCCATACTTCATAGTCCCCGTTAAATCGCTCCGGCGTGAATGCCGTTTCCTCAAACTCGGATCCCAGCGCAATGTGCATTTCTGCAGTTCTGAGAGCCAGTTGTTGTAGTTTCTGAAATATTCCCAGTCCTACCCAGTCGACGACGGCTGGAGGAACTTCATGAATCGGCAATCGTTTGAAAATCTCCGTATTTGGCAGGCTTTTGATTGAAACATTCTTCTTTTCGATATTACTGAATACTTCGTGCAGTTCGTTCAGCATATATTCCCACGCATCTCCCTCGTTCGGCACCAGTTCCTGCATTAAGGCAATGGTGGTAATGATATTATCGCTATCCTTGATATTCAATGAGCCTTGGTAGGGAGGGGTGTTCTTAAATCCTTTTTTGTCCGAGAGAAACCTGGACATTTCATAGTCCGGGTTCTTATTGGCATAAATTCTTCGGAAGAACTTGATCACGCAGCGGTCGTTGATAATCACCGACGTATTGCTCTGCTCCATTCCCATAAAGCGGGAAGAAATATATTCTGTCTCATTAAGACTGTCTCCACGGTGATATTGTACCCGGGTTGTATCGTTGGGCTTGGCCGTAAGGATACGCTCAAAGACGAGTTTTCGGAACGCCTCCAGGTTGATCGCGTCGATGATGTGACCCTCAGCGCCATTGATGGTGATAGGTAAAATTCTATCCTTTTTTGCGAAGTTTTCGTCCGTCACAAATGCGATCGGTATAAAGTAATGCTGATAAAAGGCCTCTTCGAAATTAATTTCCAGTATAAGACCGTAGTACACTTCTTCGTGTTGCTGAATCCTGAAATACTCGGTGAGTTCGATGTATTTCAATTTACTCGACTTACCACCGTACCATCGTTGCTTGGTGATATATTCTTCCAATACCTCTGAAAGCAACATCTTCACAAAACGCTGGTCGTCCATTAAGGCTTCCCAACGGGTGTTGAATTGTGATGCTGACTTTATTTTAGAGGCGTCTCGTTTTGCCATATTACTTCTCTATTTTGAATAAATGGAATGGTAAGGCAGGATGTAATTCTACAAAATTCCATTCCTTGTCCCAGATATAACTGCTTTTCGTGATCAAATCGGATACCTTCACCTGATGCCCCTCTGAAATACCCATGTCTTCCAGCGGAAGCTGTACCCATCCATTCTGGGCATAATAAGGGTCCAGACTCACTACAGCAATTACTTCACTTTCCAATTGTTGATCATATTTGTAATAAGCCAGTAATTGATCATTCTCAACAGTGAGAAATTTTATGTTATTGGTTTGCTGAAGGGCTTTATGATCTTTCCTCAATTCATTGATTCGGGTGATAAGGGTGGTCAATTTATTTTCAATTCCCCAATCCCAGTGCCTGATCTGGAATTTTTCAGAGTCCAGATATTCCTCTTTTCCGGGAAGGGCCGCTCCCTGCATATATTCGAAGACAGGTCCGTAAACCCCGGTGTTAGAACTCAATGTTGCCGCAAGGAAATATTTTTGAAGATAGGTGGCTTCATGACTTCCCTGCAACGCCCAAGGATTGATATCGGGTGTGTTCGGCCAGAAATTGGGTCGGAAAAACCATTGTTGGTCGGTTTGAGTGAGTTCCGTAAGGTATTCAATGAGTTCATTCTTGCTGTTACGCCAGGTAAAATACGTATAAGATTGTGTGAATCCTTGTTTGGCCAGTTGATGCATTACTTTTGGTTTTGTAAATGCTTCAGATAAGAACAATACATCCGGGTGCTTCTTCTTTACTTCGGAAATGAGCCATCCCCAGAAATAGTAAGGTTTTGTATGTGGGTTATCCACGCGGTACACCTGTATTCCAAATTCCTCGATCCAATAGAGGGCCGTTGATAACATTTCATCCCATAGGTTCTTCCAATCCTTGCTTTCGAAATAAATAGGAAGGATATCCTGGTATTTTTTTGGTGGATTTTCGGCGTATTGAACCGTGCCATCGGGTCTCCATTTAAACCATTCCGGATGCTCTTCCACCCAGGGATGGTCTGGTGCAGCTTGCAATGCGAAATCCATGGCCACTTCTATTCCCAGTTTTTTTGCTTCGGAAACCAGCTTTTTGAAATCGGCTTCTGTCCCCAGATCAGGGTGAATGCTTTTATGTCCGCCTTCCTTTGAGCCAATTCCCCAGCAGGAGCCTACATCATCAGAATGTGCTTCCGTGGTGTTGTTCTTTCCCTTTCGATTCACTTCTCCAATAGGGTGAACGGGAGGGAAGTAGAGGGTGTCGAAGCCCATTTTAGCAACACGGGGTAATAAGTCCAAACAATCGTTGAATGTTCCATGCTGACCTTCTTCTTTCGACGCCGAACGTGGGAAGAACTCATACCAGGTACTGAATCTGGCCTTCAGACGATCCACATAAATGGAGAGAGGTTCACTCTCATTAGCCAACTTCTTCACAGGATATTGGGTGAACAAGTGGTGTAGCTTTTCTGAAACGGCTTCATGAACCGCTTTTTCGTAAGCAGATTCATCTCGGAAGTCCTTTTGCAATTGTTCAAAATAGCTGGCATCTTCTTTGGAAGCCATTTTCTTAATGTTTTCAAGAATCTCTGCGCCTTCGAGCAATTCGGAATTTACATGTTGTCCGTCCTCGATTTTTCGTTCTATACCATGCTGCCAGTTCAAGGCATGATCCATCCAACCCTGGATCTTGTATTCATAAAAACCTTGTTTCTCAACGCTGAATTGCGCTCCCCACAAGTCATTGCCCAATGGAGCCATCCGAACTTCCTGCCAATTTCTGGCTTTTTCATGCTTGAAAAGTACCGATGCTGCTATGACGTCGTGTCCATCCACCAGTACATCTGCATGGACAGGAATAATTTCATCGACAACTGCTTTTATGGGAAGGGTACCCCCACTTACCTGGGGATAAATATTTTCAATTACAACTCTACTTTGGTTGCGCATATTAGTTGGTCTTATTTATTGAAGGCTAAAGATATAAAACGACCCCCAAAAAATTATAGGCTTTTCATTTTCTTTAGCAACTACAACGTTTTCGGTTTATAAATTTTCAAAATAAAGCCAAAAAAAAGAGGACCTTTCAATGAAAAGTCCTCCAACCTCTTTTTTACTATATGAAATTAATTTTCATCATCACTGGATTCAATGGCGATGATAGATTTTCCTGAGGGGTTTAAAATATTGTCGGTTAAATTCACTTGAGCCGAGTTGGATAGTAAAATAGTTGAAACTTCACGAGTGTTGATGAAGTTGTTTTCAGCTACCATGAATTCTCGGATATTTCTATTCTTGGCCAATTCTACGGGCACATTTCCATTAAGATTGTTATCGAATACGTTAAACACCTCCAATTCGGTTAATTCGTTAAGCGATGAAGGAAGTTCACCGGAAAGCTTGTTGCTACTTAAATGCAGTTGTTTTAACGTCGATATCGAACCTACTTCTGCAGGAACAATTCCTGTTAGATTGTTTCCATTAAGTGCAAGTACTTCCAAAGCCTGAAGGCTTCCAATGGAGGTAGGAATCTCACCTGACAGCTTGTTGAATGAAAGTTCTAGTACACGTAATTTGGACAATTGGGCAATGGAGGCCGGCAACTCACCATTTAAGTTATTAAATAACATCCGAATCTCTACCACATGACCATTTTCGACAGTCACACCCGGTAGTTCTTCAAGGTTACCGGACAAGTCCCACGACTGATTCCATTGATCTCCTTGGGTTTGTTCATACAAATCTGCAAGTGCCTGCTTTTCAATTTGGGGTATTCCCGCAAAAACTGCCAGGCTAAAAATGAGGGCAAAAAAGGTAGTTAGTTGTAATTTCATCGTTGTTGAGGTTATGAATTTTCTTACAAATAGATACCAAATAAACAATAAGCAAGACAAAAAGCCAAATAAAATCGATGAAATGCACAATTAATTTGTAGTAAATTCCTACAAATTCTGAATAAAAGACTTGTTGAAGACATGTTTACCCTCAAATGGATGCATCTGTAAACGTTGTTCGAAAAGCATTTGTGCCTTTTGCTCTTCTTTTAGTATTCTCTCCTCAGTGATGTAGGGATCACGGTTTCCGTAAACGTAATGAACCTGGGTATTTTTGTCCAAATACTGAAACTTATCCGCTGATAATTCTTCCGGAATGCCACCGGAATGTAAGACCAGAATATCACAGTCTAACGATTGATTTGCCATCCATCGAGTAGCGACTGAAACACCCTGGGAATATCCTACAACAATAAGACGTCGGTCTCTGGGCAGGTTTTCAGCTAACCAAACCGAATTTACATACGAAAGCACGTTCTCCATTTCTTCGGAAGTATTTTCCCGGGTGAGCCAGGAAGCTCCTATGTGCTTAAATGTGCTATCCAGATAGTATTTGGAGGGAGCCTGGGGCGCTATGATATAATTTTCTGAAGGATCAAGCTCCTTAAAGTACTTTATAAAGAATCTGCTGAGGTATCCCATTCCATGAAAAACCATCCATATGGTTTTTGTTCTATCCGTGAGTTCATTTAACGTGGAATAGGTATTTGTAGCATCATAAGAAAGACGGATTTCGTTGGTCATATTGAGGTTCATTTCGTATTTTTACCAAAGTAAATCTTTACTATGAACTTTTCCAAAGAAGAAGTGTTGGAGCAGTGTAATTCTATGTGTAAGAACACCCTGATGGAAACACTGAATATCCAATTTGTAGATTTTTCCGAATCATCCCTTACCGCGAAAATGCCAGTTACCCCAAGGGTTCATCAACCCGATGGAGTGTTGCACGGTGGCGCTTCCGTAGCACTAGCTGAGAGTGTAGGAAGTGCGGGAGCACATATTTTTATGAACACCGATGAAGTGAGTATCCGCGGAATCGAAATTGCCGCTAACCACGTGAAAGGAGTGAAGGACGGTTACGTATACGCCAGAGCCTCATTTTTGCATAAGGGAAGAACCACACAACTATGGCAAATTCGCATCACCAACGAAGCGGATGAATTAATCTCACTGGTAAAACTTACGACCATTGCACTACCGAAGTCATAAATGGATTCTGAGAATTTATTAAAACATATTTCCCGCAACTTCCATCAAGGATATCCCTTCGCCATATATTCATTGCCCTCCGAGACGAATATTTCCGGGATATTTCAATCAAACAATCGACAGACTCATGGAGATCCCTGGAATGAAAATGGATTTCTCATGGTTCCTTTTCATGCGGGTGAACCTTTGTTTATTCCGGAAAACGAGTCTGATAGAATTTCAATGACACTCCCGGAGTTCAACGCTAAATCATCTCATATTCAACCCTATGATAGTAAGGTCGAGCAGTCCCGGCATGAGGCACTGGTGGCCTCCGCTATCCATGAGATGGAAAATGGTCCAGGTTTAAAAATTGTGTTAGCTCGTAGCGGGGAAATAGACATTAGGGCTCTTGATTGGGAACTCTTGATCACAAGGTTGTTTGGACTGTATCCTAATGCTTTCAGATATATTAGCTATCACCCCGAACACGGCTTGTGGTGTGGAGCTACTCCTGAAGTCCTGCTAAAAGTTAGAGGTGAAGAGTTTTCAACGATGTCCCTTGCAGGAACCAAAATACCAAATGCAATGGGCGAGGTACAATGGACCCAAAAGGAACTGGAGGAACAGAAAATTGTAACACAGTTTGTCACGGAATTGCTAAAAGACTTTACTGCTGAAATGGATATTTCCGAAGTAAATAATCACAAGGCTGGAAAGATGGTCCACCTACGCACCGATTTCCGGGGTAAATTCTTCAGTCGGCAGAATATTGTGCGAGATGCCATTCACGCTTTGCATCCCACTCCTGCAGTATGTGGGTTACCGCGTGACATGGCCAGAGATTTTATCCTCAAAAATGAACACATCGAGCGGGAATTTTATACCGGTTATTTAGGGCCCATACGAGCACGAGAGCGCATCTTTGATTTGTTTGTCAATCTGCGATGTATGAAAATCGTTGGCAACAAGGCTAAACTATATGCCGGGGGAGGTATAACGCAAGCTTCCGTGCCAACCGACGAGTGGCAGGAAACCCAGAATAAGCTGTCAACCATGTTACAAGTAATCCAACCTATGCTAGCATAATGTAATGCTCCTTTGTACCTTTGTTTTTTATGATGTTTTCTCAAAAGATTCTCTCACAATTTATCACTCAACTCTGTCTGGCCAAAGGAATTGATCATGTTGTGATCTCACCGGGATCGCGCAATGCTCCTTTGACCATTGGATTCTCTAATCACCCCGATTTTACCAATTTCAGCATTGTTGATGAGCGTTGTGCAGCCTTCTTTGCTTTGGGAATGGCTCAACAACTGCAAAAACCGGTGGTGTTGGTTTGTACTTCCGGATCTGCACTGCTCAACTATTATCCGGCAATTGCTGAAGCCTACTACAGCGATATTCCTTTGGTGGTGATTTCGGCGGATCGCCCCGAACATCTTATCGACATAGGCGACGGGCAAACAATACAACAGGAGAATGTATTTGGAAACCATATTTTATGTTCCGCAAACTGCAAAACCGGACATGAAAATGATGCCAGCAACTTAAGGCAGATCAACCAGGCCTTGAACACCGCTATCGAACAAAATGGCCCCGTGCATATCAATGTGCCTTTTAATGAGCCTCTTTATGAGGTTACAGAGTCGTCAGACTATAAGGTTGAGAACAAACCTGCGAAACATTTTGTTCCCGAAATTGAGGTCGAAAAAATGGACACTTTCCAACATCGTTGGAATACAGCAGAAAGAAAAATGATACTAGCAGGAGTGATGCATCCAGAACAAATTCCACAAGAGCTGCTGGATAATCTGTCGAAGGATTCGGATCTGTTAGTTTTTACTGAAACAACTTCCAACTTACATCACGAACATTTCTTTCCTGCCATAGATCAGCTGATTTCCTCTTTGGAGGATGACGAATTAAAAGAATTGCAACCCGAAGTATTGCTCACTTTTGGTGGGATGATAGTGTCTAAGCGAATCAAAGCATTTCTTCGTAAATATCCACCGAAATATCATTATCACGTAGATTCAAAAAAAGCGAACGATACGTTTTTTAAACTCACTTATCATTTTAAAAACGAACCTGCAACATTTTTAGGAGAGCTGTTAGTGTCTGATAGGGTTAGTGCGGGTAATTACAGGAACAGATGGCTTTCTATTCGAGATCATCGATTGACCATGCACGATGCCTACCTGAAGGAGATTCCTTATTCGGATTTTGTCGTATTCTCGGTCTTATTTAAGAATCTGCCACACAATATACATCTTCAGTTGGCCAATAGTGCTACAGTGCGTTACGCTCAATTATTCGATTTGCACAAAAGTTATGAGGTGTTCTGCAACCGTGGGACCAGTGGTATTGATGGAAGTACAAGCACGGCCATTGGTGCTGCGAGGGTTCAGCAGAAACAAACAGTGTTCATTACCGGAGATCTCAGCTTCTTTTATGACAGTAATGCGTTATGGAATAATTATATCCCGATTAGTTTTAGAATCATCGTGGTGAATAATTCAGGAGGGGGTATATTCAGGATACTTTCCGGTGCCAGGGAAATCGATCAGTTTGAGAAATATTTCGAAACTTCACATTCACTTACCGCGAAGCACTTATGTGCCATGTTCGGATTTGAATACACCAATGCAACCAATGAAGAGGAACTAAAAAACGCTTTGGGAGACTTTTTTGGGCCATCAGATGCACCGAGGCTCCTCGAAGTTTTTACACCACACGATGTGAACGACCAGGTGCTACTTCAGTACTTTGATTACATTAAATAATCCTGACTTTCCAATTGTTGCAATGCCCAGGCATGGGCTTGTTCAAGAGTTTCAAAAATCTCAAGAGGCTTGGAACAGAAGTTTTTTTCCAATTCTGCATTATTTCTGGCAGACTCTGTGTCGCTCACAATTGCAATCCCACGAAGAGGTTTGATCTTGTTCAAATATTTGTAATCCATAGGTGAAACCGAATAAGAGTTAATTCGGTTAGCGATGTAAATGAAGGGTTTAAATCCGCCGATTCGAAGTCCGTGGAGCAAAGTCGCAAATCCTGTTTTAAAGGACAATGTAACTCCTTCGTGCGCTTCCACAACCACCATCCTTTTATAGAAATAAATGTTGGCGATCTCTGTTTCAAGTTTCCTGTAAAACTTTGTAGTTTCAGGAAAATTATGGGGACTAACCTGGCTCATTCAGCTGTGAAGGTAATAAATTTCTGATTTAGTACTAAATCTATTTTTTAAAGAAATACTGGTTAAGAAAGTACTACCTTTGCCCGATGTTGCAACTGGGTGAATATAATACACTTACCATTTTACGAGAGACCGACCCGGGTTTATTTCTTGGAGATTCCGAAGAAAACGAAGTGCTTCTACCTAATCGCTACAAACCGGAAAGCTATCAAATTGGCGATTCTATCGACGTTTTTATTTATCTGGACAACGAAGAACGGCCAGTGGCAACTACTGATGAACCGTTTATCACATTAAATACATTTGCATTTCTGGAATGTAGTGCCGTCACGAAATATGGGGCTTTCATGGATTGGGGTCTTGTGAAGCAATTATTTGTCCCCTTTAAAGAACAGGCACGGCCCATGAAACAGGGAAATTGGTATATAGTGTATTTATACCTGGATGATAAAACGAACCGTTTGGTGGGTTCAAGTAAGTCCAACCGATTTCTTAGTAATGATACCTTAAGCGTTGAAAAGTTTGATGAAGTGGATATATTGGTTACTCATATCACCGACAAGGGAGCCAACGCGATTATCAATGGGAAGCACAAAGGGCTGATTTACCTGGAAGATATATTCGAGGATATCAGAACCGGTGATAAGATCAAGGCTTTTGTTAAGAAAATCCGTCATGATAATAAGGTGGATCTTGTATTGCAATCTCCCGGTTACAGAAGCATCGAACCTAATGCGCAATACGTTTTGGAGGAACTCAAAGCAGCCGGAGGATTCCTGGCACTTCATGACAAATCGGATCCCGAAGCCATCAAAAACGAACTGGGTTTAAGCAAAAAAAGCTTTAAAAAGGCGATCGGGAGTTTATACAAGAATAAAGCGATTCGAATCAAAGAAGACGGTATCGAACTGATCTCTTAATTACCAACTAAGAATTTACCGAAAACCACGTCCTACGCGATATGGAGCACATCGCGAACAAATTCCGAATGGAGGACAGGGATCCAGAAAATCAAGTCCTCGTTGCTCCCTGTAAACCGTATTTTTTACTGCGGAAGCGGCATCGGTTCCATACTGAGCCGTTCCACCCCGGGCAAACATTTTAGATTGCAACCGATTTAAGTCGAATTCGTTTTGTTGGTATCTTTCGATCTCGTCAACGGCCTTTGCCATGTCTACAGGTTGCCAGTAGTTGTTGGCAGTGACCTTATCGTAATTTTTCAACGCATCGATATCGAAACTCGAAGGCGTTTCAAATTGCAGGTCGAAGGACGTCAACTCCTCCACATCCGGTAATGATCCCGCATCAATTGTGAAATAACGGGTGTCAAAATCATACTGAGCGATGCTGATTCCCGGGATCAAAGCGAATATGAAAAACCACTTTTTCATCGTCTCAAAAGTATCAAAATTCGGGCCAGATGCTCGATAATTACTATAAATTTAACTTTTTCGAAGTGTCCTTTGGCACGCCTTCTTTATGCAGGGTAATGCTGATGGTTTTCAAACGCATATAAGCTTCAGAGAAATATACATACCCGCCATAAGCAGTCCTGCTCTCATCGGTACCCCAGCTGTTTTTCACCTTATAATATTTTGTACCGTTTTGATCTCTAAGTATCCCGGTGATATGCATCAGGTGATCGTCGGTCGTGGTGAAGTTTTCAAATTCCTGTTGACGATATTGTTGGCTAATGTTCTTTTCAGGGTAAATTCCTTGCAATGCTTTTTTATTATTCACTGCGTCTCTTGGAATTACCGCCACGCCATCTTTGGAAGAGAAGGTTCGCTCACTCACATCACAATCAAGCTCAACAGTGTACCCATACTCGAGTGCGTTATCGACGGTCTGCATCAATTCATCTATCGGAATGTTATAAAATTTTCCATAGCTCCAGTTATCAGGGATGTTCAGAATAAATTCAGAGTAAAACGGAGCATGGGTAAAAGAAGTGAGATTTACATAATCTCCGGGTACGATCTGGGTCATTTCCAAAAAGGATTTCGGAGTGTATTGTTTCCCCTGGAATGTAAACTGCTTCGGATTTTCTCCCAGATACGTATCGAGTACTGCGTCTACAGCACCTCTCCATTTCGGACTTAATTTTCTTCCAGGGTTATCCACATAAGTTTCTACCATCGCCCTGAGGATAGCGACTAATTCCGCATGATTATGTCTATCAACTCCCATGTCCAGCCCGGTAAACGCTTCATTGGGCACCAAACCATAATCCCGAACTGAATTCATCACATCATGTGCGAGTCCGCCCTCACTGAATTGAGCCTTCCCTTGTCTCATGACAAAATTCTCGGCTTTTTTTGGATACGTATTTCGTACCGTGTACATTTCAGAAAGGTCTATTTCTTTTCCGGTAAGTCGTATAATTTCTGATTCCAGGAACGAGGTGCTGGAAAAGCTCCAACAGGTTCCGGTTCTTCCCTGACTTATCACGGGTGTCGCTTCGAGATCGATTATTTCAGTGAACTTATAAGCTTCCTGTGAGTGCAAAGTAAGGGCAAGACACAGGAATAAAAACGAGAGTAAATGACGCATAATTTTTATCTTTACGCTAAAATAAAAAATATGAGTACACCCAACTGGAAAACGGCCAAAGAATATTCGGATATCACCTATAAAAAGTGTGATGGCGTAGCTAGAATTGCTTTTAACAGGCCCGATGTTCGGAACGCTTTTCGGCCTAAAACAACGAGCGAGTTATTGGATGCCTTTCACGATGCCCAGGAAGATACTTCAATAGGAGTTGTTTTATTGTCTGCTGAAGGTCCGTCTTCCAAAGATGGTGTCTATAGTTTCTGTAGTGGCGGTGATCAAAAATCCCGGGGACACCAGGGGTATGTAGGTGAAGACGGTTATCATCGTTTGAATATACTCGAAGTTCAGCGCTTGATCCGGTTTATGCCAAAAGCCGTGATCGCCGTAGTTCCCGGATGGGCAGTGGGTGGAGGACATAGCTTGCATGTGGTTTGTGACATGACCCTCGCTAGCAAAGAACATGCGATCTTTAAGCAAACCGATGCCGATGTTACCAGTTTTGATGGTGGATACGGAAGTGCCTACCTGGCGAAAATGGTGGGGCAGAAGAAAGCTCGTGAGATCTTTTTCCTCGGAAGGAATTATTCGGCTCAGGAAGCTTTTGAAATGGGGATGGTAAATGCGGTTATTCCCCATGATGAATTGGAGGCTACTGCATTCGAATGGGCGCAGGAAGTTCTAGCGAAATCACCTACCTCTATTAAAATGCTGAAATTCGCCATGAACCTTACCGATGATGGTATGGTGGGTCAGCAGGTATTTGCAGGGGAAGCGACCAGATTGGCTTATATGACCGATGAAGCTAAGGAGGGTAGGGATGCATTTCTCGAAAAGCGCAAACCTAACTTTGCTAAAAAGTGGTTACCTTAATAGTTATCGAATGGTAATCTCGGTTGGGAAATAATCCAGTGGAATGATTTCTAAAATTTCAGCATCGAAATTACTTACCACAATTCCGTGATCCGTGGCTCCATCCGTATATCCCACTACAACAATATCTTTTACCAAATCCACATCGTAAGTCCCTGTTGGATTATAGAATGATTCTGAAACTAAATTAAGGTTGTTGTTAATGTCGTATAAAAGATTGTAGGGGGTGACAATTTCCCCGGTAATGAAATCGAATAGGGCAGGGCCGTTCGGTATGAGTCCTGGTTGAGCGTAAGTCACCTTGGTATAAAGCGTATTTCCTTCGAATTCGGTATTGATAAAGCCAAACTGGATCTCATCATAGTTGAATTGAATAGTGGCGTTTGAAATAAAATTGAAATTATCGGCATTATAGGTATTGTAATCTTCATTGATAAAGAAGACATGTAGGATGTTATCCTGAACGGCTATTTTAGCACTTTGCGGTAGCGACAATTCATCCACAACGTCACCAGTTGCCATATCGATCTTCACGATTTTCTGAACGTTATTTACTGAATTGCTATTGCAATAAACCAGCAACGTATCTCCATATTCAAATACGGTCCGAATCCTGAAACCATCTATGGTTTGAACAATACAAGCTCCGGAGCCATTGAAGATGTGCACCCTGCTGCTCGTCTCCTGACTTGTTTGAAATTGTGTAACCACGAACAGTCGATCGAGTGAATTATCCACAAACAATGGGAACTCACCTGTTAATGTGCAAAGTGACCCAATTTCCGCTGAAGAAGAATTCTCGAGATTTCTTTGCCAGACTTCCATAACATCCCCGGTTCTTTTATACCAGGTAGCCCAAATATTTCTGGTGTAGGCTCTGTTAGCGTCCAGAGGAACATTTATCAATTCTGAAAGGTTATAAGTCGAAATTTCACCGCCATTGGTTTGAATATCCAGCTCGAACATCCCGTTGTTGGTAGAAGCGGAAGAGATGACCGAAATATTCAGGGTAGGGGGCTCCATTTCTTCAATGGGAGCATTTCCGTCGTCATCGGAACAGGCGAAAAACAACAGGGTAAGAAGTACAAATATCTTCTTCATCTTTTTCTTGCAATATACTTATTTAACTTGAAGGCAAAATAAAGTTGAAACGAAGAAATGCTGTAAGTTCGATCAAATTTTGATGAGTCGCTTGGTAAAGCTCCCTTGGTCGGTGACGATCTTTAAAAAGTACATTCCGTTATTCAAAGATGAAATATTGATAGAAGTTGAATCCTTACTTTGAAAAACCTGTCGACCAAGATTATCATAAATATCGGCTGATAACAGCTGAACACTTTGACTCAATTGAATGTTAATTAGTTCGTTTGACGGATTAGGTATTATCTCAAAAGTAATCGAATCTTCGAATGAGGTGGTCTCCAATAAACTCTCCGCCACTACAAATAAACCACCATCACTCCCACGGGAAGAAATGATGAGATTGCCACTGGCAAAATAAGGATAGACGCTCCAGGCACCGTTAAATCCTGACGCATTATTGTCCGGATACACATCGAAAAACCCGGTCTCGTTAAACGTTCCGCTGCCGATTTCGGAAATGTCGATAACCCGCATTCCTGCGTTGTAATTCGCCAGATAATAGGTATTTCCTTTAACATAGCCATTGTGATCGGTCGCTGCTGTTGGGCCGAAATAAACAAAGGACTCTGTTGGATTGTCAAGATCACTAATATCAAAAATAATCGTCCGTGTATCCAGCCCTAAATTAAGTTCGTCCGATTCATCACCCATAATAATATATTGCTGATCTTCAGTCAACCATCCCTGATGAGCATGTTCGTTATTGCTATAAGAAAAGTTTGAAATAATTTGTGGGTTGGATTTGTCAGTAACATCAACGATTGTGACATCTCCATCGAATCCGTTGTAGCTAAAGAGTATTTCCCGATCTGTATAATCGGTATCCGGTCCATTATATACAACTATCTGGGCGTCGTGAGTGAGAACACCACTAACTCCTCCAGAATTTATGGGATTCAAAGGGTCCTGAATGTTTATAAAATGAACACCTCCTCCAAAAAGGTTGGTTCTGCAGGCATAAGCAAAACCTGTTTCTTCATTAATAGCGAGATTATGCGCATTTTCGAAATCCGAATAAAGGACGTCCTCCGTAAATGTTTCAGGAGGATTGGTAACATTTCGCAATCGGGTTAGATCGAATATTTGCATCCCGTGATTCCCATTATTATCACTTACTACAAATGCAAAATTGTTATACGTCTTTATATCTCTCGCTGTAGCCGATCCAGTTACGGAAGGTAGTTTTCCGAGATAGACGGGCGATACAGGGTCTGTTATATCTACGAAAGCGGTTCCATTGTCTAATCCTACAATGGCATATTCTTTTCCATCTTGAGGATCGGTCCAACCCCAGGTATCATTTCCACCACTAGCTCCCATAGTGGTTGCGGTGATGTGGGATAAGAGATTATAGCCATTACACGGGTATTGACCGGCAAAGCCGTTGGTGCAGGGAGTTTGTGCATAAGACAAGGCTGTAAACAGCAGTAGTAAAGAGCTAATTTTTTTCATATCGGTCAATTTTAATCCGCTTTGTTCAACAAGAAATCGTCTAAAGATAGAACAAAAACTAAACTTAGAATTAAAATAAAGTAAGATGAGAATGCCAAGTTACATGTGCCTCCTTTTTAATATGCGTCTTCATGTACATTCGCAACGGCCCTACCGCTGGGATCGTTCATGTTTTTGAAGCTTTCATCCCATTCCAGGGCTACGGCACTGCTGCATGCAACGCTGGGTATGGAAGGAACCGTTAATGCGGCTGCATCACTTGGGAAATGCTCTTCGAAGATTGACCTGTAGAAGAATTCTTCTTTACTGGTGGGCGTTTGAATAGGGAAACGGTACTGGGCATTTGCCATTTGTTCGTCACTCACTTCCCGTTCCACCATTTCTTTCAACGTATCAATCCAACTGTATCCCACACCATCGCTGAACTGTTCTTTTTGTCTCCATGCCACACTTTCAGGTAAATAGTCGCCGAAGGCAGCTCTAAGGACCCATTTTTCCATAGCTTGTCTGGCTTTTAGATCGCTTTGACCGGCAATGATCATCTTGTCTTTAGGGTTTAATCGCATAGCGACATCCATAAACTCCTTGTCCAAAAATGGAACCCGGCCTTCTATACCCCAGGAAGCAAGAGATTTGTTTGCCCTCAAACAATCATACATATGTAGCTTGTCCAGTTTACGAACATTTTCTTCGTGGAAATCTTTGGCGGTTGGAGCCTTATGGAAATACAAGTATCCACCGAAAATCTCGTCAGCGCCTTCGCCGGAGAGTACCATTTTTATTCCCATAGCTTTGATCGCCCTGGCCAGCAAGAACATTGGGGTAGAGGCCCTGATAGTGGTAATATCATAAGTTTCCACATGATAAATTACGTCTCGAATGGCATCGATTCCCTCCTGGATGGTAAAATGAATCTCATGATGAACCGTGTCCAGATGATCGGCAACTTTTTGAGCTGCGGCCAAATCAGGAGATCCTTCCAGACCAATGGCGAAAGAGTGGAGTTGTGGCCACCAGGCACCTTCTTTATCACCGGTCTCGATTCGTTTATCGGCGTATTTTTTGGCAAGAGCGGATGTGATGGAAGAATCCAGTCCGCCGGAAAGCAATACTCCGTATGGCACATCACTCATCAACTGCCTGTGAACAGCAGCATCCAAAGCATCGTGTAACTCTTCAATGGAAGTTTCGTTGTCCTTTACATTCTCATAGTCCATCCAATCCCGGGTGTACCATCGTTTCACTTCTCCGTCTTCACTATGAAGATAATGTCCGGGAGGGAATAATTCTATTTTAGTACATACTCCCTCCAGAGCTTTCAATTCGGAGGCAACATAGAAGGTTCCGTTTTGATCCCAACCCATATAGAGAGGAATGATCCCCATATGGTCCCTGGCGATCAAATAAGAATCGTTTTCAACATCATAGATCGCAAAACCAAAAATACCATTGAGATCATCGAGGAAGTCTGCCCCTTTATCACGGTACAAGGCCAGTATCACTTCACAATCGCTTTTTGTCTGGAAATTGTAATTGCCTTCGAATTGTGCTCTTAATTCCATATGATTGTAAATTTCACCATTAGCCGCAAGGATCAGCTTTTTATCTTCGGAATACAAGGGTTGCTTTCCAGAGGTAGGATCCACGATAGCCAGTCGTTCGTGGGCTAAGATAGCCTTAGGGTGATCATAGATTCCACTCCAGTCGGGGCCTCGGTGACGAATACATTTCGCCATGGTTAATAATTGGGGGCGCAGGATTTCTGCGGGCTGTTTTAGTTCGAAGGCACATACAATTCCACACATAATTTTTGATTTTGGTTTATTATTGATTCATAAAAAAACCCGCCAGGTACAAAAACCTGACGGGCCATATATCGCGACAAGTTCTTGTTACGGCATTCCGTTATTATTATTGTTATTATTTAAGTTGTACTGTAACATGGACTTGTTTTATTAAAACTGAGTATAAAGATTCAGTAAAAAAATCAAAGATTCCAAATAAATTCCTTAGAAATTATCGCAATTGCGGAAAATCAGTGGGATTTGACTCATGCATCATTTCATAGACCTTCTCGAAAACGTCTTCCACAGAAGGTTTTGAAAAATAATCTCCATCAGTTCCGTAAGCAGGACGATGCGATTGGGCCGTCAATGTTTGCGGTTTGCTGTCCAGGTACTGGTATCCATTTTGGGTATCCAATACTTTTGAAAGAATGTAAGCTGCGGTTCCTCCAGGCATGTCTTCGTCCACCACCAGGATACGATTGGTTTTCTGCAAACTTTTTACCAGGTCGTGGTTGATATCCAGCGGTAGGAGGCTTTGTACGTCAATTACTTCGGCATCAACGCCTACCTGTGCCAATTCTTTGGCCGCCTGTTGTACAATTCGAAGAGTACTTCCGTAGGACACCAAAGTAATATCAGTACCTTCTTTAACCGTTTCGACCACCCCGATCGGAGTTCTAAGTTCTCCAAGGTTGGAGGGTAACTTTTCCTTTAATCGATATCCGTTCAGGCATTCTACAATAACGGCTGGTTCATCACTTTCCAGCAGCGTATTGTAAAAACCTGCTGCCTTTGTCATATCCCTGGGTACCAAGATGTACATTCCGCGTAGCAAATGGATTAAAGCTGCCATTTGGGAGCCACTATGCCAAATTCCTTCTAATCGATGACCACGAGTCCTCACGATAAGCGGAGCTTTTTGCAAACCATTCGTACGGTAGCGAACGGTCGCCAGATCATCACTCATGATCTGTAAAGCGTATAAGATATAATCGAGGTATTGTATTTCAGCGATAGGTCGCAGGCCTCTCATGGCCATTCCGATTCCCTGTCCTAAGATGGTAGCTTCCCGAATACCGGTATCACTAACCCTTAATTCTCCAAACTTCTCCTGAAGCCCTTCCAAGCCCTGGTTCACATCGCCAATGGCACCACTGTCTTCTCCAAATACGAGGGTATCCGGCCGGTTGGCAAAAATGGATTCAAAATTATCCCGTAACACAATCCGTCCGTCCACCATAGGTGCATCTTCATCGTATTGTGCTTTTATTTCTGAAATGGTCGTCGCCTTGTTACTTGCTTCTGAATACAAATGTGAACTATACTTGGGCTGAACGATTTCGAAGAAGTTATTCACCCAATCCTGAAGTTGTCGCTTTTCCGAAGTATTTTCCGTAACGACATAGCGCAATGCTTTCCTAACCAATGAAATGACATCACTTCTAAGCGGTTCTGTGTTTTCAGTTAGTTCCGACTTTATCTTATTAATGAATGTTCCATTCGGACTATTCTCAGCCAGATTCCCGAGCAATGTAATCGCTTCTTTTTGTTCCTGGCGATGTGGAGCAAGATAGGCTTCCCAGGCTCGCTTCTTGCCCTCACGAACCTCTTTCTTTATAGACTTTTCAATTGTCGTAAGCTCTTCATCATCTGCAATGTTATTTGCGATCATCCATTGTCGCATTTTAAGATTACAGTCGTGCGATCTTTCCCATTCCAAACGTTCGGCATCTTTATATCTTTCGTGGGAACCGCTGGTAGAATGTCCTTGTGGCTGTGTTAATTCTTTCACATGGATCAATAAAGGAACATGTTCTTCACGAGCAATATGACCGGCTTCCTGAAACACCTGTACCAATTCGGCATAATCCCATCCGTTTACTACTTTAATTTCGTAGCCTTCGTCTTCCTCATTTCTTTGGAACCCGCTAAGAATTTCTGAAATATTCTCTTTGGTGGTTTGATGTTTCGCATGAACGGAAATTCCATATTCATCATCCCATATACACATTACCATTGGAACCTGTAGCACGCCGGCAGCATTGATGGTTTCCCAAAACAACCCTTCACTGGTACTGGCATTCCCGATGGTTCCCCAGGCCACTTCATTTCCCTTGTTGGAAAATTGAGTATGACCTTTCAATTCTTCAACATGACGAAAAATTTTAGAAGCTTGTGCCAATCCCAGGAGACGTGGCATTTGTCCGGCAGTAGGGGAGATGTCGGCACTACTGTTCTTTTGCGCCATTAAATTCTTCCAGGAACCGTCTTCGTTTAAACTGTGGGTTCCAAAATGACCTCCCATTTGCCTTCCGGCACTCATGGGATCCGCTTTTATATCTGTATGAGCATAAAGTCCGGCAAAGAATTGCTCGATCGTAAGCTCACCAATGGCCATCATAAAGGTCTGATCCCGGTAATAACCACTACGCCAGTCTCCATTTCTGAAGGCTTTTGCCCATGCTAATTGCGGGACTTCTTTTCCGTCGCCGAAAATCCCAAACTTCGCTTTCCCTGTCAGGACCTCGCGTCGACCCAGCAGACTACATTCACGGCTCGTCACCGCAATTCGGTAATCGTTGATTACCTCTGCTTTAAAATCTTCAAAAGATAAGTCGCTGTTAGCCTGTGGGTTTGTTTGCATAGAAGGATGAATTGACCCTGCAAAAGTAGCTAAAACAAGGCGATTTTGCAATCCCTCACCCTGTTAAAACATTGAAAAATTATCAACAAATTGTGTTATTTTTCACGATTTATTAAATATTTCATAACGATAAGTCGAATCAGCAATAAAAATGGCAAGCTATGAAAGGCGAAATCGAACCAGTCAAAGGCGGTCATTCCTTCGGCACCACCCCAGATCCATTTGATTTTACCCCAAAGGTGCGGCTCCGGATAAAAGGGTGCAAGACCGAGTATCAGGGCAAGGAGAATAAGGACTTGAAAATTTTTGAAAATATTCACCTTTTAAAGGTATTCGAATTTCAGCAATAAAAAAATCCGCCTTTCGGGTTGAAAAGCGGACTCAATTTCTAATTCCTTCTGTGAGTTACTCTTCAGCTGCGATCCCGGGATGCTTTAAACGCAATACCAGTTGCTGAACTTCTAAAAGTTTTTCTTCCAGTTCGGAAAGGTTGGATTGTACATCTTCCGGAGCAATGATCTCTTCTTCGATGGCTTCGTCCCTTGCTTCGTCCATACCATTCATAATTACACCGATGAAAAGATTGAGAATGATCATGGTTCCGAATAGAACGAAAGACACAAAGAAAATTGCTGCTCCTATCGGACTGGCACTGGAATTGGTACAAAGATCCATATTACCATCATAACCGTAGTTTTCACAACCGTACATATTGATATACATAACATCGGTCCAGTCTTCAAGGGTTACTACCCTAAAAAGGGAAAGCATGGACATCTGCAGATTTTCAAAATGCAACGGGTCGTTGGCCCCGAAGAAGAATACCGCTGCCACGGCATAAATGTAAAACAACAGCAATAATAGGATAGAAACGTATCCCATGGAAGGTATACTTTTTAGTAGAGCACTCACCAGCAGTTGAAGCTTTGGCAGAGCTTTTACCAGTTTCAGAACCCTTAACAAACGCAGTAAACGTAATATAGCTACCGAACTACCACCAAAGGGTAGGAAGGCCGCTGCTACGATAATGAAATCGAAAACATTCCAACCATCATAGAAATAGCGCCAGGGTTTATTTCCTTCTGCCACCATTTTAATAACTACCTCCGCTACGAATATCCACAGGACTACGCGATTCGCAATTTCGAGGATGGAATGGTATTTATCTGAAAAATCGGGATAGGTGGCGATACCCACCAGTACCCCTGCAATAAGAATAACGATAGTGATCGAATTCTGAAACCACTTGGAATCAGCAATTCGCTTGCATAATTGAACCATTTGATTGAGTTTGGAAAGTTAGACGAGTTTTATTTCCTTTTTGTCGGAAGGATCTAGCGCAGCACTTACCACGTCTGCCTCGGCATCCACAAAAAAACTGGATTTTTCATTGTTGGCGAATTTTCCAAGTTTACCCAGGGTTCCCAGGGCGCCTCCCATTTCTTTGAGGTCATCAGCATTGGAATTTACCAACTGAAAGGGTAATGAAAATTCGATTTCTTTGGTTTCTCCAGTAGTTATGGAAAAACCTGCGGGTATTTTAATTTCGCCCAGTTCGAATTCTTTTTCTTCCTTATCATCGCCTCTCCCGGTAGAAAACTCTTCGATTAACTGAACGGTTATATCTTTTATTTCCTGATCGCTTTTAGTGGTTAAGATCACAGTTCCATTGATCATTCCACTTTGTTTTTCGATTTGTCCAGGTATTTTCAGTTCCACTTTGACACCGCCAATACCCAGTTTATCCTTGAATTTTTTAAAAATTCCCATGGTAGTAATAGATTTAGGTTATTAATAGGTTAAGTCGCTAAAAGCGGCACTAAAATAGAAGAAATATTAATAATCCAAAATCTTTCCGAAGAACTCCTTAATACCATTCCCTGGTAAAAAGACTGAAAAGTGTTTTCAAATCGAGGGTGACAATAAACCGGATTCGCTGGTCATAATCATCCAGTCCCGGCTCAAAGCCCAGGTTGGAATATAATGGGAAGTAAAGCTCAAAATAATCGGCAACCAAACTAGCCCTGATTCCTGTGTCCCAAAGTGCTTTTGCTTCCACCCCCTTGTTCTTTGCCAGGCCGATATCGCCATAGGCGTAGATCCATTTCCAGATATTCGTGCTGGCATTGATGGTGGCTATCCACTCGTTGGCAAAGGCAGGTTCCAATTGGGATTTGAATCCTCCTTCGGCCAGGATAAACTGCTGACTGAACAACCCGGTGTCTTCACTTCTTCCGTAGTAATTGTAATCGAAGAGGTAATCGGTAGGACGATCTATGGCAAAGCTGAAAAAGTCCCCATTATCGCGAGTTTTGTTAAATACAAAGATCCCCGTATAAAAACGGAGGTTGATCTGGCGATTATTCAGAAATAATTTACGATACTCGAATTGTGCCGATACTTTGCTAAAATCGTTTGACAATTGATAATCGAACACCCCCCGGTAGAAATTGATCAGGTTGTTATCTGAATACACATACTGCATATTGAAGACGCTGTAGTTCGGATCCTGAGTAGGATCGTTCGGGTCTTCGTCCCGAAATACGTTTACATTTCTGAAATTGATGAAATGCTTTTCGTTCTTCCGAAGATCATTATTATCGCGGTAGGCAAACGTGAGGTAAGGGGAGAGGCGCCTGTAAAATAATCCTTCATTATAGGAAAACGTACTTCCGGCCAATCCGGCCCTAACGAAATAAAGATTCTTATCGTCCAGCCTGCTTTTATAAACAATAGCACCTTTCCCGATAAGTGTATTAGACCGCGATCCATACAAAGGTTCGAGCCGGTAATGCAGTCCTTTAGGCAGGAAGGTTTTATTATAGATTTTAGGTCCGGCGCTAAACCCGTCGTAGAGGTTGTACTGAAACACCGGCATAAAGAACACCTGGTTGTAAGCAGGGTCTTCAATATCTTTGAACACACGAAATTGAATTGGGCGATTGAGTAGTCCTTTTACTTTTCGCGTATTGTTTCTTTGATCGATTTCCGGGATCACAGCCTCGTAATTCAATACCAATTTTCGCACTTCTTCCCTCGGAACTCTTACGACCATCTCATCGGCTACCGGATCCAACCATTTTTTGAATACCACGGAATCTTTTTTGAGTCCATAGATCGACACCGGCATTGCATATTCTTTTTTATTGATTACGGTTACCTCCAGACTATCTTCAAGCTTTTTCACCTTCTTGATCTTAAAATCGATTGTATTTCTTTCTGAAACGTAACTGTCAAAAAACCAGTCTACAGGCAAATCAGTATTCTCCCTAAGCAATGATTCAAATTGAGAAGGGTTGGTGTATGTTAGTTTACTGTCCGAATAAAACTCTTTAATGGTTTCATTGAGTATATCATTTCCGAGGTAATCATTTAAGTAAGTAAAACCATTACCAGCCTGGTAGTCACTGGCTATATTTTTATTGAATTTCACCAAAGAATCCCTGGATGTTACCAGTGATTGGTGGAGATTGCGCCGAGCCATGTTCAGATAAAGAAATGGATACTGATCGTTAAATTCCATTTCAGATGCATGCGACCATCTAATGATCAAATAATCGCTAAACTCTCCCATGATCTTCATATCCGGATAAAAGGTGTTCACATATTCGATCATCAGATGAATCTGAATAGCACCCAGCAGCCAATGATCTTTTCTCGGATTTAAAGGAAGCGAATTCACCAGGTATTTCCGGGTCGTCGTTTTAAGCAACTCGATATCCAATTCGAAACCATTGGGAAACGGACTGATAAAATCGGGTAACTGATTTAAACCATACACCGGACTGTTGCGATAATCTGCCTCACTGATCACGATCTTTTCAAAGGGATAATCCCCTAATTTTTCATCCAGAAACCCAGTAATTCTATCTACCAGAAGAGCCTTAACGGCCGGGGTTACCTTTCTATCTTTGAGATTTGTGATTACTTCAAGCCTGTCTGTCACTACACTTTGAAAGCTTGGAATCTTTTCCAAATAAATACCGGCATTCAGACGTTTTTCACCTCGCATGACGAAGATTTTGGAATTATCAGCGGTCGCTTCCGATGTTATATTGAGGTCGGTAAATGCCTTGTAATCAACTGGAGTTTTAAGCGTAATTGAGAAGTCGTTGGGGAGTTGATAAAAATCGTCGGTATTCTTGTGGCTATAGGTGTACCAGGTACCGTCGTACACGGAAGGGGTGATGTACCAATATTTTAACTTGTACTCCTTGTTTTTATCGACCCCGAAACGAGTGAATTTTGTTTCCGGTAACTTTACTGCATAATTCAATGAAATTTTCGTGGATGACCCTTCGTCCAATGGTTCTTTCAAATTCAAACGGATAATATCGAGTTCATCACCACGTTCCCAGGGAATCGGATTTCCTGCGGCATCGGTAATGTCAAAAATGTCGGTTCTTCCCCGACGATAATCCTTCTCGAAATGAAATCCACTTTTAAAATTTTCAGCAAAGCGTTGTGCAAGGGGAGTGTTCTTGGATGAAAAGCTATTCGCCCAATCATTTAGAAATATATGATCAAGTGTTTCTTCGGAAGTATTCATATACGTTATTTCCTGGGAAATACGAAGTATATCTTCACCTGGACTTAATTCAGCATTGATAATAATATCATGCTGCGCCCAACCCGAAAGGGAGGCGCATAATAGTAATACCAGGCCAATGCAATACTTCTTCAATTACTTCTTTACAAATTTTAGCGGAGTCGAGGGCCAAGGGTTGCTCAAGACGGTGTATATGCCTGCTGCCAGCGAGGAAACATCTATATCCTTAAAAGTTTCACCACTTCCAACCGGTAGCTTGATCACTTCTTTACCAAGAGTGTCAAAAATCCTTACTTCGAGTCCTTTTTCATAGTTAGACGGGAAAATAAGTCGAAGGTTGTCTCCAACTACTGTTTGCTCCACATCAAATTTTGGTAATACCGCCTCAAACTCTGTACCATTCAATAAAATAATTTCCTGATCGGTTTCTAATTCCATTACTACCGGCAAGTGATCACTCATCACATATAAATCGTTCCTTAGTTGCTGCGGAAATATTCCGAAGCAATCCGGATCGTTGATGCTTTCATTAAAGCAGTTCCCATTATTTCCATAGGCTTCATAGGTATCGGGCACGTATTTCAATTTGGGATCCGTCAGCATATTTTCAGAAATGAGAATGAAATCGAAACGATCATCCAGTCCACCACCTGCGCCAGCACCAAAAGGTCCAGAACTGATGCGAGTACTCTGCGTATGTATGTCTTGAAAATTAATGTTCGAGTTCCATGCACCGGGACGGTCGATGGGGTCGGCCAATGTAATGGCATTGGTAGGATCCAGTAATTCAATATAAGCAGGTTCCGTCGAGGTATATAGGTTTAAATCTCCTGAAAATATAATAAACGAATTCGGATCCAAATCATCCAAAGTAGCGGTAAATTCATTCACCATATCCAGCCGAAGTGCGACATTATCACCCCCTTGACTCGACTTCAGATGCGAAACATATATATCCAAAACCACAGGATCAATATCTCCGTTGGCCGTATTTAACTGCAAGACATAACGGTTGATATCCCGAACAAAAGTGGTGATAATATCGGTTTCAATTAATGTAAACATGTTGCTTCTATAAAACAACAATTGCTGCAAATCTCCTGAACCCGACTGATTTGCTTCGAAGGGAAGCCCTATGTAATGGTTGCCATCCACATTCAGGGACTTTGCCAGAATTTCGTTTCTTCCCGCTGCCGACTGCAATTCACACACCATGAAAATGTCAGGCTGATATTCGGCGATGATATCCTTCAAAATTAACGCCCTGTGGTCACCAGACTGAGCCTCGGGATACTGCAACAGATTGTAGAACATTGTTTTGATGGTATTCTGTGCCGATAGGTTGAACACACCAAGGAACAATAGACTCACAATCAAAATATGTCGCATAGGATGGGAGGTATGTGCTGTTTTTTAGAAGTTAGGACTGAGATTATATTTATCGTAGAAGCTGTTTAAGATGTCCAGGACCTGGTCTTCATTATCAACGATGTGGATTAAATCCAGGTCTTTTGCGCTAATATTACCGTTCTGTTGTAACAAGGTAGTTTTGATCCAGTCAATAAGACCGGTCCAGAAGGATGTTCCCACTAAAATGATTGGAAACTTGTCAATTTTGTGCGTTTGGATCAAGGTGATCGCTTCAAAGAGTTCGTCCAGTGTTCCGAATCCGCCGGGCATTACTACAAATCCCTGGGAATACTTTACGAACATCACTTTCCGAACAAAAAAGTAATCGAAATCGAGGCTTTTATCACCATCGATATAAGGATTGTCATGTTGTTCAAAAGGCAGGTCGATATTCAGCCCAACGGATGTTCCACCGGCCAAATGGGCACCTTTATTACCCGCTTCCATGATACCAGGGCCACCGCCGGTGATCACACCATATCCGTTGAGTGTGATCTTTTCAGCAATTTTCACGGCCATTTTGTAATGCTCATCATCCGGTTGAGTTCTTGCGGACCCAAAAATGGAAACACAGGGGCCAATGCTGCTCATCCTTTCGAAACCATTCACAAACTCTCCCATGATCTTGAAGATCGCCCAGGAATCGTTAGTTTTTATCTCGTTCCAGTTTTTCTTATGATTATTGCTTCTCATCGTCATACTCTATAAAGCTAATGTAGTTCTTTTTTAAGGAATCGTGCGGTATAGCTCTTTTTATGCTTCACCAATTCTTCAGGTGTTCCGGTGGCCACGATATTTCCACCTTTCTTACCTCCTTCAGGACCAATATCCACAATATAGTCTACGGTTTTTATAACATCGAGATTATGTTCGATGATGACCACAGTGTTTCCTTTATCGACCAATCGGTTCAATACATGGAGAAGAACCCTAATGTCTTCGAAGTGAAGCCCTGTAGTAGGTTCATCCAAAATGTACATGGTGTTTCCGGTGTCCCTTTTGGAGAGTTCACTGGCAAGTTTGATACGTTGAGCTTCGCCTCCGGACAATGTCGTAGACTGCTGCCCGAGGGTAATATAACCCAAGCCCACATCCTGTATGGTTTTGAGTTTTCGATAGATCTTTGGGATATGCTCAAAGAAACCACAGGCTTCATTGATGGTCATTTCCAGCACATCGTAAATCGATTTTCCTTTATAACGAATTTCAAGAGTTTCCCTATTAAATCGTTTCCCTTGGCACGTCTCACATTCCACGTACACATCCGGAAGGAAATTCATTTCAATGACTTTCAGTCCGCCACCCTGGCAAGTCTCACAACGGCCACCTTTCACATTAAAGCTAAATCGACCTGGTTTATAGCCACGAATCATCGCTTCCGGTACTTTGGAGAACAGAGTTCGGATTTCAGAAAATACTCCTGTATAGGTTGCAGGATTAGATCTTGGAGTCCTTCCAATGGGTGACTGGTTGATATCAATAACTTTATCGATATGTTTCAGGCCGTCGATCTTTTTAAAAGGCATAGGTTTTTTCACACCATTAAAGAAATGGGCATTAAGGATGGGGTACAGGGTTTCGTTCACCAGTGTCGACTTACCACTTCCTGAAACCCCCGTTACACCGATCATTTTACCCAAAGGTATTTCCAGATCGACATTCTTTAAATTATTTCCGGTCGCTCCCTTAAGAGAAAGCTTTTTACCGTTTCCTTTTCTTCTTTTCTTCGGAATAGCGATTTCCTTGGTTCCGTTGAGATAATCTGCTGTGAGCGTATGATGCTCTAGAATTTCCTTAGGTGTTCCTTCGGAAACGATCTCACCACCGTGCTTTCCGGCTGCCGGACCAATATCAATCACGTAGTTGGCCTTTTCGATCATGTCTTTGTCGTGTTCCACGACAATGACCGAATTTCCAATTTCTTTCAATTTCAGCAGAGAATCGATCAGTTTCTCATTGTCCCGCTGATGCAAACCAATACTGGGTTCATCCAATATATAAAGCACCCCAACCAGCTGAGATCCGATTTGCGTTGCCAGGCGGATTCGCTGCGCCTCTCCACCCGACAAGGATTTAGAACTTCGATTAAGTGATAAGTAAGTGAGTCCAACATCCACAAGGAATTTGAGTCGGGCACGTACTTCTTTAATGATTTCCGAAGCAATCTTCAACTGTGTTTCGCTGAGATCCTTTTCAATATTTTCGAACCATTCGGAGATTTCAATGACATCCATGGATGCCAGATCGGCGATATTCTTACCATTGATCTTAAAGTTGAGAGATTCTTTTCTCAATCGGCTGCCGTTGCATTCGGAGCAAGGGATTTTATCCATATACTCCTTTGCCCAACGTCGAAGAGATTTGGAATCGTTGTTTTCAAATGTATTCTGAATAAAGGTGGCAACACCTTCAAAATCAATCTTATAATTACGGGTAATCCCTAAGGTTTTGGACTCCACTTCGAAAGTAGAATTTCCTCCGTTAAATATGACGTCTTTGGCTTCTTCCGGGATACTTTCAAAGGGATCGCTCAACTTGAATTCGTATCGTTGTGCAATGATCTCCAGTTGTTTGAATACCCAATTGCTCTTTTGCGGACCATGAGGCGCTAAAGCTCCTTGTTTAATGGACAGCCGATTATCCGGTACAATTTTATCGAGGTTCACTTCGTGTAATTCACCAAGACCTTTGCAATTGGGGCACATTCCTTTCGGAGAATTGAAAGAAAAATTATTGGGTTCCGGATTTGGGTAGGAGATACCCGAAGTAGGACACATTAGGGATCTACTGAAATATCGTGCTTTCCCAGTTTCATTGTCCAGAACCATCAATACGTCATCACCGTGGTACATGGCGGTTATGATAGTTTCCATCAACCGTTTGTCCTGATCCACCGCTTCTGTGATCTTGAGGCGGTCGATCACTATCTCAATATCATGCGTTTTGTAGCGATCGATACGCATTCCCTTTACAATATCAAGGATTTCTCCATCTACCCGAACTTTCAAAAATCCCTGTTTACCGATTTGTTCAAAAAGTTCGCGATAATGACCTTTACGAGATCGCACCACCGGGGCGAGAACGCTTACTTTTTTGTCGTTGAAATCTTTGATGATAAGTTCCTTGATCTGCTCATCGCTATAGCTTACCATTTTTTCTCCGGTTTGGTAACTATAGGCATCGCTGGCACGTGCAAATAAGAGTCGAAGGAAATCGTAAATCTCGGTAATGGTTCCAACGGTGGAACGCGGAGATCGACTTGTGGTTTTCTGCTCTATGGCAATGACGGGGGAAAGACCTTCGATCTTGTCCACATCCGGACGTTCGAGATTACCTAAAAACTGACGCGCGTAGGCCGAGAAGGTTTCGATATAGCGACGTTGTCCTTCAGCATAGATAGTATCAAAGGCTAAAGAGGACTTCCCACTGCCGGAAAGGCCTGTAATTACTACCAATTGCTCACGGGGAATGGTAACGTCAATGTTCTTTAAATTATGAACTCTGGCCCCTAAAACTTCAATAACTTCGTCGCTTTTTACCATAATTTGCAAAGGTACTGAAACCGATTGAAAATTTTGGTCAGCAGGTACAATCTGTTGTTAAAATAAATGTTAATCTCAGCTTTTTATCTCCCGAAGTACAAACTGATAGAAACTGGTAGCAATGAAGAAGATAATACTTACCACGAACGCATAGCTTATGATTAATGTGATAATGGGTAGTGATAACAATAGGAAGGCCAGGGGTAACAATACACCAAACAACACCAGGAACAGGAAAATAGAGTAGAGGTAGCGAATGATCCCCGGCATTTTGCTGTCGCTTTTATCCTGGAACTGGAATAGCTTCGGTATCACTTCATTACTCATGTATTCTCCCAACTTGGCAAGAAAGACCTCATTAAAAGAAGAATCCTCGAAAGCCTCACTATCGATAGCATTGGCCAGCGTCATGATCTTTTCCTGATGCCGTTCAAACACCGCATTGAAGTCTAACGACTCCTTGAAACTACCGTATTTATATCCGAAATAATACCACAAACCGGAACCGCATTTGTGTTCCAACCACTTGGCTACAATGTCTTTTTCATAGACACTGGGATAGCGGATGTTTTCAGGAATCTTTTTCTCCTTCGGATTGGTCATTAACAGTGATTTGAGCTCCAAATAGAGGTTTTCCGTGTCCTCATATCGGTGCGTCTCCTGAAGAAACTCGATGGCCAGCTTGGATTTCCCCTTGTAGAATTCCTTGACCTCGAAGAACGTAAGACCGGCAAATTCCTCATCAATGTATTCATTAAGGCCCGGTAGCCACATTTTCGAACGAAGCAGTAGCTCTACAATCGTTCGGAAATTGTGCATTTTCTGAGTGAACTTGCTTAAAGTATCAATCACCGTATTTCGTGTAGTTTTAAGGCCTGCGGCTGCAGAGGCCAGATACACCATGATAATGGCAGCTAAAAATCCGCTGATACTAATGAAGATAGTAGACACATCGCCAAGGGTAGTAATAAAAGTGACGTCTGTAATCGATTTTTGCCAGAGAAGAAAGATCAATGCAATGCAGAGAAACCCGCTTAAAATGAGCGGGATAAGGGCATACAAGTCCCTAAAGAAAGATTTATTGTCTCTCATAGAGCGAACTGCATTGCTAGCAACTGGAGCGGGGGGCGGAATTCAAGGGCTTCTCCGCGGGAATAAAGGATTCCCAACGATCCCTTTACTGCAATTTTTAAGGTATTGATTCAATATCAAAATTAACCCAAATTCTCACAAAATGTAGTAAAAAACCTACAAATCGTTATAAAGTGCGGTTTTACCGATAAAGAACTAAAAAAAGGTGGTTTATGGGAGGTAACCGACAGCGGTATCGTCACCACGGCGGTCTGCGCCTCCTTCTAGTTTGCCATCCGGAAGTACCAGGATAGCGTCTACTTTGCCAATCACAGGAGAGTTCTGTTCGTCGGGTGTATAGCCTTTCTCTCGTAATTTATCTAAATCCGAAGGTGCAAAGGATTCCGGTTCGAAAAGAATTATATCAGGCAACCATTGGTGGTGAAATCGCGGTGCATCAACGGCATCCTGCATACTCATGTCGTGTTCATAGACATTCAGAATGGTTTGTAGTACAGAGGTAATGATCGTAGACCCTCCGGGAGTACCCACGCTCATCCAGAATTTGCCGTCTTTTTCCACCAGGGTTGGGGTCATGGAACTCAACATTCGCTTTTGCGGTTCGATGGCATTCGCTTCTCCGCCAATAAGTCCAAACATATTCGGTTCGCCCGGTTTGGCGCTGAAATCGTCCATTTCATTATTCAAGAAAAACCCCAGTTCTTTCACATACAGTTTTGACCCGTAGTAAGAATTTAAAGTCGTGGTAACGGCAATTGCATTTCCCAAACTGTCTACAATGGAATAGTGCGTCGTTTCCGTACTTTCATAGCCGGGGATGCTACCATAACTCAGGCTGGAGGATTCCGTAGCCTCATCGAAACTAAAACTTTCCATCCGTTCCAAAAGATATGCATCTGCCAGCAGGGAGTCGATTGGGATATTTACAAAATCAGGATCACCGAGGTAAAAACTACGATCCGCATAAGCTCTTCGCTCAGCTTCTGTGATGACCTGGATGGACTTCACCGAATTATGTCCGTATTCATCGATTGGGTATGGTTCTATCATCTTTAGGATTTGGGCCAGACAAACGCCGCCACTAGATGGTGGGGACATGGAAATCACCCGTAAATCCTTGTAATCAAAAACAAGTGGTTCCCGCCATTCTGCCTCATAAGCTTTCATATCATCGATCGTAATAATACCTCCTTTTTCCTGCATATAATCGCTCAAAATCTTTGCGGTCTCACCATCGTAAAATTCCGATCTGCCTTTTTCAGCAATTCTGGACAAGGTATTTGCCAGTGCAATGTTCTTAAGGGTGTCACCTGCAACATATTTCCGGGTAAAGATGGATTCTTCGCCATTGGTTTCTTTGATGATCGGGATAAATTCTTCCTGGGTCGAAGCCTGCAGTTCGGTAACGACATATCCGTTTCTTGCTAACTCGATAACCGGTTGCAGGATGACATCCATAGGAAGAGAGCCCAGTTTTTCATGGACCGCAAACATTCCTGCAATCGTACCCGGTACTCCTACGGCGAGACTTCCTCTTTTGCTTTTTTCTGAAATAAAATTTCCTTCTTCATCCAGGTACATATCCCGGGAAGCCTTGATAGGTGCCTTCTCGCGATAATCGAACGCTCCCAATTCACCGTATCGGGTTCGATAAACCATAAATCCGCCGCCTCCCAAATTTCCAGCATTAGGATAGGTAACAGCCAGGGCCATCTCTGTAGCAATCATCGCATCAAAGGCATTACCGCCTTGCTTGAGGATTTGTACACCAATCCGGGAAGCCTCCTCTCTTGCTGAAACAACCATAGCATTTTCAACAATAAGGCCTTGTTTTGGAAGGGTTAGTTCCTTCTTTTCAGGTTCAGTTTTACAACTAAAAAGTATGAGTAGTGCGGCGAGAAATTTCCAATTCATAGTTGGGCGAGTTTGTTTTTTGAAAATTCAATGAGTTCTTCGAAGTAGGACGTGAATTCTTCCTCAAACAACTCGTAATATTGTTCCAGTTCCACCACGGCAAAATTCATCTTCGAAATGCCCTTGGTGCGAACATTCATCTGGTTCAGAATCTTACTGATACCAGGAATAGTAGCATAACTAAGCAACCAGTTATCACTTATCATATAGGGCATCATTCGTTGAATCCTAGCCGGTAAAATCGTGAAGTTATTCCGAAGTAATTCATAAAAATTCTCGACAAAAATCTCCAGTGGAGTGTCGTGATATTTCTTCCAGTTTTTCGCAAGGAAATGATCGTACAGTATGTCCACGATCACCCCGGCATAATGGCCGTAATTTTTATGAAGTCTGGCAGTGCTTTTTCTTACTGTGGGATGCTGGTCGGTATACGAATCAATTCCCCGATGAAGTAGGATACCTTTTTGGATGGCTTCAGGATACTTTTCGTAGCGCTTTCCCTTAATACCATCGGCAATAAAATTACCGATTATCACCCCTTCATCATCGCCTGAAAGATAAATATGTGCGAGAAAATTCATTCGGTACAATTTACAAAAATGGAGCTAAAATTATGTTTTAGAAAAAGTATCTTTGCTCAAAATTTCAGCAAATGACATTGATTAAATCCATTTCAGGGATACGAGGAACCATAGGAGGGAAGCAAGGGGATAACCTTACCCCGATCGATGCGGTGAAGTACGCGGCTGCCTATGGTAGCTGGGTTCGTGCACAGCGCGATAAGGAAACCTATCGTGTGGTCGTAGGCCGTGATGCGCGTATTTCCGGAAATATGATTCAGCAATTGGTAATGCAAACCCTGGTAGGTATGGGAATCGATGTCGTGGATTTGGGTCTTTCGACGACACCTACCGTGGAGGTAGCGGTTGCACTCGAGCACGCTGATGGCGGAATCATTCTCACCGCCAGCCATAACCCCAAACAATGGAATGCACTCAAATTACTTAATAGCAAGGGAGAGTTTCTGGATGCTGAAGCCGGTCAAAAGATACTAGAGATCGCAGAAGCTGAGGATTCCGATTTTGCTGAAGTGGATCGGTTAGGAAGCATCATCCGTAACGATGCTTATATCGACTTGCATATTGATGAGATACTGGACCTTGAACTAGTGGATGCAGAGTCCATCCGAAAAGCAGGATTCAAGGTGGTAGTAGACGGGGTAAATTCCACAGGAGGAATCGCAGTACCTCTCTTACTCGAGGCTTTAGGCGTACATCCCGTCAAGTTGTATTGTACTCCTAATGGTGAATTTCCGCACAATCCGGAGCCTTTGAAGGAGCATTTAACCGATCTAATGGCTATGGTGAAAGACCAGAAGGCCGATTTCGGTATTGTGGTGGATCCCGATGTGGACCGATTGGCCTTTGTGGATGAAAATGGTGAAATGTTTGGCGAGGAATATACCCTGGTGGCAGTGGCAGATTACATACTTAAAAATAAAACGGGTCATACGGTGAGCAATATGTCTTCTTCTAGAGCTTTGAGGGATGTTGCTCTGCAGCGGGGAGGCACCTACAGTTCCAGTGCGGTGGGTGAGGTGAATGTAGTTACGGAAATGAAATCCACCGGAGCGGTAATTGGTGGAGAAGGTAATGGAGGAATCATTTATCCTGATTTGCACTACGGAAGGGACAGCCTTGTGGGGATTGCCTTGTTCTTAAGTCATTTGGCGGAAGAAAATTTATCGGTAAGTGAACTTCGGAAACGTTATCCGTCTTATTTTATGAGTAAGAAGAAGATACAGTTAACACCCGAATTGGATGTGGATGGAATTCTGAAAGCGTTTGAGCAGAAGTATGCTTCCGAAGAAATTCAAACCATCGATGGGGTGAAAATTGACTTTCCTGAAAACTGGGTGCACTTGCGCAAGTCGAATACCGAACCTATCATTCGAATTTATACCGAGGCCAAATCACAGGTAGAAGCTGATGCATTGGCGGATCGATTCATAGAAGAAATCAAGACAGTTGCTTCTATTTAATTTCTTACATTTATAGGGACAAAACTTACCCTAACCGTGGAACCACTCCAAACCAAGGCCGAAACTTCCTTGGAACACTATTTTTCCAAATTCCGTGAAAATATTCTTGGAATAGATCAAACTTTTGAATCTCCTTATGGAGTTAAGAAAATAGTGTATACAGACTGGACAGCCAGCGGACGCCTATATGGCCCGATCGAATCGAAAATGCTGCAGGAGTTCGGACCTTTTGTTGCGAATACCCACACTCAGACTACCGCCAGTGGAACCGCGATGACCCTGGCTTATCATGCAGCAAGGAATATCATCAAAAAACATGTAAATGCCAGTGAAGATGATGTTCTGATTACCACCGGGACCGGTATGACCGGGGCGATTAATAAATTTCAAAGGATCCTTGGTCTTAAAGTACCGGAACAAATCAAGGACTATTTTGAAATTGAAGAAGAGAACAGGCCCATCGTGTTTGTCTCGCATATGGAGCATCATTCCAATCAGACCTCATGGATGGAAACCATCGCGAAGGTGATCGTAATACCTTGTAACGAAGAAGGGCTTTTTTGTCTTGAGAATTTCAAAGCATTATTAGATCAATATAAGGACTCCGAAGCGTTAAAAATTGCCTCCATCACCAGTTGTTCCAACGTTACAGGAATCACAACGCCATATTTTGAAGTCGCAAAACTTATGCATCAGAATGATGGATTGTGTTTCGTGGATTTTGCCTGTTCGGCACCTTATATCAAAATAGACATGCATCCTGAAGATCCGGAGGCGCACCTGGATGCCATTTTTATATCACCGCATAAGTTCCTAGGGGGTCCCGGGAGTAGCGGGGTATTGCTTTTCAATCGTAAATTATATCGAAATCTAGTACCGGATTGCCCCGGAGGAGGAACTGTAACATGGACCAATCCGTGGGGAACTCATCGATACATCGAAGATATTGAAGAACGTGAAGACGGTGGAACACCCGGATTTTTACAAGTGATACGGACCTCACTGGCGATTAAATTGAAAGAAAAGATGGGCGTTGAGAAAATGCTGGAAAGGGAAGAAGAAATGTTGTCCTACTTTTTCGAGCGAATTAAACCCATAAAAGATATTTCTATTCTAGCGGGTGAACATGAAGATCGATTGGGTGTGATCTCCCTGAATATTGGGGAATTGAATTATGACCTGGCGGTTAAAATTTTGAATGACCGATTTGGAATACAATCTCGTGGAGGCTGCAGCTGCGCGGGTACTTACGGGCATTATCTCCTGGAAATTGATCAAAAAAGCTCCCTTAGCATACTCAGTGAAGTAGAATCGGGGAAAGTGTTGATTCGGCCCGGTTGGGTGCGTATATCATTGCATCCTACTACTACAAATAATGAATTAAAGTATGTGTGTGACAGCCTTATTGAATTAGCACAAAATTGGGCTGATTATCAGGAAGAATATTTACACGAAAATGGCAAATTCGTTCATAAATCGCTTGAAGGAAAAGGCGATACGGCCTTCAGAGAGGAATGGTTTGAGATCTAATTACGATGTTTCCATCTTTTGTGGGACCAAAGGTAATATTGAGGCTCTTCTTTGATCTGTTTTTCAATTTCAGAAAGGAATAAACGAGTTATCTGATAATCCGCCATTTCCCTTGACTCAATGGCCAGAGGTACAAACTCGGCTCTATAAAAACCACGTTTTACTTTCCTTATTTTTAAGTAAAGACAAGAAAAATCCAATTTTTTTGCCAATTCCTCGGTTCCCGTAAATACTGGCACATCGATACCCATAAAAGTGTCCCGGTGTTTGAAGGCACCCAATTTGGGAGTTTGATCGGATAGAATCAAACTCATGGTCTTAATTCCCTCTTTGTTGAGCCGGAAGAGCGTGGAAACGATCTTGGTATTGGCTACAATGCCCGCCCCAAATCGTCCTCTGATCTTTTTTACCAACCGATCGAAATAGGGATTATCGAGTTTTTTATAAACGGCAAATCCGCGATACGGATTCTGATAGTTCAATATTCCGCTCCATTCCCAACTGGCGTAATGTCCACACATTAGCAGAATACTTTTGTCCTTTGCAAAAAGTTCATCCAGCAGGTCCAGATTATCGAATTGGAATCGTTTCCTGACTTCTTTTTCCGAAATGGTGAGATTCTTAATCGTTTCGAAGATCATATCACACAAATGCTGGTAGAACTTTTTTGAGATACTTTTTATTTCAGCTTTTGATTTATCAGGAAAAACGAGTTGCAGGTTGGACCGCACCACTTTTTTTCTATACCCCACGATGTAATAGATGAGAAAAAATAAAATCGAGGATTTAATGTATAACAGCCAAAGCGGTAATACGGAAGTGAGCCACATGATAGGATACAACAAAAGATAAAGTAACCGCTGCATAGTTATATTTAAAGCAAAACTAATTAAATTTATTGCATAGTTGCCTCGCGGTTTCAAAAACGTTTATATGCAAAACCTTCATATCGTCACCATCTTAATCATTGCTGTGAATGTCTTAATATCGTTAAAGGGATTTAACGATTTTTCTTTTTTCGAAAGGTATAAATTCAATATTGCCGGAATACGCAGGGGAGAACAAATTCGGATGTTTACTTCTGGCTTTCTCCATGTAGATTTTACGCATCTGTTGTTCAATATGTTGACCCTCTATTTTTTTGCTGATGTGGTGATATTCAATCTTGGGGTTTCGAAATTCCTACTGATATATATATTGAGTCTGATCGTGGGAAATCTATTGTCTTTATATCTTCATAAGGACGAATATCACTATTCGGCAGTAGGAGCCAGTGGAGCCGTAATGGGCGTGATCTATGCGGCTATTTTATTGTATCCTGAAGGCAAGTTGTATCTTTTCTATGCCTTACCCATCAAGGCGTGGATATTTGGCTTGGCATATTTGTTGTACTCGATCTACGGAATGAGAAAACGACTTGGGAACATTGGCCATGATGCCCATTTTGGAGGCGCAGTGGCCGGTTATCTGCTCACTATTGCCTTTATGCCATCGATTTTAGAAACCGATTTGTGGCTGGTGGCCGTACTCGCGGCACCCATACTTATCTTATTGCTCATGTACAAGTTTGGAAAAATCTAATATTTCAGAAATAATGAAACCTTTATTAACCCTAACCCTTGTTTTAATTACCACATTTATGACAGCACAGCAGCTTAAAAAACCCACCGTAGATGTTTCGGGCGAAGGAATTGTGAACGTAGTTCCTGATCAGGTCACCATTAGCGTACGGGTGGAACACACCGGAAGTAACGCTAAGGAAGTCAAACTTAAAAACGACCAGATCATCAATCAGGTACTTCAATTCGTAAAGCAGGCTGGCATTGAAGAGAAGCACGTTCGTACCGAATATATCCGATTGAGCAAGAACTACGAATACAACACCAAGACTTATAATTATGCGGCGAACCAGTCGGTAACCATAAAACTAATCGATCTCTCGAAATATGAAGATATCATGGATGGCTTACTGGAAACGGGGATCAATCGTATTGACGGCATATCATTTTCTTCTTCACAACAAAAGGAATTAGAGGCCGAGGCTCGAAAGAAGGCGGTAGTCAACGCAAAACAAAAAGCAATGGAATATGCGGGTGTATTGGAACAAACCGTTGGGAAAGCCGTTCATATCAGTGAATTTCAGCAGGTAAACACTCCTAGTCCGGTATTACGCAGCATGAGTTTTGATGAAGCGAGTTCCAGCAAGCAAACGATAGCTCCCGGAGAAATGCAGATTTCAGCCAGGGTAAATGTGAGTTTCGAATTGAATTAATCCAGCAAGGAGGCGATTTTGTTCTCCAGCGCTTTTCCTCTTAGGTTTTTGTCGATTATTCTTCCCTGATCGTCCAAAAGGAAGGTAGCCGGGATACTTCGTACATTATATTGTCTGGCAATAGGATCCTGCCAAAATTTAAGGTTTGACACATGATACCAATCCATCTTGTCATCTTCGATGGCTTTCAGCCAACGTGCCTTTTGGCCACTCTTATCGAGTGAAACACTAATAATATTAAGTCCTTTGTCATGGTATTTGTTATAAACCTTCACCACGTTAGGATTCTCCATACGGCAAGGACGACACCATGAGGCCCAGAAATCGATGATGGTATATTTTCCGAGGGCATCATTTAAAGACAACATGTCGCCATTAGGATCCGGTGCAGAGAAATTCGGTGCTACACCTCCTACTTCGGCCTTTTTCTTGGCTTCAATGGTCGCTTTTAATGTGGTAACCAAATCGCTCGAAGCCATTTTCGGGCTCAATTTATCGAGGATAGCCTTAGTTTCGTTAGTGGTGATCTCCTCCCGGTTGAACATTTCAGACAAGAGCATAATTCCGAAGAGCGTATTACTGTTATTATTGACAAAATCTCTTTTGAAGGCTCTTTCCTGGGCGGTTAATTTGGTATTTTCATCCCGAAGTTCGGCCACCATGATTCCGTCCTGTTCTATCTGAGCTTGTTTGTAAGCTTTGTTAATGGCTAATTTTCTTGCTGAAATTTCTACGATTTCCTGATTGTATTCGTTGTAAAGCTCATTTTGCTTGCTTCCGGCAACGAATGAAGAGGCAATGCTATCCTTGTAGACATTAGCTGTTAGATCTTCATTCTCAGCAAAAAAGATAATATTGGCGTTGATACCACTCACTCGGAGCATCATTAGATCGGTCTCGTCCGATTTTGGGTAACTAGCGGTGAATTTTCCATTATTCACGGTTAAAGTGTCGACAGGTGAAGGCTGATTTTTACTATCAAATTCCATCACGTAAACCTCGGTTCCGTCATCAAATCCAAAGGCATTTCCGTTCAATGCAAAATTATCTCCGCTGTCAGTATTACATCCGATCAATAAAACTGTAATAAAAAGGCCAATAATTCGTCTCATATTAGTGTGTCTTTTACGTCACAAAAATAGAAGTATTTTCTTCTGAAAAAAATCAAGGAATTGCAAAATATTGTTAATTCCCAGGCTTTCAGGACTAAATATGGCTAGAATTAGTAATTTTATACTAGAAAACAAACCACATGAGCACGAAAACTACGAACCAGGATTTTCCACTCGATATAGAGATCAGTTTTAAAAAACTGTTCGCTATGTATAGAGAAAACATGAAGACGGGGAGCGATCTTCTAAAGGCTCGCGCTGCTGAAGTATTGAAGATTGCCGATGAATATCCGGAACTAACCTCCGGACTAAAGAACATAACTGATTTGGAAAAGTTCCAACCTCAAGTCGATTTGGTGTTGGAGGACCTTTTTGCCAATGTTCTTCAGAAAAACGAAATAAAGGTTGCTACTATTCCTTTTCAACAGTCGATTTTTCAGTCTACTGAACGATATAAAAACATCATCAAAGTAGCGGGTTCCGATTACGAACTGGCATTAGTGGACTTCGATGAGAACCAGTTCTATATTATGGGCTGTAGTATTGTCCTCAATGCGTTTTACGGTTATAAGGTGGATTTTAGAAGACCTTTTTATTATGATATTCCCGATGCAAGTGGAATTATGCGTCACTATCGCGTGATGTACAATGCCGATTTCATGGACATCGAAAAAACAGATAATAGTATTGATATCACGGAATCCGACGTGGCTGAATTACTCGATAATTTCAACAATATTGACCTGTGGAAAGAGAAGTTCCCACCGAATAGTTGGAGGTTCAGTGGTTTTATCATTGCGAATATCTATGATGCTACCACCGATGTGTCCTTATCCAATTTCAAGGCTAATTTGCTTCAAAAGGATGCGAAAGACAAAAACTTTGTGCAGGAGTTTCAGACTATTATCCAGGCAATATTCAATTTGCCGGAGTTAGAAGTAGGGTATTCAATCTTTAACAAAGAAGAAGATGAGTTTGAGCATCCGCCTGCTGTGCTGGATGTAAAAAGTTATTTATTGGACGGCAAGGAAGCGGAAAAGTGTAGCAGATCCTTATGTGAGTTCTCTTACGCCAATCTTTTTAACAAACATGAACCCTTTATTGTGACGGACGTCGATCATTATCTCGGACTTTATCCGAAGAATCGATTGTACCAAAAGTTGCACAAGCAAGGAGTGAAGAGTGCGATCATTGCGCCATTGGTAAGTGAAGGAGAAGTAATGGGTGTGACCGAAATCGTCTCTCCGAATCCGCAGGAGTTAAATACTATCAACGCCAATAAATTACTGGATATTATGCCGTTCCTGGTAGATTCAGTGAAGCGAAGTATCGAGAAAAAAGAAGCAGAAATCGAACTGCTTATCCAACAGGAATGTACTTCTATCCATAATAGTGTTCACTGGAAGTTTAAGAAAGAAGCAGAACGTGTGATAAAGACCCAGATGGAAGGGCTTGAGGCCTCTTTTGAAGAAATTGTTTTTGAGAATGTGTATCCATTATTTGGACAGGTTGACATCAAGGGATCTTCTGTGGCGAGAAACGATGCGACCAAGGCCGACCTGGTATTTCAGCTGAAAAAAGTTCGAAAGATCATCGATAAAATATATAAAATTGAAGGTCTTCCTATTTACGAGCAGCTTAATTTCAGGATCGATGGTTTCCTCTCAAACCTGGATGAGAACCTGCAGGTGGACAGCGAACGAAAGGTGCTAAGTTTCTTAAAAAATGAAATAGTACCCTTGTACGAGCATTTGAGTAAGAAAGATGCCCGTATGAAAGAATTGATTGATCAGTACTATGAATTGCTTGATGATGATAAAGGATTCGTGTACAAGCACCGAAAGAATTATGATGATTCTGTGATGTTGATCAATAAAACCATGGCGAATATCCTGGATAAGAAACAGGATGAAGCCCAGTTGATGTATCCGCATTATTACGAGCGTTTCAAAACAGATGGTGTTGAGCACAATTTGTATGTAGGTGAATCGATCACCAAGCAGGATAGTTTCAACAAGATTTATTTATACAACCTTCGTCTATGGCAGTTGCAAGCTATGTGTGAAATGGAAAACAGTTTCTATCAATTGAAGGAAAACCTTCCCGTTCCGCTGGATGTAGCTTCAATGATTCTTTCCTTTAATACGCCGCTATCGTTGCGATTCCGAATGGATGAAAAGCGATTTGATGTAGATGGAACATATAATGCACGTTATGAAGTCGTGAAAAAGCGAGTGGATAAGGCACACATAAAGGGCACTGATGAAAGGATAACCCAACCTGGTAAGATCACCATCGTTTATTCTCAAAAAAGCGACGAGCAGGAATATCTTAAATATGTGAAGTTCCTTCAGTCTAAGAAATGCCTGGGCGACGAGGTGGAGATACTCGAATTAGAGAATCTGCAAGGCGTTACCGGTTTGAAGGCCATCCGTGTGAACGTGTTGTATAATCGAGGTGAAAAAGATAAGGAATACTACACTTACGACGACCTGATGAATGAGATCAAGGTTTAACTCGTTCCACCGGTAAAAAAAGCTATAGCAAACGCAACAACCGAAACGATGATCCCGGTCATGAAGATCGAATAGGTGAGTCGTAGCAACATATACTTACGTTGTAGTACCAATCCCAGAAAATATAGGTCTTTGGTGAGTGATGAATAGATGTAATCCTTATCGTTCAACATTTCATTCATAGCCCACTGGAATTCGTTAAGACTCATTTTATGGAAATTCCCAAAGAATAGTAAATTAACCTGTTTGTTATCTACATCCTCTTTGGTGAATTTTCCGGAAGTCACATTAGGACGAGTAGCCAAAACCGATAGTACAATTGATACCACGGTAAAAAATAAAAATATCACCGTTGGGATAATGAGATACTGATTGGACGGATTATCGAGTTTTGGGATCAGGTTGGATAAGGCTATCGAAATGATGATCGCATTCACCGACAGCAGTATATTTGCCTTGGTATCAGCAATATCACTTAATTTGATATGATTGCGAAGTGTCACCCTGAATACACTTTGAATTGCCTTTTCAGGATCAACGCTTTTTAGCTTGTTTTTAAGTTTCTTCTTTTTCTTTTGATCGTTCTCCTTAAGCGCATCCGAGTCCAGTTTCATTCTAGCAATATTTTCCTGCTTCTTGGGTTCCCAGTTCTTTTGGGCGTAATCCGTGTAATATTTGTGTTTATTCTGAAGCAATTCGATATTCCCTTCCAACCATTTCTTTTTATTGAAATCCTCGTGCCCCATCATTTTCAATTCTAATCTCAGGAATTCGCTGGCTTCCTGGAAGTAATCCTTTGCAAAATGTGACGCATCCGCATCGCGGAGAATTTTCTCCAACTCGGTCATAGGTTCAGCATCGAAACGAGTGGCCATTATACATTCACTTACTTTTTCGATCACATCGCTATCAACATCCTTGGAGTCCAAGAATTTTCTGGCCATTTTCACTCCTGATTCTTCATGATCTTCACTACCCTTTACATACCCGATATCATGCAATAAAGCCGATAATAAAAGGATTTCTTCATCTTGTTCAGACAATGAAGAATTATCTATAATTTCTTTCGTACTTTTAAATACCCGTTGGGTATGGGTCAAATTGTGATATAGGCAGGTGCTTGGAAGATCTTCAGTTAGTACTTTACGTACGTAGTTATGGGTCTCATCTACTATTCGCGACATCTTGGATACAAATTGGATTACCAAATTACTAAATTTTAGCGTTAGTCAACCGTTATGAACAAAGTTTACAGAATTGCAGCATTAATGTTGATTTTTTTAATCTCCAGCTGTGCCACTTACCAGGCACGCTATGCTGAAGGAAACAATTTAAATTCAACTACAAGTTCCGGCAAAACCATTGAAAAGACATTTTACTTAATTGGCGATGCAGGAAAAGCTAATTCTCAGGGATCTCCGGCTTTGAATGCCTTCGATTCTTTTATTCAGAATAAGAACACCGAAGGTCAGTATTTATTGTATTTAGGCGATAATGTGTATGAGGACGGCATTCCTTCTGAGAAAGGTAAAGAATATGATGAAGCCGTAGAACGATTAAATGCTCAGATTAACTCGGCTAACAAGTTTAAAGGCACGAGTATTTTCATTCCTGGAAATCACGATTGGTATTCGGGATTATCGGGGGTGAAACGACAGGAAAAATTGGTCGAGGACGCTTTAGGGAAAAATTCTTTTCTTCCGGAAAATGGGTGCCCTATTGAAAAGAAGGATATAACAGACAATATCGTCTTGCTTATCATAGACACCGAATGGTATCTCACAAACTGGGATCATCATCCCACAATGAATGATGAATGCGAGATCAAATCGCGACAGGAGTTTATCAATGAACTTGAGGGTGAATTGAAAAAGAACAACGAAAAAACCATTGTTCTGGCCATGCATCATCCGGCGATTACCTATGGCCCACATGGAGGTGGTTTTAGCGCCAAGAAACATCTTTTTCCTTTTCAAGGGAAAATTCCACTACCTGGAATTGCCACGGCGATGAACCAGGTTCGAGCCACGGGAGGCGTGTCACCACAAGATCGATTTAACAATCGTTATGACGAATTGATGGATCGTCTTACCACTTTAGTTCGAGGCAATGATCGGGTGATCCTAACTTCCGGCCATGAACATTCTTTGCAGTACAATGTGGATGATGGCGTGAAGCAGATTGTTTCAGGAAGCGGATCCAAAAACTCGGCGGCGAAGTTGGGCAAACATGCGAAGTTTGTTTATGGTGACCAGGGATTTGCAGTACTCGATATCTTTACTGATGGTTCTTCGGAAGTGCGGTTTTACAGTGCAAAGGGGGGTACACCTGAATTATTGTTTACTTCGGAAGTATATACACCCATAGAGGATTACGATACTTCAGGATTGGCGGATAACTTTGAACCTAGCACTAAAGCTACGGCATATCAGAAGGAAAAAACGGAAAAGGGAAAAAGCTACAGATGGTTTTGGGGAGATCATTACCGCTACGTATATGGAACAGACATCCAGGTTCCGGTTGCAACGTTGGACACTTTGTATGGCGGATTTACAATTGCCCGTAAAGGAGGAGGTCACCAAACGAGATCTCTTAGATTACTGGATAAAAACGGGCGGAATTTCGCATTAAGAGGGGTCAAGAAAAGTGCCACTCGTTACTTGCAAACGGTTATTTTCACCGACACCTATATCGAAGAAGATTTTAAAGAAACCATTACCGAAGATCTGGTTTTGGATTTCTACACCGCCAGTCATCCGTATGCTGCTTTCGTAGTGGCCCCATTGGCTGATGCGGTAGGCGTGTACCACACTAATCCTTTCTTGTTTTATATGCCTAAACACAAAGCATTAGGCAAGTATAACGCTGAATTTGGTGATGAGCTATACGTAATAGAAGAACGTCCCGATGATGACTTTTTGGACGTAGCTTCCTTCGGAAAGCCTGACGCAATTGAAAGTACCAGTGATCTCAGAAAGAAACTTCGCAAGGATGAAAAGTACCAGGTAGATGAAGATGCCTTTATCAGGGCCCGATTGTTTGATATGCTATTGGGCGACTGGGACCGACACCAGGACCAATGGCGGTGGTCGCGCTTCGATATTTCCGAAGACAAAAGAATTTACAGACCCATCCCTCGAGATCGGGATCAGGTATTCTCTAATTACGACGGGTCCCTGTTGAATGTTCTTAGGACCCTTATACCGCCAACAAGGCAGTTGCAGACTTACGAAAATGAAATCGATGATTTACAATGGTTGAACGCAGCAGGGATTAAACTGGATCGGACCTTTGTACAACAATCCGGGAAAGAAGAATGGCAGGCGCAGGCGCGAAGAATTCAGGAAGGACTAACGGATACCATTATCGATGAAGCTTTCTTGTCCCTGCCCGAGGAGGTCCAGGATGGTACTTCAGAAGAAATCAAATCCAAATTAAAATCGCGGAGAGATCAAATGGTCGAAGTGGCGGGTCGCTACTATGATTATTTATCGAGGCTGGTAGTTTTGACAGGAACGGATAAAGATGACCTCTTTGAGATTACCCGCGGTAACGGATTCACAAAGATTTCCATTTCCAGAATCAAAGACGGAGAAAAACAAGCCCCATACAAAGAGCGAATTATCAATTCCAAAGAGACCAAAGATGTATGGATATACGGGCTGGATGATGACGATGAATTCGTTGTGCGTGGCGAAGGAAGGAATCCGGTTTTCATCCGAATCATGGGCGGACAAAACAACGACGTTTATACCTTCGACAGTGGCAGAGCCATCAAGGTACACGATACAAGGACGAAACCGAATACCATCGCCAAAAAGGGGAGTGGGTCGTTTAGGTTCAGAGACGATTATGCACTCAACACCTATAACTACGAAAAATTAATTAGCCGTTCTAATTCCATTCTTCCCATTATAGGTGCCAATCCGGATGATGGCTTAAAATTAGTACTTACCGATATCTATACCGTTTCAGGATTTAAGAACAATCCATTTCATCAAAAGCATACCATGAGCGCGGCATATTACTTCGCCACTGAAGGATTCGATCTTCGATATAATGGAGAATTTGCAGGGGTGTTTGGATCCTGGAATCTGTTGATCGACGGTCATTTTGCGAGTGAAAACTTCACCAGAAACTATTTTGGATTCGGAAATGAAACAGAGAATCCCCAGGACGAGGAAGAACTGGAGCTTGATTTCAACAGGGTTAAGACCGGAATCATATCCGGACGGGTAGGAGTAGTGCGCCAGGGAGAGTATGGAAGTAGGTTGGTATTGTCGGCAGGTGTTGAAAATATTGAAGTTGAGAATACCGCCGGTCGATTCATAGAGCAAGAATTCATGAACAGCCCGATGACTTTCGATCCGATGACCTTTGTGAATGTTGACATGGATTATGAATATGAAAGTTTTGATAACAAGGCCAATCCCACTAGAGGGATGGTGTTTAAACTAAAAGGAGGGGTTAGATCCAATGCAGAAGATACCGAACGAACTTATGGATATGTGCATCCAGCATTGCAGTTTTACAATTCCCTGAGCAAGAACGGACGATTGGTATTAAAAACCATGGCACAGGGACAGTTTAATATCGGTGATGAATTTGAGTTCTACCAGGCTGCAATCATTGGAGGAAATACAGGCCTTCGCGGTTACAGGACACAAAGATTTAGCGGTGAAAGTGCTGTAGCGGTAGGAGGCGATCTTCGTTATGGGTTCCGCAGATTCAAAACCGGACTATTGCCATTACAGTTGGGTATATATGGGGGTGCTGATACTGGACGCGTTTGGGTGGACGGTGAAGATTCCGACATTTGGCACAGCAGTTTTGGCGGAGGTTTATGGCTCAATGCCGTGGATGCCCTTTCCGGGCAGCTAGGTGTCTTTAATGGTGACGATGGAATTCGAATTACCTTCACCCTGGGAGTAAGCCTTTAGTCCAGACGAAGCAAATACAAATTTCTTCCCTTGCCGTGAGTTCGTTCATCAGCAATGTAAAGTTCATTTTCGGTCTTAAAACTAATACTCTCTTTTTGAGAAGAATGCCCAAGTTTTATTTTCTCCACCTTCCCTGAAGGGAAATAGTCATTTTGATAATCGGAAATTATCCACACTTTGTTATATGAGAGCAGGGCAATTTTTCCGGTAGGATGATGAATAGCGGCGGACGTGATTTCGCAATCACTTTGATCTTTACAAGTTTCTAATTCTCCAACGTATATAGCTTCCTGCGGGCCCTCTTCGGCAGTTATTTTATAGATCTTAGTGGTTCCGTCGTACTTTTTAGACCTGTTTCTTGTGAAAAGATAAAAAGACTCATTTAGATGGATAAACGCTTCTACGTCATAGCTTTTGTCCTTTTCTTTCGGGGGAAAGTTAATTTGATCCTGGTAGGCGAATGTGGTAATGAGAGGTTCTTGCCTTCTTTTTTCTCCGGAATCGGGAGTCGGTACATGATAGATAGCAAGGTCCGTTCGATTACTGATATTATTTCCGAAATCACCTACATAAAGAGTTCCGTCTTCGGAGAATGCCAGGTCTTCCCAGTCAATATTACTGGCACCTTTGAGTCGTATGGTGCGTTGAATTTTCTGAGATTCGATATCAAAACCGTAGACCTCAGGAGCATTTCGAGAATCGTTGATGGACCAAATTAGATTGGACTCCGTGGAATATTCAATTCCGCTCACTTCTTTCAAAAGGCCCGGCAAATCTGCTACCAATTCTAATCTGCCGAAATCCTGGCAGCTGATACACGAAGGAAGAACCCATAAGAACAGGAGTATCTTTTTCATAACACAAATTTACAATTGTTTATGAATCTGTTGGAAGCAAATTTCAGGCCATAATTAAACACGGATTTCTTAGCAATGAGCGATTAAAAAATTCTGTTCTTTATGGAAATATTGTACATTTGCGCACCTAACGTCACCCCCATGAAATCTTATTTAGAGACTGCGATAAAAGCTGCTATTGAAGGTGGAAAAGAGATAATGAAGATTTATGCCACCGACTTCGATGTAGAAATAAAAGGAGATAATTCTCCGCTTACATTGGCCGATCGAAATGCCAATGATGTAATCAATACTTACCTTCTCACTACCGATGTTCCTATTATAAGTGAAGAAAACAAGCAAATTGAGTTTTCTGAACGCAGCCAATGGCAAAGTTGCTGGATTGTGGATCCACTGGACGGAACCAAAGAATTTGTGAAAAGAAATGGGGAGTTCACGGTAAACATTGCTTTAGTTAAAAATGGAAACCCTGTACTTGGAGTTATTTATGTACCGGTTTCAAGAACTTTATATTTTACCAATGCTGATGCCGATCAGGCCAGAAAAATCGAGATAGATGAAGACAATTACTCGATGGATCAAATACTGTCTGGTGCTGAGGTACTTGCACCTGCTGAAAAGAGTGAACCAGTGAAGGTTGTTGGGAGTCGCTCTCATCTCAATGATGATACCCGGAATTTCATTGCTGAAATCGAAAAGGACCAACAGGTTGAGATCGTATCCAGGGGAAGTTCCTTAAAATTTTGCCTGGTGGCCGAAGGCAATGCGCATGTATATCCAAGATTTGCACCTACCATGGAGTGGGATACTGCAGCTGGTCACGCTATTTGCAATGCGAGTGGCGTTTCAGTGATTGATCAAAATACCCAGAAACCATTGCAATACAATAAGGAGAACTTATTGAATCCCTACTTTTTAGTAACTGCATAAGATGGCCGTTTACAAACAGGAATCTCACATACGAAGTCTCTTAAAAGGGATCTCCTGGCGTATTGTTGCTACTACGGATACGGTGGTCGTAGCTTTGGCTATTACCTGTTTGTTTGGTAATTGTAGTTTAGAAAATGCCCTGAAGATAGGCGGAATCGAATTTGTTCTCAAATTCGCAGTGTACTACGTGCATGAAAGAATCTGGCAAAAGTATCATGCGGGGAAAGAAGTATCCAAGAAACGAACCCTCTATAAAACTCTGTCCTGGAGAATCGTGGCCACCACCATGACATTCCTTATTTCAGGGGCCATTTTAGAGAGTTTTACCGAAATCGCTCTTTTTATAGCTTTAACCGAGCTATTTACTAAATTTGCACTTTATTATTTACACGAACGCATCTGGCTCCGTCTGCCATTAGGACGAATCCGAAACTTTGTGTACAAGAAGATACTTAACCGATAATGCAGGATAACGTCATCCCACATAATTTTAGCATTGGCAAAGCGGAACGCACCGGGCTCAAAGGACATGGTGCTTTTTTGGTATGGTTTACAGGCCTATCCGGGTCTGGTAAGTCGACCATTGCAAATGCGTTTGAAAAACATCTTGCGGAAAAGAATATTCACACCTATGCGCTTGATGGGGATAATGTACGAAAGGGCCTCAATAAAAATCTGGGATTTTCCCCTGAAGATCGCACGGAGAACATCAGACGAATTGCCGAAGTTGCCAATTTGATGGTCGATGCGGGATTGGTAGTTTTAGGTGCTTTTGTTTCCCCTTACCAAAAAGACCGGGAAGATATTAGCAACATAGTTGGACCTGAAAATTATGTGGAGATATTTGTTAATACTCCCCTGGAAGAGTGCGAACGTCGAGATGTGAAGGGCCTTTATGCGAAGGCCAGGGCAGGTGAGATCAAAAATTTTACCGGGATTAATGCTCCCTATGAGGCCCCTGTGAATCCCGATTGCGAAATTGATACTACTTCAACCTCGGTTGAAGAGGCAGTCGAAATAATATTTGAAAAAGTAAAAAGTAAATTACAATTAGATAATGAGTAAGTATTATTTAAACTATTTGGATGAATTAGAATCCGAAGCCATTTATATCCTCAGGGAAGTATGGGCTCAGTTCGAGAACCCCGTTATTCTATTCTCGGGAGGTAAAGATTCTATACTTGTTACTCATTTAGCCAAAAAGGCATTTTATCCTTCCAAGATACCTTTCCCTTTGATGCATGTGGATACGGGGCACAATTTTCCGGAGACTATTAAATTCAGGGACGATCTTATTGCAGACCTTGGAGCACAGCTAATCGTAGGTTCCGTTCAGGAATCCATCGATACGGGGAGAGTGGCCGAAGAACGTGGAAAAAATGCAACACGGAATGCACTTCAGATCACCACTTTGCTGGACGCTATTGAAACTCATAATGTGGATTGCGCTATTGGTGGCGGAAGAAGGGATGAGGAAAAGGCACGTGCTAAAGAACGTTTCTTCTCGCACCGGGACGATTTTGGACAATGGGATCCAAAAAATCAAAGACCCGAACTATGGAACATACTTAACGGAAAGCATTTTGAAGGAGAACATTTCCGTGCGTTCCCAATCAGTAACTGGACCGAAATGGATGTGTGGAATTACATACTCCGTGAAAATATCAGTATTCCTTCCTTGTATTATGCACATCAACGGGAAGTAGTATGGAGAAACGACTCCTGGATCCCGGTGTCAGAATATCTTAAACTGGAGGATGGAGAAGAGATTCATTCAAAAAAGATTCGCTTCAGAACCCTTGGTGATATTACCATCACCGGTGGGATTGAATCGGATGCAGACTCATTGGAAAAAATTGTGCAGGAGGTAAGCTCCATGAAACAGACCGAACGAGGTAACCGTAGTGATGACAAACGAAGTGAGACCTCTATGGAGGATAGAAAACGACAAGGTTACTTCTAATATTTCAGAAAAAATGCAAATAGATAATAATCAATTATTACGATTTACAACCGCCGGTAGTGTGGACGACGGAAAAAGTACACTTATCGGTCGTTTGTTGTACGATAGCAAAGCGATTTTTGAAGATCAATTGGAGGCCGTAGAAACCACCAGTAAAAGAAAAGGTCATGATGGTGTAGACCTGGCTCTTTTCACCGATGGACTGCGGGATGAAAGAGAGCAGGGGATTACTATTGACGTGGCCTATCGTTATTTTACTACCCCAAAGCGTAAATTCATTATTGCTGATACGCCAGGGCATATTCAATATACCAGGAACATGGTCACCGGAGCTTCCACAGCAAACGCGGCCCTCATCCTGATAGATGCTCGAAACGGTGTCATTGAACAAACAAAACGCCATGCGTTTATAGCTTCTCTGCTTCAGATTCCACATATCATTGTATGTGTCAATAAAATGGATTTGGTGGACTACAAAGAGGAGGTTTATGAAAATATAATTGCCCAGTTCGAAGAGTTTTCATCCAAGCTGTATGTAAAAGACATTCGATTCCTTCCCATTAGTGCGTTAAATGGTGATAATGTGGTAAATCGATCCGAAAACATGGGATGGTACCAGGGTGCCCCTTTGTTGCATACTTTGGAACATATGCATATTAGTAGTGATTTAAACAAAATCGATGCTCGTTTTCCGGTGCAAACTGTATTACGACCTCAGAGCAAGGAATTTGTGGATTACCGCGGGTATGCAGGACGTGTAGCCAGTGGGATCTTCCGACCTGGTGATGATGTTACGATTATGCCATCAGGGTTTACCTCCGTGATCAAATCGGTGGATACTATTGAAGGCCCTATGGATGAGGCTTATGCGCCTATGTCGGTTTCAATAACGCTTGAGGACGATATCGATATAAGTCGTGGGGATATGATTGTAAAAACGAACAACAAACCTACGCCTACCCAGGAGTTTGATGCTATGTTGTGTTGGTTGAACAATTCAGCTGCCAGGCCCCGCGCGAAATACACCATTTTGCATACGTCCAATGAGCAGAAGGCAATGATCAAGGATATTCTGTATAAAATTGATATCAATACTTACAGTCGAGACGAAGAAAATAAGGATCTTAATATGAACGACATTGCGCGTATCAAAATAAGAACCACTCGTCCTTTGATGATCGATGAATATAGGGATAACCGAATTACCGGTAGCTTTGTTTTAATTGATGATGCATCTCACGAAACAGTTGCCGCTGGAATGATACTCTAAATTATGCTGACATTTTCCGGTAAAAACGCCACCTGGTATCGTTTTCTTTTAAAATTCAGAGATTTAAAAGATACAAGTGGTATTCTTATCGGCAAAGGGTCCCGAATTGTAAACGGAACTGTATTTGGTGATGGCACTCGCATCAACGGAAAAATTACCATCAAAGGCCGCGGCGATTGCACCTTTGGTAAGTATTGCGCCCTTGGAGATGATATTAGGATTATAACTTCCAATCATAAGGTCGACGACATCATTTTACAATACGCATTGCTGAAAAGAATTGGTTTAGAAGCCAGGGTGGATGAAAGAAACAATGTAACCGTCGGGCATAATGTTTGGATTGGAGATCGAGCTATTATTCTACCAGGTGTTACTATTGGTAATAATGCCATTATAGCCGCTGGTGCAGTGGTAACCAAAAATGTGCCTGATTATGCGATTATGGCAGGTGTACCGGCCAAGTTTATTAAATTTCGGTTTTCTGAAGAAGAAATGAAGGCTCAGGATCAACTTCAGTGGTGGGATTGGTCACTAAAAGAAATGAAAGAGAAAGCTCATTTACTTCAAAGGTAATTGACTTCAAATCATAGAAAATTGTCCAAACTATTCAACTTTTTATCTAAGAAAGATATTAGATCTGCTTCGGCGGGCAGTGTTATTATAAAGTTTGGATCGGCGTTTTTTGCATTTCTGAATGCCGTATTGCTAGCCCGATATATGTCTGTTGCCGATTTAGGGTATTACGTGCTCGTTTTTACTACCATGACTATACTTGCCGTACCTGCGACCATGGGGCTTCCTAATTTGCTCACCCGATACATTTCCAAATACGCCATAAGTGAAGATTTTGCGCTTATCAAAGGCTTGTTGATTAAGTCCAACGCCTTTGTTGTGTATTCAACCTTGATCATCTACGCGGTGGCATTCGCCAGTTATTTCTTTTGGTGGAATAAATATGATTCCGTGATAGTTGAAACTATGCTCTATGGCTTTTTACTGTTGCCTTTACTTGGATTGAGTGCATTGCGGGCCTCTGCTCTTAGAGGTATGAAGTTTGTTATTCTGGCAGAATTACCAGACACTTTATTACGAAATTTTTGGTTCACATGCATGTTAATGGGAGCTGTAATTTTGGAATTTCCTTTAAATCCGAAAGTGGCCATTATTTTTCAGATTATAGCCACCGGACTAAGCTTTTTACTGGGTTTCATATTTCTGAATCGCAAACTGCTTAGGGGATTACGTGCTATCAGAGCGCAATTCAGCAATAAAGAATGGATCAAACAAACCATCCCTTTTTCTATTAACAGTGGAATACAGGTGGTTCGATCCAAGTTGTTAAACTACGTTTTGGTGGCGTTCGGATCGGTGGAAGCAGTGGCCATCTTTGATGTGGCCATGAGAGGAGCAAATTTGGTAGCATTTACGCTTAATGCTTTGAACTCGGCCATTTCACCTTTTGTATCCACCGCTTTCGAAAAGAAGAATATGGAGTATTTACAACGGATCATTAGGAAAACCGGACGGCTCATATTCTTTTTCTCATTACCCGTTGGACTTGTATTCATTTTTGGAGGAAAAGAACTGGTTCAATGGGTGTTTGGAAGCGAATACGATGCCTCCTACATACCGTTAGTTATAATGTGTATCGGTCAATTGGTAAGTAGCATGGCCGGATCCGTTGGCTTATTATTGAGTATGACCGGCAACCAGAAAGTATTTAGCAACAGCAATTTACAAATGCTTCTCATTCTATTGATTTTGAGTGTACCTATGGTAATTTATCTCGATGTTACGGGGGCTGCCATTGTCATAAGCACCACACTGATCCTTCAGAATATTATCTTGCTAAAATATGTTCGGAAACATCTCAATATCAATACAGCGATTATTTAAGTGATTAAGATTATTTACATAGCAGGGGATGGTCGATCGGGTTCTACTTTGTTAGATTCTGTGCTATCAAATATTGAAAACTCGATTTCGGTAGGGGAGTGTCATCGTTTTTGGATTCGATATTCGGAAGGAGCCTCTCATTGTGGTTGTTCCAATATCGTTACCGAATGTTCACTGTGGAGCCAGATTCAAAGTCGACTTCAGACGAAATTTCCAGATTATGAGATCGCTCAGTTTGTCCAGAAGGTAAGAGAGATTCAGTTTTTTAGAAATTTTAAGCAGATTCCAAAACTACTGCAATCGGAAGAGTGGAAAACATTCGGGAAGATTGTGGTTTATTTTTATGCCTCTATAGCCGAAATCACAGGTAAGAATGTAATTATTGACAGTTCGAAAAGTGTTCCTTGGGCCTATTTACTGCTGGAACTGGGAGTTTTCGATATCCGCATGATTCACCTTGAAAGGGATGTGTTGGCAGTGGCAAATAGTTGGAAAAAGAAAGTAATGCTCCCGGAATATACAACGAGAGAAGTTTGGATGCCTGTGAAGGGGAACTGGGTTATTGCGAAGACATGGTTGAAAATAAAGAAGATGGCTAATTACCTTGTGGTTAGGGTTCCATATATGGAGATAAAATATAAGTCCTTTTGTAAACACCCGGAAAATACATTGGAGGAATTATCTGTCTTTCTAGATGAATCAATTCCTACTACCAACCTTCAACTTCAAAAAAACCATGCGATCGGCGGGAATCCGATGCGATCTCAATTGGGGACCATTGAAATAAAAAATCAGAAAACAGTGTTGACTCATCTCACTTTTTTCGATAAGTTTTACTTCAGAATGATTAAATTAATCTCTAAAGTGCTGTAATCATGTTTTCGGTGGTCATTCCTTTATTCAATAAAGAACTATACATCGTCGAGACCATTCGATCGGTATTGAATCAAGAGTTTAAGGATCTTGAATTAGTTGTGATTAACGATAGCAGTACCGACAGGTCACTAGCCTTGATCGACGAACACTTCAATGACTCTCGGTTGAAAGTGATTTCCATTCCAAATTCGGGTGTGAGCGTGGCCAGGAATAAAGGTATTAAAGCGGCTTCCTACCCATGGATTGCTTTCCTGGATGCAGACGATTGGTGGGACACTAAGTTTCTTGCTGAAATTTTCCTAGCGATTCAGCAATTTCCGAACGAATCCATTTTCGCGACAGGCAGATGTCGGGTATTTAAACAACAGCTGGAACGGTATGCGAATCCTTTTTTACCAACTGACGGAGCGACGGGAATAGTAAATCATTACCAGATTATTCAAAAATACTTACCCTTGATCAATTCTTCCAATGCGGTGATTCGCAAATCATTGTTTGACCGCAATGGTTACTTCAGACCAGGTCAAAGAAGGCATGAAGACCACGATTTATGGTTACGGCTGTGTATGGATCAAGATATCGTTTGTACCAACAAAAACCTTTCATTCTATCGCAAAACTACCGAGGATTCTGCTTCACAAAAATTATATTCGGCAGATGATTTTTCTCAATATCTGGACACACTGATAGAGGTTAAATCGAAACTGACGGGAACTGATTCCCACTATTTTAAAAAATATTATCAAAGATTCGTTTTCCTGGCCTACCTGCAAAATAAACAGCAGTATACGCAAGAGAAACGTCGTGGAATTAAAAAGAAAATTCAAATTTTAATGGGAAGTTTTAAGTCTTTTTTACTGGATTTGTTCACCGTGATTCCCGTATACGGATTCTACAAAAAAATGAAAGGACAGGGATGGGGCAGCGTGTAAATTTATTTCTTGTAGGAGCAATGAAAGCAGGCACTACTTCCTTCTCCGAATTATTGTCTCAGCATGAAGAAATTTATGCTTCACCTATTAAGGAGCCACACTATTTTGTGGACGAATTGCCTGTAAATTTATACGAACCCTCCCGTTTTTTTGATCTGGAACAGTACTTTGAAAAGAATTTTCCGGAGCCATTACATATCACAAATATCAACACAGAATCTCAATATGAACTGGCTTACTCGCTTGCCGGAGAGCAAAAGTATCGTTTGGACTCAAGTACGGCTTATCTTTCTGCTCCCGGGGTAGCTTCACGGATCAAAGCCTATAACCCGGATGCTACTATAGTTGTGCTGCTTCGCGATCCTTTGAAGCGAGCCTTTTCTCATTATAAAATGGATGTAGGTAAAGGACGAATAAATAAAACTTTTGAGTCTTGTTTGCAAGACGAAATTACTCAGAGCAAATTACATGCCTTGCCCTGGCATTCCTATTTGGGGATGAGTTCTTACAAGGCATCGATTGAGTCTTTTAAAAAAGAATTTTCTAAAGTGATAGTGATCCATTTGGAGGACTTGAAGGACCAACCTAAGACCACATTAGAATCTCTTGCTAGTTATTTAGACATATCAGATTTTGAACAAGAAACTTTAGTTCATAAAAATGTGGCTAGAAAGCCAAAATATGGCCGACTGTTTTATGTTCTGAAAAAGATGGGCTTGAAAGATTATTTTTCACGGTTATTTAGTAATACATTTAAACAATGGATTTTTCGTGCGACTAGTAAGGAAGATGCTTTCGAAATGAAACTGTCTCCTGATCTTAAGGCGGAATTGAATCGGTTTTTTAAAGAGCATTCTACCCTATGATTATATTGGATATATGTGTTTGTATTATAGTAATCATCGTTGGATTCAATCTAAAGAATGCGGGTTTCTCTTTTGATAAATCTGATAAGAGATTTCTGGATAGACTTTTTGCGTATCATTTCTTTGTTGCAATTGTATTTAGTTTTATTGTTGCACAAGGAGGTGGTGATGCTATCGTATATTGGAACTTCCCGAAGAATAATGAATTAAGCGCTGTCATGGACGTCATAGACCGGGGATCTGCCTCCGGTACGATCTATCTCTTAAATTATTTTTTCGCACATATTCTGGATCTATCCTTTCTCACGGGTAATTTAATATATGCGTTATTAGGTTATTTGGGCTTTGTCTATTATTATAGAATTAGCAAAATACTATTCACGGATATCAATGTGTTCAAGAACTTTAAATTATTTGGAATTCCTTTATTCCCTTGGATTTGGTTCTTGCCGAACCTGCATTTCTGGTCTTCAGGTATAGGGAAAGATACCGTGCTATTTTTGTGTATTGCTATGTTCACCTATTCGTTACTCAATGTAAAGAAGCGTTATATAGCATTATTACTAAGTGTGATCCTATCTTTGACTATCAGACCGCATATCACCTTATTTTTAATCATCGCCTTTGGACTGGCATATACCATGGATGGCCGTTTAAAAGGCTATCAAAAGTTATTGATCGGGGCTGTTTTTGTGGTTTCTTTCGCATCCATATTTAATTACGTCTTGGATTTCGTCCAATTGGAAAGCTTGGAAACTACTGAAATCGAGAGCTATACAGCCAAAAAGGCAGCAAATTTGAATCAGGCGGATTCCTCATCGGGTCTTGATATTTCAGGTTATCCATATCCGTTGAAGGTTTTTACTTTTTTATACCGTCCATTGTTTTTTGATGTAAATGGTGTTCTGGCCATACTGGCATCCGTTGAAAACTTGATCTTGTTGATCTTTACCTTTCAACTTTTTAGAAATCGTCCTATACGAAGTTTCCGGAAAGCCCCCTTTCTTTTGAAAGGTAGCCTCTTATTCTTCTTAATGGGCGCACTGTCCTTTTCTCTCATTTTAGGAAATCTGGGGATTATGTTACGTCAGAAAAACATGTTCTTTCCACTGTTTTTGATATTCGGCTTCTGGGCTTATTATTACTGCAGTTCTATTTACTTAAATGCACGCTATGCGAATACTTCAGGTAATTAATAACCTGGCTACCGGAGGTGCCGAGAAGCTCTTACTGGATTCGATCCCGAAGTACCGCAAGTTGGGAATCGAGATGGATCTCTTACTGCTTAATGGTAAAGAATATCCTTTTGTTTCGGAATTACGCAAGCGATGTGACTGTAAGATTATTTCATTAGGAGAAGGGTCTGTATATCGTTTCAAACATATTTTTAAGCTAAAAAAACATCTCAAATCCTACGACCTGGTACACGTGCATTTATTTCCTGCATTATATTGGGTAGCATTCGCAAAAAAATGGTTCCATATAAAAACGCCTCTCATTTTTACAGAACATAATACCACCAACAGGCGTCGCGATCATTGGTTCCTTTCTAGGATGGACAGAAAGCTCTATAAAATGTACAAGTCTATAATAACGATTTCTGCTGAAGTGGACAGTAATCTAAAAGCTCATCTGGATTTGCCTGATTCTCGTTTTGAGTTCATACAAAATGGGATTGATGTGGAAGCAATTCGAGAAGCATCTCCTATTGATCCGTCTGAATTTTCATTGCCCGATGGTTCTAAAATTATTATACAGGTTTCCAGTTTTACCGACCAGAAAGATCAAGCGACTGTCATTCGTGCGATGCAGCACTTGGATGCTCAGGTGCATCTGGTACTGGTAGGTACAGGGCCCACCATGGAACAAGTGCAATCCTTGACTAAAGAATTACAACTTGAAGCCAGGGTGCACTTTCTGGGGGTGAGAATGGATGTCCCCGACCTATTAAAGATGTCTGATGTTGTGATATTATCCACACATTATGAGGGTCTGTCTTTATCCAGTATTGAAGCATTGGCGAGTGGCAAGCCTTTCGTGGCTACCAGGGCTCCTGGTCTTAGCGAAATAGTGGAAGGAGCTGGGGTACTATTTGAGATTGGAAATGACAGAGCCCTGGCCGAGGCCGTTCAGAAGTTATTGGATTCAGAAGAATATTACGATACTATTAGTTCTAAAGGTTCCAAAAGGGCCGATGAATACAGTATGGACGTGATGATCGACAAACATATTGCCTTATACCGTAAACATGTCTAAACCGAAGTTAATCCGAATCACCACCGTTCCTTCTTCTCTGAAGATTCTTCTCAGGGGACAGCATCGGTTTATGAGTTCTCACTTCGAGGTGATCGGGATTTCGAGTTCCGGCAAGGAATTGGATGATGTTGCTATTGAGGAAGGCATACGCATCATTCCACTTCAAATGACTCGTACCATCTCACCCATTGGAGATTTGAGATCCGTTTGGAGGTTATATAAAATAATACGACGAGAAAAACCGGCCATAGTGCATACGCACACTCCTAAGGCAGGCATAGTAGGAATGATGGCGGCCAAATTGGCTGGAGTTAAGATTCGTATACATACAGTAGCCGGAATGCCCTTGATGGAAATTTCCGGAATGAAACGTAAGCTGTTGAACTTTGTCGAGAAACTGACGTATCGATTTGCGACTAGGGTGTATCCAAATTCAAAGGGATTATATGATTTTATTCTGAAGGAAAAATTTACCCGTTCCAATAAGTTGAATATAATCGCCAACGGCAGCTCCAATGGAATCGATATAGCGCATTTTGATCCTGCTCAAATCTCCCAGGAACAACGAAACCTGCTCAAACAGGAATTGGGAATACAGCCGAATGATTACGTGTTTATCTTTGTAGGACGTTTAGTAGGCGATAAGGGGATCAACGAGATGATTGCTGCTTTTAAAGAGATTTCGGCAGAAAATCAGCAGGCTAAATTATTGATACTAGGTGATTTTGAACATGCACTGGATCCATTGCGGAGTAGTACTATTTCAGAAATAGAAAATAATTCACAGATTCTGGCCGTAGGGTTTCAAGAGGATGTTCGGCCTTATTTCGCTATTAGTGATATTCTGGTATTTCCATCATATCGAGAAGGATTTCCGAATGTGGTTATGCAGGCCGGAGCTATGGGGTTACCGGCGATAGTTTCCAATATTAATGGTTGTAATGAAATTATTAAGGAGGGTGAGAATGGATGGATAATACCAGCGAAGAATGAGGAACAGCTTAAATTAGCGATGTTAAATGCCTTGAAAAATGCACACTCTGAAATGAACCCCGATCTTTGTCGTAAATTGATCTCCGATCGTTATGAACAGTCCGTGATTTGGAAATCGTTATTAAAGGAATATCAAAACCTACTTAAAGGTGTATCGTAACTTTTTAAAGCCCATAGCCGATTTTCTATTCGCCTTGTTTTTCCTGGCAGTTGCAAGTCCGTTATTCATATTGGTCTGGCTCGGGCTATTGATGGTTAATTCCGGTAAGCCTTTTTTTTACCAGTTGCGGCCCGGAAAAGATGAGAAATTATTTACCATCATTAAGTTCAGGACCATGAATAACAAAAAAGATTCGGAAGGGGTTTTGCTACCCGACGCAGATCGGCTAACCGGCTTCGGTAAGATTGTGAGAAAAACATCGCTGGATGAGCTTCCTCAGTTAATCAATGTACTAAAAGGAGATATGAGCCTTGTTGGCCCACGGCCCTTGCTACCGGAGTATTTGCCCTTATATTCGGAAGAACAAAAGAAGCGACATCTGGTTCGTCCCGGCATTACCGGGCTGGCCCAGGTAAGAGGACGAAATACCATGCTGTTTAGCGAACGATTTAAAAACGATGTGTATTATGTGGAACATCAATCGTTTCTGCTAGATCTAAAAATAGTACTTTTGACAGTGAAATCTGTACTATTCAAGTCGAAGACCATAGTTCATGGACAAACGGTGGACGAAGTCGATGATCTGGGATTGAGTAAGAATTTAGATGCAAATCATTTCAAAAATAAGGTATGAACATAGTTGGAAAGAAAGTTGTCTTAAAAGCCATTGAACAGGAAGATCTGAAAAAAATTCACGATTGGTCTAACGACCCTACCATCAACTATATGTTGGGCGGATGGCACTTTCCATCCAGCATGCAGGATCAGCAAAGATGGTTTGAAGGTTTGAGTTTAAATAGCAATAACCAGCGCTTTGCCATTCATTCCAAACAAGAGGGATTTATCGGCGTGGCCAATTTAGTCGATATCAACTGGAAGGATGGAAATGCTTTTCACGGGATGTTGTTGGGGGAAAACAGTTCTCGCGGAAAAGGGTATGGTACCGACACCGTTATGACCATTGCCAAATATGCATTTGAAGAATTAGGACTGAATAGATTGGATACCACGATAATCAGCAACAATGAAGCATCTCTCGGCCTGTATATTAACAAATGTGGCTGGAAACAGGAAGGTGTCAAAAAAGATTACTATTTCCGAAAGAACACCCGATGGGATATGATCATATTGGGAATAACTGCCTCAGATTTTCAAGAAGTTGCCAAGGCTAATGGATATTAATTCATGAAGGTTCACGAATACGGCTCCGATTTTCATCTTCCCGTTCCTTCAGAATTTCTTTTAGACGCAGCGGACACACCTTTCTTCCACGGTACGAACTTCAGTTTTTATGCTTCAGGTCGTGCGGCATTATTTCATTTACTGGATCACGGAATAAAATCCCTTGGATGGACAGATGTCTATCTGCCGTCCTATTACTGTCATGATGTTTCCAGGTTTATTCAACCCCTTCCCATCATGATTCATTTTTATGATTGTGTCCCCGGATTTAAAGGTCCGCTCGGTTCTGGTTACATAAAAGACTCTAAAACTTCTGTATTGGTGCTGAATTCTTGCTTCGGTATGGCGTTGCCTCAACATGATGATTTTTCACAACTTACCATAGTGGAAGATATTACCCATCATCTTGAAGGCCTTATAGATTGTGAATCCGATTTTACCTTTGGTTCCTTACGGAAAGAACTTCCCATGCCAATGGGAGGATTTGTATACACCAAAAAAACCAACACATTAAATGAAATACCGGTTACTGCCGGAGCCATGGATCTATGTAATCATCGAATGGAAGCCATGATAAAAAAAGGCAGTTTTTTGGAAGGGAATTCTAAAGATAAGTCGAGCTACAGAAATCTATTTTTGACCACGGAGTTGAATTTCGAGATGGCGGAAATCCGAGGAGGTTTGCCCCGAACGGCGATGGAGATACTCTCTACACTAAACGTAGAAGCTATATTGGCTCGTAAACAGCGAAATCTCTCATTGATGTTGAAGAACTTGAATAACCACGATGCTTTCAAAGTTTTGACCGCAGACGGTCGTGCAACACCTTTCGGACTTACTTTACATTTTTCAGTGAAAGAAAAACGAGATGCTTTTAAGGCATATGCCGTTCAGAATAATCTATATCCCGCTATCTTGTGGCCCGATCAAGTTGATCAAAAAGACAAAGAATGGGAAGATGGATTGCTGTTTGTCCATGTAGACTATCGTTATGATGATCAAGACATATTAGCGATGGCATCCCTAATTAACAACTTTGATTTGAATGGATAGAACCCTGGAAATAGAGTTAATGGAGGACCTTTGGAATACTTTTGTGTTTCGAGCCCATCGATATGATTTCCATCATACACAATCCTATCATATCTCAGAAACATCAAGTACGAGCTTTAAATCTAAGCTATTCGTGTTTGAAAGAGGAGAAGATTTTATTGCAATACCCTTGGTGTTCAGGCCTATTGAGGATACTAATCTAACCGATTGCACTTCAGTGTATGGGTATCCGGGACCAATAAGCAATCGGCCCTTTTCCAATATTTCCGGTACGATCGTAATAGCTTTTCAGGAAGCCCTGGTCGACTTTTTGACCAAAAAAGATGTCGTTTGTGCTTTTTCGAGATTGCATCCGTTGATTCCTTCTGAATTGGTTTTGGAAAATCTTGGTACTATTAGGGAGTTGAATAGAACGATATCCATCGATTTGACGCTTAGTCCGGAAGATCAGCGCAAGCAATATCGTAAATCCAACAAGAGCGAGATCAACCAGTTAAGAAAAAAGAAAGGGTATACCGTCTCTACAGCAAACTTTGATACAGAACTGGAGGAATTTGTCAAGATATATAGCGAAACTATGGATCGGGTGAAGGCAACTGAGTATTATTATTTTGATTCAGAATATTTCAGAAATATGTTATCTGCTCCAGATTATGATTCCCGTTTGCTATTGGCAAAGAAAGATGGAGAGATTGCCGCTGGTGCGATATTTACAATTACCAATGGAATAATGCAATATCATCTGGCAGGCACTAAAGAGGAGTATGTGAGAGATACCCCAATGAAGCTGCTATTGGATGAGGCGCGATTGCTGGCCAATGAATTATCACTGGAATTCTTACATTTAGGTGGTGGTGTTGGTGGAAGCGATGAAGATTCATTATTTCGATTTAAGTCGGGGTTTTCAAAAGAATTTTATAGGTTTAGAACCTGGCAGTTTATATTGAATAAGGAAAAATATGATGAACTCTCGGCCGAGCATGGTAATGAAGATTCGGATTACTTTCCAAAATATCGAGCACCAAAAAATTAATTTATGAGTCAGGATCGCATTTATCTTTCTTCCCCTCACATGGGCGGCACCGAACAGAAATACGTGCAAGAGGCGTTCAATACCAATTGGATTGCACCGTTGGGTCCGAACGTTGAGGCCTTTGAGAAGTCGTTGGAGGAATATCTAGGTGAGGGCGTAAAAGTAGCCGCATTGAGTTCCGGAACCGCTGCTATCCATTTATCTCTGGTAATGTTGGGAGTAGGT
>WUAI01000011.1 GCA_009827225.1 Flavobacteriaceae bacterium | reverse complement strand
TTGGACCGAGCCGAGAAAGACAATGCCAACATAAAATATGTTTTTGAGACGCACTTTCATGCCGATTTTGTGAGTGGTCATTTGGATTTGAAAGATAAAACCGGGGCCGAGATTGTGTTTGGTCCAACAGCGAAGCCGGGCTATGATGCGACGGTGGCATCCGATGATCAGGTCTTTGAGGTTGGAGATTATAAAGTTAAAGTGATCCATACACCGGGCCATACCATGGAAAGCACCACCTATCTTCTTATTGACGATAAAGACCAAATGCACGGAATCATCACAGGTGATACTCTTTTTATAGGTGATGTAGGCCGACCAGATCTAGCACAACATGTGATCTCGGAACTTACCGAGGAGAAATTAGCCGGACATTTATTCGATTCACTTCGGAATAAAATAATGCCATTACCCGACCATCTCATCGTATATCCGAATCATGGTGCCGGATCGGCATGTGGAAAAATGATGAGTAAAGAAACCACCGATACTTTAGGACATCAAAAGGAAACCAATTATGCCTTACGTCCTGATATGACCAAAGAAGAATTTATAGCGGAATTGTTGGAAGGATTGATGCCTCCTCCGGGGTATTTTCCGCAGAACGTGCTGATGAATATCAAGGGATATGAAAGCCTGGACAGCATCAGGGAAAAAGCAGAACAACCCTTGTCGCCGGAGGCCTTTGAGCTTGCAGCCAATGAAACCGGAGCCATCATACTGGATGTGCGTCATCAAAAGGATTTTGTGAAAGGACATATTCCTAGGTCCGTTTTCATCGGCTTAGATGGTAATTTTGCGCCATGGGTCGGGGCCTTAGTTGTGGACACCAAGCAACCTATATTATTAGTGACACCTCCCGGAAGAGAGGAAGAGGCCGTTACGCGTCTTGCGCGTGTTGGGTTCGATCAAACTCTCGGCTATTTAGAAGGAGGCTTCGAGCAATGGAAAAAATCGGGTAAGGAATATGATACCCTCACTTCTATTACTGCGGAAGCATTTTCACAGTTGATCGATTCCAAAATCGAGACTCCGCCGATTTTCGATGTAAGAAAGCAAAGTGAATATAATTCTGAACATGTGGTAGGCGCTAATAACACACCATTGGACTATATAAATAATTACCTGGCCGAGTATCCTTCCGAAGAAACATTCTATCTCCATTGTGCCGGTGGATATCGAAGCGTGATTGCAGCGTCCATTTTGAAAAGTCGAGGGATTCATAACATGATTGACATAGCTGGCGGATTCAAAGCCATTAAAGAAACTGGTATTGGCGTAACAGACTACGTCTGCCCTACGACCATGCTCTAGTAGTTAGTTTTTAGATTTTTTATGAGGATTAAGAGGAGTTAAGCTTGAACGTTTAACTCTTCTTTTTCCTTTGTAACATTAGTTACTGCAGGAGAGTATGGCTCTGTTTACTTTTGAAATTAAACATGAAAAAAACAATTATCATTATGTCACTATTCAGCGCAATATTTGGAGCAAAGACACAAACCGGTGACGGATTTGAAGTCCTTTCTCCTCAAGCATTCCATAACGCAATCTCAAATACCAAAGTTCAACTTGTGGATGTTCGTACGCCCAATGAGTTTCGATCAGGGACTATTAAGGGTGCAATAAACATTGATATATTTCAATCCGATCAATTTCAAAAAAAGATCGAAAACCTGGACAAAGCTCAGGCAGTTTATATTTTTTGTCGATCGGGAAGTCGAAGCCGAAGAGCCGCCCGAACTATGTTGAAACTTGGGTTCGCGAGAGTAGTGGATCTTCAAGGAGGATTTATGGCATGGAAAAAATTCCGGTAATGATGAGAACTGTGAAATACCTTTTAGCACTTACCTTCTATTCTTTGCTCAGTTGTAATGAAATAGTCAATGACAACTATACGGCCCAGGTTCTCTCAACTACAAAGAATGATCAGGAACACCCCGGAAAAGATTTAATGGAAACATATTGTTATTCTTGTCACGGCCCGAATGCCTCCATGGATACTCGAATTGGCCCACCAATGGTGGCGATTAAAAGACATTACATTTCAGAAGGGACCACAAAATCTGAGTTTCAGGGAGCTATATGGATTTGGATACAGGATCCGGTGGAGGAAAATGCAAGAATGTATGGGGCAGTCCGAAGATTTGGCGTAATGCCAAGGCAACAATTTTCTAAAGAGGACATTTTCGCTATTTCAGAATATTTATTTGATGCCGATATTCCTGAACCGTCCTGGTTTAAAAAACATCATAGAAGGGGTCACGGCCAAGGTGTGCACTAATTCTTTATGTAACAATTGTTACTGTATTTGGATGCAACAAGACATACTTTTAAGATTGTAAAATCCTAATAATCATAAAGATGAAAACAAACTTTGAAGTACTGATCATCGGGGGAGGAACTGCCGGGATCATGACGGCGGCCCAATTGAAGAAAAAAGACAAGAATCTTTCCATTGGTTTGATTGAACCAGGTGACACACATTATTATCAACCGGCATGGACCCTGGTGGGTGCAGGAACTTATAAGTTCAAGAAAACAGCCAAGCCCATGGCTGATGTGATACCTAAAGGAGTTGAATGGATTAAGGATTATGCCACCGGATTTGATGCTGCCAACAATATTGTGACTAATAAACAATCGGGAGAAATTAACTACGACTACCTGGTCGTTGCTCCGGGTTTGGTATATGATTTCTCACTCATTGAAGGACTTAAGGAAGCACTAGATAAAGGAGTGGCGTGTAGTAATTACACCGATCCGGAATACACCTGGGAGGTCATTAGGAATTTCAAAGGAGGGAATGCTGTATTTACCCAACCCACTACACCCATCAAATGTGGTGGGGCCCCTCAGAAAATTGCTTACCTGGCAGCGGATCACTTTAAGAAGAAAAAAATAAAGGACAATACGAATGTCATCTTTGCCACTCCGGGATCGGTCATATTCGGGGTGAAACCTATACGGGAAACTCTTACGAAAGTTCTTGACAATTATGGAATGCACTTCAAACCGTTTTATGCTCCCTTCAAAATCGATCCGGATAAGAAAATAATTTATTTCCGTCACACCGCAGAGGGCGAGAATCAATGCGTGATTACAGAGGATAATTCCATTGGTGAAAAAATGACGGGAGATGCCGTAATTGAGCTGCCTTTCGATATATTGCATTTGGCACCACCGCAAACGGCGCCGAAATTCGTCAAAGAATCGGATCTGGTCACCGAAACAGGATGGTTGGATGTGGACCATCATTCGTTGCAGCATAACAAGTATGCAAATATTTTTGGTTTGGGCGATGTGGCGGCCTTGCCCACCGCAAAAACCGGCGCAGCGATCCGGAAGCAGGTACCGGTTGTAGTTAAGAACATTATGATGCTCAGAAAGCAACAGCAGGCCTGGGTTAATTCATACAATGGCTACTCCTCTTGTCCCCTGGTTACCGGCTATGGCAAAATGGTACTGGCGGAATTCGACTACGACGGGAATTTTATTCCCGATCCGAAATTGAAACGCATGCTTATTTTCCGAAGTGACAAACAACATTGGCGACTTTGGTTGCTGAAAAAATTTATGCTACCCTACTTATATTGGAACAAAATGCTAAAAGGAGTTGACGTTTAGGATTCGAGCTATGAGAAAGAAAAACAGGGCGTTTGTGTTTAGGCATAATCGCCCTTTTTTATTCAATTTGGTCACCTGACATATATCATATTTTTTGTCAATAGACACCGTTAGTTTTGAAATGTAATTAAAAGTCAATTTATGGATATCGCAATTCAATATGTTAAAATGCCGGAGAGTGAAACACTTTCCGAATATACCAGAACAAGACTGGAAAAATTGTCTTCAAAATATGAATGGATCATTAAGTCCAATGTTCATTTTAAAGTTGACAAAGACCCGGCAGGAATAGATAAAATTTGTGAAATCGAATTAAGCCTGCCCGGACCCAGAATATTTGCCTCTTCCAAGGAGAAAAACTTCGAACTGGCAGTAAAAGGGACCCTTTCCGATCTGGAGAAACAACTAAAGAAACGCAAAGCGACGTTTCATCCTTATTAATTGAATCCTAAAACTATACTTATGAAAAAAATTCTCGTTCCCATTGACTTTTCAGACCATTCTGAATATGCCCTGGAAGTAGCAGCTAAACTGGCTAAGAAATACGGTGCCGAAATCGTTGCATTACACATGATGGGTTTATCGGAGGCAATACTTACCAAGGATGAATCACAGGAGGTGATGGAAGCCGTTTATTATATGAAACTGGCTGAGAAGCAGTTCGGTGAATTCCTGGATAAGGATTACCTCGATGGAGTCAATGTAGTTAGTACAGTTCAAAATTATAAGATCTTCAAGGAAATCGATACAGTTGCCAGAGAGCACGAAGCCGATTTAATCGTGATGGGTTCTCATGGAAGTAGTGGCTTAAGAGAGGTCTTTGTAGGTTCCAATACCGAAAAAGTGGTAAGAACTTCTACCGTACCTGTTCTTGTAGTCAAGAATAAGACCATGAACTTTGAGGTAGGTAAAATGGTATTTGCCTGCGACTTCTCATTGGATTACTTGCCCGCTTTCAGACGTGCACGTGAAGTAGCATCTTTATTCGATGCCGATTTCCAATTGTTGTATATCAATACTCCCGAGCGCTTTAAGAGTACTTCAGAAATGCAGGAAAGAGCGTTTAAGTTTCTTACCGAGGCTTCGGAAAATGCTGTAGAACTTTACGATTCTGTGGTGTACTATTGTGATACGACGGTAGAAGACGGAATCTTCTCTTATAGCAACAATGTTAGGGCTGATGTAATTGCGGTCCCAACGCACGGTAGACGTGGGCTTGCCCATTTCTTTACCGGAAGTATAGGTGAAGAACTGGTGAATCACTCGGACATTCCGGTGATTACCTTCAAAATTTAGTTGGTTGGCTCATGGAGCCAAGTTTGTTGAAATGGGGAGCCTGAGAATATCGGGTTCCCTTTTTTAGGTTAAGGTATTAAGCGCAATGTCGATCATTTGGGAAAAGGTAGTTTCCCTTTCGTCGGAAGTGGTTTTTTCTTTGGTTACGAGCGAGTCGGAAATGGTTAGAATGGCCAAAGCGCGCACATTGTATTTAGCGGCAATAGTATACAATCCTGCTGCCTCCATTTCTACACAGAGCACACCGAATTCAGCCCATTTCTGATAACTTTCGAATTCATCGGCATAGAATTCATCGCTTGAAAGTACATTTCCTGCTTTGATGGGGATGCCCGCACCTTCTGCATATTTGGCCGCTTTCATAAACAATTCAAAATTGGCAGTGGGAGAATAATCGGCGTTGATAAAACGCGAATTATTGATGCCTGAAGTGGAAGAGGCCGCCATCGCTATTACGATGTCTCTAAGGTTAATATCGGGTTGATATGATCCTGCGCTGCCAACACGAATAAGATTTTTAACACCATATTCATTGATCAATTCATGACAATAGATTAACGCGGAAGGGATACCCATACCTGTACCTTGTACCGAAATTCGTTTGCCTTTATATGTGCCCGTATAGCCTAACATAGCTCGGACATCATTATAGCACACAGCATCTTCGAGGAAAGTTTCAGCAATCCATTTGGCCCTCATGGGGTCTCCAGGTAACAATACAGACTCGGCGATCTCGCCCGGACGGGCTTCCAAATGAATACTCATACTAAATGTTTAACATTATATCAATCCCGGAAGAAGTGCCAATCCGGTCTACTCCATTCTTGATATACTCGGTTGCGGTTTCGGCATTCTTAATGCCTCCGGAAGCCTTCACTTTCGCTTTGCCTTGAACAGCTTCTTTCATTAGGAGTACATCGTAGAGCGTAGCCCCCTTAATTCCGAAACCTGTGGAGGTTTTTACAAAATCGGCATCGGCCTTCACCGCTATCTTACAAGCCATAGTCTTCTCTTCGTCCGTTAAATAGCAAGTTTCGATGATCACCTTCAACGTTCTTTTTCCAATGGCTTCTTTTACTGCTGAAATTTCTTCACGCACCGATTTTACAAGGCCTGATTTCAGAAATCCGATGTTGAGTACCATGTCGATTTCGTCGGCACCATCTTTAATGCATTTTTTTGCTTCAGAAACCTTCGCCATTTTGGAACTTGCTCCCAGTGGAAATCCGACAGTCGCTGCGACCTTGACTTCGGAATCTTTTAATTCGTTGGCAGCCAGATATACATAACAGCTGTTCACACAAACGGCATAGAAATCGTACTCTTTGGCTTCATCACATAATTTCACAATATCTTTAGGAGAAGCGATAGGTTTGAGGAGAGTGTGATCGATGTATTTATTGAGTTCTATCATGCCGCGTGCGACTTTATAAGGGATAATAATTCGTGTTTTGGAACTACACCGGATTGCCTCCAAAGTTGTTTTCCGTTTTTAAACAATATGAGCGTTGGGACACCAAGCACTTTATAATTTTGAGCCAGCACCTGGTTTTTGTCAACATCTATTTTGATGATCTTCACCTGCGATCCCAGTTCATCTTTCACCTCTTTTAATATGGGTGCCAGGGTATGGCACGGACCGCACCAGGTAGCATGAAAGTCGATAAGGACCGGGGTATCCGATTGAATAATCGAATGGAAATTTGATTTCATATTAAACAGGTTTTCGCTGCTTTTCAAATTTAAAGGTAACCAGAGAATAGAACAACCATCCGAACGCTGTGATGAATAATATTCTTTGGAAAACACCTCGGTATTCCGGGAATTCAAGCATAAACAAAGATAGACTTATGGCAAGTGTAAGCATAAAGATAGCGGACGCCTTTTGCAAATTTCTTTTGATTATAAATGCTACCGCAATGCAATAGGCGCAAAATGCGGTCCCGGTGATCATCGAAAAAACGGAATGCGTTAGATGTTCACGCTCTAAGAACGAAACTCCTTCTATTGGCGCATGCTGGTAAATGGCAGTGAAAAACAACGCAAGTGCAAAGAAGTATAAAAGATACAATGGCATCCAGAAACGGCCTAATTTCTTAGTGGCCATATAAGCTGTGGCTACACTTAAGCCAATAAGCACACTATTCATCACCCAGCTATTCGGAGTTGCCTGGGCTCCTAATTCACTCAATGAATTGGAGACGATGGAGTATCCTTCAGCAGAAAAACCTGGAAGAATAAATATCACCAGTAACATTACTGCATATACGAAAACAAAGAATGTAGCGGCAAACTTCATGTCTAATGGTTAAAATACCAATGGATTAACATCATATCGTTTCAGAACGGGAAGTAGTTCTTCCAGGGGTATAACAATGGAATAACTTCCGGTATATGACGGACAAATCACACAATCATCGAAATAGTATTCGACAGAGCGATCGTCCAGTACGAAATTATCCTTGTACTCAAAGAAATCGTCTTCAGAAATCTCCCAGCAGTCATAATACATTTCTCCGGATTCTACTTTGCTGCTAAGGATTTCATTTAGAATTTTGCGAAGCTCTTCTTCCGATCCATCGATAAAGAAATCTTCATAATTCATAAACACCGACCGATTCAAATCGAAGTTCATACAGTCAAATGAATAGGTAGGATGCAAGGTTCCGGAATAAAAGTTTTCCTTGTAAAATAGCACACTCACCAGTTGATCATTTACATTATACACCTTATAATCGATAAATCTTTTTTCGCGAAAACGGTTGGTTCTCACCGTATCGCAGATCAGATCTTTATCTTCGAGAATAGATGCCTCGGTTCCTGTAATATCAACATAATAATCGTTGATGTATTCATTGAAGTTTGCATAGGAGGCATTGATACTCTCATTAAGAAGGGGATAGGTAAAATCGATGATATATTCATCTTCGTCCTTAAGATACGTCTTGGAGATGATCAACTCCTCCAACTCTTCCTTTTCATCTTCTTTTTCTATTAATTGCTGTTGTTTGAGCTCGATCGACTGTTGCTTCTCGATATCCGGATCCAGCCGGTTTTGGGGAATTGAATCCTCCACTACAGTCACCGGAACTTCCTCCAGTGCTTCCATATCGGTTTTGTCGGTATCTTTTTTACAGCTCCAGAGACTCAAAATCATTATAAGTATCAGCGAATATTTCATAAGGCTTAGGTTTTTGATAAAAATAAGGAGTGGAAGATGAGTAAAATATGATTTCTATCAGGGTTGAAAAAGGGTGAGCTTTTGGAAACTCACCCTATCGAGATTTGAAAATAGGTTAGTTAGTATTCTATTTTCCATAATTAATTCAACACTTCAAATGTAGCCAGGGGCTGCCGAGCGGTATATGATATGTATCATATCCACTATGATTGCATCAGTAATTTAAGACGAGTGAGCATGATCACTTCCGATTTGTTCTTTCCGGAAAATGCATTGGCAATTTGATTGGCCGTTTTCCAAATGAGCTGTTGCCGGTCTTTGGTAAATAATGACCTATGCTCTTTGTAATAATCAGCAAAATCGTTAAAACATTGATCCGCATCGAGTTCCTCGTAATCGAACCATTCAAATACTATTTCCATCTGGTACACGGCATCTGTTTTAAAGACATCCTTATACGAATCTACCGTGGTCCATTCTTTTTTAATGATCTTTTTAAGTGATTCATACTCGGACTTGCGCACCACCTTATCGGAGGCCGCGACAGCATAAAATAATTCACCCAGTTTTTGGTAAAAAAGCAGGTGTTGATCTTCTGAAGTATACATAGTTCGTAATTGTATTGATAAATCTATGGAAGTCACTATTGCGAAACCATGACATTCATCATACCTTCAGAAGCTCGGGATTATCTCTCGATAGGGCGATCTTCGTAAAAGTCTTCGAAAGTTTTGTCGGTCGTATAATTATCGGTGAGCACTTTATACACCATAATCACCACCATTATTTGTCCGATAACGGTAAGGTAAAATACCAGTCCGAAGGGCAAATTCATGGCCGAGAAAAGGGTCACCATAATAAGTACTATGGTGGTTAGTGCCACGAATAACATGGGAGAAATTTTCATTTTCATTTTTGTTTTTCAAGATACGATAACCCGTTCGCTCTTTTCTTAATCAAAACTTAAAAATTAAAAGTCGATTTTTAAGTGAAATGCTCTTAGCAGATCGCATTTCCGTATCTTTGAATCATGCAATTTTTAACCGGGGAAAGCGCTACTATCTTCAATTTGATTTTCGAGTCTGTTTCTGAAGGGATTATCGTTGTAAATAAGGCTCAGGAAATAGTGGCGACCAACAGCTCTGCCAATGAAATGTTTGGATACGAAAAAGGGGAATTGTTGGGTGCATCGCTGAATATTCTTATTCCATCCCAATATCATAAACAACATACAGGCCATTTCAAAGGATTTATAAAGGAGGGATCCAGGAGGCAAATGGGTATGGGCAGGGATCTGTACGGGGTTAGAAAAGATGGTCGGGAATTTCCGGTGGAAGCAGGATTAAACCCTTTTAAATTTGAAGATTTAGATTGCGTGATGGCGATACTTACAGACATTACCGATCGCAAGAATTATACTGAGAAGCTTGAGAAAACCGTAAACGAAAGAACCCGTCAGCTTACGGAAGCGTTGGAAAAAGAAAAAGAATTGAATGAATTGAAGACCAAGTTTCTTTCGTTGGTATCTCATGAATTCAAGACCCCCTTGAGCGGGATTTTGACATCCGCCACCTTAGCGAACAAATACACCACCACTGAACAGCAGGATAAACGAACCAAGCATCTTAAAACCATTCAGAATAAGGTAAAATACCTGAATAATATCATCAGTGATTTTCTTTCGATCGAACGTCTTGAGAGCGGTAAGGTAAACTATAAATACAGCATTTTTCCTTTGAGTAAGGTGGTCAATGAGGTGATTTACGGGGCCAATATGTTGCTAAAAGAAGGACAAAAGATCAACTACCCGTCCGGCATCGAAGAGATCGAACTCGATTTTGATGAGAAGATCATGGAATTGGCACTCACCAATATTGTGAATAATGCAGTAAAATATTCACCCGAACATTCCACGGTAGACCTGGAAGTATCCCAATCTGAAGGGATGCTACAAATTGCGATTTCAGATGATGGTATGGGAATCCCTAAAAAAGATCAAAAATTTATCTTTCAGAGGTATTTCAGAGCCGAAAATGCCCTGTTGGATCAGGGTACGGGAATCGGTCTTAATATTGTGAAAAGTCATTTGGAAAACCTCGGTGGGTCTATTACCTTTACAAGTGAAGAGGGTGTGGGTTCGACATTTATTATTCAGATACCCCTTCAACCAACTTGATTCTCATGAAAACGATTCTCATCATTGAAGATGACTCCGCATTAAGGGAGAACACTACCGAACTTCTGGAATTGTCCAATTACGAAGTTATCAATGCTCCTAATGGAAAAGTGGGTATTGAATTGGCAACCACCCACAAACCCGATATCATAGTCTGTGATATAATGATGCCCGTGGTGGATGGATATGGTGTTTTGGAGGCATTGTCTTCAAACGAAGACACCATGCATATCCCGTTCATTTTCTTGTCCGCCAAAACGGAACATACTGAAATTAGAAAGGGGATGGACATGGGAGCAGATGATTATCTCACCAAGCCCTTCGAAGAAAATGAATTACTAAGTGCCATCGAGAGCCGATTGGCTAAAGCAGAAATACTGAATGCGGCGCTCCAGAAATCTCCGACTCAGACCGCTATGGCACCTGAGGAAGATGAAGAGTCGCTGCGGAATTTAAATGAACTAAAGAATTTCTTCGACGATAACGGAACCATTAGCAACTATAAAAAAGGAGAGTCCATTTACAAGGAAGGGGATCATTCCAATTATGTGTATCTTATTCTGAAAGGGGTCGTTAAAACCCATAAGATGGATGAAAGCGGAAAGGAACTTATCACCGCCTTGCATCGCGCCGATGATTTCCTCGGGTTCACCACCTTTGTGGATCATTTACCATACGAAGAATCTGCTTCGGCCATTGAAGAGGTTGAACTGGCGGGTATTTCCAAACAAAATCTGAAAGACATATTGGAGAAAAGCACTTCGGTTTCTTTGGAAATGATGAATCTTCTTTCGCATAATATTTCCGAAGTAAAACAACAGCTGTTGCAAATGGCCTATAGTTCGGTGCGTAAGAAAACCGCTCAAACGATACTGCAGTTTGCCAGCGTTTTGAATCACAAACCCGATGAGAGTATTAAAATTTCCAGATATGATTTGGCTAGTGTGGCCGGAATCGCCACAGAAAGCTTGATCCGAACACTCTCAGGATTTAAAAAAGACGGCCTGATCGAGATCGAAGGCCGCAATATCAAAATCCTGGATCTTCAGGCATTGCATAATATTGAGTAAAACTGATTTTTATCATTCTTTCCGAAAATGTATCAAAATACATTTGTGACTAGATTGATAGAAAATGATTAATGTATTAATTCCTACGGATTTCTCGGACAACTCCTGGAACGCCTTGAAATATGCCATTCAATTTTTTAAAGGTGAGCCGGTGAGTTTTTATTTGGCGCATATTCGACTGTCGGATCATACCGATAGTGAAGATGTGGTTTCCCATGGAATAGCGGTCGCCCATCGTAAGGCGTCCAAAGTGAACGACAAGCTAGACAAAATGATCTCTACCCTGCAAAACCTATACCCCGGAATTGCGAACGAGATCACTCCCGTTTATGAACACGGATTGTTCATCGATGGGATCAAACGAATCGTTCGGGATAAGAATATCAACTTTATCTTTATGGGGACCAAAGGTGCTTCCGGACTGAAAGAGGTCACTGTGGGAAGTAAGACCGGGGAACTGATAACACGAATAAAATGTCCCACTTTGGTGGTTCCGGAGAATGCTACTTTTTCACCCCCGGAGGAAATCGTATTTCCTACCGATTTCAATATCTACTACAAAAATAAAATACTATTGACCCTGGCTGAAATCATGGCTATTCATGACAGTGCGGTTCGTGTCCTGAATGTAACCCGAGCCAATATTAAATTGAGCGAACTTCAGGAAAACAATAAAGATATTCTTTCAGATTTCCTGGCAGACAAGCCCAGCAGCTTTCATCTTATTTCTGAAAATACACTGGAAGAAGTTCTACCTGATTTTATTGAAACCATGGGTATCGATATGATCGCGATGGTGGCAAAGAATATCAATTTCTTCCAGCGTTTGTTATTCCGTCCTTCGGTTGCCAAAATTAGTTACCACACCAAAATACCATTTTTGGTGCTTCATGAATAGGCTAGACCATTACCTGACTGACTAATATCATTTTTTATCGTCCTTGCGAATTCTAGCTTTGACCTCAATAACAGAATTCACGATGAGAAAGATTGTCATTCCCACCGATTTCTCCGACAACGCCATGAATGCGGTAAAATATGCCATGGAACTGTTCAAATATGAACGTTGCGAATATACCGTGGTTCATGCCTTTGCTGATACGGTCTATGAAAATACGTTGGAAATGTCGAGAGCCTTCTTTGAAGAATATAAGGATAAGGTTCAGCAGGGAACCGACAAACAATTGGCTCAATTGGTGGATGAAATGCGTAAAATATCACCCAATCCCAGACATAAATACGACTACAAATCGGTTTTCGGATCATTGGTAGATACTGTAAACGACTTGGTGAATAAGGAAAACGCGGATATCGTAATAATGGGGACCAAAGGAGCGACAGACGATCGTGACATCACCTTTGGTAGTGAGACATTGCAGGTCATGAAGTATGTGAAATGCCCGGTATTGGCAGTGCCGGAAGGGTATCACGACAGGCCTCCTCAAAATATGCTGTTCCCTACGAATTATATGCTTCCGTATAAAGGCAGAGAACTCAAATTAGTGAGCATGCTGGCTAAGAACTTTGCTGCCACCATTCACTTTTTGCACATTACCAATGGCAAGAAAATGTCCTTCCGCCAACAGGATAACAAAAGTTTCCTGGAGTGTTTTGTGGATGAAAATATTGTGATGTTCAATGAGGTGGTCGGGGAAGATCTTACCAGTTGTATCAATAGCTTCATCGAGAGAAATGAAATCAATTTTCTGGTCATGGTGAATTCCAGGCATTCGTATTTGGAAAATATCATGTATACCTCAACTATAGAAAAAATTGGGCTTAGGATCAATATACCGTTCCTGGTATTACAGAACCTGCCCAGATAATTTAAAGACAATACTATGAAACGAATCGTATTACCTACCGATTTTTCTGAAAATTCAATAAACGCCATTCGCTATGCCATGCGATTATTTGAGAATGAAACCTGTACGTTTTATTTGCTGAACACTTTCACTCCTGCGGCATATTATGTAGGAACCACGATGATGAATAGTAATTCAGCATTGCAATTGGAACAGGTGGCTATCGATAACTCAAGACAAGGTCTCGATGAGGTGGAAGCCACGATAAATCAGGAATTTTCTAATCCCAAACATACCATAGAGAAAAGACCTGCATTCAATCTTCTGGTGAGTGAGATCCTTGCCCTGGAGGAAGAAATGGATATCGATTTGATCGTAATGGGTACACAAGGCGCAACAGGAGCTAAAGAAGTTTTCCTGGGGACACAAACCATGTATACGATCAAGAATGTAAGCTGTCCGGTAATTGCGGTTCCGTCGGATTTTCAATACGACACACCAAAGGAAATATTGTTTCCATCCGATTTTAAATTCGACACAACCAATCCTTACTTACCTTTAGTAAAGGAGATCTCTGAACATCATGCGGCCCGTGTAAACATACTTAATGCGTATCACGGTGAACCCTTGAGTGATGATCAAAATGAGAAGAAGGATTTCCTGGGCTCTTATTTTGAAAATTCAGCCCACATATTCCACACGGCTGAGGGAATGGATGTAGTTGAAGCCGTTGAAGAATTCCAGGTAAAACATAAGATCAATTTCCTGGTAATGATCCATAACCGTCATTCCTTTTTTGAAAACCTGTTGTTCAAGCCGGTAATCAATCAGATTGCATACCATACGGCGGTTCCGTTTCTGGTGATCCCTTCAGTAAAAAGAATGCGGCATTAATTCACTATTTCTGCAATGATAAAGAATGTACTTATTCCCACGGATTTTTCAGTAAACGCTTACAATGCATTGCTATATGCCACTCGTTTGTTTCAAAATGAATCGATGCATTTTTATGTTCTGAATTCATTTGAAGAAGAAGTGACAAGATCTACAAGCAGGGTCGACATTGGTAAAACAGATGATTTAGTAGACGAATTAGTAAAAAAAACGAATGACGAACTGACATCACTTAAACATTCTATTGTTCGAGATACCGAAGGGTTTGATCATACGTTCGAAATGATCTCATCATCCCGTGAACTCAGTAAGGTGATCAACCAGGTTATCGACAATAGATCCATCGACCTGGTAGTGATGGGAACAAAAGGCCGAACAGGTGCCATAGAAGTTTTGCTGGGTAGTACTACTGTGAACGTGATCAAGAAAATTAAGAATGCTCCTCTCTTGGTAATTCCGGAAGATGTGACATTTGTACCACCAAAAAATATTGGGTTCGCTACAGGGTTCAAGCATGAATATTCGGATTTTGAATTAGATTCCATTGTGAATATTGCCAAACTTTATGGCTCCAAGGTGGATGTTTTACATGTGAAGGAAGAGGAAAGAATTAGCGTGGCTCAAAGAGCTAATTGGATCGTTTTGAAGAATAAAATGCACGACCTGGAAACCGATACACATTGGGTTGCCAAAGGGCCGTCCAAAACAGAGGTGTTAACAGATTTTGTTTTCCATCAGGGGATTGATCTGGTGGCCATGATCTATTACAAACATAGTTTTATCAAGAGTCTTTTCCGGGAGTCCATTATAAAAAAAATAGGAATGCATCCCGGCTTGCCGTTTCTGATGGTTCCTTCCTCTGCCTGATAATTATCATTGTTTTGGCTGGACCATCGCTTTATTTTAGAGCGTAATCTAAAAACGTCCGGCTATGAGAAAAAAGTTATTACTACCTACAGATTTTTCCAAGAACGCCTGGGTGGCGATAAGCTATGCCATAGAACTTTTTAAGAATGAAGTTTGCGATTTTTATGTACTGAATGTTTATGAAACCGGTGGATTTGCTATGGAAGAACTCATGGGCTCCTATCCGGAGAAGAATCCTTCGGAAGTAGCACAGGAACAATCGGAACTGGGATTGAAAAAAATATCACAGCGGGTGTCCTTCCGCGATGAAGCTCTGGATCATAATTACTTTTATCTTTCAAGAAATGACGACCTGGTACCCGCCATTAAAGACGTGGTCGAGAAAAAGGATATTGAATTGATCGTGATGGGAACCAAAGGGCATACCGATGCCACCCTCCAGATTTTTGGTAGCAATGCGGTAGATGTCATGGAAAAAGTAAGGAATTGCCCCGTGCTTTGTATACCGCCTAATGTAATTTACAGTGATCCAAAGGAAATAGTATTTCCGACCAGTTACCGAACTCATATTAAAAGACGTGAATTAGAGTATCTCATTGAAATAGCAAAACTCACCAACGCCCCAATTCGCATACTACATGTCGCGAAGGAAGGTGAAACGCTGGATGAGGTTCAGGAGAATTATAAGCAGCTTCTGATAGAATATTTCGACGGGCTCGAATATAGTTTTCATACCATTTATAATACCGATGTACAGACCGCTCTCGATGTATTTGTACAGAGCCGGGATAGTGGCATGATCACCTTCATTAATAAAAAACATACATTTTTTAGCAACCTGTTGTCCAGGCCGCTGGTAAAGGAATTGGGATACCATTCAAAGATCCCGGTACTGGCGTTGCACGACTTTAGAAATTAGGAATATGAAAAAAACAGGGATTTGGCTGGATTCAAAAACAGCATATATCATTAGTGTAAATGAAAAAGGGCACACCGATACTGAAATCGTATTGTCCAAAGTGGAAGATTTCAGGCCTCATGGCGGATCCGGAACCCGATTTAAAGGCGGGCCACAAGACGTGGTACAGGATAGTAAATACCTGGAACGTAGAAATCAACAATTTAAATCCTACTTCACCAATATCACAAAGTATTTAAAGGATTCTGAAGAAATCCTGATTTTCGGTCCGGCCCTTACCGGCAAACATTTCGTAAGTGAGTTGGAGAATAATCACAGGAACCTTTTCGAAAAAGTGAAGGACGTCAATAAAGCGGATAATATGTCCAAGAACCAATTAAGAGCCTATGTCCTGGATTATTTTGGACTGAAACACGCCAATAGAAATTAAACAGGATGCGATGAAGCATCAGGATGTTGAGATAATAAAATTCTCCGGGGAGCGCGTGCAGTTCTCCGCGGATAAACTTCGTCTTTCTCTTAGAAAAAGTGGTGCGGATGATCATACGGTAGAGGAAATTATTCGCACGGTAACAGATGAGTTGTATGACGGAATATCTACTCGTGAAATTTATAATCGTGCGTTTGTTTTGCTCAAAAAGAAACGATCCACCTATGCCTGTAAATATAAACTCAAAAAGGCAATCTACGAACTGGGGCCCACGGGATTTCCTTTCGAACGTTTCATAGGCGCCTTATTGAAATATTCAGGCTATCAAACAGAAATCAACAGTGTCTTGCAAGGGAAGTGTGTAAAGCACGAAGTGGATGTGATTGCGGTTAAAAACTCAGATTACTATGTAATCGAGTGCAAATTTCACGGAGACCGCAGCAATAAGTGTGATGTAAAAATTCCATTGTACATAGCCTCCAGATATAAAGATATCGTCGACAACTTTGCGAACAGTCATTCCAACAAACAAAAACCCAGCGAGGGATGGGTAGTCACCAATACACGATTTACCAAGGATGCCCTGGATTTTGGAAAATGTGCCGGCCTCTATTTACTGAGCTGGGATCATCCGGATGAAGATTCACTAAAATCCAGGATTGACCGACTGGGGCTATATCCAATCACCGTAGCAACGCTTCTCACTAAACGAGAAAAACAATTTCTTTTGAGCCGTGATGTAGTTTTATGTCGGGAGTTGATCAATGATACTTTCTATTTGGATCATTTGGGTATTTCAGAAAAAAGAAAAGAGAGGATTCTTTCTGAAATCACCCAACTTTGCAAGGTGCCTTCATGAACCCGAAAATCGTAAATATTCACTTCCTTGGAGCTGCTCACACCGTTACTGGCTCGAAATTCCTTATAGAAACGGATGAGGTCAATATTTTAGTTGACTGCGGAATGTTCCAGGGTTTAAAGGAACTCCGATTACTCAATTGGGAGAAATTTTCGTTTCCGCCTTCCAGAATAGATTATGTGTTATTAACTCACGGTCATCTGGACCATACAGGTTATTTGCCCAGGTTAGTTCGGCAAGGATTCCGGGGGAAAATAATCGGAACCGCACCCACACTTGCTATCACTGAGATCATTCTTAAAGACAGTGCGAAGATCAACGAGGAGGAGGCCGAGGAGATCAATAAGGCGGGATATTCCAAACATAAGCCGGCGCTTCCGTTTTATACGGTAAAAGATGCAGAGGATACTTTTCAGTTTTTTAATTCGGTGCCAAATTCCAGATGGATTCCTATCACGGAAAACATCCAATGCCGGTTTGTTTTCAACGGGCATATTATAGGTTCCACATTTATCGAACTGGAGATAAATGGCCGGCGACTTGTATTTTCAGGGGATGTGGGACGGCAAAATGACCTGTTATTGGATCCTCCGCAAAAACCTAAATGGGCCGACTATCTTTTCCTCGAATCGACTTATGGAAATAAATTACATCCTGAGGAGCATATCGAAGAGACACTCATCGATCTGGTCAAGAAAACCATTTACAATCGGGGGAACCTGGTAATTCCTTCCTTTGCAGTAGAGCGATTACAGACTCTGATGTACCTGCTATTCAAGCTTTACAGGCAAAATAAGATACCTAACATTCCAATTTTTGTGGATAGCCCGATGGGAATCAATGTACTCTCCGTCTTTGAGCGATTTTCAGACTGGCATAAGCTCCCGTTGAGCGAATTTCGTAGTATGTACGAGCGAATTCAGCTCATATCCTCATACCGGGAAACATGGGAAACCATAGACAATCCCCAACCTAAAATTGTGATCGCGGGAAGTGGAATGGTTACGGGTGGACGCGTCTTGACCTACTTAAAACAATGGATAGACAACCCCACAACCAGCATTTTGTTGGTCGGTTTTCAGGCTGAAGGAACCCGCGGTAGACAACTTCTGGAAGGAGCTCACGAACTTAAATTATTTGGGAAATATTATCCGGTGGAGGCATCGGTACATCATATCGAAAGCTTATCGGCACACGCGGATCAGGCTGAACTACTCGATTGGTTGAAAGACATTAAGAACATTCCCGAAAAAGTCTTCCTGGTACATGGAGAACCCACAGCCATGGACACCCTTTCCACAAAGATCAGAGATGAATTTGGATGGAAAGTGATTGCGCCAAAACTCTATGATATTCAGAAGGTTATGGTGTAATACTCCCTTTAGAAGTCGTTAAAAACCTGACCGTTGTCATTTTTCATTTTAGGCCTCTGAACTACCTTTATAGTTAAGATTATAATTAATTACAAACCAATAAAAATTTGCGTTATGACTTTAGTAAAATTTAATAATCGGAGGTTTCCCTGGTTGGGAGACCGAATTTCTTCGTGGTTGGATACCAACGATTTTTTCGCGGATGATTTCTTTACCAAAGATGCCAATTTACCTGCGATGAATATCAAGGAAAACGAAACCAATTTCGAAGTTGAACTGGCGGTTCCCGGATTTTCAAAAGATGAAATAGAAATTTCATTGGAAAACGACATGCTCCATGTTTCTGCAAAGAAAAGTAAAGAGCAGGTTGAAGAAAATGACAAGGGATACACCCGAAAAGAATTCAGTTATAATGAATTCGAAAGAAAAATGCTTCTCCCTCCTTCTGTCAATAAAGAAGAAGAGGTGAAAGCTACGTATAAGGATGGTCTACTGAAGGTTCAACTAGCCAAGTTGGCCGATGCTCAGGAACCTCCTAAAAAAGTTATTTCCATTGAATAGCTCACCATCAGGGCGGGAATTACGATTAAAATCCCGCCCTTTTGTTTAAACTCTGAAACCATGAAAAATATTCATCCTCATTATAAGTTTGTTGAATGGAGCAGTCCGGAAGAACTTCACCAGGAAACCTTGAATTGGCTAAGTGAATTGCGTTTCATCAAAGACGAGATTCAGTTTCTCAATTCATTGATAGAAAACTATACCTTGAATCTTATCTCCGGGGAGATTTATAAAAAGAGCTTCAGGGTTATCACAGAACTTTCGAAGGAGGACAAAGTATTAAAAGAACTCCTCAAAGAGGTGGCTGCGCATTCCAATAAGATGGAAATTCTGGTGGACGGAGAAGATCAGATTCAGGAAGAGAAGGCCTTCAAAGTTGAACACCACGCATTGAAGATCAAAGTACTTTCTTATGAGTCCGATTTCAGAAAAACTAAAAAAGAGATTTTCATGCTTATCAAACGTATCATGAAAGCTCAAAAACAAAAAAGACTTCTTAATTAATCCTATCATCAATCCTTAACCTATTTATTATGAGATCAATCATCTTAGTTACAATTATCGCCGGTCTTCTTAGTTCTTGTTCATCCAGTAAATTGGTGAATGACTGGAAAAGCCCGGATACCGCCGATTTCTATTCAAACAAAGTATTAGTCATCGGTATGGCAGAAGACCTTGGATTGCGTAAGGAATTTGAAACCCAGTTAACACAACAACTGGAAAAGAACGATGTGGCCGCTGTTAGAAGTATCGATTTTTTTGAAACGTCTTTTACCGATGAAAAGAAAACCGAAGACGAATTGGATGAGATCGAGCAACAATTGCTGGAAGCAGGTTTCGACGCCATTTTGTTTTCAAAAGTAACTGGTGTGGAGGATAAGGTAAGTGCGGTTCAGGAAATAAGGGACTTCAATGATACATTCAACAGCTTTAAAGAGGACTATTTTGAATCACAAGGTGCTTTCAATACCAAGTTGGCCTACCAGTCGTATAAGCTTTATCACGCGGAGACGAACCTATACTGTATTTGTCCGGATAAAGAACGAGAATTGATTTGGAGCGGAAATATTGATATCGTAGAAAATGACAACCGCTCTAAAAGTATCCGGGATTACGTGAAAACCTTATTGAGTACTCTGGAGAATAAACAACTATTAATTCTGGATATATAAAATGCTCCCTATTCAAATCTCGAGTCGATGAAAATATTGTTCTATAGCGCCAAGGATTTTGAGATTCCGTTTTTGGAAAAATCCAATAACCAGAAACATGATATTACCTTCATTCCGGAACGTTTAACAACCCATACGGCCATGAAGGCGCTTGGTTATGATGGGATTTCCATTTTTTCGGCAGACGACGCCAGTTCCGTGGTGTTGGAGAAGCTCAAAGATTTTGGGGTCAAATTTATTAGCCTGAGATCTACGGGCTATGACAATATCAACCTTTTTATGGCCAGAAAATTGGGAATTAAAGTGGCCCATGTGCCGAAATATTCTCCTCATGCCATCGCCGAACATGCGGTTGCATTGCTGATGGCTCTCAATCGTAAATTGCTCACTTCTCATCAACAAATTAAACAATACAATTTCCTCTTGGGGAATCTTATGGGGTTTGACCTGTATCAAAAAAACGTGGGTGTATTAGGGACTGGACGTATCGGTAGTGTGATCACCAAGATCATGCACGGTTTTGGATGTGAAATATGGGGTCATGATTTAGTTTTGAATAAAGAGCTTGCTCGAAATTATGGGATTCAATATACCTCCTTAAAAGGCTTGATAGAACGCAGCGATGTACTTTTTATTAGTGTGCCTCTTAATTCCGAAACTCATCATATGTTTGACAAAAAATTGTTGCAATCGGCACGACCAAATTCTGTAATTGTAAATATCGCGCGGGGTGCTATTGTAAATACCAGGGACATATTGGATGCCCTGGATGGAGGTAAGATAAAAGGCTACGCTGCCGACGTGTATGAAAAAGAACACGGGGTGTTTTTCTATGATCATTCTGAAAAAGAAAAACTTGATGACCCGCTACTGCAGGAACTCATCGATCACCCGAAAGTAGTCCTCACGCCGCACCAGGCGTTCGTTACTGAAGAAGCCATTGCAAAAATTGCAGATACAACCATGCACAATTTTACCCGTTGGGAAGTTGGAATGGATGTGGAGAATGAACTGAACTAATCTATTTGTGCATTACCAGCAATGGAACTCGCGTGGCATAACTTAATTTGCTGGTTTCCGATCCAAATAAGAATCGATCCATGAAAGATTCGCGTTCCACGAAAGTGGCGTGCAGATCTACCGTATTGAGTTGTACAAAAGCGTCCACAGCCATAGGCAATGGAATCCCACGCACGGTATGTGATGTATACTCAATGTCCTGTAATACATCCACCAGGCAAGAGGTGCACTGATGTGTAGGGCCATTAGCGGCTTTCTTTATTTTCAATAAATGCAATTCGGGATCAAAGTTGTCGAGTAAATCCTTAATCGGTTTGGCGGATTCGTGCTTCAGATCCTTACATGTATTTGCCGTAAACAACACGGATTTCATGCCCGAAAACTTGTAGTCTTCCGGGATGATAAGTACAGGGCAATTTACATTTCGGATCACTTTCAGCGTATGACTTCCAAAAAGGACCTCGCTGGCATCGGTGGCCCCGTTGGAACCCATGATGATCAAATCGATATCCTGAGAATTCACTATTTGCTGGATGGCATCGGTAAATGCGTCATAATCCACGAATGAGTGGAATTCAAAATTTTCGTTCTGATACTTTTCCTCAAAGCTGGTGATGAATTCTTTCAGTTTTTTCTTGTTATCACTCAATATTGCCTGGTGAACAGAAGCATTTGCTGAAGCAGCGTAAAAATCATCCAAGACAAACTCTCCAGTAGTCTGAACGTTTAAAATGCTAAAGTTGCAATCCTGCCCGTGCAGCATCTCTAATGCATACTCCATGGCATTGCGTGAATTTTCGGAGAAGTCGGTTGGTAATAAGATATTTCTCATAATCTTCAAGTTTGTTAGGACAAAGCTAGAAGTCATGTTATTTGAATACTATGATAATTGTCAGCATTGGGGCTGAAATATTCGAGTGAAACTGACTTTTATCATGTTTTATGTTTGCTCCCCTCTTCACCTTTGCACAAGGTATTTGAGCAAATTAATTTATGCAACTTTGTTTTCATTGCGGAGATTCCTGTGACACACAAACCATCGTGTTTGAGGAAAAGTCATTTTGCTGCAATGGATGTAAAACCGTTTATGAGATCTTCAGCACGAACGATCTCGATTATTACTACGACCTTGAGAACACACCCGGGATCTCGCCGGAATTAACCGATGGCAAATTCGATTATCTGGAGAATCCGGATATCGTCGCCAAACTTCTGGAGTTTGATGAAGGCAGCACCAGTGTAGTTAATTTCCTTGTTCCCAGCATGCATTGTAGCTCATGTATCTGGGTTCTTGAAAATCTATCGCGGTTAATTTCGGCGATTAAGTCCTCCCTGGTAAATTTCCCGGAAAAGACGATTCGAATCACCTTTTCTTCGGAAAATATCTCCCTCAAAGAACTGGTCATCTTGTTATCCCGTATTGGATACGAACCCAATATCAGTCTGGAAGACTTCTCTAAGAAACCGAAACATATTGACAGATCTCTGATATACAAATTGGGGGTTGCTGGTTTTGCTTTTGGAAATGTGATGTTCCTGTCATTTCCTGAATATTTTGAAGTGAATGAATTTTGGCTGGAGCGATTCAAGCATTTGTTCCGATGGTTGATGTTTGCCTTTTCATTGCCGGTGGTATTCTACTCTGGTAGCGGTTACTTCATTTCGGCATATAAAGGCTTACAATCAAAGATTTTAAATATCGATGTTCCGATTGCATTGGGGATTGCCACCCTGTTCATTCGAAGTACGATCGACATAGTTTTTGATTGGGGATCAGGATTTTTTGATAGTCTCAACGGACTCGTGTTTTTCTTGTTACTAGGAAAGTTCTTTCAGCAAAAAACCTACGCATTCCTGTCGTTCGAACGTGACTATAAATCGTATTTCCCCATGGCGGTTACCCGAATTAACAGAAAGGGCATCTATCAACCGGTAGAGGAAGAGCAGGTGCAGATTTATGATCTGAAACAGGGAGATCATATTCTAATAAGAAATGAAGAGATTATTCCAGCCGACTGTATCTTACTGAAAGGAGATGCCCTGATCGACTATAGTTTCGTTACTGGTGAAGCCATACCGGTAATTAAAGAGTCCGGTGAAAAAATATACGCTGGTGGCCGACAAAAAACCGGTAGTATTGAAGTAGAGGTGATTAAAGTAGTGGAACAAAGTTACCTCACTCAACTTTGGAGTAATGAAGTTTTCAGCAAAGAGGGTAAGGGTAGATTTCAGAATCTCACCAACAGCATCAGCAAACATTTTACCATTGCGGTATTAAGCATCGCGATTATCACCACAATTATTTGGCTCTACCTGGATCCTTCCAAGGCGTTCAATGTCTTTACCGCAGTTCTTATTGTGGCTTGCCCATGTGCCATCGCATTAGCCGCACCATTTACATTAGGAAATCTGCTTCGGATTTTTGGAAGGAACAAGCTCTATCTCAAAGAGGCGCAAACTATTGAGCGCCTGGCAGCGGTGGATACTGTCATTTTTGATAAAACAGGAACGCTTACAACTCACCATAAAAATACCATTACCTATAACGGTATCGCCCTGAGTGCAGAGGAGGAATTATTGTTGAATTCAACCTTACGCGCCTCCAATCATCCATTGAGTCGTTCTTTATATGAAATGCTTCATGCCGAGCAAATCCTTACCCTTGATGAATTTGAGGAAAAAGTAGGTAAAGGAATACAGGCGTCGTATAAAGGGCAGGATATCAAAGTAGGATCGTATACCTATGTGTCGGATCGTGAGGCCGGAAAAGGGCCTGAAAAAGATCTGAACAGGACCGAGGTGCATATTACGAGTAATGACGAATACAAGGGGTATTACCTCTTTCAGAATTCATACCGAAAAGGGATCGATGAAATATTTGAAAACCTTTCTGCTACCCATAGACTTGCAGTCCTCTCCGGAGATAATGAAGGGGAGAAAGAATACCTCACCACTCGGCTACCCGAAAGCGTTTCCCTGCATTTCAATCACAAACCGGATGATAAACTTGTGTTCGTAAAGCGTTTGCAACAAAATGGTCACAAGGTAATGATGATCGGTGATGGGTTGAATGATGCCGGGGCATTGGCTCAGAGTGATGTGGGGTTGGTAATTTCCGAAGACATCAACGTGTTTTCACCCGCCTGTGATGGAATTCTCGATGCATCAAGGTTTAAAGATATTACCCGTTTTCTGAAATTATCGAGCAAGGGAATCTCGATTATCAAATGGAGTTTTCTTTTGTCTTTACTATATAACTTGATCGGTTTGGGATTTGCCGTCACAGGACATTTAGAACCTGTTGTGGCAGCTATTCTCATGCCATTGAGTTCTATAAGTATTGTGGTTTTCACCACAATCTTTACACAAGTAGTAAGCAGGAAATTGAATGCTAAAATTAAATCATAAAAGCTGACCGATGTCATTTTATTCCGAAGAAGACGAGGATATTTTTAACCCAGAATTCAGGTAAGGTATGAGTATCATTTATATGCTTTTAGCGATCAGTGTATGTGTAGCGATCGTTTTTTTTATTGCCTTTATTGTTTCAGTACGGAAAGGGCAATATGACGACACCTATACTCCTTCTGTGCGTATGCTTTTTGAAGATGAACTATTGGACATCAGTGAAACCGAAACTGATGATCCCTCAGATAATAAACCAATCAATTTAAATCAGAAATAGAATCAACTATGGAATTACAACAGTTTTACTACGATAATAAAATCGTTAAAAATTTCATTTGGGCGACCATTATTTGGGGAGTCGTTGGAATGTTGGTGGGTCTATTGCTCGCTTTTATGTTTCTCTTTCCCAACCTAACCGACGGGATTTCCTGGCTCAGTTTTGGCCGCTTACGTCCTTTACACACCAACGCGGTGATTTTTGCGTTTGTGGGGAATGCCATTTTCGCAGGAGTTTATTACTCGACGCAGCGCCTTTTAAAAGCGAGAATGTGGAGTAACTTTTTAAGTAAACTGAATTTCTGGGGATGGCAGGCGATTATCGTAGGGGCCGCCATTACTTTACCCCTCGGTTATACAACTTCAAAGGAATACGCAGAACTGGAATGGCCGTTCGACATCGCAATCGCCATTATCTGGGTAGCGTTTGGTGCTAACCTGATCGGGACCATATTAAAGCGTCGCCAACGACACTTGTATGTTGCCATTTGGTTCTATCTGGCCACGTTTGTAACTGTCGCCGTTTTACACATTGTGAACAGCATCGAATTGCCGGTAAGTGCCTTGAAGAGTTATTCTTTTTACGCAGGAGTGCAGGATGCTTTGGTGCAATGGTGGTACGGGCATAATGCCGTAGCATTTTTCCTAACAACTCCTTTCCTTGGGTTGATGTACTATTTCGTACCTAAAGCGGCCAATCGTCCGGTCTATTCGTACCGACTTTCGATTGTTCACTTCTGGTCACTGATCTTTATTTATATCTGGGCAGGGCCACACCACTTGTTGTATTCTTCATTACCTGATTGGGCTCAGAACCTTGGTGTTGCCTTTTCTGTGATGTTGATCGCCCCAAGTTGGGGAGGTATGATCAACGGACTTCTCACCTTGAGAGGAGCATGGGATAAAGTTCGAACCAGCCCCGTACTTAAATTTATGGTGGTAGCGATTACGGGATATGGTATGGCCACTTTCGAAGGACCTATGTTGTCCCTGAAAAACGTAAATGCAATCGCTCACTTTAGCGATTGGGTAATTGCTCACGTTCACGTAGGAGCCCTGGCATGGAATGGATTCCTGACCTTCGGTATGATCTATTGGTTGGTTCCTAAATTATTTAAAACAAGCTTATGGTCTACCAAGTGGGCGAATGCGCACTTCTGGATCGGAACCTTAGGAATTATAATGTATGCGCTTCCCATGTACGTTGCAGGATTTGTTCAGGCATCGATGTGGAAGCAGTTCAATCCGGACGGTACCCTTACCTATGGAAACTTCCTCGAAACGGTAAGCGAGATTATCCCGATGTATTGGATGAGAGCTATTGGTGGAACCCTATTTATTATAGGTGCATTAATGTTGTTATATAACATTGCTAAAACAGTAGCTCAAGGTTCAAAAGTGACCGACGAATTGGCCGAAGCAGTTCCATTGCAAAGAGTTCCTAAGAGAAGAACTGCTAAAGAAGGATACCACACCTGGCTGGAAAGAAGGCCTGTGAAGCTAACTATATATGCAACAATTGCGATTCTTATCGGTGGTATGGTACAGATTATTCCTTCACTCATGGTGGACGATTATGTTCCTAAAATAACTAGTGTCAAACCATATACACCGCTCGAACTTGAGGGTAGAGACATTTATATTAGGGAAAGTTGTAATGCGTGTCACTCTCAAATGATACGTCCTTTCCGAAGTGAAGTAGAACGTTATGGTGAATACTCTAAATCCGGAGAGTATGTGTACGATCATCCATTCTTATGGGGTAGTAAACGTACCGGACCCGATTTGTTAAGAGTAGGTGGAAAGTATTCAGACAATTGGCATCTCAACCACTTTTATGACCCCCAGAGTACCTCGTCCGGTTCCATCATGCCATCCTATAAATGGCTAATTCGGAACGAACTCGATAAATCTATGACACAGGCTAAGATGGAAGCGATGGTAACTTTGGGGGTTCCATATACCCAGGAGGAGATCGACCGTGCTCAGGAATGGATGGATGAACAGGGTACCTTGATAGAACAAAACCTGTATAACGATCCGGACTTCGCCAAAACCTATGAGGCCGACAAGAAATTTGCGGCCGACAATGGTGAGCCGTTCGTAGAGATGAGAAATCGTGAAGTAGTTGCGTTGATCGCCTACTTACAGCGATTGGGAACCGATATTAAAGTTAAAAATACAGCTGAAGCTTCAGCTACTAAATCCAAATAGTCATGTTGAAATTCATCAAAGGAAATTTAGAAAACATAGACGGAGTGGAGGTGTATCCAATCATCTCGCTGTTGATCTTTTTCATCTTTTTCGTCGCCCTCTTCTGGTGGGTTTTTACGGCCAAGAAGGAACATATAAAAGAAGTAAGCAATATTCCATTAGATAACTCAAAAGAAGAAATCCTATGAACACAGCAGCATCTTATTTACGCGTAACACTTTTTATGACCGTAGCTTACCTGCTGCTGGAATATACTCTGGCGCCGGGTGAAGAAATAGTTGTCATTAAATACCCGATCGTATGGGCTGTACTGGGAATGCTCTTCTTACTGGCCATCGCAGTGGAAATCATTTCAGCTTCATTGAAAAGCATTCTGTGGAGAGGATTAGATGAAGCAGGACAGGCACGTTATTTGAAAGCAGAGGCCGAACGAAAAGAAAAAAGATTCGGATGGATCAAAAGGGTTTATAAGAAACTCGCAGGAGGAAGACCCATGGAAGAAGAAGGAGAAATTATCCTGGATCATAATTATGACGGAATAAAAGAACTGGACAATACGCTACCACCATGGTGGGTGTATGGGTTCTATGCTACCATCATCTTCGCAGCTATTTACCTGGCACGGTACCATATTTTCGATGGAACCACACAAACCGAGGAATACGAGATCGAGATGAATGAAGCTCGTCTCGCGATCGAAGAGTACAAGAAAACCGCAAAGGATCTGGTGGATGTGAATACCGTTGAACTTCTTACGGATGCGGCCGATTTAAGTGCCGGTAAGGCAATTTTCAATACCAGCTGTGTGGCATGTCATAAAGCTGATGGTGGAGGAGGTATTGGTCCGAACCTAACCGATGAGTATTGGATCTTAGGTGGAGGAATCAAGAACGTCTTCAATACCATCATGGAGGGTGGACGCGATGGAAAAGGTATGGTATCATGGAAATCTGAATTGAAACCAAGTGAAATCGCACAGGTATCCAGTTACCTGCTTACTTTCCAGGGGACGACCCCGGCTGAACCTAAGGATCCCGAAGGGGAAATATGGGTAGACCCGGAAGCGGAGGTAGTGCCTGCTGAGGAAACTAATGAAGTCGTGGTGGATAGTACCGCTGCTTCTATTACGATGAACAACTAAATAATTCGAAACGATATTTGAATTAAGCAGGCAGGATGAGTGAGGAAACGGAAAAGTTCAGAGATAGTATTGCAACGGTAACTTCCGAAGGGAAAAGGGCCTGGTTATTTCCCAAAAAACCCTTCGGCAGGTTTTACGAATACCGAAAGGTGGTTAGCTATTTCCTGTTGGCTTTCCTGTTTGCGGCTCCATTTATAACCGTAAATGGCAACCAGTTTATCATGCTTAATGTCCTGGAAAGACGATTCAATATCTTCGGCTTTCCATTCTGGCCACAGGATTTTCACCTGTTCGTGATCATGATGATCATCGGGGTAGTTTTTGTGATACTGTTTACGGTTGCCTTCGGACGCCTATTCTGTGGATGGGTTTGTCCGCAGACCATTTTTATGGAGATGGTCTTCCGCAGAATCGAATACTGGATTGATGGAGATCGCGGTAAGCAAATAAGGCTTAGCAAGATGCCGTGGAACGCCGAGAAGATTCGAAAAAGAACACTTAAATGGTCAATATTCTTTATCATTTCGTTCCTCATCGCAAACATCTTCTTAGCTTATCTCATCGGTAGTGACAGGCTTATATTATATGTTACGAATGGTCCTATGAAACATCTGAGCACGTTTATTTCGCTGCTCATATTTACGGGGGTATTCTACTTTGTGTTTGCCTGGTTTCGGGAGCAGGTATGTATCATTGCCTGTCCTTACGGACGATTACAGGGAGTACTGCTGGATAATAAATCCATTGTTGTTGCCTACGATCATAAGCGCGGAGAAAAGGAAGCAGGCCGGGCTAAGTTCAGAAAAAACGAAGACCGACCTTCCACCGGGAAAGGTGACTGTATCGATTGTTTTCAATGTGTGCATGTGTGTCCTACCGGAATAGATATTCGAAACGGAACCCAACTGGAATGTGTGAATTGTACCGCCTGTATCGATGCTTGTGACCACATGATGGAATCGGTGAATTTGCCAAAAGGACTAATACGGTATGCCAGTGAAGATAATATTGAGAAGAAAGCAAGATTTACTTTCAATCCAAGGCTCAAAGGATACACGGCAGTGTTGGGAATATTGATCACAGTATTTGTAGGAATGTTATTCCTTCGGAATGATGTGGAAGCAAGGATTTTAAGATTACCGGGTCAGCTATATGAGCGCAAGGCCGAGAATATCATCAGCAATGTGTATACCTATAAACTGGTGAATAAAACCACAGCCTCTATCGAAGACGTTCAGTTTAAGTTGCTGTCGCATAAGGGAGAGATTAAAATGGTAAAGCAAGGTGCGCTTACCGTTCCCAAGCAAGGGCTGGATGAAGGGACATTGTTCATAGAAATCAATAATAGCGCCTTGAGCGGGGATAAAGACCGATTGAAGATCGGGGTGTACAGTGGAGAAGAATTAATAGAAACAACAACTACAGCCTTTTTAGGGCCTCGTAGTTATAATTAAGAGATTATGAAAATTAATTGGGGAACAGGATTGGTTATTGGAATGGTACTTTTCATTGCGTTCATTTTATTCTTTGTGATTAAAATGAGTACCGACGATAAGTACAGCCATGACCTGGTGACGCAGGACTATTACAAAAAAGAGATGGTCTATCAACAGGAGATAGATGCACAGCAAAACTCAAAAGATCTTTCAGAAAAAATAAGTGGTGAACGTGTTTCCGATGGTTGGTTAATACATTTTCCCACTTCCTTCGATCCCGCGAGAATCGAGGGAACCGTGTTCCTTTATAGACCGTCTAACGAACAACTGGATTTTGACTTTCCATTAGTCTTATCTGGCTCAAATTTGCTCATACCTGACAATCGTTTGTTGGACGGTCGCTGGAACATAACCATTGCATGGAATTATGAAGGCGAACAATATTTACATAAAGAATCAATAGTGTACTAGCATGTTGTGGACGGCACTCATATTAGGACTGGCAGGAAGTTTCCATTGTGTGGGAATGTGTGGTCCTATTGCCTTTTTACTACCCGTAGATCGTAGTTCAACACGCAGAAAGAACTTTCAGATCTTTTTGTATCACTTCGGAAGAATTCTCGCCTACAGTATTATCGGATTGTTATTTGGTTTGGTGGGAAAAAGTTTGAGTCTGTTCGGAGTGCAGCAACAACTCTCCATCGCCATTGGAATAGTGATGATCGCTTTAGTCATTATACCCCAGGAATTGCTTAACAAGTATAGCATTTCTCGTCCGCTTTACCGATTGATTTCAAAAGTAAAAAGCGGCATGGGGAAAGCGTTGAAGCGCAAGACATCCGATACGTTTTTTACCATAGGTTTCTTAAACGGATTCCTTCCATGTGGACTTGTTTATGTTGCCGTTTTCGGAGCCATCGCTTCGGGAAATGCCCTGGAAGGAAGTGCGTATATGGCAGTCTTTGGCCTTGGAACGATTCCTTTAATGACCACCGCTGTTTACCTCGGAAATTTCATCACTGGAAAAGTGAAACAAAAAATAAGAAGAACCATACCCGTGGTGGTTGCCTTGATGGGCTGCCTGTTTATTCTACGCGGAATGGGTCTTGGAATACCTTATGTCTCGCCCAAACCAAAAACCGAAATGGTGGATGGTACAATGAATTGTCATTCGAACATGACCGATTCATCTATGGAAAATACGAACGCAAAAAAATTATAGTATGATAGCTCAGAATATTCCTTTAGTAGACTGGGCAGCGGGAACCTATTTCCTCGCTGCATTTTTAATTGTTTCCGCCATCATGATATTGGTGGTACTTAATTTGGCCAAGGGCGGCGACAAAAAAGATAAATAATCCTAGTTTTTGGTGAATTTTTTGATAAATCGATCCATTCCGGCTTCGATCATGATCAGGTATGTTCCTGAATGAAGTTCAGATACATCCATTGATGAGGTGGAAGACCCTCCTTCTAAAACTTGACGCCCCCACATATCGTAAACGAAAAACTCGCTCCATGGCAGTTTCGAATTGATATTCAAAATCTCGGAAACTGGATTCGGATATATCTGAATGGAGTCGTTCGAAAAGTCTTCAATTCCCAATGGTGGAAAATCATTGAACACGGCAAAGTCTCCCTCCATATCGGTTATGGTGAGTGATAAGGAGCCATCCGAATTGTTCACTACGGAATATTCAAATGTGTTTTCAATAAAATCTCCGGCGAGCAACTGAAAATAAAGACCGGCAAATTCACAGTACGCTTGGCACCCGGGAAGGGTGATTCCCATATCAAACAATGTAAATATTGGATCGGTCGGGTGATAATCCACCTGTGCAAAGAAACTATCACTGAAAGGATCGATGATGCCGTAAACATCTGAAGTTTCAAAGTAAAGATTAGGATCGATGATCCCAATACCCCCAATGGGTGAAGGATGCTCTGTATCATCGATAAACATATAATCGATGTACCAGTTGTTATCAGTAAGGACCGGATCCTGACTAAAACTAAAATGTGCGTATAGGCCAAGGCAGAGCAGCAGACAAATATTTTTCATAGCGGTTGTTTAGAGATGCCGTCCCATAAAGTTATGAAATCTATACTACATTGGTTACCTTTAGCCATTGTAATTCCCCAAATAGATGTCTGAATTCTGGTTTTACTTTACGTTGGGATTAGAGCATGTGCTGGATTGGCAGGCTTATGATCACGTATTGTTTATCATAGTGCTTTGTGCGGCCTATTCTTTGGATTCCTGGAAACGGTTACTAATACTCGTTACCGTATTTACTTTAGGGCATACATTGTCCTTATTTCTTACCAACTATGAAGTAGTAAGTGTCTCCAGCACCTGGATAGAATTTTTGATTCCAATTACCATTATTTCTGCCGCTCTTTACAATCTGGCAACGGCTTCCAGAGAACAGGAAAGAAAGTCTTCCATGGTCTTATATGCAGTCACCTTATTTTTCGGATTGATTCATGGCTTTGGTTTTGGCCGGTATTTTAACGAGATCAATGATGATAAGGAAATTTGGCCACTCATTGAGTTTGCCCTGGGAATTGAAATGGCACAAATTATCGTGGTCCTCGCCGTGGTGGTCATCGGAATTCTGGCCAAATATCTGTTTCGCTTCAACAGGAGAGACTGGATACTGGTTGTTTCTTCGATTGTGATTGGGATGACGCTTCCAATGCTTATCGAAAATTGGCCGTTTTAGGCGATTTTTCAGAAAAAAACACATTTAAACTTTCGGAAAGATTTAACACCCACTATTTTTGATAGCCTAAAAGTTCCACTTAATTTCGCTTGATACCGCCAATGAAAAGCAATAAACAACTACAATACGATATCGCCTACCTCAGAATGGCGCAGGAATGGAGCAAGTTGTCGTATTGTAAACGTAAACAGGTGGGTGCTTTGATCGTGAAAGATAAGATGATCATTAGCGACGGATATAATGGAACTCCCACGGGATTTGAAAATATCTGCGAAGATGATGATGGATATACCAAATGGTACGTCCTTCATGCGGAGGCCAATGCGATTTCCAAAGTAGCCGGATCTACCCAGTCCTGTGTTGGTGCAACCTTGTACATCACTATGTCGCCCTGTAAGGAATGCAGCAAATTGATTCACCAGGCAGGCATAAAACGATTGGTGTACCATCATAAGTACAAGGATGGAGCGGGACTTCGGTTTTTGGAAAAAGCCGGAGTGGAAGTTACACACATTGAAAATTTAAACTGAAATGTCGAATACTAAGAAATACTTGCCTTTGATTTTGGGTGTCGCTGTGGCGGCAGGTGTTTTCCTTGGATCCAAACTAAATTTCAACGATACCAACGAAAAGATATTTGCTACCAATTCCAAAAAGGATAAACTCAACCGGTTAATCGATTATATCGACTACGAGTATGTAGATGATGTAAATACCGATAGCATTGTGGACGTCACCGTAAATGGAATTCTGGAAAACCTGGATCCTCATTCGGTGTATATTCCTGTAGATCAATACGAAGATAACGCAGATGACATGCGCGGGAATTTTGTGGGTATTGGGATCAGTTTTTACCCTTATAACGATTCGATTGCAGTAATTCGAGCCATCAAAGGAGGCCCTGCAGAAAGTGCAGGTATCAAAGGAGGAGATCGCATTCTTTATGCCGACGGGAAGAAACTTTTCGGGGAAGATATCGATCGGGACAGCATTTCAAAATACCTGAAAGGGGAGATCAATTCTAAAGTGAAACTAAAAGTCTATCGCAAAGGAGAAGATAAACTACTCAACGTTACGCTGAAAAGAAAACGCGTGCCATTGGTGAGCGTGGATGCCTCTTATAAACTTACCGATGAGCTTGGTTACATCAAGGTGAACCGTTTTTCGGAGACCACCTTCAAGGAGTTTAAAAATGCCCTTGAGGAATTACAGGATCAGGGGATAAACAGCTTGGTGCTAGATTTGAGAGACAATCCGGGAGGCTATATTTCTGCCGCGGAACGAATCGCGGATGAGTTTCTGAAAGACGATAAACTGGTGCTTATTACGCGAAACAAAAACGGCGACGAAAATAAAACCTATGCCACCAAGCGAGGCGATTTTGAAGAAGGGGCCGTATACGTGCTGATCAATGAAAATTCAGCTTCAGCCAGTGAGATCGTTGCAGGAGCCCTGCAGGATAATGACAAAGGAGTGATTGTTGGCCGGAGAAGTTTCGGCAAAGGATTGGTACAACGGGAAATGTCTCTGGGAGATGGGAGTGCTGTGCGTCTTACCATAGCCAGATATTATACCCCCACGGGTCGATCTATCCAACGACCCTACGGAAATGGTAACGGAAATTACTACCGCGACTATGAAAAGCGATATCGAAATGGGGAACTCATCAGTGCCGACAGCATCCCCGTGGCAGACTCTTTGAAATTCAAAACACCGAAGGGGAAGATCGTATATGGAGGTGGTGGAATCATTCCGGACGTTTTCGTTCCCAAAGATACCAGTGTTGAAAATGAAACGCTCGAATACGTGTCACGCTATGGTTTCATGAGCTACTTTATTTTCGAGTACCTGGAAGCCAACAGGGAACAATTTGATGGGATGTCCAGGGAGGAATTCACTGCAGATTTTCAACCGGACGATGCGTTGATCAGTGATTTTATCTCATACTCACGCCTGGAAGAAGCACAGATCGATATTAGCAATTATCGTGGTGAGATCAAGCGAGCGTTAAAGGCAAACATTGCTCAGCAAATTTTCGATACCAATACTTATGAGTTCTTCTTAAACCAGGGAGATCCCATGATCGAAAAAGTACTTCAATTAGATACGACCGAGGATTAGCCTTACTTGTTTTTCTTCTTGATCAATAAGGAAGTTCGTAGAATTAGCATTAGCAGAATCGCACAGGCGGCAGCAAAGATTCCTATCAAGGCCACAGCACTTTCTCCTGCAAACAAATCATTGAAATCCAGTTTGGTAATATTGAGCGCGATAAGCCCAATTCCCACAATAATAATGACGTAGATAAATATTTTCATGTGCTTAGGTAAATAATTCCTGAATATTCGAGGTAAACAATTTCACGGCGATGGCCAGTAAGATAACTCCAAATACCTTTTGGATAATAGCGATTCCATTCTTTCCTAAAAACCGCTGTAAACGTGCTGAGGTTTTAAGCACGATGTAAATAACTATGATGTTGATGATGATCGCTACGATCACATTTTCAAGAGCATATTCGGCTCTTAAAGACAGAAGTGTAGTAAGGCTTCCTGGTCCGGCCAGCATCGGGAAGGCCAGGGGGAAGATCGAGGCTACATCCGGGCTGCTTCCGTCGTCTTTAAACAGAGTGATGCCAAGAATCATTTCAAGGGCGATAAAGAATAATATGAAGGCACCTGCTACGGCAAATTCATTCACGTTGATACCGATAAGGTTCAGAATACTCTCTCCCAGGAATAGGAATACCGTCATCACTACTGCAGCGATAATCGATGCTTTTTCACTATGAATATGTCCGGCTTTTTTCCGTAATGAGATTACGATGGGAATATTTCCCACGATATCGATCACAGCAAAAAGTACCATACTGGCTGTAAATATTTCTTTGGCATTCAGAGTCATGACCATGCGTGTTTGAAGATGCAAAATTAGCGATTATACTTTAGGTTTTGTAACAGTCGTGGCTATATTTTCTGCTGAAAATTTCTGAAACATTTTATCTTTGCGCCATGTTTCAATTAGGCAAAACCATCGTTTCTGAAGACCTCATCGAAAAAGACTTCGTATGCAATTTAAGCGCTTGCAAAGGAGCCTGCTGCATTGAGGGAGAAGCCGGGGCTCCGGTTACTTCCGAAGAAACTGAAATCCTGGCTGAGATATACCCGAAAGTCAAACCTTTTCTTAGACCCGAAGGAGTCGCCGCTATTGAAGCACAAGGAACTCACATTGTGTCCAAGTTGGAGGAGTTGGAAACCCCACTTGTAAACGGTAAGGAGTGCGCCTACGTGACTTTTAAGGATAATGGCATTGCGAGTTGCGGAATTGAAGATGCGTATAACGCCGGGGCCGTAGATTTCCAGAAACCCATCTCTTGCCATTTGTATCCAGTGCGCGTACAGGATTACAGCGAGTTTGCCGCCGTGAATTACCATCGATGGCCCATTTGCGACGACGCCTGCACCCTGGGGGCTTCCTTACAGGTTCCGGTATACAAGTTTGTCAAGGCTGCGCTAATACGACGCTTCGGGGAAAATTGGTATCTGGAGTTGGAAAAGGTAGCGGCCACTCTTTAGGAATTTTCTTAAAAAATAACCCATTTGGGTTAATGGTAGTGTTTTGATTATCATTAACTTAGCTATACTATATTTTCAATCTAACAACGTATAATTATGAAAAGAATACTACTGGCCGTAATGGCCGTAAGTTTATTGGTCGGATGTAAAGACAATCCGGTGTCCAAGAAGATCAAAGAGACCAAGCAAAACGTATCCAATACCAAAGAAGCCTTCAAGGAACTCAATGATATGCAAAAAGACATGGAGGAATTAAAGGATGTCACTCCGCTCACCAATGATGAGTTAAAGTCATGGCTGCCCGAGGAGATCAATGGAATGAAGCGCACCAGTTATAAAGCAGGGCAAGGGTCTTATATGAATATTGCGATGGTGGAAGCGACGTATACCAACGAAGACAAGTCGAAGAAATTTAGAATACAAGTGATGGATGGAGCAGGAGAGATGGGTGCCGCGGCTACGGCCGGAGTTCGCATTCTATTTTCACAGGATTTCGAAGAAGAGAATGAATACAGTACTCGCCGTACGGTGAAAAAGAAAGGCATGAAAGCCATTGAGGAATATCAGAAAAACAACAATCGAAGTACCATTCAATTTATGAAGGATAATCGATTTTATTTCGACGCCACAGGGACAAATATGGATATTGACGAAACCTGGGATGCGATCGATGAATTGGATGCTGATGATTTAGGTTGATTCATTTCTTAAATAAAAATCAAAACCGAAGTTCGCGCTTCGGTTTTTTACTTTCTATGTTAAAGTTTGATGTTTTTCATCGGCATTGTTCATTTTTTTTCTCAAGAAATTGTGTTGAAAAAACAGGTTACCAAAACGTTACGAAATTGTTGTCGAAGTACCGTAAATTCACAGCCTTTTGGGGTTTTCAACGGGAATTTATTTAATTGTTCATAACTTTGAGGGATTATACTTAAATAATTGATTATCAATAATTTAAGTAATTATTTTAACATTAGAATAATAACAATGCTAATACTTACGTGTTGAAAACTTTGTTGAAAACCTAAATCTCATTTTTCTCTTTTTCGTTCTAAAATTTTCCATATTTGTTAGTCCCTAGTAATCAGAAATCATACAACAAAATTTAAAAACGAAGGACAATGAGTGCAGTAGAACCCATTTTAGCAGAAAACAAGGATCGATTTGTAATTTTCCCTATTCAACATCATGATATTTGGGAATGGTATAAGAAATCTGAAGCGAGTTTTTGGACCGCAGAAGAGATTGATTTGCACCAGGATTTGACAGATTGGACCTCAAAGCTGAATGATGATGAACGCTATTTCATCAAACACATTTTGGCGTTTTTTGCAGCAAGTGATGGGATCGTGAATGAAAATTTGGCCGAGAACTTTGTAAATGAAGTTCAGTATAGCGAGGCTAAGTTTTTCTATGGCTTCCAGATCATGATGGAGAACATTCATAGCGAAACCTATTCGTTACTCATTGACACCTATGTGAAGGACGACAAGGAAAAAGATGTTCTTTTCAAAGCGATCGAGAATTTTCCGGCCATTAAGAAAAAGGCCGATTGGGCATTAAAATGGATCGAGAGTCCAAGTTTTGCTGAACGACTGATCGCATTTGCAGCCGTGGAAGGAATATTCTTCAGCGGGGCCTTTTGTTCTATTTTCTGGTTGAAAAAACGCGGATTGATGCCTGGGCTTACTTTCTCCAATGAATTGATATCCCGCGACGAAGGAGTTCACTGTGATTTTGCCGTGCACCTGCACAATCATCACCTGATCAACAAAGTACCTAAAGAACGAATTCGTGGAATACTAGTAGACGCCTTAAATATCGAAAGAGAATTCATCACCGAATCTCTTCCGGTAAGCCTTATAGGAATGAATGCGAAGCTCATGACCCAATACCTGGAATTCGTAACCGACCGTTTGTTGGTGGAATTAGGTTGTGAGAAAGAATACAACGCCAGCAATCCATTCGACTTTATGGATATGATCTCACTTCAGGGGAAAACGAACTTCTTCGAAAAGAGAGTTTCAGAATATCAGAAAGCTGGGGTAACCAATAAAGACAAAGAAGCGAATAAGATTAGCTTCGACGCAGATTTTTAATCAACTTCCGTTTGCCCGCCCCAAGGCAGCGGATTTTAATTTAAACTCTTGATAATGTGTGATTTGACATCATGCAGCAAGAGAATTTTATCGAATTTTTCAAATATCAACCAGTAAGAACAATGAATGTAATTAAAAGAGACGGCCGCAAAGAACCCATAATGTTCGATAAGATCACCGCAAGGGTTCGAAAATTGTGTTACGGATTAAACGAATTGGTAGACCCGGTGAAAGTAGCCATGCGGGTTATTGAAGGTTTGTATGATGGGGTAACTACAAGTGAATTGGATACGCTGGCAGCAGAGATCGCTGCTACTATGACGGTTTCACATCCCGATTATGCGAGACTAGCTGCAAGAATTTCGGTGTCCAACCTTCACAAGAACACCAAAAAGACCTTTTCCGAAGTAATGACAGACCTGTACGAATATGTAAATCCGCGTACAGGCAAGAAAGCTCCATTACTTAGCGACGAAGTGTACAAGATCATCAAAGACAATGCTGATGAACTGGATTCCACGATCATCTATAACCGTGATTTTGGGTATGATTATTTCGGATTTAAAACCCTGGAGCGTTCCTACCTTCTGAAATTGAACGGGCAAATTGCAGAGCGGCCTCAGCATATGCTCATGAGAGTTTCAATTGGTATCCACCTCAATGATCTGGAAGCAGCCAAAGAGACTTACGAGTTGATGTCGAAGAAGTATTTCACTCACGCAACTCCAACTCTTTTCAACAGTGGGACTCCAAAGCCACAGATGTCGTCTTGTTTCTTACTGGCGATGAAGGATGATAGTATTGATGGGATCTACGATACCTTGAAACAAACGGCGAAAATCTCACAATCGGCCGGAGGTATTGGATTGTCTATTCACAACATCCGTGCTACGGGATCTTACATAGCGGGAACTAACGGAACCTCAAACGGTATTGTTCCTATGCTGCGAGTTTTCAATGACACTGCCAGATATGTGGACCAGGGCGGCGGAAAAAGAAAAGGAAGTTTTGCCATTTATGTAGAACCATGGCATGCCGATATTTTCGATTTCCTGGATTTGAAGAAGAATCACGGTAAGGAAGAAATGCGTGCGCGCGATCTTTTCTACGCCATGTGGATTCCGGATCTATTCATGAAACGAGTTCAGGATGATGGAGAATGGACTTTGATGTGTCCTAACGAATGCCCGGGATTATTTGACAGTCACAGTGAAGAATTTGAGAAACTGTATCTGAAGTATGAAGCCGAGGACCGTGGTCGCAAAACAATCAAGGCAAGAGAACTTTGGGAGAAAATTCTCGAATCTCAAATCGAAACCGGGACCCCTTACATGTTGTACAAGGATGCTGCGAACCGCAAGAGTAACCAGCAGAATTTAGGAACGATTCGTTCATCCAACCTATGTACAGAGATCCTGGAGTATACCTCTCCTGATGAAGTAGCCGTGTGTAACCTCGCTTCCATCGCACTGCCGATGTTCATCAAGAATGGAGAGTTCGATCATCAAGAATTGTTCAACGTAACCAGGCGAGTAACCAAGAACCTTAACCGTGTGATCGACCGCAACTATTATCCGGTGAAAGAGGCAGAGAATTCTAATTTCCGTCACCGTCCGGTAGGACTCGGTGTTCAGGGACTGGCAGATACCTTTATCATGCTTCGTTTACCATTTACCAGCGATGAAGCCAAGAAACTGAACCAGGAGATTTTTGAGACCTTATATTTTGCAGCCGTATCGGCATCGATGGAGGAAGCAAAAGTGGATGGGCCTTATGAAACTTATAAAGGTTCTCCGATCTCTAAAGGAGAATTCCAGCACAACTTATGGAATATCAAAGACGAAGAGTTAAGCGGAAGATGGGATTGGGCCAAGCTGAGAAAAGACGTGAAGAAACACGGAGTGCGAAACTCCCTGCTGGTAGCGCCTATGCCAACGGCTTCTACCTCACAAATTCTTGGAAACAATGAAGCTTTCGAGCCATACACTTCCAACATCTACACGCGAAGAGTATTGTCCGGTGAGTTCATTGTTGTGAACAAGCACCTTCTGGAGGATTTAGTGAAACTAGGTCTATGGAACGACGATTTGAAGGAAGAGATAATGAGAGCCAACGGATCCATCCAGAATGTGGACATCATTCCGCAGGAATTGAAAGAGTTATATAAAACCGTTTGGGAATTGAGCATGAAGGACATCATCGATATGTCACGTCACAGAGGATACTTCATCGATCAATCCCAGTCGCTAAACCTCTTTATGGAGAATGCTAATATGGCGAAATTGACCTCCATGCATTTCTATGCCTGGAAGAGCGGACTCAAAACGGGAATGTACTACTTGAGAACCAAGAGTGCCGTAGACGCCATTAAGTTTACGCTTAAGAACGAAACCAAAAAAGAACCGGCACCGGTCATGGCCGAAACCGAAGTGGAGGCAACCTCGGCAGCCAGTGATAAACCTTTAACCGCACAAGAATTACGAGAATTATTAGCCAAATCTCGTGATGCCGAAGATGATGAGGATTGCTTGATGTGTGGCTCTTAATTTAAGTGTTATATTGAAAAAAGGAAGGTGAAAGCCTTCCTTTTTTTATTCCAGGATATCAGTGCCCAGGTACTTGTCGTCTTTGTTATAATACCAGGCCCGTACTTTGGGCATTTTGATCCCTTCGATAGTCTTCATTTCAGAAAGTAAAATATATTCACCCGTATCTTTCCCCATTCCAAAAGGGTTCCCTTTAAAGAATTGATATACTTCCATGGCATAGGTCTTGGGATCGAAATAGAAGAACCAAACATCGCTGCCCACGCCTTCATCGTAAGAGACTTTCATCATCAGGTATTCCTTCCCTTTAAAATTTCGTCGCGCTACGTTCGAGGCAATTTTGGTTCCCGGATCTTTTAGCTTCATGGGAAGACCATACAGATAAGTGTAATAGTTTTTATACAGGTTGGCCCGCTCACAACTCAGGTTGTTTTTCTTTTTGATTTCTTCGGAAATATTAGTTTCTCCGTTAAAGGTGATGGTACAAGCTCCCTTGGTGATCGAATATTTTGTGGTGTTCGTATCACGCCGTGCGGTTACTTCGAAATGTTCCTTCGGAAGGTCGATCACAATGGTGCTCTTTCTGGGAGAGGCCTTCGGGGTTTCCATAGTGACGTTCAATGTTCCACTGAAGGTTTCCCAGTTTCCTCCGGGATCATGAAAGGCGATGGTTTTCTCCAAAAGTTGTTCTCCCGTCAATTCTTGAGCATTGGATTTCAGAAGAAAGAAAAAAGAACAAAAAATAAAAAGGAACCTCATGATCGATAAAGATTAATGCTCAAATTTAGACAATTTGAATCAAGCGATCGACCACGGAGTTACGATTAAAGTATATCTGGTTTTTTGGAGTTGCTGTACTCCACAAAATATTGCTCGAGTAATATCATGGTTTCCTCCACGATATCTTTGAATTCCAATAGTAGACTGAAATACAGAGAAGAGTTCTTCGCACTAGCTTCAGGGTCGGCAGTGCGCTGGATTTGTTTCTCAATTTCATCGGAAATAAAATTCAACAGGTCCTGTTTCTCTTCGAGTATGTTTGGAAGATTGTCGTAGGTTTGATTGTCGAATTCCTTTCTCACATTTTTGAAAAGGGTAAGAATTCTCTCTTCAATTTCTTTGAGATCACGAATTTGATTAAAACGCAATCCCTTATGACCATTCTTGACGTGCTTATGACTGGTTTTGCTGATGAAGGTAAGTGACTGCACTAAATCTTCCAGCGAGTCCTGAACCAATAAATAGAAGCGACTGGCTCCGGGAAGATCTCCATCCAGATTTTTAATATAATAGAAAACGTGATTTTTGAGATCATCCATCTCATCAGAAAGCCTTTCTCCATAGTCTCTCGCTGCACGTAACTTTTTTAGATCCTGTTTGGCAAGATTTTCAATGGTATTTGAGATGAGTTTTCCCCCTCGTTTCATCACAGTAGAAACATTAGGCGAACTTTCTTCAATCACCCCCATCACCGAAGAACTTTCCGCTTTTCTGAATTCCAACTCTTCTTTGATTTCGCGAGTATCTCTGGCACCTTTCAGATAACCTCTTCCTACCAGGATTAACGCCAATAATAATAATACGGTCAACGCATATCCGCCAAAGTGATAGAGTAGTAAAGCCATCAATGCCGCAGCACCAAATGCCGTGATGGCCGTCATAAACCATCCTCCAATAACATTGATCACACCCGCGACACGATACACCGCACTATCGCTTCCCCAGGCACGGTCGGCCAGGGAAGATCCCATCGCTACCATAAAGGTCACATAGGTAGTAGAAAGCGGTAACTTCATTCCTGTTGCTATGGATATCAAGACACTGGCGACTACCAGGTTCACTGCGGCCCGAACCATATCAAACGCAGGTGCATCTGCATCTAAGATTTTCGAAGCATGGTTAGGCGCAAAACGATCCGATATTCTTTGCTGAGAGCTTTTGGGTAGCACATAGCTCACTCCACGATTCATCGCGATCACCCCTCTTACAAGATTTTGCGACAGCCAGTTGGGTTTGAAGCGTTCTTTGACCTCTTCTTGTCTGGAAAGATCCACCGATGTTTTAACTACCCGTCGCGCTTTTTCGCTAAACCATAAGGTTAGCACCATGATCACTCCTGCGAGTAATAAGAGTAGTGGTTGTGTGGGTACTTTGGCCGACAGACTCTCCATGCTGAATTCGGTAGCAAGTGTACCGTTCAACGCGAACTCGGCGGTCCATGCCAGGTAAGACTGATAGGCTGCCATGGGTACTCCGATAAAGTTCACCAGGTCATTTCCGGCAAAAGCCATGGCTAGGGCAAAAGTTCCTACCACGATAATAAGTTTGTAAATATTGGTTTTTAAGAAGGAGATAATTGCAGCCGAAATAATAGTCCAGAATAGGGCATTGAGTCCTATGAATTCCCAGAGGTTGTTCTTGGCCCATACATTGAATTCTTCGGGAAGAATGGCCGCCCCCTTTAATCCTTTAATGATAATGAAATACGAAATGGAGGTGATGGCCAGCCCACCAAAAATGGAAGCAATCCAGACCGGTTTCTTTTCAAAATTAAACGTAAGGAGATAACGGGATACATATTGTACGATGGCTCCAACGGTAAATGCCACTACCACCGAGAGTAATATTCCCAGGATAATTTCAGTGGCTTTTTCAGAATTGATATAATTTCCTAAGGACAGGATGGTGTCGTCGTTTTCATAGATCTTTAGTATGGACATACACACCGCAGCTCCCAATAATTCGAACACAATGGATACGGTGGTCGAGGTAGGCAGACCCAGGCTATTGAAGAAATCCAACAGCAGGATGTCTGTGATCATTACTGCCATAAATATGATCATGATTTCGTCGAAATAAAATTCCCCCGGGACAAAAATTCCCTTACGGGCCACTTCCATCATTCCACTGGAAGACAGGGCACCGAAGGCGATCCCTATACTGGCAACGATCATAATGGTTCGGAAAGAAACAGCCTTGGATCCGATGGCCGAATTCAGGAAGTTCACAGCGTCATTACTCACTCCAACAACAAGGTCGGCGATGGCCAAAACAGCCAGAGCAATAAGCATGATTAGGTAAATGTTGTCCATAAATTTCCGAAGAAAGGATAGGCAAAATTGATATTATTTTTCGAAGAGTATGTTACGAAAAGGTTATGAGTTTTAGAGGCTCATGTAGGAAAAGGTTCGCCAATCAACTTGTAGTCTTTTTCTATGATAGAATCTTATTAGATAAGTGAAAATAATAAAATCATAAAGTGTTGAAATACAGTTATATATAGAGTTAATGTAAAATTAATGTTATGTAAATGTTGTTTAATTGTGAATATATTGTTAGATTTGTAAAGTAATCATTAATAAATGCCCTATTATGAAAAGATTTGCAGTACTTATTATCGTTGCGTTGTTAGCTGTTCCGGTTATGGCACAGATTGACAAACAAAAGAAGTTAGAATTGACTGGAGATTTGATTTCGGCCACCTTGTACCATGATAATGGTGAAGTAGCCCAGGTAGGATTTTACACCAAAGACGGAAAGTTGCAAGGGGAGTGGAATAGTTATGACAATAATGGAATTCACACCGCTAAGGCTTTTTATGATAATGGAGAAAAAGTGGGCACATGGACCTTCTATAATGGAAATACCAAGAAAGAAGTTCGCTATGTAGATTCGAGAATTTCTGAAGTAAAAACCTGGGAAGTTACCGGTACTCGAGTGGTGAGTAACAAACCTTAGTTAATATAGTATTCGAAAAAAAAAGGCTGTCAAAATCGACAGCCTTTTTTAGTAAGAAAACTATTATGAAAGATTATTACAATCTTGCGTTAATCCAAGACCAACCTGAGATATCTACGGCAGTTCCGTTAAATACATCGTCGTCTACGGTTGTCATTGGTACTCCATCTACAATGATGTTGGATACAGGTCCGTCATCCTTCATGTCAACGTTAGTTGCATAGTCGGTAAGAAGGACGTTCGTCATTGTAGCTCCGGATTCCTTTTTGTACTGAAGTGCAATTCCTCCTGTACTGGAAACTGCAGTGAAGTTAGTAACCGAAGGGTTGAAGTTATCACCATCGGCTTCAATGGCAGTAGAGAATCCATCGATCTCATGTAATACATATGTATTGGTGATACCACCGTTCCATCCTTCAGTCCAGTCTACAGAATCATCTTCGTTATTTTCGAAATATAAGTTAGTAGCACTTACTGTTCCACCGAAGAATTCGATACCATCATCAGCACCATTGATCACAGCAAGGTTATTAATGCTAGTCTGATCTCCTACTGCGTAAAGTGATACTCCGTTATATTGAGATTCTGAGTTGATCTGAGCTCCTGTTCCAAGAATTACCAAATAATCGATATTTCCTGAATCATCGTTAGGATTGTTCCCTCCGTATACAAATCCTCCTACTTCGGCAATAGCATCGATACCTTCAGTAGTTGGCCCGTCACCACAGATTGTTAATCCTCCCCAATCACCCGGTTGGGCAGACTGTGAAGACATCACTACTGGGTCACTTGCAGTTCCGTTGATTTCGATTTGTCCTCCTTTCAACACGGCGATGTACACATCTACACCACCATCTCTAGCAGTGATCTTTGTTCCTGCCGGGATGATCAATTTTCCACCGCTTTGAACAATGTAAGAGTTGTTCAACAGGTAGTTTGTGTTAGGATCAAGAGTTACAGTTCCTGTTACATCACCTTCAAGGATGGTAAAGGAATCTCCTGTGCTGTTCGAAGATACCCAGTCAAAGATAGTCACGTCCACAGTTGGAGGCGCAATGTAAGTATTGTTTGGATCTCCATCTTCTCCCTCGATGATCACGTTCGATAATGGACCATCATCTTTCATATCGATAGAAGTTTCATAACCAATTAAGGCAAGGTTGGTAATCGTAGCACCCGATTCTTTTTTGAACTGAAGTGCAGTTCCACCAGTGGTAGAGTTTGCAGTGAAGTTCATCAATTTAGGGTTGGCGTTGTCACCATCAGCTTCCACTGCAGTAGAGAAACCTTCGATAGTATGAAGTACATAAGTATTAGTTACAGTTCCATTCCATCCTTCAGTCCAGTCCACAGCATCATCTTCGTTGTTTTCAAGATATAGGTTGGTTACGGATACTGTTCCACCAAAGAACTCAACACCGTCATCAGTACCGTCGATGATAGCCACGTTGTCGATTGAAGTACCGCTACCTACAGAATATAGTGTAAGACCGTTGTACTGAGACTCGGAGTTGATTTGCGCTCCTGAATCCTCGATGATTAGATAATCAATGTTACCAGAACTATCGTTAGCATTAGTTCCACCATAGATAAGACCACCTACCTCAGCGATTGCGTCCACACCTTCAGTAGTAGGAGCTTCTCCGCAAAGAAGAAGTCCACCCCATGGATCTTGAGAAGATCTCATGATAACCGGAAGGGAGGCAGTTCCCTGGATATCGATCATTGCACCTTGTTCAACCGCAATATACTTGTCGGTTCCACCCGTAGTGGTGATCACGGTTCCGGCTGGAATGGTTAAAGTAGCTCCTGATTTTACTAAATAAGGACCTGTAATATTATATTGGAAAGAGGCATCCAAAATTCTATCCGACTCTAAGTTCCCCGATAGATCGGTAACTTCTTCTTCACTACCATCATCGGTTTGCGTGAATCCACCGTCATCGCTGCTACAACCTGTAGCGAATAACATACTTAATACAGCGAAAATGGCTGCAAAGGATTTAATTTGTTTCATAGTTTTTAATTTACTTGATTGAATTGTTAAAATGTATAGTTTAGGCTGAGTCCTATCTGTCTACCACGGGTGTATGAGAGCACAGTTTCTTCTGTCTCAATTCCTGTCGTACTTGGACGGACCAGTTGTGTTCGTTTTATTTCAGGATTAATTAAATTTCTTCCTGTTAAGCTTATTCTCCAGTGTTCTCCAAATTCTTTTCTGAGTACTAGGTCCAGAGTTACAAAACCGTTCTCTACAATGGCATCGTTATAGTTGGTGTCACTGGAAGTCTGGAATTCCGGAGCTCCAAGAGCAAATACTCTGTCTGAAGCATAGTTTCCAACCAAGGAAGCCGTGAATGGCTTTTCATTATTGGTGTCAAAGTTTAGTGATCCATTCACAATCCAATCGGAGGCTCCTTGTAGATCTGTTTCAGTAAGTCCTTTATAGCGGAAGGTTCTTATAAAGTTCCCTTGTTCATCGAATACTTCTTTAAGGTCCTGCTCATGCCACATTCGCGAAGCATTGAAATTGAATCTTACTTTAGATCCTTCTCCTTCTTCATTATCGATGATATTTACACGAGCTTCCAATTCCAATCCAAACACTTCAGCTTTATCTCCCGAATTGAAATAAGAGAATACCCCTGCCGAGCCACGGTCCTGTACTTTGTTAATCGGATCTTCGATTCGCTTATAAAATCCGGTTATAGAAACCAATTGATCATTGGTAGGAAAGAACTCGTACTTAAGGTCATATACGTAGTTGGTGGACGCTTCAACATTCGGATTACCGCGGGTAACCTGTCCTTGAGGTGATACATATTCAAATGGAGCGATCTCTTTGAATTCAGGCAGCGTTTGAGTGCTGCTATTAGCAAATCTCAGACTATGCTTGTCGTTGAAAGCATACTTCACATTTATCGAAGGATATAATCGACGATAGTTCTTTGTAGAAGAACCCAATCTTCCTGGGAAGTTATTTACATCGAATTCTACATCGATATCATCCTTTTGGAATCGCAAACCAGCCTGCACGCTTAATTTCCCAATGGAACCGGTGAGGTCCATGTACGCGGCAATACTTTGCAAGGTCCCTTCGTAGAAGTCGGGGGTCAAGATATTTAGGTCAAGGATATTGTTGGTGAAATTTGTTTCGGTAAAAATATCAGAGATCTCATCGATAGAGTTCGGATTAATGGCATTGGTAAAAGCTTCTTCCACACCTACAAATCTTGATCGGAAATCTCGAGTTTTGTATCGATAATTTCCACCGACGTTCATATGTAAAAATCGTTCTTCTCCATCCACGATTTTGATCAAATCATTGATCAACCCATTGTATTCCACATCTTCAATAAGCTGAATACTCTTCCGTTGCTGGAAACCACCGGTTCTACCTAATTGAACAATATCTTCATTGAAGTTTACTTCGTTTCGAATACGATTCGGCTCATCGGCACTCACATAATTGTAACCTCCGGCCCAGGTTAAAGTATTTCTTTCTGAAATCTCATGGGAACCGGACAACTGAGTAACTGATAACAAAGTCTTTTTAATGTTCTGGTCACGAATGAATTGGAAAAATCCTTCTCCCGGATCTGTTTCTTCAAATATGGTTGAGTTACCGGCTCGTCCACCTTCGAACACATTGTCTTCCAACTTGTTGATCACAAGCGTATTGAACTTTAATGTATTTTTTTCTCCGGCCTTATATCGCGCATGGAACAATCCTGAAGTAGCAACTGTCTTTCTCCAGGTGATTGCGTCGGTAATAGAATCATCTATAAAGTTGGAACGAAATTGACGAAACACTCCATTTCGGTATTCGTAATTAGATGTTTGTCCCGCGGTTAACAATACCTTTAGGTTGTCCCCTATCTTTTTTCCAGCGCTTATGGCTATTGTTGAATTGATAGGAGCGCTTTCCTGGATCGGGTTCCACGATTGCTGCGTGATAGCCTCCTCTGTATTTAAGTCTCTTACATAAACCCCGAAGTTTACATCCTCTTGGTTTGGGGATACTTTGAAATTGTCGAAAACACCATCTTCCATCACGTTGGTATTTACAGAAGTCCCGGCCTGTACGTTGAGCAGACTATTACCGGACAATTCTTTTGAGGTAATATCGATATTACCTGAAGCCTGATCGGCAGAAGTGCTGGCGCTTGTTGTTTTAGAAACAGAAATACTCTGGATCAATCGGGTTGGGAAAAGAGAAAGATCAATGTTCTTTCTTTCGATATCATCAGAAGGAATTGGTAATCCATTTAAGGTCGTATACAAATAACGATCTCCTAATCCTCGAACAAAAATGTCACCTGTTCCGTCGGTTTTATTTACTCCGGAAATTTTCGTGGTTGCAGTAGATGCATCAGAAACTCCTAATTTAGCAAGCTGCTCTGCACCAATACTTTCTTTTACCATTACGGCTTTCTTCTGTTCCAGTAATAGCGCTTCTTCTCTTTCACGACTCGTTTGTACTTTGATCACAACTTCATCCAGTGTGGCTGCGCTGGCTCCTAGCCCTGCATCAATACGAGTATATTTTTCAGCCTCCACAGTGACGTTGGGAATCTCTAATGTTTCGTATCCCACAAAACTAAATTCCAAAGTATATATACCGGGAGCTACATTTTCTATGATATAATTTCCATCAAAATCTGAAGTGGTCCCTTGGGTGGTTCCTTTGATGATTATGTTGGCAAAAGGGAGAGGCTCGTTGTTCTGTTCAGTGTCGGTTAACGAACCTTCAATGGTCCCAGTTTGTGCAAAGAGTACGGCTTGTAGTAATAACGCACAAAGAGTAATAATTTGTTTCATCAATAATAGTTACTTATTTGGTGCAAAGGAACTTTAAAATGGACGTCAACCAGTTACCCCAATGTTATGCTTCCCTTAGTTTATCGTAATGATTATGTTAGATAATTGTTAACTGTAATTATTTAGATTTTTCAAGTTCAAACTTAAAATCGTAGGGTTAATTGAAGGTTAATTTGAATTTATTAAATGCTGAAATGTTCTGTTCGATTTTATTCGATTCCATCAAATAAACTTTTATCTTTCTGCCTTTAAATTGAGGCTATATGATGCAATGGGAACGACTCCTTTCTTTACGTAGGCAAGGAGACACCGGAAAGCGAATTCGACTGGAACAGGATGAAACCCGATTAGGGTTTGAAGTGGATTACGATCGTATTATTTTTTCTTCTGCTTTCCGAAGTTTGCAAGACAAGACCCAGGTCATCCCATTATCCAAAACTTCCTTCGTTCATACGCGGCTCACTCATAGCCTGGAGGTGAGCGTTGTAGGGCGATCATTGGGGAGGGCTGTGGGAAAGGCCCTCTTGGAAAAACATCCTCAATTGCAGGATACTCACGGTTATCGCTTCAACGATTTTGGAGCCATAGTCGCCGCTGCTGCTTTGGCTCACGATATCGGAAATCCTCCATTTGGTCACAGCGGGGAAAAGGCAATGGGCGATTATTTCAAGAATGGAAATGGCCAACGATTCCAATCGCAGCTTTCGGAAAAAGAATACCAGGATTTAGTGGATTTTGAAGGGAACGCCAACGGATTCAAAATTCTAACCGAATCAAAAAATGGACTAACCGGCGGATTACGATTGTCTTACGCCACCTTAGGAGCTTTTATTAAATACCCGAAAGAGTCTTTGCCCAAAAAGCCTACTTCGCAAATCTCGGATAAGAAGTTTGGGGTATTCCAGGAAGACGTACCCTTCTTCAGAGAAGTAGCCGAGGAACTTGGATTACTGGAACAGGGAGATGGTAGATATAGTCGTCACCCTTTGGCTTTTTTGGTGGAAGCAGCAGACGATATTTGCTATACCATTATTGATTTTGAAGACGGCATCAACCTGGGTTGGATCGAAGAAGAGTTTGCTTTGGAGTATTTGGTAAAACTGGTAAAGCATAACATCAATACCACCAAATACACTGCACTTACCAGGTCTTCCGACCGATTGGCCTATTTAAGATCCCTGGCGATTAATACGCTTATTCAGGAAGCCGTTGACATATTTCTCGCCAATGAGGACCAAATTATGAAAGGGAACTTTCATGAAGCTTTGATGGACCGAAGCAAGTATCGCGCTCAAATTGATGATATCCTTAAAATTTCCGTAGAAAAAATCTACCGTAGCAGAGAAGTAGTAGACAAAGAGATCGCTGGTTACTCTATCCTGAATTCGATTTTGGATACCTTCACACAGGCCGTTGAAAGGGATATTTCCGGAAACATAAGACATTACGATCGTCTTATTTTGGATCAGGCCGATTTTCAAGTTTCCCACCAGAGGTCACTTTATCACAATTTGATCCAGACCTGCAATTTTGTGGCTCAACTCACCGATGGCAATTCATTGCAGATTTATCAAAAAATACAGGGGAAAGTCTAAGATTTATGAATTTTTATTAGAAGAAAGTTAATATTAGGCAGTATATTTAGGGGCTTTTAGCAAAAAATCAATTTTCGTTATTAAAATCATAAACTAAAGACTATGAAAAAATTACTTTACCTGTTTGCTTTCTTATCATTTAGCATAGCAGGCGCACAAGAATTTAATCAGGCCATTACCAGTTACTTAAATAGTAACCGGGCTCAGATGGGTCTGACGTCGGCCGACGTATCGGCGGTTGAAGTGGAGAATTCGGCATATTCGAAGAGTATGCAGGTTTACACTGTTCACGCCGACCAATTGCACAACGGCATTCCTGTATTTAACTCGACTTCAAGTTTTGCCATTAAAAATGGTACGGTTGTTTCGGGAGCGATGTCATTCCAGAGCAATGTGCAAACAAGGGTAAATACTTCAAGCCCTTCGGTAACGGCAAACCAGGCTATTTCCAGAGCGGCGACCTCGCTTAATTTACCAGCACCTACTGGAATTGAGTTGATTTCTTCGGAAGGGAATACCTATTTATTCTCAAATGGGAACCTTTCTTTAAATGAAATCCCTGTAAAATTGGTTTATATGCCAATGGAGGATAATACCATCCGTCTTGCATGGGACCTTAGTATCTACTTATTGGATGCCAGCCACTATTACAGTGTTCGAATTGATGCAGTGAACGGACAAATGCTTGACAAGACCGACTGGGTGATCAATTGTACTTTTGGACATGGTGATCACTCTCATGCTAACCTTGGGAAGACCAACTTTCTTTTCAAAGGTTACTCTGAAGAGTCATTGGGAGGTGCGGAATATCGCGTTTTCCCATTGCCATATAGTAGCCCGTTAGATGGGGCAGATGAGTTAGTAGTAAGTCCTGAAGATCTTACCGCTTCTCCATTTGGATGGCACGATATAAATGGTGCTGGTGGAGCTGAATTCACTATTACCCGAGGGAACAATGTTTGGGCTCAGGAAGATCAAAACGCGAATAACGGAACCGGAGCATCTCCCGATGGAGGTCCGACCTTAAGTTTTGATTTCCCATACGATCTTAACAGCCAACCCGCTGTTTACGTTGATGCAGCTACTACCAATTTGTTCTATTGGAACAACCTTTGTCATGACTTTATGTACCAGTACGGTTTCGATGAAGCCAACGGAAACTTCCAGGAGAACAACTATGGAAATGGTGGAGCCGGAAGTGATTCTGTAAACGCTGATGCACAAGACGGTGGAGGAACCAACAACGCAAACTTTGCAACACCTCCGGATGGTAGTAATCCTAGAATGCAGATGTTCCTATGGTCAGCTGCTTCTGGTCCTGTCGATATCTTAACTATTAATAATGGTCCTCTTGCGGGAACTTATCAAGGAGTTCCAGCTAACTTTGGTGGAGCTTTCCCAAATCTTCCTGGAATCACTGAGGATTTAGTTGTTGTTGAAGATGATAATGCCGGTGCTTCTACTGATCCTAATGATGCTTGTGACAACGTTACTAATGGAGGAGCACTCAGTGGTAAAATTGTCGTCATTCGAAGAGGAGAATGTGAGTTTGGTTTTAAAGCACTTGCGGTCGAAAATGAAGGAGCAGTAGCAGTAATTATGGTTAACAATGTAGCTGGTGATCCTATTACCATGGCTCCCGGTGACTTTGGGAACCAGGTAACGATTCCATTATTCATGGTTTCCGATACAGATGGTGAAGCTATCATAGCTGAAGCACTGTCTAATACCGTAAACGGAACTATTTTTGGTGATAACATTGCACCACAAATCGACGGTGATTTGGATAACGAAATTATTGCTCACGAATATGCGCATGGTGTTTCCAACCGTTTAACGGGAGGACCTTCCAATGTGAACTGTTTGAACAACGGTGAGCAAATGGGTGAAGGATGGAGTGACTATCTTGGGTTAATGATGACCATGCAACCTGGTGATACAGGAGCAGATGTAAGAGGTCTTGCACACTATGCTTCCGGAAATCCGAACGGAATTAGAGAGGCACCCTATAGTACTGATTTCTCAGTAAATAATTATACTTATGCCGACACGAATTTCAATGTGAGTCAGCCTCACGGAATTGGATTTGTATGGGCCACCATGCTTTGGGATATGACTTGGTTATTAATTGACGAGTATGGATTTGACGCCGACTTGTACAATGGTACCGGAGGAAACAATATCGCGATGCAATTAGTTACCGATGGTATGAAATTGCAATCATGTAGCCCAGGATTTGTAGATGGTAGAGATGCTATCTTGATGGCTGATGAATTGGCAAATGGTGGAGTTAATAAATGTTTGATCTGGAATGCTTTTGCTAACAGAGGATGTGGATTTAGTGCAGACCAGGGAAGTGTTTCCAGCAGAATCGACCAGGTAGAGGCGTTCGACCTTCCTGCCGAGTGTAACTTAGGTACTGGGGATGTTAATTTTGATAAGAACTTCAGAGTGTATCCTAACCCAAGTTACGGAGCTATCAATATTACTTCTGTAGTGAACCTTGGTGACACCAATGTTTCTATTTTCGACATGAACGGAAGACAGGTATTCTCTCAGGATATCGAGTTAGGAAACCAGGCGATCATTGATGCGTCTGAGTTATCTGCCGGAATCTATGTAGTGAAAATCGACGGAGGTAACTATTCACATACCACTAAGTTGATCATTCGATAATTATCGGATAGATAAAATAGAAAAGAGGCTTCATTTGAGGCCTCTTTTTTTATAGGTATTTCTGAAGGGTTCGACGTATGTCAGCTTGAGATATTCCCGCATCTTCTTTCAATTCCAGGATACTGCCCTGTTCAATAAACCGATCCGGAATACCCAACACCACTACGTCGTTTTTATATTGGTTTTGAGACGCAAATTCAAGAATGGCACTACCAAATCCTCCAGCCTTAACACCGTCCTCGATGGTTATTACTTCTGAATAGTTCTGAAACACCTCATGCAAAAGTGTTTCATCCAGCGGTTTTAGGAAGCGCATGTCGAACCATCCTATTTTTGATTTTTCTTCAGGAGTAAGGCCTTCAATTACTGCTGAAATATCTGAAGCCACCGTACCCAGGCTAACCACGGCTATGGAAGATCCTTTCCTCTTGGTTACTCCCTTTCCGATAGCAATTTCAGCAAAATCATTTCTCCAGTCCACTATGGTCCCTCTTCCCCTGGGATAGCGAATGGCCATTGGATGTTCCTGTCCCAGTTGGGCCGTGTATAATATATTGCGCAATTCGATCGCATCACTTGGCGCAGCGATGACAAGATTGGGAACACACCTCAAATAGGTGAGATCGAATATACCGTGATGGGTGGCGCCATCTTCTCCCACCAATCCGGCCCTGTCCAGGCAAAATATAACCGGTAAATCCTGAAGACATACATCATGTATCACCTGGTCGTAAGCACGTTGTAAAAAGGTGGAATAAATGTTACAATACACAGTCATTTCCTGAGTTGACAATCCCGCTGCCAGGGTGACCGCGTGTTGTTCGGCAATGCCCACATCGAAGGCACGGTCCGGAAACTCCTCCATCATATATTTTAGAGAGCTACCCGTTGGCATGGCTGGTGTAATTCCAATAATCTTATCATTCTCCCTTGCCAGTTCCACAAGCGTATGTCCAAACACATCCTGGAATTTTGGAGGCAGATGATCGTCATTTTTCGGCGGAATATCTCCGGTTTGCGCATCGAACTTCCCAGGGGCGTGATATTTTATCTGATCTTCTTCGGCTTGTTTTAGTCCCTTCCCTTTTTTTGTGATGACATGCAGCAGTTTAGGTCCATCCAACGTTTTTAGTCGCTGCAATTCCTTTATCAATAAAGGCAGATCATGTCCGTCCACAGGACCGGAATAATTAAAATTCAAGGCTTCAAACACATTATCGGTATCCGGAGTTCTTTCCAAAGTAACCTTGGTAAGGTATTCTTTGAGCGCTCCCACACTGGGGTCAATTCCAATGGCATTGTCGTTGAGAATAACCAACAAATTAGTTTTAGTGACCCCTGCATGATTGAGTGCTTCGAAGGCCATTCCACTAGCAATGGAGGCGTCACCTACCACGGCAATATGCTGCTTTGCAGCACCTGTCAATTGCGAAGCAATTGCCATTCCCAGCGTAGCTGAGATTGCCGTGCTGCTATGTCCGGTTCCGAAGGCATCATAATTGCTTTCAGAAATTTTAGGAAAACCGCTGATACCTCCCAACTGGCGATTGGTATGGAAATCTTTTCTTCTTCCGGTAAGGATCTTATGACCGTATGCCTGATGACCTACATCCCAAACCAAGATGTCGTCCGGTGTGTTGAATACATAGTGCAAGGCGATGGTTAGTTCCACAACACCTAGGCTGGCACCCAAATGTCCCGCCTTGGTGGCTACGATATTTATGATGAACTCACGAAGTTCACTGGCAAGTTGCTCGAGTTCTACTTCGTTAAATCCTCGGAAATCCGAAGGCTCATTGACGCTATCCAATAACTTATTTGGCACCTCGCAAAGATACGGTTTGAAATTGTACTTTTGTTGAGGTTCAAACGATTCTATGATCACGGCATTCGACGATAATTATTTCATGAAAAAGGCGCTCCAAGAGGCTGAAGCCGCTTATGAAAAAGGAGAAATTCCTATAGGTGCTGTAGTAGTTGTAAAGAATCAAATCATTGCACGTGCCCACAACCTCACGGAAACTTTGAATGACGTCACAGCCCATGCCGAAATGCAGGCAATCACCGCAGCGGCGAACTATTTAGGAGGGAAGTATCTCACAGATTGCACCCTCTATGTAACGATCGAGCCCTGCCAGATGTGTGCCGGGGCCTTATACTGGAGTCAGATTTCAAAGATTGTCTATGGGGCCAGGGATGAACAACGTGGATGCATAGTGATGAATACAAAGCTTCATCCCAAAACAGTTCTGGAAGGAGGAATTCTAGAAGAGGAAGCCTCCAATATCCTCAAGAAGTTTTTTATCGAAAAAAGAAATTTAAACTAAAAAACCCTCCAAACAGGAGGGCTTTTAACTTGGTTAACATATATCTTAATCATGGATCACTCGCACTTGTGCAGCGACCATTCCTTTTCTTCCTTCTTCTTCAACGTACTCAACCTTGTCGCCTTCATTGAGGGCTTCCCCATTGAGGCCGGTGACATGTACGAAAATGTCTTTCCCGGTTTCATCGTTGGTGATAAATCCGTAACCTTTGGATTCGTTAAAAAACTTTACTGTTCCTTCCATTGTAAATAAAAATAAGTATTAATAATAAGTAGTAAAGGTAAGCGATTTATATTGCGGTAGGTTAAGAAATGGTAACTATTTTTTAAAACCTGCTGATTTACAGATTTTTCTTACTGCCTTCTTCGCGCATTTTATCAATATTTTCCTTGGTGAGCATATAGTCCTTAAAGCTCCGGTCCTTCCATCTGTGATAGATAAAAATGGGCATCCACACAAAGAATAAAGCCGCTACCGAGATTCCAATAAGGAATTCTCCCTTCTGTAAATCCTCAGGTTTGATATAAAAGCCATAACTTACCGTTATTGCAATAGCCAGAAAAGATATGATTAGAAAATATTTCATTCTTCTGAAATATCGAGTTTCAGGTTGAGTTCTACCAATTGTTCTTTATCAATAGGAGCAGGGGCATCGATCATCACATCGCGTCCCGCATTATTCTTCGGAAATGCTATGAAATCCCTTATGGTTTCCTGGCCGCCCAGGATAGATACCAAACGATCCAGCCCGAAGGCAATGCCTCCATGAGGAGGGGCACCATACTGAAAGGCATCCATCAGGAATCCAAATTGGGCTTTAGCCTCTTCTTCAGTAAAACCTAAATAATCAAACATCTTGGATTGAATATCCTTATCATGGATACGAATGGAACCACCACCAATTTCATTTCCGTTAAGTACCAAATCGTATGCATTGGCTTTTACATCTCCCGGATTGGTTTTCAATAATTCCATTTGCCCAGGCTTGGGAGACGTAAATGGATGGTGCATCGCATGAAAGCGCTCGGTGTCTTCATCCCATTCCAATAAAGGAAAATCCACCACCCATAGAGGAGCAAATTCATCTGCTTTTCTCAAACCAAGACGTTCAGCAACTTCCATTCTTAGAGCGCTCATTTGCGCTCGAACTTTTTCGGTATCCCCGGAAAGAACACATATAAGATCACCGGACTTAGCCCCGGTCACTTCACTCCAGCGCGCCAGATCCTCCTGGTCATAAAACTTATCTACCGAAGATTTATAACTACCATCATCGTTACAACGACAATACACCATTCCCAAGGCTCCTATTTGGGGACGCTTCACCCAATCGATCAGTTTGTCGATCTCCTTTCGGGTGTAACTGTTTCCACCTGGGATGGCAATACCAATAACAACTTCCGCATTATTGAATACATTGAATTCTTTATGTTGAGCTACTTCATTTAAATAACCGAATTCCATTCCGAATCGGATATCAGGTTTGTCATTTCCATATCTGTACATGGCTTCGTCGTAGGTCATCCTGGGGAATTCCCCCACTTCCACACCATTAATCTCTTTCAGCAAATGGCGGGTAAGGCCTTCAAAGGTTTGTAAAATATCTTCCTGTTCTACAAAAGCCATTTCACAATCGATCTGTGTGAATTCAGGTTGACGATCGGCTCGCAAATCTTCATCTCTGAAACATTTCACAATCTGAAAATATTTGTCCATTCCGCCCACCATAAGCAGTTGCTTAAATGTTTGCGGAGATTGTGGCAAGGCATAAAATTGACCGGCATTCATCCTGGAGGGCACCACAAAATCTCGGGCTCCTTCCGGAGTGGATTTGATCAAATAGGGAGTTTCGATCTCCACAAAATCTTTGGCTGATAAGTAATTTCTTACTGCCATGGTCACTTTATGACGGAAGATCAGGTTCTCGCGTACCGGATTCCGGCGTATATCCAGATAACGGTATTTCATGCGTAAATCTTCACCACCATCCGTATCATCTTCGATGGTAAATGGAGGGGTGAGCGATTCGTTAAGAACAATTAGTTCTTTCACCAATATCTCGATATCTCCTGTTGGCATTGCAGGATTTTTAGATTCTCTTTCGATCACGGTTCCTTTGATCTGAATGACAAATTCCCGTCCCAGATTCGCAGCTGTTTGCATCACTTCTTTAGGGCTTCGCTCTTCGTCAAAAATAAGCTGGGTAAGGCCGTAGCGATCTCTGAGATCCAACCAAATCATGAATCCTTTATTTCGGATCTTCTGGGTCCAGCCCGATAATGTTACTTCCTGGTTGATGTTTGACGCGCGTAATTCGCCGTTATTGTGAGTTCTGTACATCTTGTTTTTATTCTGAAAGAGGCTGCAAATTTAATAAGATTATAGGCGATTACCTACTATTTTAATCGTAGTTGTATGAAGATCAGTCATTTTGAATACATCTCGATAAAACGGACTTTTCATTGAAAAAAAATCAATCAATATTTAGTTATACTGAAGAATTAAAAGTAAATTCGGGTAATTAACAAAAACTTAGTAATTATGAAACAAAACAACCTTAACTACAGGGTTCTCCTGTTTTTATTCCTTTTTCCTTGTTTCGTGTTTGCGCAAAATACGATTTCAGGTACGGTAAGCACAGATGCCGGGGAACCTGTTCCTTTTGCAAATGTGATTGAACAAGGGACTTCAAACGGGACAACCACCGATGTGGATGGTAACTACTCCATCGACGTTGGAAGCCTGCCCGCTACGTTAGTTATCTCGTCTTTGGGTTACGAAACAGTGGAACGAGCAGTTACCTCTGCTGGTACTGTGAACATCACAATGGCGGAATCAGCCGAAGCACTGGAAGAAGTGATCGTCACGGGTCTGGCAACATCCATTAAAAGAAGTAATTCGGCCAACGCAGTTGCTTCGATCTCCGCCGAGAAAATTGCGGGAACCACACCGCCACCAACTCTGGACGGAGCCCTTTATGGAAAATTTACCGGGGTGGTTATCAATCAGAACTCCGGAGCACCGGGAGGGGGTCTTTCCGTAAGATTACGTGGAGTTACGTCTATCCAGGGGAATACTCAGCCTCTGTATATTGTAGACGGAGTCTATGTGGATAACTCTTCCATCGCAGCTGGTTTGAATGCAGTATCTGCTGCAGCAGCCGGAGGAAACAGCGCTGCCCTATTGCAGGATAACGCTTCCAACCGTATTGCGGATTTAAACCCGGATGATGTAGAAAGAATTGAAATTTTGAAAGGTGCTTCCGCAGCGGCCATCTATGGTTCTCGAGCAGCAGCCGGGGTAGTTATTATTACCACGAAGCGCGGTAAATCAGGTGAAACGAAGTTTAAGTTCAATCAATCCGTTGGTTGGACAGAAGCTGTAAATCTTCTTGGTTTAAGAGATTACACAGAATCCCGAGTATTGGACACCTTTGGTGAAAGTGCAGCCCAGGATTTTGTGACGGCTCAGAGTCAAGGACGTATCATCGATTATGAAAATGAATTGTATGGTGAAAAAGGTATTCACAGCATTACCAATTTCAGCATGTCCGGAGGAAACAAGGACACCAAATATTATGCAAGTGTTGCCTACAATAATGAAGACGGTATTGTGCGAAGAACAGGATATGAAAAATTGTCTCTTCGCATGAATCTGAATCACAAACCTAAAGAGTGGTTAGACCTTTCTCTAAGTACAAATTTTGTGAATTCATCTTCAGATCGTGGATTCTTTAATAACGATAACTCAGGAACCACTATCGGGGTAACCTTAACAGGAACTACACCATGGTTACAATTATTCCCGGATGCCAACGGAGTTTATCCGGACAATCCCTCGGGAGCTTCTAACCCGTTACAAACGAGAGATCTGGTGACCAATAATGAAAAGGTAAACAGGTTTATCATGGGAGGTTCTGCCACCATTGATATTTTCAAAACGGATAAACAAAGTCTTGAGTTGATCTTAGGTGGGGGACTTGACGTTTATGGACAGCAATCCAGAGCATTGTTCCCAAAAGAACTTCAATTCCAGAAGCCTGCCAATGGAGGACTTAATGGAGTTTCTATTCAAGGGGATACTCAGAATAAAAACTATAACCTTCAGGGATTCCTGGTACATAATTACGAAACAAATAATGACATCAATTTCCGAACTCAGTTAGGTGCCACACGTTTATTCTTTGATCAGAATACTCAACTAATCACCGCTACGGGACTGGTTGCTTCTGAAAGCAATGTAGACCAGGCCGCGAATACTGGTGTGAACCAAACGAGAGCCAAAGTAGAGGAATCCGGTTTCTTTATTCAGGAAGAGATCAACTTCCAGGATAAGTTCATCGCCACTCTGGGCGTAAGAGGAGACAAGTCTTCGAATAATGGAGATCCTAATGAGATCTTTTATTTTCCGAAGGGATCCTTAGCGGTCAACTTAAATAACTTTGGTTTCTGGAATGAGGATTCAAAATGGGATGCTTTCAAAATTAGAGCAGCCTACGGAGAAGCAGGAAACATTCCACCAATTGGTGGGAAGTTTACTTCCTATAACTCATTCTCTACGGATGGACTATTAGGTATTTCTCTGGTAGGGATCAAGGGATCACCCGACCTTGCTTTTGAAAGACAAAAAGAATTGGAATTTGGTATTGACCTTGGATTCTTTGGAGGCCGAATTTCCTTTGAAGGAACCTATTATATCAAAACTGTTGAAGATTTGATCTTGCGCTCAGCTTTGGAGCCTTCCACAGGTTTCACCACCGAGATTTCCAACGCAGGTGAATTGGAAAACAAAGGATGGGAGTTAGGTCTTTACACCATTCCGGTTGATACCGACGATTTCCTATGGGAGTTTGGTGTGAATTTCTTTAAAAACACTTCCGAAATTACACAGCTCGATGTGGCGCCATTTAATATTGGAGCCTTCGGAGCTACTTTAGGTACGTATCGAATCGAAGAAGGTAGAAGTGCTACCCAGTTAGTAGGTATAGGACCCAACCCTGACGAGTCCGGATTCCAGGTTTTCGGTGATGCAGAACCCGATTTCCAAATGGCATTCGACAATGTCCTTCAATGGAGAAACTTAGAATTGAAGTTTCTATGGCAATGGAAAAATGGAGGGGATAATGTGAACCTTACTACACTTCTTTCCGACCTGAACGGAACCACTCATGATTACGATACAATCGATCTTGACCCAAGTGGAACACTTGGTAATGGACCCTACAGATTGAGTCAGTTAGGATCTTCGGCTGAAGTTTTCATCGAAGATGCATCTTATCTCAGATTACGTGAATTAGGTTTCTACTATAGCGTGCCAGACAAGTTCTTGGACGGACTTTTAGGCGGCGCTATTGATGGCGTACGATTAGGATTCTCCGGAACCAATCTGGTTAATATTTTCGACTATAACAGTTATGATCCTGAAGTTTCTAACTTCGGTGGGAATACTGCATTTACAGGAATTGAGGTTACTCCTTTCCCATCGTCGAAAAGATTTTTGTTTCACGTAGGAGTTAATTTCTAAAAAAATACATTATGAAAAATTATATATATAAAATCAGTTTCTTCATTGCACTTTTGGTGGGAACCGTATCGTGTAATATTGAAGAAATCGTAGACTTGAATGGTCCGGAGTCCACTGCGTTTGCAGAGAGTCTCACTCGTGGAGATTTACAGGATTTAATTGGAGGGGTACTTTATAGTTCTCGTCTTCGATTAGGGACTTACTATGATGATTGTGGTGTGATCGGAAGAGAGTATTGGAGATTCTCTGGATCAGATCCACGGTTTACGACAGATCTTTTAGGAGGACAAAATTCTGTTCTTGATAATAACACATTCTATATAACAGGTCCATGGGCGAGTCGTTACAGAACGGTTAAGAACGCCAACCTGATATTAGGATTCTTTGACAGCCAGGACTTGTCCGGTCAATTTACGCAACAGGAAGTGAATGCCGCACGGGGATTACTCAATACCTTCATTGCCTATGAATTGTTGCTCAATCTAAACCTTACCAACGAAGGAGGTATTCGCCTGGATGTTTCAGATGAGAACAACCTAGGCCCATTCGTTGGACGTACGGCTGCTCTGGAAGGAATTCAGAGTTTCCTCACAGAGGGGGCCTCTCAGCTAAATAACGGTGGTGGAAGTTTCCCATTTTCGTTGACGTCTGGATTTGCCGGCTTCGATACTCCGGGAACATTCCGTCAGTTCAACCGTGCTATTGCTGCGCGTGTAGCTGCCTACCAGGGCAACTCGGGAGCGGTACTTTCAGCATTGAATGAATCGTTCCTAAGTTTGAATGGTGACCTGAATACAGGAGTATATTATACATTCTCACAAGACCAAACGGATATTGCAAATCCATTGTTCATCTCTGCAGGAGGTTCTTCCGAAGCTCAAGCAAGAATAGTGCAACCTTTATTCGTGAGTGAAGCAGAAGCAGGAGATACTCGTGTGGCTGGTAAAACCATTCAGTTAGGTGAAACAATTACACTGGATGATCTCACCGGAGATTATATTGTGAATCGATATACATCTCTTACAGACAATATCCCTATCATTCGCAACGAGGAGTTGATCTTGTTGTATGCTGAAGCCAACATTTCCGGAAACTCCGGAGAAGCTGTGAATGCATTGAACATCATCCGTAATAGCGCCGGTTTAGGTAACTATGGCGGAGGTACCGATTCTGCTTCTCTTACTGATGAGATGCTTAATCAGAGAAGATATTCGTTGTTTGCGGAAGGTCACAGATGGATCGATATGAGACGTTACAACCGTCTTGGAGATCTGCCATTGGATCGTCCCGACGATGACGTATGGAGTGAATTCCCCATTCCATTAACGGAGAATCAATAAATTGATTCCTTCTAATTAGCCAAAAGAAAAACCCTTTCATACTGTTGAAAGGGTTTTTCTATTATTACGCTGCCTTAGGTAATGCTTCTTCTTTTTCTTCCGGCTTGTTTCGCCAGTTTCGAAGTCGGATCTTTATTCTATAGATGATAAAGAATAAGGTAGGCACAATGATCAATGTGAGGAAGGTTGCGATGATCAAACCATAGATAACCGCCCAGGCCAATGGCCCCCAGAAAATCACATTGTCACCGCCCAAATAGAATTTTGGATCGAACTCTGAGAATAAACTGAAGAAATCAATATTCACCCCAATAGCCAGTGGGATCAGCCCCAGTACCGTCGTAATCGCAGTAAGGATTACCGGTCGTAAACGAGCCCGTCCTCCTCGAACGATGATCTCTTTTACTTGTTCTTTCGATAGCAAAGCATTGTCCTCGAGATCTAATTCCACAATTTTGCGGTCTATGAGCAACTGGGTATAATCCAGAAGTACCACGCTATTGTTCACCACAATTCCCGCCAACGATATAATACCCATCATGGTCATCATAATCACAAACGAAGAACCTGTGAGCAGGATACCACCGAACACCCCGATAAAACTCAGGAATATTGAGATCATAATGATCGTAGGTTTAGAAATCGAGCTGAATTGGAAGATGAGGATCAGGAAGATCAATCCTAACCCTGCCATAAAGGCTCCGTTAAGGAAATTCTGCTGTTTGGTTTGTTCCTCGATCTGACCTGTATAATCGAAATCAATTCCCGCAGGAACTCCTTCGAAACTTTGCATCTCGGCCTGGATTTGAGTCACGATGGCACCTGCATCGATAAATCCGGGTGCTAATGCGGAATAGAGCGTAACCACTCGTTTGTTATCACGATGTTTGATCGCACTAAAGGATGAGGTGTTCTTCTGAGAAGCGACAGCCGACACAGGGATTTCCTTTATTTTTCCAGAGGCCTGATCTCGGAAGGTTATATTCTGATTGAACAATGCAGAAGGATCATAACGTTCGTTCTTATCGAACCGCACATAAATATCATAATCTTCTCCATCCTTCTTATAGATGCCCGCCTTTTCACCGAAAAGTGATCTTCTCAATTGGTTACCTACAAGACCGGCAGCAACTCCGAGTTCACCAGATTTTTGACGATCGACGATGACCTGCATAGAAGGTTTACCCTTATTCACGTCGATTTTCAATTCATCGATTCCAGGAATGTTTTTCGAATTGATGAAGTTTCGCATGCGTTCGGCAGTGGCAATCAATTCCTCGTAATTCTTCCCTTCAATTTCGATATTGATCGGATAACCGGCAGGTGGACCCACAGCATCTTTTTCCACGGAAATAGCGACCCCCGGATAGATACCCTTTAAGGCTTCCTGAACTCGTTTACGCAATACTTCACTGTCCTTGCCATTACGGTATTTATATTCCCGCATCGTAGCAGTAATCTTAGCACGATGAGGCATTTCAGCGCTACTACCACCATCGGTATTTGGATTCCCGGCACCTTCTCCCACCTGGGAAACCGCAGATTCTACGAGGAAGTTGTAGCTCGCACTTTCCATATATTCCTGATTGTTCACCTCCTGATAAACCCGTTGCTCGATCTCTTTAGTGATCGCATTGGTTTTATCGATATCGGTTCCTTCAGGATATTCGATATATACAATGATCTGGTTCGGGGTATTATCCGGGAAAAATTCAACCTTGGTACGTCCGCTTCCCATAGAAGCTCCAAAGCCCATAAATGTAATGATCAACAAACTAAAGATCCCAACTACAAATAATACCGGACGACGGCCTCCCAATGCCCAGGTCAAGAATTTCTGATAGCTTTTTTCGATTCGCGATAATATTTTCTTCTGAAAGCCTATGGCAAGATTCTTAAGTACATATCGGTAGATCCAGAATAGGATAGCGACTAAAATGATCAGTGATCCTAATCCACGAACGGCGCCACCAATCAACATGATAAAGATTCCGATGGGCACCATAATGGCTGTTAAACGGAATAATTGTTTCTTGGTTAATACACGTTCGCCTACTTCCATATATTTTGAAACCAACATGGAGTTGATAAATATGGCAACGAATAAGGACGATCCGAGTACAACAGATAAGGTGATCGGGAAATAGATCATGAATTCTCCCATTACTCCGGGCCACATTCCTAATGGTACAAAAGCCGCCACCGTGGTTACGGTGGAGATGATGATCGGAAAAGCAATCTCTCCAATACCTTTCTTTGCAGCCTGAATCCTGGACATACCTTCTTCATCCATGAGTCGGTAGACATTTTCAACTACCACAATTCCATTATCCACCAGCATTCCCAGCCCCATAATGAGGGCAAAAAGAATCATGGTGTTCATGGTGTATCCTACGGCGGAAAGTATCATGAAACTCATGAACATCGACATCGGTATCGCAAAACCAACGAATAAGGCATTTCGGAATCCAAGGAAGAACATCAATACAGTAACAACCAGGATAATTCCGAAGATGATATTGTTCACCAGGTCGCTTACCTGGTTTTCAGTTTTTGCCGATTGGTCATTTGCTTTGGTAATGTTCAGGTCCGGGGGAAGCACATCAGCAGCTTCCAGCATGATCACGTCAATCTTTTCGACTGCTTCGATCATGTTCTTTCCGGAACGCTTCTTTATATCCAGCATCACCACGCTCTCGCCTTCCTCCCGGGCATAGGTCGTTTTATCTTCTTCTTCAAAACGCACCTGGGCAATGTCCCTCAGGTAGATCGCATTTCCATTTTCAGACTTAACAACGAAATTCTCCAATTCAGAAGGTTCATTGATCTCTCCTAAAACGCGAATGGTTCGCCGCTGACCACTTGAGATCATATTTCCTGCGGAAATAGTAGTGTTCTCATTTCGAATAGAATTGATCACATCATCGAAGCTCACCTTAGCAGCCATCATTTTATAGATATCAACGGCAACTTCCACTTCTTTTTCCTGGGCACCTCGAATATCGGCAGCTTTGATCTCTTCCAGGGCTTCGATTTCATCCTGGAGATATTCTGCGAATTCTTTCAAACGATCTACCGGATAGTCCCCGCGAATATTGATATTCATGATTGGCATTTCCTCGGACAAACTAAGATCGAACACAGTGGGTTCCACTTTCGCATTATTGAAGGTAGGCCAATCCTCGTTGGAGGTTTCACTATCAACCTCGTCCTTCACTTTCTGTTTTGCCTGTTCTACGGTTATATTTTCGTCGAATTCTACTGTAATGATTCCATAGTCCTCCTGGGAGGTTGAGAGAATCTCCACTACATTCGAAATATTGCGGAGCTTATCCTCGAGAGGATCTATGATAAGACGCTCGATATCCTCCGCTGTATTCCCCGGATAGGGAACAGATATATAAATCTTGGTTTCGTTAATCTCCGGGAAGTTTTCCCGTGGCATGCTGAAATAGGCACTCAATCCCAAAACCAGGAAGATTGAGATCATCACCCATATAATGGTGGGGTTGTCGATGGCCCAACTGGACAGTCGAAACTCCTTATCTACTTGCTTTCTTTTCTTCGCACTCATCTCTAGTAGTTTATGATTTTAACTTCCTGTCCATCTTTTACACTTCGTGCACCTTCAACGATAATAACGTCTCCGGCGTTAAGCCCTTCCAGTACTTCAATCAGGTCCCCTTGTGTTTTACCCGTAGTAATGATCATTCTTTCCGCAACCGCTTTGTCCTCTTCTCCGTTGGAAATTGCTTTGTATACGTATTGCTGATTTTCGGCATTTTCTGAAATCACATTCAGTGGGATAAGAATAGCACTCTCGTTAGAATAGTCATTGATCTTCACTTTGGCTGTCAAATTTGGTTTTACATTCCCGTCGTTATTAGGAACATCCACCTCGATTGAAAATGAGCGATTGTTAGGATTGATATAATTTCCTGTCTGGCGAACCGTAGACATTAAAGTTTGCCCCAGCATAGGTATTTCAATAGCCACTTCTTTCCCTGGAGTTACACTAGCTAGGAATCTTTCAGGTACATCGGCCTTGATATACATATCTTTCAGATTTACAATTCTGAAAACGCCCTGCCCCGGAGCCACTACAGTTCCCTGGTCAGTGATTACGTCATCAATTACTCCGCTGAAAGGAGCCCGGATTGAAGTTTTACCTAACTGACTTTTCAATTGATCCACTGCATTTTTTGCAGACTCATAGTTGGTTTTTGCCTCCAGGAACTGAATTTCGGACCCAATCTTTTGGTCCCACAACCTTTTTTGTCTTTCATAAGTTGTCTTCGCAAGCTGTGCCTGCACATCTAATTGGCTTAACTGGCTTCCCAGACCTCCATCGTCGATCTTTGCCAATAGTTGACCTTTCCGAACACGATCTCCTTCTTTTACAAGGACCCGTGTAAGTACTCCCTGGTATTCCGGATAAATAATTACATTTTGTTTGGTTTCAACATTTCCCTGAATCTCAATGAAATGTTTGAAAATTGTATCGTTCAGATTTTGAGTGGTAACCAGAGCAGAGTTGTCTGTGCTATCCAGTTCTTTGATTGCGTCGTCCAGTTCCTTTAGTTGTTGCTGGATCGCTGTCTCTTCTAGCTTTATCGCTGATCGTCGGGCACGGATAGATTCCAGGTTGCCTTCGGCGATAAGATCTTCTACTGATTTTTTACTTTCGTCTCCACCACAGGATACGAGAATCAATAAGGCGGCAAATAATGTGATTGCTTTTTTCATGCTTAGTTTTTAATGGGTGGCAAAGTGTGTTTATTATCGATTTATGTCTTTTGAGTCTATCCTTAACTGGGGAGTGTTCAGGACAGTTTCTATATCTGCTTTTGAATTGATCAGATCCAACATGGATTGAAAATATTGTGTTTGAGCAGAATAGAGTTGGGATTGTGCTTGTCTAAGATCAAAGCTGCTTGCCAATCCCTCTCTGAATTTTATTTGGTTCTTGTTTTCAATTCTTTCGGCCAAACCGAGGTTCTTTTTGGCATTTTCATATTTGTCTATGGAATAGGTGTAATTGCTTTTGGCAGTATCATACTCCAGACGGATATTTTCCATGGTTTCTTTCAGCTGAGTTTCAGCCTGTTCTAAAGCGATTCGTGCCTGTTGCGTCTTCGCACCGCGTAGCCCACTACTAAAGATGGGGATGTTCAGGCTTAATCCCAAAGTTGATTGTTGAAACCACTGTTGGTCGGTATCCAGGAATGTGAAGTCGTCATTGAACGCCTGCGTTCCATAATTAATGAAGGCATTCAAGCTGGGTAGTGCCCGACTCTTTTCCTGTTTCATCTCCAGACTGCGTTGCTCGGTCAGATTATAAGCGATCTTATAATCTACATTTTCCTCCATTTTCAATGGGCTGTCGATCAAACCTAATTCAATGTTCTCGTTGGCCAGTGCATCAAGATCTTCGGTTAGGTTCACCTCCGAACGAACATCGATACCCAACGCTACATTGAACATTTCTTTCGCAATACCCAACGTTCGCTCGGTATTTTGAAGGTTGATCTCGAGATCCAGCAAGGTGATTTCTAATTGTTCTACATCTTCTTCCTCAGCCAAACCATTTTCATAGATCTTGCGTGTTTCATCCAGATTTTTTCTAACAGTTTCTGTGTTCTTCTGAAAGATCTGTTGCAATTCTTCAGCGAGTAAAACACTTCCATAGGCATTGATCACCCCTTTGCGAACCTCCAACCTGGTTTTTTCGTTGAAATTTTCAGAATAATTAAGAAATGCCTTGGCGGCCTGTAAGCCTACAAGGTAGCTTCCATCGAAAATCAACTGATTTAAGGTGGCTGTCGCTGAAGCATTTTGCTGGGTTCCGAAAGTCACTGGCGTAAATGTTCCAGGTTCCCCACCGGTAATCTCAGCAGGGATTAGTGTGACCGGAAGCTTAAGGTTGTTGTTGTAAGCAACGTTAGCGTCCAGTTGAGGTAATCCGGCGGCGGTGGCTTCCCACTTTTGCTTAATCGCTTTGGCAATATCCCTTCTGGCATTCATAGCAGTATAGTTGCTATCGAGTGCAAAAGTGATCGCTTCTTCCAGCGAGAATTCATAGCTCTTTGCATTTTGAGCCAAGGTAGTTGCGGTTGTTAGGCAAATACCCAATAGAACGATCATTTTATACATTTTGTACGGTAGTTTTTATGAATTTATTTAATGTCTTCTGTCCTTCTTTCGTTACAATTCCACGCAGATGATACTCCAGGTATTCCTCAAACAACTCTACTTTGGGGAACTGCTCAACAGGGAATAATTGGTCATCCTTGATTCCACTCACTCCAATGAAATAGATACGCGCCACGAAATCGATATTCAGGTTTTCGCGATACAATCCCATTTCAACACCTCGCTTCAAATTGCTAATGGTACACTCACTCATTTTTTCAAAATGCTTCACTTTGAAGGATGCGTGGATTTCCGGATAGTATTTCTGCAATTGATACTGCGGGGAAGCTTTTTCATTTTTTAACTGAAGCATTACGAACTTCTTAATCTCATAAAGCTCTTCAATTGGGTTCTTATTTAACTCGCAAATGAAATCGATACCATAACAAATGGTATCAAACACATTTTGAGTGACTTCACCCACCAATTCGGTTTTGTTTTTGAAATGAGCATAGATCGTTTTTTTTGAGATCGCCATTTCATTAGCAATGTCATCCATGGTCACACTCTTGAAACCAAGGTTGATAAACATTTCTGCTGCTTTTTCTATAATTCGCTCTTTCATAATCGACTGCAAAAATAGGTGAGGAAACTTTTAAAACAATTAAAGTTTCCAAAGTTTTACATTTATTTAACACTTTGGTAAAAAGAAGTGTAGTTCCTCTATTTTTATTATTTCTTTAGCGACTCTTTGGTTCTCAAGATGTATTTTAGCGGGAAATTTACCGCATGGAATTTTTGAAGAAATACAGCGACCAACTCAATGGTAGTCTGGACGGAACGATCGAGCTCAAAGAACCTACCCAGCTCTATGAACCTATCAAGTATATTCTTTCTTTAGGAGGTAAAAGACTTCGGCCTGTGCTCACCCTTATGATTGCCGATTTTTTCGGGGCTGAAGAAGGGAAAGCCATTAATGCGGCATTGGCGGTGGAACTTTTCCATAACTTCTCTCTTATCCATGACGATATTATGGATGATGCTCCTTTACGACGAGGACACGTAACGGTTCATGAAAAATGGGATACCAATACCGGAATCCTTTCGGGTGATGCCTTGTTAATTTTGGCGTATCAGTTATTTGAACATTATGATGCCCATCTCTTTCAGGAGTTGGCGAAGCTCTTCAGCAAAACTGCCATTGAGGTTTGTGAGGGTCAGCAATATGATGTCGATTTCGAAACCAGGGATGATGTTTCCATTTCTGAATATATCAATATGATCGATTTTAAGACCGCAGTTCTCGTGGGTGCTTCCATGAAAATGGGAGCGATCGTTGCAGGAGCCTCTGAAAGTTGCAAAGAGAACATCTATTCCTATGGAAGAAATCTCGGGATCGCCTTTCAACTGCAGGATGACTATCTCGACGCTTTCGGGGATCCGGAAACCTTCGGTAAGCAAACCGGAGGAGATATCATCGCCAATAAGAAAACGTTCCTTTATCTCACAGCACTAAAATTGAGCAGCCAGGATCAGGTAGGTGAACTGGAAGGGTTGTATAGTGTGAGTCCTAAAGATCCAACCGACAAGATAGAGATTGTGAAGAAGATCTTCCAGCAATCAGGAGCTGCGGAAGCCACCCAGGAGGAAATCGAGAAGTATACACAAAAGGCATCTGAAGTATTGGAAACCATTAAAATTTCCGAAGAAAACAAAAAGAAACTAAAGGCATTCGGAAGCTGGTTGATGAACCGAACCGTCTAACTAGAAAAATACCCTCACAAAAGGACTCCAGGCATCTGCATAAACGCCGTCGTCATCGGCAAACAAAATATTATATCGTATTCCAAATGTGACTCCTCCAGTGCGATAGCCTGCACCCATGAACAGCGCCGTATTCCAGAAGTCATCTTCGATGGTTCCATTAATGACGTCAGTTTTTTGATTTACCCGCAACTGTTCCAATTCCGCAGAGATCTGAATTTCGGGAATAGGATTTACCAACGCAATGATACTACCACCATAGAGCGTACTTCGGAAATCATCGATCTTCTGATAGCTGTATATCAATCCCGGACCCAGGCTGAAAAATTCATCGAAATCATAAATAGCACTGGGTGCCACGGTGATGCTGGTAAAGTTGTTTCCGAAGTTAAGACCCAGTCCTCCTCCAAATCGAACTTTCGACCAAAAATTAGGTTCCTGATCCTGCGCAAATCCCACGAATGTGACACAAAAAAACAATGAGAAGAAGACTAGATTTTTCATGGATAATGTAGCGTTCAATTTTCTCTTAAATATAAATCAAAAAAAAGCTCAGTTATTGGATTTGTTGTATTTTTGTATTCGTTTTACTAGAAAGTAGCACATTTTATTCCAACTATGGATAGATTTTCATTTCTGAATGCGGTTCATCCTTCCTATATCGCAGAACTCTACGATAAGTATTTACAGTTTCCAGATTCTATAGAACCCAGCTGGCGTTCTTTTTTTCAGGGATTTGATTTTGGAATTGAGAATGGGTCATTGGAGGCTCTGGGGATCGAATCCGTGGGTGAGGGTGTGCACGAACATTTGGTCAAAGAGTTCCGGGTTATCAAACTTATTGATGGTTATCGTACGCGCGGACATTTATTCACGAAGACCAACCCGGTGCGTGAGCGTAGGAAATATTCCCCCACGCTGGACCTGGAAAACTTTAAGCTTGGTGAGGAAGACCTCGATTCGCTTTTTGAAGCAGGATCGGTGCTGGGCTTAGGTAAAACTACATTGAGAGAGATCGTTTCGCATCTGGAGGCCATCTATTGTGATGCCATCGGAGTGGAGTACATGTATATCCGAAATCCTCAAGAAATTGAATGGATTCAGGACTGGCTGAACAAGGATGACAACCATCCGCAATATTCCCCCGAAGAGAAAAAGCATATTCTGAAGAAATTAAATGAAGCCTTGTCTTTTGAAACCTTTCTGCATTCCAAATATGTTGGGCAGAAACGATTTTCGGTAGAAGGAGTCGACTCAATTATTCCGGGCCTGGATACTTTGATCGAATTAGGCTCAGATATGGGAATTGAACAGTTCGTAGTGGGAATGGCCCACCGAGGCAGGCTCAATGTATTAGCGAATATATTTGGAAAATCTCCGGAAGCAATTTTCAGTGAGTTCGATAGCAAGGAATATGACGAAGCCGAGCTTTTTGACGGGGATGTTAAATACCATATGGGCTGGACGAGTTTCAGAAAAACCGACAAAGGGAAAGAGGTTCGAATGGATCTCGCCCCTAATCCATCGCATTTGGAAACCGTGAATGCTGTAGTCCAGGGAATCGCCCGTGCGAAACTGGACAATCAGTTGGACGGCAACGAAAAGGCAATTCTTCCCATTTTGATCCATGGAGATGCAGCTATTGCAGGACAGGGAGTGGTTTACGAGGTAGTCCAGATGGCACAATTAGATGGATATCGAACAGGAGGTACGATTCATGTGGTTGCTAATAACCAGGTAGGATTTACCACCAATTATTTAGATGGAAGGTCCTCTACCTATTCCACGGATGTTGGAAAAGTGACCTTATCTCCGGTGCTGCACGTAAATGCTGATGACGTAGAGGCTGTGTGTCATGCCTTTACTTTTGCTTTGGAATTTCGAATGAAATTCGGAAGGGATGTATTCATCGATGTGCTAGGATATAGAAAATATGGGCATAACGAAGGTGACGAGCCGAGATTTACACAACCAAAGTTATATAAAGCGATCTCCAAACATCCTAATCCGAGAGATATCTACGCTGAAAAGTTAAAAGCGCAGAATATCATTGACGAGGGTTATGTGAAGCAATTAGAAAATCATTATAAGGAAGACCTGGAGGAAGATCTGGAAGCTTCCAGGAAAAAAGATAAAACGGTCATCACCGAAATTTTGGCGGATGATTGGGAGAACTATCGACTCGGGAATCAGGAGGATATATTCAAGAAAATGGATACCTCTTTTGGTATTCGCAAATTGAATAGGCTGGCGAAAGGGATCTCTCAGTTACCCGAAGACAAGAAGTTTATCCGAAAAATTCAGCGAATAGTTGATGATCGTAACAAACGCTACACCGAGAGCAATCAACTGGATTGGGCCATGGGGGAACTTCTGGCCTATGCAACTTTGATGGAAGAAGGCTTCAATGTTCGAATTACCGGACAGGATGTGGAACGTGGTACTTTCTCCCACAGGCACGCAATTATCAAAACGGAAGATGACGCGGAGGAGATCAATTTGCACAATAATCTTGGGGTAGATGGAAAAATGTACATCTACAATTCTTTGTTATCTGAATATGGAGTTGTTGGATTCGACTATGGTTATTCGATGGCGACCCCGGAAACATTGACGATTTGGGAAGCTCAGTTTGGAGATTTTTCTAACGGGGCACAAATTATGCTGGATCAGTACATCTCGGCGGCCGAATCTAAGTGGAAAACTCAGAATGGACTCGTGATGCTCCTCCCGCATGGATATGAAGGGCAAGGATCTGAGCACTCCAGTGCCAGGATGGAACGTTATCTTCAATTGTGTTCCAGGGATAATATGATCGTTGCAGATGTTACGACTCCCGCAAACTTTTTCCACTTGTTGAGACGACAGATGAAATGGGACTTCAGAAAACCACTTATTGTCTTCACACCGAAGAGTTTGTTGCGACATCCTAAAGTGGTGTCCACAAAAGAAGAATTGGCCAAAGGAAGTTTCCAGGAAGTGATCGATGATGAAAGCAGCGATGTTAAGAAGATAAAGTCACTGGTATTCTGTACCGGTAAATTCTATTACGATCTGTTAGAACGCAGAGAGCAGGATGGACGAGATGATGTTGCGCTGGTAAGAATTGAACAGTTGTTCCCGCTTCCGAAGACACAAATTGAGGAAGTCATTAATAAGTATACTGAAGTGACGGACTACGTGTGGGCCCAGGAAGAGCCCCAGAATATGGGAGCCTGGGGATTCATGCTCATGAATTTTAACCATGAAGTAAAATTACGTGTGGCGTCCAGAGGAGTTTATAGCTCCCCTGCCGCAGGTAGCAGTACGAGGTCCAAAGCGAGACATAAAGAAGTAATCGACAGTGTTTTTGAAACACCAAAACCATAATCCTAACTAGGAAAAAAAGAGAACTATGTTAGAAATGAAAGTTCCCTCACCGGGAGAATCAATTACCGAAGTTGAAATTGCACAGTGGCTGGTGGAAGACGGCGATTATGTGGAAAAGGATCAGGCCATTGCCGAAGTCGACAGTGATAAAGCAACGCTTGAATTACCTGCGGAAGCCAGTGGGATTATCACATTGAAAGCTGAAGAAGGAGATGCTGTAGCAGTAGGCGAGGTAGTTTGTCTTATCGATACTGAGGCCCCGAAACCAGAAGGAACGGAAGCTCCTGCAGAAGCTAAAAGTGAGGCTCCTCCGAAGAAAGAAGAGTCCAAACCACAACCTGTACAAAAAGAAAGTTACGCTACTGGAACACCTTCCCCTGCTGCTAAAAAGATATTGGATGAAAAAGGGATTGAACCGGCAACAGTAACGGGCACAGGGCGTGATGGGAGAATCACCAAGGAAGATGCTCAAAATGCAGTGCCATCGATGGGATCTCCGGGAGCAGGAGGCCGTGGCAGCGAAAGAAAGAAACTGTCAATGCTTCGTAGAAAAGTTGCCGAGCGATTGGTAGCTGCGAAGAATGAGACCGCCATGCTCACAACGTTCAATGAGGTGGACATGGGGCCAATTTTTGAATTAAGAAAGCAGTACAAAGAAACTTTTAAAGAGAAGCACGGGGTAAGCCTAGGATTTATGTCCTTCTTTACACTTGCCGTCGTGCGTGCTTTGGAGCTTTATCCTGACGTGAATTCTATGATCGATGGTGATTATAAGATCACTTATGACTATAAGGATATTTCAATCGCGGTATCAGGACCAAAAGGGCTGATGGTACCTGTGATCAGAAATGCTGAAAACCTTACTTTCCGAGGTGTGGAAAGCGAAGTTAAACGATTGGCGATCCGGGCCAGAGACGGACAAATCACCGTAGATGAAATGACCGGAGGTACTTTTACTATTTCAAATGGCGGTGTTTTTGGAAGTATGCTATCAACACCGATCATCAACCCACCGCAATCCGGAATTCTGGGGATGCACAATATTGTGGAACGTCCTATAGTAAAGAATGGAGAAATTGTGATCGCTCCTGTGATGTTCGTTGCCTTGAGTTATGATCACAGGATCATCGACGGTCGCGAATCTGTTGGATTCCTGGTAGCCGTTAAAGAGGCACTGGAGAGTCCTGAGGAATTGCTCATGGGTAACGATGTGAAGAAAGCCCTGGAACTTTAGAGAAAGAATCAATTTAGATAAATGCAAAAAGCCCGATCCATTCCATCGGGCTTTTTTGATTAACTTGGTTAGTTTGCTAAAATTAACTTAAAAATAAGAGACAAAGTAATTAATCACGTTCATTAGAATCACCCCTGCAGATAAGAACATCGTCGTGTAAAATAACCACTTAAGGTTATGCGCTTTAGGGGATTTAACGTCTGAGATTAATCGATCTTTTTCCATACCACTAAGGTCTGAAAATAGCTCCGAAAATTAAATACGTATTAACACGTAAATTTTTTTAAATCAGGACTGTAGTTTGTCCTGATGTTCCTTCGCCCAAATCAATAAACTGTTGGTTTTGGGCTCCAACTGAAGCTTCGTAATTATATTACTGCGGTGCTTTTCCACAGTACGATAAGAGATAAATAAAAGCGATGCAATTTCCTTGTTGGTCTTATCCTTGGCAATCAATTTTAAGATCTTTCTTTCCGATGGAGTAAGTTGCGACAATGCATTTTCACTTACCGAATTTTCGGCCAATAATGCTTTGATTTTCGGACTGAAATAAGGCAGACCCTCCGAAACCGTTTGAATACAGTTTTCAATTTCTTCGAGGGCAAACTCTTTTAAGATATATCCAAATATATTGAGGTCTGTCGCTTCACGGTACAATTCTTTCTCCTTGTGAAATGTGATGAGAACAACCTTCGTATCAAAGTTATTGGTGTTACATTTTTTGGCGATTTCTATACCTGACATATAAGGCATTTGAATATCCAGCACTGCGATATCCGGTTGCAGTTTGGTGATCAGGTTGTAGGCTTCCCTTCCATTATTTCCAACACCCACAATATTGTAGCCCTTTTCTACCAGGAAATCACGAAGTCCCTTCAGTAAAAGAGGATGGTCATCGGCAATTATGATGGATTTTGTTTTCATGCTGTCGGAAATTGAAACTCTAAAAGTGTGCCATTCTCCCTTTTGGTCTGAATTTTCATCTGGCCTTTTAAGAATTTAGTTCGTTCCAGTAAAGTTTTCAGCCCAAGGGACTTCATATTTTGATATTTTTCAGAAAAGTCAAATCCAACACCATTGTCACGAACCGTCACATAAACCATATTCGGTTCTCGTCGTACCACAAGTTTTGCTGCTTCTGCTTTGGCATGTTTCAAAATATTACTCAATGCCTCCTGAACGATACGGTATATATTGACTTCCTGTTTTTTGTTGAACAAGTTATCGATATTATCTATTTCAGAAGAAATAAATAGATCGGTATTCTCATCGATCTGGTTTACCGTCATTTTGATCGCTTTGGTAATTCCCAGTTCCTGCAGCTGAAACGGATGCAGGTTTCGCGAGATCGACCGAACTTCTTCAATGGCAGTTTCTACCAGCTCTTTGGTTTCATTATCTTGAGTTTTTACCACCTTGTTTTTCAACAACAACAAACTTTGACCTAAACCATCATGGAGATCTTTAGAAATACGTCTTCGCTCTTCCTCTTGTGAAACCAGAAGCTCCTGACTGAATTTTTCCTGTCGGATCTTTTTGTTCTTAATCCGCAGACGATTGCGGTACAGGATGACCATTCCGAAGAGAGAAATGAGAGCTATGATAATAAAGAGTAATCGTTTCTTAGCAGCTTCATTGTCTTTTTCAAGCAGCTGGATACTGGTATTTTTTTCAATCAGCTCATTTTCCTTTTTCTCCGTCTCATACAAAGTTTGATAGTAAGCAAGCGTAATGGCACTGGTCTTATTATATATGGAGTCCTTAATAGCCAGGTAGTTGTTCTTGTTTTCAAGGCTCAACTTATAATTGCCTTTTGCTGCGTATATCTCGGACAGCAATTTATAGGAAGTCATAATGTCCTCTTCAATCTTTATGGAACGCGTATGCGCCAAACGGTTGGTAGCATGATCCAGGGCTTTATTGTAGTTTCCAAGAGCCACATGATAATTTGCCATAGCATCGTCATATTGAATTTGATTGATCAAATCCTCGGGTCCTTGTTTGTGATTCTCGACCAGCATAGCCAGATATTTTTCGGCATTTGCGATTTCGTTTTGCTCGCAATAGTAATCCACCAATTTGGAATAGACATACAACTTATTGGTGGTATTCACCGTTTCGGCGGGTGAATTATTAATGGCATCCTCCGCCATCTGCAAGTAGGTAAAATATTGCTTGGTGTCCCCCATTTTTTGATAATCCAAAGCCTGGTTGTAGTAGGCCGTAGTAAGATGATGGTCGAGGCCAAGTTCCTTGATCTTATCGATATTCTTTATCCGCTCCTCTTTGGCCTTGTCGTAAAACCCGTTCATACTATACATGGCCGTAATTCCCTGGCGGGCATAGAACATATATTCATAATCCTTCAGTGATTCGAATAGCTCATAGGCCTTTTTGTAGTTCTCCCCGGCAGGGACAAAATTACCGAGATTGGAATACGCCTGCCCACTAAAAAGATAGGCGTCGGCAATATGGACCGAATCGGTGGCACTGTAATTCTTGATCGCTTTGTTATAATCTTCGATCGCTTCTTCCAGGTCCAGCCTGAAGTTGGCGCCCCCTCTTTTAAGGTATAAGCTTCCCAGCAAAAAGCTGTCTTTCAGTTTGTATTTACGGGCCAGCAATCCATCTACCAGGGTGAGCGTTTTTCGAGGTTCATTTTTAACCGAAGTAAGGCTGTAGCTCACATTGATCAACTTCTTAGCAGCACTGCTTATGCTATCGATTTCTTTTGCCAATGCGATGTAATCCAGACTGTATTTGACAAAATCGTCCGTATTGGTTCTGCGTGATTTGCTGATAAGGGAATCCAGCATCTCCAGTTTTAAACCGGGATTGGTGGTGGTATCCAGAACTTGTTTATAATAACGGCTCTCCTGGGCAAAGAGGTTTGCCGGAGCTATGAATAAATAAGCGACTATGACCAGAAACAGGCTCTTTGTCAAAATTTGTTTTTTTGGGGACAGCAGGTAAATTTAGTAAAAAATACGCTTAAGAATCTCAATGTCTTACTTTACGTACAGGCAATTACGGCCATAATCGATCACGGCTCTCATGCGTTTGAGCAAATCCGCACCCAGAATTCCATGAACAGGAATTTCATCTACTTGCTGCAACGCACTGTTCACGTGTGATAGGTTAAAGAGCACCAGAACGACGTTTGGCACTTCCTTTTTACCTATAGTGAGCTTATTTTCGTTTGAAATCATTGTTTCCATATCAATTGCGCCGGCTCCCGCAGCTTTCACATCGCTTTCTTCGGAATCCAAATGAAACCTGGAAGCACTTTCGAACCCAACACAACTGTTGGAGGCACCGGTATCCAGTATAAATTGGCCGTTTACGCCATTGATCCTGGCTTCCAGTTTATAATGACCGGTATTAAGCCTTTTTAGAGGGATTCGTGTGAAATTTTGGTCTTCCTGAAATTTTCGAAGTGAAGTCAACGGTTTTTTTTGTAAAGATAAATAACAAATTGGTAGTTTTGCTTCCATGCTAACGGATACTCATACCCACCTGTACAGTGAAGCTTTTGATGAGGACAGATCCGAAATGATGGAACGAGCCCTTGCAGCCGGAATACATCGTTTCTTTATTCCTGCCATCGACTCCTCCTACACCGATGCCATGTATCGTCTTGAACAGGATTATCCCAACAATGTCCACTTAATGATGGGATTGCATCCTACTTCGGTAAAGGAGAATTATGAAGAGGAACTGGCACATGTGGAAACCCAATTTGAGCAACGGGAATTTGTAGCAGTGGGAGAGATCGGCATTGATTTATACTGGGATACGTCTACGTTGGAAATTCAAAAAAAAGCATTCAAAAAACAGATTCAGCTTGCGAAACGATATCATTTGCCCATCGTGATCCATTGCCGGGAATCTTTTGATGAGATTTTTGAGGTGTTGGAAACCGAGCGTGATGACGATCTCTACGGAATTTTCCATTGCTTTACCGGAACCAAGGAACAGGCTATGAGAGCCATCGGATTTAACATGAAACTGGGAATTGGTGGAGTTGTCACCTTTAAGAATGGTAAGATCGACCGGTTTCTCAATGAGATTGACATCAGGCATATTGTATTGGAGACCGATTCCCCTTACCTTTCTCCCGTTCCTTATCGCGGAAAAAGGAACGAAAGTAGTTATCTTAGCCTGGTGTGCAAGAAGGTGGCTGAGGTGTATGATATTTCAGAAGAAGAAGTAGCTACCATTACCACTGCGAATTCCAAAGAGGTCTTCGGAATTTAATTACGATTATTCTATTGAGTGCAAAGCCTAACATATTACTGATCTATACCGGGGGAACCATTGGCATGATCAAAGAATTTGAAACCGGAGCCCTACGTAATTTCAATTTTGAGGATCTGCTGGAACATATTCCGGAATTGCGATTGTTGGATTGCACCATCGAGACGACCAGCTTTGAAAATCCCATCGATAGTTCCAACATGAACCCCAAATACTGGATGGATCTTGCCGGTATTATTGCCGAACATTATGATGAGTTTGATGGATTTGTGGTTCTCCATGGGAGCGATACTATGTCGTATACGGCTTCGGCCATGAGCTTTATGCTGGAGAACCTGGCCAAACCGGTAATTTTCACCGGATCCCAGCTGCCCATTGGAGATCTGCGTACCGATGCAAAAGAAAACCTTATTACTTCCATCCAGATTGCGGCGCTTCGAAAGAATGGCCGGCCAGTGATCAGAGAAGTTGGATTGTATTTTGAATATAAATTATACCGGGCTAATCGAACCACGAAATTAAACGCCGAACATTTTGAAGCATTTGCTTCGCTGAATTATCCACCCATTATAGAAAGTGGTGTGCACCTAATAGTGAATGAAGATTATTTATGGGTGCCGAAAAGTAAGAAGAAATTCAAGATCCATTCGACCCTGGAAACCAATATCCTGTTATTAAAGGTATTTCCCGGTCTGGATGCCGAAACAACGGAATACGTATTCAACTACCCTAAACTTAAAGGAGTGATTCTCGAGTCTTATGGAAGTGGTAACCTTACCAATGAAGCCTGGCTTATCGATCAGTTGAGAGAATTGATCAAAAAAGGAATTCCTGTAGTCAATGTTACCCAGTGCGCCGGGGGAAGTGTGAACATGGGGTTGTACGAGACCAGTGTGAAGTTGAAGAAGATTGGGGTGATCTCCGGCAAAGACATTACTTCCGAAGCTGCGTTGGCCAAAATGATGTACCTGCTGGGACAGCATATTTCGGGGCCAAGTTTTAAAACTCTGTTTGAAACATCTTTACGCGGGGAAATGCAATAAAATAGCCTGATTTTATTGTATCAAACCATTTTTTTTTGTTATTTGCCAACCCTTTAATTATAAAGGAAAGTTGAAATAGAGAGGTGGCCGAGTGGTCGAAGGCGCACGCCTGGAAAGTGTGTATACGCCAAAAGCGTATCGAGGGTTCGAATCCCTTCCTCTCTGCAAAATAAGTTCTGTGTGCGTAACGTTTAATTTGGGGTAAATTCACAACATGGTGGCCGTTCTTTTTTGAATAATTCAAAAATTTAAGAAGAAAGATATCATAACCTTTCACAAACTCAATATTATTGCACATTAACTAATTATTTTTATATCTTTAAACCTTTAACTAAAAACAAACTTTAAGTCGATAGCAATGAAAAAATTATTTTCTATTCTAGCAATTGCAGCAATGGTTTTTGCAGGAACAATTAATGTGAATGCAACCGCTGCTCAAACAATGCCTACTAATGCACAATCGTTAGTAACAACTGCAACAGTTACATTCGTTCAGGATGAGGAAGGATCTTCTACGGAAGAAGCCGCTCCTAGTTTCCATCAAAATTTGAAACAACGTTTTATCGAGGGAGGTCCTGGATTTATGGGAATCGTATTGTTGTGTTTAATTCTTGGTTTAGCAATTGCTATTGAGAGAATTATTTTCTTAAACCTTTCTACAACTAATACTCAAAAATTGGCGAACAATGTTGAGGATGCTTTGAACAGCGGAGGTATCGAAGCTGCAAAAGAAGTATGTAGAAACACTAAGGGCCCCGTTGCCTCTATTTATTACCAAGGTCTTGACAGAGCCGACGAGAGTATCGAGGCCGCTGAGAAAGCGGTAGTTTCTTATGGAGGAGTTCAGATGGGACAATTAGAGAAAAATGTTTCTTGGATTTCATTGTTTATCGCATTAGCACCAATGCTTGGATTCATGGGTACGGTAATCGGTATGATTTTTGCCTTTGATAAAATCCAGTCTGCTGGTGATATGAACCCATCTCTTGTAGCAGGAGGTATTAAAGTAGCACTTTTGACCACAGTATTTGGTTTGATCGTGGCTATTATCCTTCAGATCTTCTACAACTACATCATTGCTAAGATTGATAGCATTGTAAACAGTATGGAAGACGCTTCTATCACATTGATCGATATGTTGGTAGACTACAAAAACAAAAAATAATTAAAAACACATATTAGAATGGGTTTATATAAAATATTAAGGATCGTAGCATTAGTACTCGGGGTGGCCGGTTTGGTATTCTGGGTTATGCTTGTATCCAAAGGAGACGACGTAGTGAAGTCTACAGGTGAAGGAGTAGATCCTTTAATGTATATCGCTTACATCGTACTGGCTATTGTAGTTCTGTTCGTACTTGTGTTTGTACTGAAAGGACTTGCCGGTGGAAATATAAAAAAGACACTTATCTCCATAGGAGCCTTCCTGGTTGTAGTAGCGATTTCCTACGGAATGGCCAAAGGAGTGGAAACACCGTTGCAAGATGGTGAGATGCTCTCTGAAGGTGGGTCCAGATGGGTTGGAGCCGGATTGTACACGTTTTACATTCTAGCGATAGTAGCCATTGGGTCTATGGTATTAAGCGGAGTTAGAAAATTAACAAGTAGATAATGGCCCGAAGAGCAACACCCGAAGTTAATGCAGGATCTATGGCAGACATAGCTTTCCTTCTGCTTATCTTTTTCCTCGTAACCACTACGATTGAGAAGGATAAAGGGATTGCACGTCAATTGCCACCTCCTCAGGAAGATGTTCCGGAAGATGTAATCATTAAGGAGAAGAACCTGTTTATCGTAAATGTAAACAGAAACGATCAACTGCTGGTTGAAGAAGAATTAATGGACCTAAAAGATCTGCGTCAAGCAGCCATTGAATTTATAGACAATGGTGGAGCTCCTGCCGGAACTCCAGAGTACTGTAACTTCTGCCAGGGCGCCAGGCTTCCAGATTCTTCAGACAACCCCGATAAAGCAGTTATCTCGGTTCAGAACGACCGATTAACATCTTATAAAATGTATATAGCTGTACAAAACGAATTGGTAGCAGCCTATAATTTTTTAAGGGATAGAGAATCACAACGCCTTTATGGATGGAAATTTACTGAAATAAAGAAAGCGATAGACGAAGGAAACTACAATGGAAATATTGAAAAAGCTGAAGAACAACTTCAGAGCATTCAAAAGTTAATCCCATTGAAACTTTCCGAAGCAGAACCAAAGAAATCTGGAGAATAAAAAAAGTAAAAGATGTCAAAATTTAAGAAGAAAAAAAGCGGAGCTTTACCCGCAATATCTACAGCATCGCTTCCAGATATTGTTTTTATGCTGCTCTTCTTCTTTATGGTAGTAACTGTACTTAGGGATAGTAATCTTTTGGTGCAGCAAAAACTTCCAAAAGGAGACCAGGTAGAAAAACTAAAGAAGGACCGTTCTGTGTTTATTTATGCTGGAAAGCCAAGTCCGCGTTATCAGGATAAATACGGTAAAGAAGGTAAAATTCAAATTGGAGACAAGTATACCGATCTTTCCAATATTAAATTTGCCCTTACCGAATTAAGAGCCAAATTACGTCCCGAGCTTCAGAGTAAGGTGATGGTGGCACTGAAAGTGGATGAAGAGACCAATACCGGTTTGGTGACCGATATTAAGCAGGAGCTAAGAGATTTGAACATGTTGAAGCTTATCTATATCACCACACCCGGAA
>WUAI01000002.1 GCA_009827225.1 Flavobacteriaceae bacterium | reverse complement strand
AGAGTAACCTGAAAAAGCGTAAGGTATTCCTTAACGAACTTCGTTATATTGAAGCATTAGGAGATTATGTGAAACTGGTTACAGAGCACGACGCATTGGTAGTACTCTCTACCATGAAAGCATTTGAAGCTTTGCTGCCTAAGGAAAGATTCCTTCGAATTCACAAGTCTTATATCGTGAACCTCGATAAAGTAGAGCGATACAACAGCAAGGTGATCGAATTGGAAAACGAGCAACTGCCCCTAAGTAGAAATCGCAAGGCCGATTTGGTCGAAGCGTTGGCTGCTTCCATGAAGAACTAGTAATTATCCACGTCTATTACGAGTTTTACCCTCGCAAATTCTTTTTGCGAAAAGAATCTTTGCTGTACTTTTCCTATAAACCCTTTCGTTTTATTGAGCGATTGACCTCTTGGAATTTTTACCAGCACATTGGAGATATATTCATTACGAATACGTCCTATTGGCGGACTTTCGGGCCCTAAAACCTGATCTTTCAGCTGTATTTTTAGTACTTCCCCAAACCAGACCGCCGCTCGTTGCATGGTTTGCAAACTTCGATGCCTGAATGTGATCTTGATGATACGAAAGTAGGGAGGGTATTTATATTGATAACGCTCTTGTAATTGCTCTTCAAACATGGCCACATAATCATGAACACTTACCTGTTTTAAAATTTGATGATATGGATTGAATGATTGTATGAGAACCTTTCCCCTCTTTTCAGTCCTGCCGGCTCTTCCCGCCACTTGTTGCAATAGTTGAAAGCTTCGTTCGTGCGCCCTGAAATCCGGAAAATTCAAGAGATTATCGGCGTTCATTACGCCTACAAGGCTCACCTTTCTAAAGTCCAGGCCTTTTGCCAACATCTGGGTTCCCACAAGAATATCGATCTCCTCATTTTCTACCTTTTCGATCAACTTTCCATAGGCATGCTTGCCTTTGGTCGTGTCCTGATCCATTCGGGCGATACGGTGCTCAGGGAATAATTCCTTCAATTCCTCCTCGATCTGTTCAGTACCAAATCCTTTGGTGTCTAAGGTAGGGCTTCCACAGGCCATACATTCCTGCAGCATAGGCATATGATACCCGCAATAATGGCATCTTAGTTGGTTCTTGTATTGATGATAGGTAAGACTTACATCACAATTGGGGCATTGTGGAGCCACCCCACAGGTAGTACATTCCACTACCGGGGAATATCCTCTTCTATTCTGAAAAAAGATCACCTGTTCTTTATTTCCAAGACTTTCCCGTATCTCTTCCAGCAAGCAATCACTGAAATGCCCCGTCATTCGCTTCTTGCGATGTTTTTCACGAATATCAACCAGTTCAATATCCGGCATTAACACCTTCCCATATCGTTCGGTGAGTGTTACCAGGCCATACTTCCCTTCTTTCGCATTAAAATAGGTCTCCAGGGCAGGCGTTGCGGAGCCCAGCAATACTTTCGCTTTATGAATGCCGGCCAGGACAATGGCGGCATCCCTTCCGTGATATCGAGGTGCCGGACTATATTGCTTAAAAGAAGGCTCATGCTCTTCATCGATGATTACCATTCCCAAATTCTGAAACGGGAGAAACAGGGAAGATCGGGCACCAATTATAATCTGCGCTTTGGGTTTAGATTGCAACACATTGTTCCACACTTCCACCCTTTCATTGAGGGAATATTTGGAATGATATACCGATATTTTTTTGCCGAAAAATCTCTGAAGTCTGGAGATCAATTGTGTGGTCAACGCGATCTCCGGAAGCATGTATAAAACCTGCTGGCCTGTCGCTAATAACTCATCAATTAATCGAATGTATATCTCTGTCTTACCACTTGAAGTAACACCATGTAACAGATTGATTTCATGGGTTTTAAATAAATTTTTTATTTCTGAAAATGCTTCCTCCTGTGCTTCACTTAAGGTCTTAATAGCGTCACCATCATCCCTTACATATTCTACACGATCCTTTTGTAAATAATACTCCTCCAAGACACCTTTATCGATCAAAGTTCTGAGTACCGATGCATTGGTTTCCGACTTTTTCTGAAGAAGCACTGAATCCACATTCTCTTCCTGGGAACTCATCATAAACAAGGTCATTAAAAGTTGTCTTTGTCGTGGTGCTCGGGATAGTGTATCCAGCAAGTTTTTCAACGCTTCTTCTCGCTGGAATTCCCCGGCCAACCCAATGTATCGTTTTAATTTCGGTTTATAGATCTCAAAAACCTCTTCATGCACTTCCACTATACCCTTTTCCATAAGGCTATTCAAAACGGCGACAACATTTTTCCGGTCCAAAATGGAGCGCACGTCGTTAACGTGCAAAGTAGATTGGTTTCGTAAGGACTCGTACAGTAAAAATTCCTCATCGTTCAATTGTGACTCGTCGATGGGTTCTTTGGTGGCGAGTTTTATAATGGTTTCACTTTCCAGGAGAAAGGCTCCGGGTAGAGCTGCTCGTATTACCTCACCCAGCGTGCACATGTAATAATCAGCGATCCATTCCCAGTGTTTTAATTGAACGGGCGTAATGATGGCATGCTCTTCAAGGATCTGATCAATTGATTTGGTTTCGTAAGTGGGTGGTTTTACCTGATGGATACGGTACACAATGGCCGTATAAATCTTAGATTTTCCGAAAGGTACAGCTACTCGCATTCCAGGTTTCAGAAATAGAGCTTCATCCTTATTAACACTATAGGTAAAGGTTTGTTTTAAGGGAATAGGAAGAATGACATCGATAAAATACAACAGCGACTACTTTTCAGTTTTTAAAATTAAAAAAGGCCTTTCAATTATTGAAAGACCCTCCTTTTAACTTATGAACAATGATTTATTCGGCACGCTGCCAGTATTGAGTTCTCCCAAGCAGGGAAAAACCGATATAGCCACGCACCTTCAGCGTATCCTGATCTTCTAGTTCAATGTAACATTTGTATAATTTTCCGTTCTCCGGATCAAGAATCTTACCGCCGTTGTATTCATCACCGTCTTGTTCCAATCCTTTGATAAAGACCAGCCCCACTATGGGTTGATCTTTGTCTTCACAACAACATTTATCGCATACCGGATATTCTTGTTTAGGATTGATCAACTCAATGATCTTTCCATACACTTTTCCCTCTTCTTCATAAATTTCAACCACCGACCTCGTTTCACCGGTACTGTCGTCTATAGTCTTCCATTTACCAAAAACATCCTGTGCACTCATAGAGATGGTGCATAACAAGGATAATACAAGGGATATGTGTAGTTTTTTGATTTTCATAGCATAGTATTTTAGTTCTCGTTCATCTTATCCTTTAAACGCTGCAAGGATATATTTAGTTCGAAACCAAGGAGCAAAAGATTTGAGTTGATCCAAATATAAAACATCATGATCAATAAGGCCCCAATAGAACCATATAACTCATTATACTGACTAAAATTGTTGATATACACCCCAAAAAAGTAAGTCGTAAGTAAGAATAACAAAGTGGTCACCAATGCACCGACGGAAAAGAACCTCGTTTGTCGTCCTTCTTTCACACCGAAGTGATATAAGGTGGAAATCACCACGTATAACATCACGGCGAACACAGTGTATTGCAGGAAATTGATCCAGAAAAAGTCATCCTCAATATAGGATCCGGCTTTCAATTCGTTGATCACATACTCACCATACAAAATAGACCCTACGGTGATGAGCAGCAGTATTGCCAGGAATATGGACACAAGAATGGCCACGAAATATTGCCTGAAGAAATTTCGATTCATGGTGACGTGTACCGAATATTCAAAAGCACTAAAAATTGAATTAACGCCGTTAGCTGCTAAGAACAATGTCAAGAAAAAAGTAACCGAAAGCAAACTATTACGAGGATTGAGTGCAATGTCCTCTATCACGGGATAAAAGAAATCCTGGGTTTGTGGAGGTAACAACTTTTCTATCAGGCCTAAGAACCGCTGCTGAAAGCCTTCTATCCGAACCACCGGAATCAAATTCAGTAGAAATAGCAGGAAAGGAAATAAAGCGATGAAAAAACTATAAGCGATGGAACTGGCCCGTGAGGAAAATGTTCCCTTAACGATACCAACGATATAAATTTCGAGCAGGTCGTAGAGAGAGAGTCCGTTGAATCCCGGTAGCACCACGACCTTAAGGATTTTCACCAAATGCCGGATTATCGGGAGCTTATCGAGCTTTTCCTCTATTTCTTTGCTCATTGCACTGCTTTTAAGCTTAGGTCCATATTATGAACAGAATGTGTGAGTGCACCACTGGATATATAATCCACACCGCACTCCGCGTACTTACGAACGGTCTCCAGGGTGATGCCTCCACTCGATTCAGTGAGGCACTTATCTCCGATGAGCTTCACCGCTTTCCTGGTATCCTCATAATTGAAATTGTCGATTAGAATTCGATATACTCCATCATTTTGCAGAATTTCTTCGATCTCTTCTAAATTTCGTGCTTCTACTATGATCTTCAAGTCCAAACGATGGTCCCTGAGGTATTCCTGGGTAGTTTGAATGGCTTTGGTAATTCCGCCACAAAAATCGTTATGATTGTCCTTAAGCATGATCATATCATAGAGCGCAAATCTGTGATTTTCACCGCCGCCAATTTTAACAGCCCACTTTTCCAATGCTCGAATCCCCGGGGTTGTCTTACGCGTATCCAATATCTTCGTTCCGGTTCCCTTCAGCAGTTGTACATATTTATTGGTTTTGGTTGCAATGGCACTCATGCGTTGCATAGCATTTAAAACCAATCGCTCAGCTTTCAAAATGGATTGGGAACTCCCTGACACATAAAAACAGATATCTCCGTATTTCACATAGGTGCCATCTTCTATTCGCACATCCATGGAAAGACCGGGATCCACAAATTCGAATATTCGGCGAGCAAAATCGACTCCGGCAATGATACCTTCATCTTTCACCAATAGTTTAGCGGTACCGGTCGCATCTTCCGGAATACAGGCCAACGAACTATGGTCTCCGTCCCCCACATCCTCACGAATGGCGTTTGCTATGATTATGTCGACTTCTTTGTTGAATTTCTTGAGAGAGATCATTAGCTGGCTATTTATGGCTAAAATAAATGAAAAAGTCCGAAGTGTGAAGCCCTTCTTATTTACTTCGTACTTTTACCGCAAACAATCAGTTCAGGATGAAAATCAACCTTTTCGCAGTTGGCAAAACCGACGACGCTCACCTCCAGCGGCTTATAGATACTTACTGCCGTAGGCTTGGTCATTATGTAAACTTTGAACTGCAGATCATCCCGGACATTAAAAATGCCAAGAACCTTTCCGAAGCACAACAAAAAAAAGCTGAAGGAGAGTTGATTCTGAAAAAGGTGGAAAAAAGTGATTTCCTGGTCCTGCTAGACGAAAAAGGGAAACAGTATGATAGCATTGGATTTTCCGATTTCCTTCAGAAAAAAATGAACAGCGGTATCAAGAACCTGATTTTCGTTATTGGTGGTCCCTATGGCTTCAGCGAAGAAGTATATCAGCGCGCCAATGGTAAATTGTCATTATCTCCAATGACCTTTTCACATCAAATGGTACGATTGTTCTTTATCGAACAGCTCTACCGCGGATTTACGATACTCCGGAATGAACCCTATCATCACCGATGATTTAGCAAATCTTCAATACGAAAATCTACTGTTTTAATTTTTGATAAACTTGTGGACCGACACCTTTTCACCGGCTGTCACTTTTACAAAATATAATCCCGAGGATAATTTTGATACATCAATCGTCGGACCGTAAGAATCTATGACTAATTCCGCATTGAGGGTGAAGATTTGCACTGAGTCAATGTGTCCTTTAGATTCAATGAACAAGTCCTTGGAAGACGGATTAGGGCTTATCGATATGTCTATGGGTAGGTCTTCATCATCGGCCCCTAGCACACCACTTATTTTAGATATTTTCCTTCCGTCGTTTTGGGAAAAATATAATGTAGAGCCTACAAATGCGAGTCCATATGGGTCTTCAAGGTTATCGGCTAAAACTTCGGGAGTGCCATTAGTGCTCATTTTATCAATTCTTGAAATAGAATTTGCATCGGGATCAGTAAAGTATAGATAATCATCTACCACGGTAATTTGCAGAGATGGATTGTTGTAAACAACCTCATTAGGTGATCCTACAATTAATCTTTTCCTGTAGATATTTTGTTGATCACTGAAGTAAATATAATCTCCATCCAAGGTAATTGCCAGAGGGTTTGTGGCCGCCGCAACGGTTATACCGACATTCCCCGGATTTATTATAGACCTTTTGCGAATCGACCCGGCATTTAAACGTGAATAATACAACGAATCGTTCCTTACCGCAATACTATAGGGAGTTCCACTTGCATTAAAGACTTCAGTGGAACTGGTAGGATCGTTTAAATCAATTTTTTGGATAGTTGGGAACGGACCTTTGGCATAAATCAGGTTATTGTCATAGATTAACATTCCCTTGGCGTCAGTGAAATAAAACTCCTCAAGGACTGGGTCGCTACTGCTCAAATCAAGCCTGTATATCGATATTTGACTCCCTACATACAAAAAGCCCTCATGAAACAAGAGTTGTTCAGGTGGAACTTCTAAATCTACCAGAACATCTACAACCTGGGAAGTAGTTTTCTGAACGCTTAAGGATAATATAATTACGATAATTACCCCTTTGAGGGTGTTGAAACCTGTTTTGATAGACATTTAATTCTCTCCTTTATTCCTTGTTAGCTATGATGGCTTTAACTTGAGTATTGAAATCGTTTCCCTGAAGGCTTACAATATATATACCTGGCAGCAGATTGTGTTTTACTTCAAGGGTACCAGAACTTATGGTCTCTAGATTATTGTAAAGTAACTGGCCATTAATACCAAAAACAGATACTTCAACTTCAGTTAATTCCAAAATTTGAGAAGTTGATATACGAAGTATTTCTCCTGCAGGATTTGGAACAACCTTGAATCCTGTACTCAAATCAACATTGCCAATCGATAAAGCTCCCTGTCTGATCTCATCCAAGGCAAATTGAGCACTGGCGGCAGTAACCGTTACATGATCCTCATTTTCGGAAGGAATGTAAAAATTCACAAAGGGAGAATCATTCAGATTAGGCACTTCATACCAATTGTCGGTGTTGATCGCCAGGGCACTCGTAGTCGGAATAAAGGAATACACATCCTGTTCCAAAGCTTCGATGAATTCTTCGAGTATAGGGTTTCCGCCTCCATCTCCCAAAGAATCTGATATATCCGCAGTACCTCCCGGAGAGCTATCCACACCATCTGTGACCGAAGGAGATTCTGAACTCGCAGAAAATGTGGCTACCGGCAAACCGATAAAATAAACCGTTAGATCAGTCACTAAATTGACCTGGGATGCTTCAGGAGTAAATCGTAAAGCTACATCCGCACTTGTGAGGGCATCAATCGTTAAGTTAGTATTAACGATGACGTCGTTCGGGGAACCGGTTCCTGTTCCATCTCCCGCCCCGTTGATCATGGTTACGTTTCTTACTTCGGAAGGAAAACCTAAAGCATCCAATTCATTTTGGAAGGCATCCCTGAAATCCGGGGCACCCGAGGGCAATAATAAGGCAGGATCCTGTTCATAAGTCGATCCCGCAAGCAAATGTGACAGATAATGATCAGTCAGCATTTCTTTGGCCGCAGGTGAATTAAGCACATCCTCAACAATAGCAAGGGCAGTAGCATCACCCACCTCCTGGGCAAAATAATTGATCAAATACTGAAGACTAATCGGAATATTCGCTCCTCGATGTGGTGAGTCAAAAGAAATATACAATCGGGTCTCATGATCGATGCTGTTTTGCTCCATATAAGACAAGCCATAGCGTGCGATAAGACCTCCCATACTCGGACCTAAGACCACGAGTTCCTCGTCTCCTACTTTTTCGGCATTCAGAAAATTGATCAATTCAACAAGTACCAAAGCATTTCTTTGTATATAATCAGACCCCCCATCGATGAACTTCCCATCGGTTGTATAGGTTGGGGCATTCAGAATAACGATATCAAATCCTTCTGCCCGGAGGATATCCGCCATATTGTCTCCATCAAAACTCAAACTATTGTACAATCCTGTGATGTCTCGGCTATCGCCGGGATCAAATCCATCCAGTACTATGATAGGCTTGTCCAGAATCCCATCTATATTATCAATGAAAATCTCATATTCCCCTTCACCGAAATACTCCTGAGACTCGTCATATCCCTGGTAACCGATAGTCGCCACAATAGGAGTAAGTGAACCACGATTCTGGATCTCGGTGTCAACGGATTTTGGAAGAAAATAACTTTGAGAATAAAACACTGAAGTACATAGCAACAACAGCAGGGTGTATAATTGTTTCATAGCATGCTAGAATTGGGTATTATTGGGGTTGAAGATACTAAAAATTCGAGACCTTTTGTTACCGCTTATTTCTTTCGCTTCTTGCTAGCTTTGGCGAAGGGATTGAAATCCAGGCACAACTGAACCCATTGTTCAAGGTCCTTTTCGGCATCATATCCTTCGGGCGATACGAAAATGAAACCTTTCATGGGCCTGCCGGTAAAAGCCATGGGATGAGAACCTGGTTTCTTCATAGCATCTTCCATCGCTTCTTCCCCGATACGTCCCATGAACAGGTCGGTTTCTTGCTTCTTGTTGTACATAATACCGCAGCACATTTTATCTTCCACCATGAAACAAAGACCTCCGAACATCTTCTTCTCATAGAAATCCGATTTTTTCTGCTGAAATATCCTGCGAATTCGATCGGCTAAAAATTCATCGTATGCCATATTATTGTGTTTGGATATATTTCTTCTTATTCAACAAATAACGCTTTTCGGCTTCATTAGCCACCGTGGTGAGCGCCAGTGAAATGCTGGAGATCGCTTTGTCTTTTTCTTCTTTCAATAAATAATACTCGGACAAAAATCCATAATAAAGATACGAACGTTGTTCGAGATGTGCAGGTTCTATAGTCAACAGGCGGTCATAAGCTTTTTCCAAAGAGCCCATTTGCAGAAGCACCACTGCAATATTTAAACTCGTAAATGGTGAAGGACTGATCTCATAAAGTTTTTCCAACCACATCAAGATCTTCACCCAATCGGTAGACTCGAACTTTCGCGCGCGAAGATGTTCAGCAGCAATAGCAGCCTCATAATGGTAGGCCGAATACTCATCATTCTCAACTGCCTTTATCATCACATCATTTCCCAATCGTATCAAAGGAAAATGCCATTGTGAGCGATCCTGGTGCTTCAAATCGATGATATCTCCGTCCTCTGTAAGCTTTGAATCCAGACGCGCCGCGTGAAAACACATAAGCGCAAATAGCGCATATCCGTCGGGAGAGCGAGTGATCTTATTATTTAAAACCATTTGAATGAGCCTCATAGCCTCAGCGCACAATTCTTTTCGAATTAAAAACTCAGTATTATTTGAGTGGAATCCTTCATTGAAAATCAGATAGAGTACCTCATGCACGCTATTCAATCGCTCAACCAGTGCATTGCCTGTAGGAATGCTAAAGGGGATTTCCTTATCCCTGATCGTTTTGCGGGCTCTTACCAGTCGCTTGTTTATGGTATCCTCCTTGGTGAGCAATGAGGAAGAAATTTCTTTACTGCTGAAACCGGAAACACTCTTCAAGGCAGACGCAATTCGATCGGTTGGCGATAATAAAGGATGACAGGCGGTGAAGATCATGCGCAACTGACTATCCTCGATCTCAGTATCCAAAAACAGATCGTTGATCGCAATGGCATCCATCCCCGAAACAAATTGAGGGACCCTTCTTTTTTCGGCTTTTAATTTTCTGAAAATGTCCAGAACACGGTTCTTGGCAGCCGTTGTAAGCCAGGCTTCGGGATGCTCGGGAATATTTTGTTTCCACGAAGTGGTAGCCTTAATAAAAGTATCCTGAACGGCATCCTCGATAATTTCCAGGTTCGAAAGCCCGAAGATCCTGGTTAAAACAGAAACCATCTTTCCATAATGGTGCCTGAAAAGATGGTCTATGAGTTTGTTGTCCATTAGTTATCGAATACCATCACCTCGCGGATTTCAACGGTTCCGCCTAAATCGTAATCCGGGAAGTCCTGTGCTACTTTTTCGACTTCATCGAAGTTTGTTGCCTGTATCAGATAATATCCTCCTACAATCTCCTTTAATTCGGCCGAAGTCATATCCGTGACGGTTCTGTTTTCTCCCACGATTCGCCGAACCTGGGGTTCCAAAGCATTACCCCCTCTCAGGATTCCCGCTTTCTCCATTTTCTCTCCCCAGGCAAACCATTTGCCCATTCGGTTTTGTAGTTCCTCAGGTGAGAGATCTAATGCTGCGTAATCGGCCCCTATAAAAATCATCATAAAATCTTTCATAATTATTGGTTTTAAGTTAAACATTCATCCTATAGACGAAACCGATTTGGTTCATAGGGACAAGGATGTGGTTTTTTTTAAAATTTAAATATTTTTCTGATCCACCATAGTTTTGTAGAGGAGTGCGGAAAATACTTCAACGGAAGTTCCAACCAATTGGGTTTGTCCACGATTGCTTTAAAATGTGAGAAGGTTTTGAAGCCATCTTCCCCATGATAACTTCCGATACCACTCGCTCCAACCCCTCCGAATGGCAGATTGGAATTGGATATATGCATCACTGCCTCATTTACTCCACCTCCACCAAAGGAAAGCTCATTCAATACTTTCGATTTTTGTTTTCTGGATCGGGTGAAAATATAAGCCGATAGCGGTTTCGAGAGTTTTTTCACTTCTGAAATGGCCGTGTCGAGATTATTATAAGTGATCACCGGCATTATCGGTCCGAAAATCTCTTCCTCCATTACCTTATCGCTGAAACTCACGTCACGCAAGATCGTTGGTGCGATCCAACGTTTTTCTTTATCCCATTCACCACCCGCAACTACCTTTTCCCTGGGGATCATAGCAACTAATCGATCAAAATTGCGTTCATTGATAATCTGTGGGTAATTATCATTTTCGACCGCAAAATTCTCTTTTTCCACCTCAGCCTTTAAAAGCATTAGAAATTTTTCATGGATACTTTCATCCACCATTAAGTAATCAGGGCTAATACAGGTTTGACCCGCATTCAAAAATTTGGACCAGACCAAACGCTTGGCGGTCATTTTTAGATGGGCGTTGGAAGTAACAAAGGCAGGGCTTTTACCTCCCAATTCAAGAGTAACGGGCACCAGGTTTTCAGCGGCGGCTTTGTAGACAATCTTACCCACATGGGTACTGCCAGTAAAGAAAATCTTATCAAATTTCAATTGAAGTAATTCGGTAGTCTCGGGGATACCACCCTCAACCACAGCGATATATTTCTCGTCGAAGGTTTCAGAAAACACCTTTTTAAGAGCGTTGCTCGTCCGAATTGGCATTTCACTTGGTTTCACGATCATCGTACATCCTGCAGCCATCGCGGCAACCATCGGACAAATAGTGAGTAAATAAGGATAATTCCAGGCACCGATGATCAATACACTTCCAAGAGGTTCAGGAATGATATAACTTCTGGCAGGGAAATTTACAAGGTTAGTGGGAACCGATTTTCTTCTGGACCAATTACCTAATTGCCTTACGGCAACATCGATCTCATGATAGATCAAAGCAAGTTCCGTCGCAATCGTATCGAACTTAGATTTTTTGAAATCCTTATAAATAGCATCACACAAAAAGTCTTCGTTCTCCTTCAAACAACTTTTAAGCCTTTTTAATTGAGTCCTGCGGAAGGAAATATCCTTGGTTTCGTTTGTATCGAAGTAGGCTTTCTGATTATGGAATATATCTTGCAAGGCGATTGTTTTCCTCAAAAATAAAGATTATTTAAATCAAATTCACGAAGAAGACATCCAATAACAGTCCAACGAATCGGTGAACATATGAAGTATTAATCCGATGCTAATAAATCGGAACTTTTTCAGAAATAACAATAAAACATACAGCACAATGGCCACATGGGTATGCAAGGGATGATAGTTGATACTGCACCGGTTAGGATCAAAGATTGGTGAAGCGAGCAGGTGATCCAGATCCACTAGCATAGTAGCCAGCATTATGAGATACGCCTTCTTCCATTGACTGCGAAAGAAAACATACGCGATGATTCCAGGTAATATGAGATGTAGGGAATAATGAACTACAAACTGAAGCATGGCTTAGCCCTTGCCCTTTTTCTGTCGGTTGAGAACCCGATATTCTTCGTAGCACTCACTAATGGCGTCCAGAATCTGAAGATCGTTAGCCGTTCGAATAAAGTCGGCGGAATAACTACAGTTATTAAGGATCTCATCGATATCCACACGCTCTAATTGCAATACTGCCATGAGCGTTTCACGATCGAATTTACTCTGCAACAGGTTCCTGATCTCGTCATCCTCCTTCATTTTCCGCAACTTTTTCATCTGTTTCGGTCGTTTTCCGAAGATATTATAAAGGAAATCGGCGGGATTGAAAATGGAACTCAGCACTTTACTTACGGCTCCTGGTTGGCTTTTACCACCTTCATAACCGCTGCCTAAACCGGCGATTCGATAACGATAATTATCATAGATCGGGATAAGTTTGGCATCCACTTCTACGTAGCCCGTTAATTCTACGGGGCGCACGACCACCTCTTCCAGTGCAATTCCTAATTCGGTCATCTTAATCTTCACTTCCCCAAACTTCATCCAGTCATTGGTAACACGAACACGGATGGATTTAAATCCGAGATATGAAAAATATAGGGTATCATTCACGGCCGCACGTAATTCGAACTTACCTTGTTTATCTGTGGTAGTTCCGATCACCTGATTCAGATTGACGATATTCACATTTTCCAGCGGCAGATCGTTGGCATCATTCAGCACAACACCGTTTACGGGCTCGCCTTCCTGTGCAAAAAACTGCAAGGGAATAGAAAGTAGAAAGAGAAAGAATAATAGTTTCTTCATAGCATATTCCTGAGGCTAAAATTACACAATTAGACGCTAATTTCTTGCCAAAGTTTCGTTAAGCGGGAAAAATAGTAAAATTATCTCCTCCTGCGACGTCCTCCGGTACCCTTTTCATTGGGTTTACCCGATTTTCGGCGACTCTTTCCTTTGAACTTAGAATAACCGGAATCTCGACCTTTATCCGAGCGTTTCCCTTTATAATTGTCTTTACCCCTTTTTCGACCTTTGCCTCCTGTTTTTCTTCTTCCTTCTTTGGAGATCTCTACCATTACCTTTCGACTGTTGAACTGAATCCCGTCAAAAGCTTCCAACACCTTTTCACTATGCTTCGCATCCGTATTGAAGAACGAAAAACTGTCCATAGTATCCACGTGGAATACCTCGTCCTTGTCTAATTGAGTGAGCTCACGTACCAGGTCTTTCAGATCCATCCATTCGAGACCGTCTTTACGCCCCACATTGATAAAATATCGAACGCTATTCTTACTTGCTTTTTCAGAAACCGAACTGGCATCCACATTAAGATTTTTGGCATTCTTATAGTAGTTAAAGAACCTTGTAAACTCTACCGAAAACACTTTTTTAATAAGCTCTTCTTTGCTGAAATCGGCCAGCACTTCATGGATCTGCGGAAGATAACTGTCGATGTCATGATTTACATCGGTATTTTTGATATTGTTTGCAAGATGAAACAATTGTATCTCGCAAATCCGCATACCATCCGGCACATCTTTTTTCACAAATGATTTCTGAATGATCTTCTCAATGGCCTTGATCTTACGATGTTCACTTTTAGAAACGATAACCATCGATACTCCATGTTTACCGGCCCGTCCTGTCCTACCACTGCGATGCGTATAGGTTTCAATCTCATCCGGAAGCTGATAATTTATCACATGGGTAATATCATCCACATCAATTCCTCGGGCTGCCACATCGGTGGCTACCAACATCTGTATTTGCCTCGTTCGAAAAGATTTCATGACCAGGTCCCGCTGATTCTGACTTAAATCCCCGTGCAATGCAGCGGCATTATACCCATCTTCTATGAGCATTTCCGCCACTTTCTGGGTATCACGCTTGGTTCGACAAAACACCACAGAAAATATATCAGGGTTGGCATCCGCCAGCCGTTTCAATGCCTGGTAACGATCTCTTGCATTCACCAAATAATATTCATGAGATACGTTGGCGGCTCCTACGTTTCTGGACCCAACAGTTATCTCGACAGGTGCATGCATGAAATCCTTAGCAATCTTTGCCACTTCTTTGGGCATGGTGGCACTGAAAAGCCAGGTGCTTTTGTCCTGTGGTGAATGCGAAAGGATTTCGGTAATATCCTCGTAAAAACCCATATTCAGCATCTCGTCTGCTTCATCCAAAACGCAATACTCGATTTTCGAAATATCGATCATTTTACGACCGATCATATCTTTCATTCTACCCGGAGTAGCTACAATGATCTGGGCCCCTTTTTTGATCTTAGAGGCCTGTTCTCCAATGCTCGCTCCACCATAGATGGCCACTACATTCAATCCTGGGACATACTTCCCGTATTGTTTTATTTCGGAAGTGATCTGAAGACAAAGTTCTCTTGTGGGCGAAAGTATCAATCCTTGTGTGGTTCGGCTATCGGAGTTGATCTTTTGGAGCATGGGAAAACCAAAGGCTGCCGTTTTTCCTGTACCTGTTTGGGCAAGGGAAACAATATCTGTTTCTTTTTCAAGAAGTATTGGAATGGTTTTGAGCTGCACCTCTGAAGGCGTTTCAAAGCCCAAATCGGTAATTGCCTGGAGAAAAGGCTCCTCCAGACCTAAAGAATGAAAAGTAGACATAAAGCTATTTAATCGTTAACGTGTTGACCAAGGCAGACGACGATTAAACCCAATAGCCTTATTGCAACACTTCCTCACCCTGAGGAATTCGCGGCAAAGATAGTTTTTTAAACTTACTTAGGTAGACAGATGTAGGACCAACTTTTCAATGGCTTGCCCTCTGTGGCTTATAGCTCCTTTTGTGGTTTGATCCATTTCCGCAAAAGAATACTCATATCCTTCAGGCAGAAATACCGGATCATACCCAAATCCCTTATCCCCTCTTGGATGTTGTAGGATCTCACCTTTACAAATTCCTGGGAATAACTCTTCCGATTCGGAGGTACAGTACGCAATGATAGTTTTGAACCGGGCAGAACGATCGGCATGACCGTTCATGAGCCTTAGTAGTTTTTTCATGTTGGCGTCCGCATTATTTTCCGGGCCTGCGAACCGGGCGCTATATACTCCAGGTGCACCATCCAGTGCTTTTACCTCTAAGCCTGTATCATCTGCGAAACAACTAAGGCCGTAATTGTTCAACACATATCGCGCTTTCAGCAAGGCATTTCCTTCGATGGTGGGTTCTGTTTCAGGAATATCCTCAAAGCATCCAATATCCGTAAGACTGAGCAGTTCTATATGAGAAGGCACAAGTTCCTTAACCTCCCGGAATTTATGCTGATTGTGGGTGGCAAAAACAAGCTTCATGTAGGGTGACTTCTGGTTAAAATAGTTTTGTGAAACAAATTGAAGTGCTTAAGATTGGGAATATAAGGCCACCCGGTTTCCTTCGGTATCTTCAAAAACCCCCATATATCCATGTTCTTCGGAAATTTGAGTTTTTGGTTGAATGATCTTTCCTCCGGCCTCTTCGATTCTTAAAAGTTCATTTTGAACATCCTCACTGTGAAAATAGACCAGGGTACCCTGGTGACTCGGTATATAACTTTCCTGCCTTATCAACGTTCCCGTGGCACCATGGGCCTCACCAGCATTGGGGAACCACCCCATCTCGAGTCCGCCGAAATTAACCAGTTCAATCTTATAGTTGAACACGGTCTCGTAGAATTTTTTGGCGCGTGCCATATCGTTCACCGGGATCTCAACCCAGGCAATAGGATTGGTTTTCATAGTAATTTAGCTTTCCATCACGCGTTTAAGTTCCGTAAGGCCTTCATCGAAGTCTTTACCCACAGCTTTATCCATATTAAAGAACATCATCATGATGTTGAATGGTATCCTATGAGTTCCGTAAAATCCCCAGGTAACTTTTGTCGAACCGTCTCCGTTGTCATCGGCTTCGAGAAAGGCATTACTGATGCTTTTAAACGGTTTTAAAAAACGCAATTCAGTTTCCATTCGCCTATCATCCTCCAGTTTGAGAATTTCCTGTTCTCCATGACCTACGTTTTTATGATCGCTTTCCCATCCGGCTACAAAACCCGGGGTACCATCGGTACCTTGAAAAGTTTGCTTCATTTCGGGATCCCGTTTTTTCCATGGAGACCATTCATCCTGATTCTTTACATATTTCAGGTAATTGAAGACGTCGGCCTGGGAACGACTGATATCTATGCTTCTGGTAATTTTATACTTCTTAGGAGCTGCTGCAGCCAGAATGATGAACACGGCTATAATAACGGCAATGATATAAACGAAAATCATAACTTTTTGGTTTTGTTTGCTGACTTCAATTTACGAATTTTTCTCTTCTTCGTACCTACTTATGATCTCATCTACCCTCTTAATCGATTTGCAGGTCCATTGTACTTCCAGTGCCTTTTTTTCTTCTTCGGAAAGTTTCCAGTTCAATTCACTATTTCTGAGTTGACTCACCAGGTTTTGAAGAATGATTGCAGCAGAAACGGAAATATTCAGACTTTCAGTAAAACCGAACATCGGAATCTTAAGACGTACGTCGGCCTGATCGAGAACTTCCTGGCTAATCCCTTCTTTCTCTGCCCCAAAGAACAGTGCCACAGGCTCATTGATCTCAAAACTATCCAGGGCAGTCACATTTCCATGAGGTGTGGTCGCCACAATTTTATATCCTTTAGTCCTTAGTTCGTTCATACATTCCACAACATTTTTATGACGATAGATATCCACCCATTTCTGCGAGCCCATTGCGATTTCACGATCCACTTTCTTACCCAATTTCTCTTCGATCACATGAAGATCCTGGATGCCAAAAACATCACAACTGCGCATCACTGCGCTGGTATTATGCAATTGATACACATCTTCAGTGACCACGGTAATAAATCGGGTTCTTTCCTCAAGTACTTCCTTAAATAAACCGCGCCGACGTTCTGTGAGGAAAGATTGAAGGTATTGAAAGAGTTGTGGATCCAAAGGAAAAATGTAAATTTAATCTAAGATAAAAAAAACCGAACGATGCGAATTTCTGTACTTACGGGAGCAGGTATTAGCGCTGAAAGTGGACTCAAAACTTTTAGGGACAGCAACGGCCTTTGGGAAGGTCACGATGTAATGGAAGTAGCTTCCCCGCAGGGGTTTGCCAACAACCCGGAACTCGTACTGGATTTCTACAACCAGCGTCGGAGACAATTGCTGGAAGTGGAACCAAACGGCGCTCATTTTGCCATTTCAGATCTGGAAAAAAATTTTGAGGTCTCCGTGATTACTCAGAATGTAGACGACCTGCATGAGCGGGCAGGAAGCAGCAATGTACTTCATCTTCATGGGGAATTGCTGAAAGTACGCAGTACCTTCGACGAGGACCTGATTCTTGATTGGAGAGACGACCTGGTCCTTGGGGACCTATGTGAGCATCAATCTCAATTGCGGCCGCATATTGTTTGGTTCGGTGAAGCCGTCCCCTTGATGGAAGTTGCGATCCGGAAGGTTGAACTTTCAGAAATAATCATCATCGTAGGTACCTCCATGCAGGTATACCCGGCCGCCGGACTTATACAGTATGCACCAGTAAACTCGAAGATTTATTTTGTGGATCCAAACCCAGCGCTTGTTTCTTCGGAACGAATCACGGTATTAGCCGATAGAGCGACTGAAGGAGTGCCCAAAGTGGTAAAAGAAATTATGGGGCTTCTATGAATGAAATACTCTACAATAAGCTAAATTATAAAAAGGCCTACAGGGAAAGCAGAATGAAACCTGCGCTTTGGGTGTTGGAACATCCTGATCAAATGAAAGATCTCGTAGGGTTTTGTTTCGGGGGAGATCAGGACATCGCGACAAAGGCGATTTGGTCGTTAGAATTTGTGTGCAGAGAAAACCTATCGATGCTCTATCCTTTTATTGACCACTTGGTCGAATTTCTTCCCAAGGCGAAAGACGATGGCCAGAAACGAACGATTTCCTATCTGTGTGAACTCCTTGCGCTGGCATATTACAAAAAGAAGGACCCGAAATTAATGAATACTCTTAACCAGATCCATAAAGAAAAAATGGTAGAAAACTGTTTTGACTGGATGATCAATGCAGAAAAAGTGGCATGTCAGGTTCGTGCCATGACCGCCCTCTATTATCTGGGTACGGAAATCGATTGGGTTCACGATGAACTTCGACCCATCATCGAAAGTAACATACACCATTCCAGCGCGGGATATAAGTCGCGAGGGAGACATATTCTTGAATTGATAGGTAAACATAATCCCTAAGGAACCAATCGGCCTTCATTAATCTTCCCACGGTGAGCTTCCTTCTTCCTTCGTAAAATAGTATCTTTGCCTTTTCAAAATTGCAGCCTATGTTAGCCAATTCGTTAAAAGCTATTTCGCCCATCGACGGAAGGTATGCCACCAAGACTCAAGCGCTCATTCCATTTTTTTCGGAAGAAGCCCTCATCAAATACAGAGTACAGGTGGAGATAGAATATTTTATCGCCCTTGTGGAATTACCGCTGCCACAACTAACCGATTTTGATAAAGGTCTTTTCGAATCCCTTCGGAATCTTTATCTAAAATTCTCTTCGGAAGATGCGGCTCTGATAAAAGACACCGAGGCGATCACCAACCACGACGTAAAGGCTGTTGAGTATTTCATCAAGGAAAAGTTTGACGAATTGGGCATTGAAAAATATAAAGAGTTCATTCATTTCGGACTTACCTCCCAGGATATAAACAATACTGCCATTCCATTGTCTTTGAAGGAAGCCATGAACGAGGTGTATGTGCCACAATTGTTGGATCTAAAGGCAAAACTCCAGGAATTGGCCGAAGAATGGAAAGACGTACCCATGCTGGCACGCACCCATGGCCAACCAGCTTCCCCTACCCGTCTGGGCAAGGAAATCGAAGTTTTCGTGGTTCGTTTGGAGGAGCAGTTCGATTTACTCAATGATATCAAAAGTGCCGCGAAGTTTGGTGGAGCAACTGGAAATTTTAACGCTCACAAAGTGGCGTATCCGGATATTGACTGGAAAGCCTTCGGGACGAAATTTGTACAGGAGAAACTATACTTGCATCACTCCTTCCCCACTACACAAATTGAGCATTACGACCATATGGCGGCCTTATTCGATTGTCTGAAACGCATAAATACCATCTTCATTGACCTGGATAGGGACATCTGGAGTTACGTATCGATGGATTACTTCAAACAAAAGATAAAGAAGGGGGAAATTGGTTCATCGGCCATGCCTCACAAAGTAAATCCGATAGATTTCGAGAATAGTGAAGGAAATTTGGGGATTGCCAATGCTGTCTTTGAGCATCTGTCGGCTAAGTTACCTATAAGCCGATTACAGCGAGATCTTACCGATAGCACAGTCTTGCGCAATATTGGAGTACCCATAGGACATACTATTATTGGATTCCAGTCTACATTGAAAGGTTTGAACAAGTTGCTGCTGAATGAAGCCAAGTTCCAGGAAGATCTGGAGAATAACTGGGCTGTGGTAGCGGAAGCCATACAAACAATCCTGCGGAGAGAGGCGTATCCTAATCCGTACGAAGCGCTCAAAAATTTGACGCGAACCAATGAGGCGATCACGAAATCTTCGATTGCGGAGTTCATTGAATCGCTTGATATTTCAGAAGAGATAAAAACTGAAATGAGGGCCATTACTCCGGCCAACTATACAGGCATTTAAAAAAGATGGGCTCCGATTTCTCGGAGCCCTTATTTCACAACCTATCCCTTTATACCGCGGGGGCGTAGGGGTCTCTGGACTGGAAACTCGGTTCATTTAATAACGCGCGTATTAAATAAACCTTCATCTTTTTCTATTCAAAAGTTACACCAAATCCCTCAATCTCAATAACCTGAAACTATGCTTTTCGGTTAATGACATGGGATTTTCTACGAACGAAGTCATTTTCTTACATTTCTTTAACAATCAACATAAAAAAACCCCGATTTCTCGGGGCTTCACTCTTATATATAAATGGTTTCGATACCTACATATCCTCAAATAGTTCGCCAATTCCGGAAAGCTGTGAGACATCGATATCACCACTGTCGATAGAATTCATCAACTTGATCATTTGCCCGGGCTGCATATCGTCTCCTAACAAACGGAACACTGCAAATCCTCTTTCACTATCACTGGCAAAAACGATAACCTCATCGATGGCATCTTCTTCACCTAGATATTTCAAGGTAGCTCCCGATTTGTTGGACCCCATTTTCATTAAGGTCTTGTACTTTTCCTGACCAATGATCTCTTTCAACAATGCCTTTTCCGATTCGTAATCCTCCGCATTCTCTCCTTTGATAGGATATGCCACTACGTTCACCTTTTTAATGGTGTTAAGGATATCCTGCTGTTCCTGTGTGAAATCGGCTTCATCACTCTGTAAAAGACTGGTGGCCAAATCCAGTTTAATATATCTGTCGTCTTCCTGCTTGTCGACTAAATAGCGCTGCAGGGATGTACCGTCACTGCAACTCACCAATGTGAGCGCTGCAATGACAAGGGCTGTAAAATATTTGATTAGTGTCATTCTTTCTAGTTTTTCTTTTCTACGTTCTTCAATTCGTCACTACCAGGAACATTAAGTTCTTTGGTAAGCTTGGAAATCTGTTTCAGGTCGATATTTCCTGTGATACTCATCACTACGGTACCTTCCTTACCGTCCATATCCCCATCGAGGAACATCAATAACTCGCTTACATAGTTTTCACTTTTACCGGGCTTGGAATAAAATTTAATGTTCTTTCCATCATCCTTTACTCGCATAAGCTCTTCCAGGCCATTACTCCCGGAGATATACTTGTCTACATCTCCTTTCATTCTGGCTCCGACAGATTCGTTCTCTGTCATGAATACTTTGATATTGTCCAGGCTGTTCACCATGTCCATGTACTCCTTTACCTCAGGGTCATCGCTTTCTATATCGATCTGAGCCAAAAGCTTGAACATATTTTTGGTAACTACCACGGAGGTCACATCATTTTCATCTTCGTATTTATCGAAAATCTGTGCCGACGCGATTATCGGTGTTAGAATTAATGCTATTGCTATTGCTAACTTTTTCATCATTTTAGTATTTAAATTATTTTAATATTCGATTTTTTGTTTCTGTAAATTGATTGATCAATGCTATGTTGGAGGTCCCTTTGGTGAATTCATCGATGTGCACCATACTTTCGGTTCCTTTGTTTAGATTTTCTGAAAGAAGAAACATCATTTCCTTGGTCTGTTTAAAGGCTGCTAAGGCTTCTTCTTCCTCTTGAGTTAGTCCCTGTTGCGAAAACATAAAACCAGCCAGTCCTGCCATAACCGCAAAAGTTGCCGCGATTCCGTAGGTCCAAAATCTTGATCTTGTTTCTTTCTTCGGAAGAGAAAATTCCTTCTCGGTGCTCTCCATTGCAGCCATCTGAAACCCTTCAAACATGGGCTTGTAGACAGCCAGGTGTGGCGGTACTTCTTCCGCAGCGAAATAAGATCGCAACGCATTTTCCTGATTTAAGTCCGTATTTCCTTCGAAATAAGACTCCAGTAGTTTTTCAACTTTAGCTAACTCCATAGTTGTACTGTTTTATTAATTGTTCTCTCACTGCTTTACGAGCCCTTGAAAGGGTAACCCGTACTGCAGTTTCATTGCTTCCCATCATCTCGGCGATCTCGTCATAATCGAATTGCTCCACATCTCTCAATTGCAATACAATCCGTTGTTTTTCGGGCAGGGTTTGCATAATCTTAAAAACCAGCTGCACCCCGTCATTTGCCTCTACCGTTCGCTGCACATTATCTCCGTTCTGATAATTACTGTGAACGATCTTTAAATTAGAGGCCTGTTTCGATTTCAATCGATCCAGGCAGTAATTCTTGGTCATAGTGACCGCGAATGCCTCCGGATTCTTGTAATCACCGATCTTTTCCCGGGAATTCCATAATTTCAAAAAAACTTCCTGAACGGCATCTTCCGCTTCCTCAGATGAAACCAGCAAACGCTTTGCCAAACGATACAACTTATCCTTAAAAGGAAGCACTATGGCTAAAAATTCGCTTTGTTTCATAGGTGGTTAGGTTAATACTTTTTTGTTGCCATTCTGAAGTTACGACGAGCCACTTCAAATTTTGTTACATTTTATTTTAAAATCACAATAATGTAGGTAATTTAGGGGTTTATCAAAGTAATGCTATCAAAATTACCTATGAAAAAGACTACATTACTACTCGCTATTATTATCGCATCGGTTTTTACCTCCTGTTTTGAGGACCTGGACGACAATATTCAGGTGGCCTCAACAGAGTCGATCAATGATTTTATCTGGCGCGGACTTAACTTCTTTTATCTTTATAAAACAGACACACCGGAACTGGCCGACTCTTACCCTGATGAGAACGATTTTAACGCCTTCCTCGAATCCTTTGCTTCGCCTGAAGACTTTTTTGCTTTTCTGAAATCACCTCAGGATCGTTTTAGTATCCTGGTAGACGATTATATCGAATTGGAAAACTCCCTGGCGGGAACTTCGGAAAACAATGGAATGGAATTTGGCCTCATCTTTTATCCCGATGGAAGCGGAAACGTATTTGGTTACGTTCGATACGTCTTACCTAATACCAGCGCATCAGCCAACAACATGACGCGTGGACAAATATTCAACACGGTGGATGGCCAGCAGATCACGGAGAATAACTTCAGCGACTTACTCTCGCCTAGTACATATACCATTGGACTTGCGACTTTCGATGGAGAGAATGTAACACCTACCGGTGAAGAGATCACACTAGAAAAAGATGAATACACCGAGAATCCTGTGTTCGAAGTAACGATCATGGAGGAGAACGGCCAGAAGATTGGATACCTGATGTACAATGGTTTTACCAATGAGTTTGATTCAGATCTGAACGCTGCTTTCGCTCAATTTGTTACCGAAGATATTGATGCCCTGGTATTGGATCTTCGATACAACAGCGGTGGATCGGTCCGATCTGCCACTTATTTGTCCAGTATGATCACAGGGCAATTTGATGGGCAGGTGTTTTATACGGAACAATGGAATCCGGATCGACAGTCGGAATATGCCGAAGATGGTTTATTTGTGAGCAGCTTCGTAAATGGTGGTGAGGCGATCAATAGCCTTGAACTCACTGAAGTCTATGTGCTTACTACCAGCCGAACTGCATCCGCCAGCGAATTGGTGATCAACGGACTCATTCCCTATATCAATGTGGTTCAAATTGGGTTGAACACCACGGGAAAATACCAGGCAAGTTTCCTGCTCTATGATGCACCGTCGCCTTCATTCAGTAGAAATCAAGCCAATCCAAATCATACTTATGCCATGTTACCTTTGGTGTTTCAAACTGCGAATGCGGTGGGGACCACCGACTTCGAAAACGGCCTGATCCCTGATATAGAACAAGGAGAGGACTACGCAAATCTGGGCATATTGGGAGATCCCGCTGAACCCCTATTAGCCACGGCAATTTCAGAAATCACCGGAGTTCCTGTACCCGGCGGACGCACGCGGGTCGAGATTCATCAGGAAATCGGTGAAAGTAAAGGACATTTACCGAATTACCAGATTATGCTCATCGAACAGTAAGTATTTACGACTTGACGAATCACAAGGATGCCTCTGCTTTAAAAGTCCAGCGCAAATCCTATTCTCCAGTTTCGCCCTCGGGTTTGAAAGCGAAATAGTTCCTCATACTCTTCATTCAGAAGATTTGTGAGTACTACAAACACCTTTATGTTGTCAGTAAATTGTCTTGACGCATTAAAATCAATCAGGTTAAAGCTATCTAAAGTCACGGTTTCACTTTCAAAGGTTTCCGAATTGAAAAAACTGTCATCTCTCTCTCCTACGTGCTGGAAAGTGATTCCTAAATTGGTCTTGGCGTCCGGTGTATAACCGATACGTGCGTTGGCCTTATGTTCCGGAATACGGAGTGCGAAACGATCATCGGGTTGAGTGTTGGTATAGTTGGCAGAAACCTGGAAGTGTTCTCCCAGTTTTTGAAATAGTTCTACTTCTATTCCACTGGTGTTAAATTCATCCGTAATGTTTCTGTATTGAAAAGTAAACAACTCCGGATCCACTGTTACAAAGTCCACAAAGTTTTGTTCGTTTCTTGTAAAATACAGCGCACTGATTCGGGTAGACTGTCCAATGGTAAACTCCAATCCTCCCTCGATGGTCACATTCTCTTCTGGTTCCAGCTCTTCGTTCCCGTAGAGTGGGTCATACAACTGGAATAAAGACGGTGTGATATAGGCTGTACTATAAGATCCCAGTACTTTTAGATCGCCCTTACCGAGATTAAAGACGTACGATGGATTTACATTGTAGACCGCATTGCTACCATAATTGCTATGATTGTTGAGGCGTGCACCAGCATTGATGTTGAGTCCGAAGTCTGAATTATAATTCACCGTGACATAAGGATCGATGATATCAAATTTCGCCATATCGTCATCCACATCCTGGTTAAAAGTTTCACTTCCGAAGGGAATAGTAAACGAATTAAAACTGCTGAATTGAAGGTTTACTCCCGCTAGTACATTGATTTCAGAGGTGAATTCGTAGGAGGCAAAACCATCAATACCGCTCGTTTTAGCATCATACATGGCCGGAAAAGAGGATTCGATTTCCCGATCGATCCAACTGTGGTTATCATTGATCTGCAAGCTTCCTTTTTTGTATTTCCAGGTGAGATTTCCACCGGTACGAATCTGCTCGCTGAGGGTTCTGTTTTCAGCATCTATGTAACTGAAGTCATCGAAATCAGATTTAAAATTATCCGATGCAACAAATCTTGAAATTTTTACATTTTTTGAAATTTTATACCCCAATTCGAATTGCGTATTGAAACGATTGAAAACATCAGCTTCAAAGGGATCTTCCCCTTCCGGAGCTGCCACAGCCGAGAGTCCGTCGGTAAATCGTGCATTAAACATTCCTTTATAGGTCCATTTGTTGGCAGTTCCACTTATCGATGCATTGGCCAGGAATTGCGCGACATTTACACCGTCCTCCTCAGCAGATTGATTGGAACCCAAACTCGTTGAAAGAGACAAAGCCACAGGTGCTTTATCAGCTCTCTTAGTAGTGATACTAATTACAGCAGTGGCCGCACCGCTCCCGTATAAAACGCTCGACGCTCCTTTCATGATCTCGATTCGCTCTATTCCTGACGCAGGGAGTAGTCGTAAGTCAAAGTCATTGGCAATTTGAGACGGATCACTAAGTGGTATTCCATCTACTACGATCAAAACCTGCCGGTTCCGACCTCCACGAACAAAATAACCTAAATTCTGCCCATCGTTACTCCTGTTTCCATTGATCTCAAATCCGGAAACTTCATTGATAATAGTTGCGACAGATTTTCCTGCTTGTTGTGCGAGGTCCTCGGCAGTGATGGTTGTGATTAGTTTTCCACTGGTCTTTCGATCTTTAAATAACTTGGTGTCGATCACCACAGAATCCAGTGTTTGCGGTGTTTGTTGTTCTTGTGCCCACAATCCAGAGCAAGCACAAAGGCCAAAGAGCCCGAAAAAGAATCTTTTCATTTAAAATAATTTAAACGGAAAAAGTAAGAAGCAGGCCTCATGAGACCTGTTTGCTTCCCAAACCTTTATCCCGAAAGTTTGACAATAGCGAAATCTGGCAGGTCTCCTGGCTTGCCTGGCGTGTGTACCTTCCCGCTTTTCAGCAGTGGTTTGAAGTTTCACACTATCCGCCGGGGCGGACGGCTCACAGTTGCGGGAACAGCTTCGGTCTTGCACCGAATTCCCTTTTAATCTTCGTACTCAAATTTCCGAAGAACCAAAATTCACAGCGAAAATAAGATTTTTAATTGGTTACTTAAGCCCGTTAAAAACTATTATTTTTGAAGATGCGAAAATTACGATCCGCCTTTCTCGCCACTTTATTGCTGGTCGCTTGTAAAGACATTCAAAAATCACCCTCATTGGTAGTTCCGGAAAACGGAAATCTTGAAGTTCGTTATGCTCAGGGCTTTCAGGTGGAACAAAAAGAAGGTTATCAATTGCTCACCATTTCCAATCCCTGGCCCGGTGCTGATAAGGAATACCGATATGCACTGGTGAATAAAAACGACGAAGTTGAAATGACAGAGGAGGTGGATAATATAATATCTCTACCGTTAGAAAGGATTGTTGTAACATCTACCACACATATCCCTTCACTGGAAATGCTGGACGTAGAAAACAAGCTAGTAGGTTTTCCCAACCTGGATTACATCTCTTCGGAAAAGACCCGACAACTTATCGAAAATGGGGTTATAAAAGAATTGGGGAAGAACGAGGATCTCAATACCGAAGTATTAATCGATATGCAGCCTGATCTCGTAGTCACTTTTGCTGTGGACGGTGGAAATAAAACGGTGTCAACTATTGAAAAAACCGGAATCCCGGTAGTCTATAATAGTGATTGGACAGAGACGCATCCTCTTGGTAAGGCAGAATGGATCAAGTTTTTTGGGGTTTTACTGGGAGAGGAAGAAAAGTCCCAAGAAATTTTTAACCGCATTGAATCCGATTATCAACAGGCTAAAGAATTGGCTTCCCAGGCACAAAATAAACCTACCGTTCTTAGTGGCGCCATGTATAAAGACATCTGGTACTTGCCTCAAGGAAATAGTTGGGCGGCGCAGTTTATCGCCGATGCCAATGGGGATTATCTATGGAAAGACTCGGAAGGAACCGGGAGTTTGTCTCTGAATTTGGAATCGGTGCTGGAGAAAGGAGAAAGCGCTGAATTTTGGATTGGCCCCGGACAGTTTACCACAAAAGCAGACCTCGGAGGAGCCCATGAGGTGTATACCCAATTCGCCGCCTTTGATTCAGGGGAGATTTATACCTTCACATCACGAAAAGGCCCAACCGGCGGAGTTATCTATTACGAATTGGCCCCCAATCGGCCGGATTTGGTCCTGAAGGATATGGTTAAAATTCTGCATCCTGAACTCTTACCGGATTACGAGTTGTTTTTCTTCAGTAAATTGGACTAATGGAAGGCAAGACTTCTTTTCGTAAATGGATCATTCTTTTATTCATTCTGGGGATCACTTTTTTTCTTGTGAACATCAGCCTGGGATCTGTGGCGATTCCATTTCCTGAAATTATCTCAAGCCTTTTTGGTGGTGAAGTAAGTAAAGAATCCTGGCGATTTATCATTACTGATTACCGACTTCCAAAAGCCATAACGGCGGTTATGGTAGGGTCTGGATTGGCAGTTTCGGGTTTGCTGATGCAAACGCTTTTTCGAAATCCCCTGGCAGGACCTTTCGTACTGGGATTGAGTAGTGGTGCCAGCCTGGGTGTGGCGTTTCTCATTCTGGGCGCAGGAGCATTTGGCGGTTGGGTAGGGAACCTTTTATTAAGCGAATGGAGTCTTGTAATCGCCTCCGCAGTTGGAAGTTTTTTGGTTTTACTGGCTGTCGTCGCGGTCACCTTGAGGATAAAAGATACCATGGCCATACTCATTATCGGATTGATGTTTGGTAGTGTAACTGCAGCCGTGGTGGCCGTACTCTCCTATTTCAGCAATGCCGAACAATTGCAACAATATGTTTTTTGGTCGTTTGGGAGCTTGGGGAATATGTCCTGGTATGGGGTCCTAATATTGAGTATGTGCACGATTTTGGGAATTCTAATCAGTTTTGTCCTTAGCAAATCCCTGAATGCCTTGCTGCTGGGAGAAAACTATGCGCGAAGTATGGGTGTCAGGATAAAGAGAACCACGCTCACCATCATCATAACAACAAGTATTTTGGCAGGTGGCATTACGGCTTTTGCGGGTCCGATAGCATTTATCGGCCTCGCCATTCCACATATTACCCGGCAGATCATCCCCACTTCGGATCACCGAATTTTGATCCCGGCTACTTTATTAACGGGAGCCATAGTCATGCTGGGCTGCGACATCCTTGCACAAATTCCATTTAGCGAATATACCCTCCCCATTAATGCTATCACTTCTTTGGTGGGTGCCCCGGTCGTCATCTGGTTGTTGGTACGTAAAAGAAAACTCATGTTCTAATGAATTCGGAAATCCAACATACCGTTATTTCAGCCAATGGCCTTTCCATCGGATATTTCCGAAGAAAAGAACAATTACCCGTGATTGAAGGTATCAATTTTTCTTTACGACAAGGAACTTTAGTAAGCCTGGTAGGGGCGAATGGAGTGGGAAAATCCACTCTATTGCGAACTCTCAGCGGAATGCAAAAACAGCTGGACGGCAATATCTCAATCGAAGGAAAATCGCTGAAAGATTACACACCCAATGAACTTGCCACTGTGCTAAGTGTAGTACTCACCGAAGCTCCGGTTTCAAAAAATCTCACAGTGACGGAATTTATTTCCCTTGGCCGTCAACCCCATACTAACTGGATGGGGAACTTTACTTCTCATGACAAACAAGTCGTGATGCAAGCCATGGAACAAACAGAAACCACCGAGCTAAAAGACCGAAGATGTTTTGAGTTGAGCGACGGACAAATGCAGCGCGTCTCCATCGCACGAGCACTGGCTCAGGACACGCCGTTGGTGATTCTCGACGAGCCTACAACGCATTTGGATTTGTACCACAGGGCCTATGTGCTTAAGTTATTGCGAAAGCTCACCAAAGATCATCGGAAAACGGTATTGTATTCTACCCATGAAATCGACCTGGCTTTACAGATGAGTGATGAAATGCTTCTTATAGCAGATTCCCAGTTGTACCATGATACCCCGAAACAGCTCATTTCCGAAGGAAAAGTCAATTTACTTTTTCCTGAAAACACGGTTTCATTCGATCCTGAATCCGGACGATTTACCATTGAGAATTAATATCTTTACGGAAACTTATTCTTCATGAGCGAACCTTTCATCGTATTTCTAATTGGGTCTATTTCTGCATTGGCTGGGGCTTATGTGGGCAATCTCATTGCGAACTTGCGAAATAAGACCGAATCTGGGAAACTGGAAGAACGCCTCCTACAGTTAAGAGAACAGGAGGAGAAGTTGAATGAACGTTTTGACACCGTACTACAAGAAAGGGAAAAGATAAGAGAAGAGAAGGAATTCCTGAATACTGAGTTGGTGAAACGTACTTCGGAAAATGATACGCTAGAGGTAAAATTAAAGGACCAGAAACTGGAACTCGAAAAACTGCAAGAGAAGTTCCAAAAAGAGTTTGAGAATCTGGCCAACAAAATATTAGATAACAAGTCAGAAAAATTTACCAAACAGAATAAAGAGAACCTCGATCTGGTACTGAAACCATTACAGGAAAAGATCGATAAGTTTGAGAAGAAGGTAGAAGAAACCCATAAGGAAAGCATCGACCGCCATGCCATGCTTCGACAGCAGATCATTGGCCTGAAGGAGCTCAACGAACAAATGAGTAAGGAGGCTACCAACCTTACCAAAGCGTTGAAAGGAGATAGCAAAGCGCAGGGGAACTGGGGAGAATTGGTGCTGGAACGTGTTTTGGAAAAGAGCGGACTCGAAAAAAACAGGGAGTATTTTATTCAGTCTAGTTTCACTACGGAAGAAGGAAAACGCATTATGCCGGATGTGGTTTTGCATCTTCCGGACAACAAGAAAATGATCATCGATTCGAAAGTTTCTCTTGTAGCCTACGAACGATTTGTCAATGCAGAAGAACAGGACGAAAAAGACCTGGCATTGAAGGAGCATATATCTTCTTTAAAGAAACATATTGAGCAGCTCAGTGAAAAAAATTATCAGGACATCTATCAAATTGAGAGTCCGGATTTTGTGTTACTGTTCGTCCCAATCGAACCGGCGTTTGCTGTGGCAGTGAACGAAGACAATTCACTTTATAACTGGGCTTTTGAGAAGAATATCGTCATTGTTACTCCAACCACTCTATTAGCCACATTACGAACCATAGACAGCATGTGGAACAATGAAAAACAGCAGCAAAATGCGCTGGAAATAGCCACACAGGCCGGAAGGTTATATGATCAGTTCGTAAATCTTACCGATGACCTGATCAAGGTAGGCAATCAGCTTAAAACTGTTCAGGGAAGTTATGATGGTACGATGAAGAAACTCACCGGGCAAGGCAACCTCATCCGTAAGGTGGAAAACATCAAGAAACTGGGAATCAAACAAAAGAAGTTTATCAACGAAAAACTACTTAAACGAGCTGAAGAAGATGGAGAAGACTAATATTCTAGGGGTGGTCCCTGTAATCCCTTCCGCAGATATTAAGAGAGATGTTTCCTGGTTCAGGGATAATTTGGGATTCATCGAAAATTTCTCTGATGACATGTATGCCGGAGTTTCCAGAGACGGCATTTACATTCATTTGCAATGGCATGCCGGCACAGAAGCCGATCCGTTAAACGGTGGCTCCGTGATAAAAGTCTTCGTTGACAAGGTAGAACCACTGTTTCAGGAGCTATTGGGAAGAGGATCGGTGGATGAAAGTAGACTACTCAAGAACACACCCTGGAATACCCATGAATTCGGATTGTACGATTTAAACAAGAATGCAATCTTCTTTGTAGAAGTACTTTCATAAAAAAACCGGCACTGTGCAATTACAGCGCCGGCCTCGATAGACAATAAATAACCATTCTTATTTATTGCTTCAAAAACTTTTTAACCGCCTTTTCTCCTTCGGAAGTAAATTCAATAAGATACATCCCCTCGCTCAATTCACTAATGTCCACAGAGGATCTCTGAGAATTAACAGAACCCGCCATAACCTGTGCTCCAAGGACGTTATAAATTCGATAAGAATCGATTCCGGTTTCCGCAGAAAAATTAATCATGGAACTTGCCGGATTAGGGAATAGTGAAATACCGGATAACTTATTGTCGGTGATGCTCAAAATAGGATCAGCCGTTATATTATCCAAATGAAGAGTGGCTTCAATAGTTCCTCCGATCCATGCAGGAACGGTATTATGAAGGATGCGTACCTGGTTCACGTCGGCTAGTACATCACTCACGGTACTGGCGCCTCCAACAATCGTGAAGTCGATCTCTTCCACTGCCAACTCATATAGCTCCCAATCACTTTGAGCAGGTACTAAAACGCCTTCAGTAGTAGAAATTTGCGTATTATCTCCTGCACCCTGCATTGCAAAACGAACTGTAAGGTCCTCATTCGACGGATTCTTGGCGTTGAACGTGATAAGTCCAATACCAGCAGCAAAATAATCTCCCAACCAACCGGCATCAGTGTTAAAAACGATCATTTTACTTCCTGCTCCGGCACCTCCGGCACTTTGTTTTTCGAGGAAATTGTCGTCCACACCATCAGGTCCCCCAGTTGTGATATTGGTAGGAGGATTAGGTGAACCTGCACCATTCGACCAACCTTGAGTAGTAAAATCCTCAAAGTCGTTGGTAAATCCGGGTGTGATTTGAGCGGTTATACCCAGAGTAAATAAGAAAGTTGCAACTAAAGTAAATGTCTTTTTCATAGATTTTTTTGATTTTTAAACAAGCCACCCCTCATTTTCATGAGGGCATGGCTTCACTAACTTAACTTAAAAAGAAAACTAATTTTTAATAATTTGAACTGTGGTTTTCAAATCGCCACTTGCAAGAGATACAAAATAAATTCCCTTCGCGTATTCCACCATGTTTACATTGAGAACATTGGTATTTTGGTTTCCACTTTCTACGGTCTTTCCTAATACATCCGTAATCTGATACGAATCCAGCTTGAACAATGAGGTAATGGTCAACTCATCCTGAACTGGATTTGGAAACCAGCTAATATTTTGCACGAACTTATCCTCAACGGATAAAACTTCATTTACAGTGATGGTTCCGAACATAGATCCTGGGTGTACTTCGCAACGATAGTCATTCGTTCCGGCTACACTGAAGGTAAAAGAAAACTGCGTTCCTTCTCCCTGCAGGGTCCCGCTATCAAAAGTTTCCTCGCTACTACCCGCTATATTCGTTACAGTATGTGGTGCTCCGTCGGCCCATGTCCATCTAACGGTATCTCCGGTTTCAATGGTCACGCTCGCTGCAGCACCATTGATACCAATGGCCCAGTCAAGATCGAATGTTTGCTGCGCTTCAACCTGAATCGCCAGGGCTAACATCGCAAGTAAAAGTGTAATTTTTTTCATGAGTTCTAGTTTTATGTGTGATTTATGCTTTTTAAAATACTCTACTCAGATTAAATCCGAAGAAAAAATCGCCGTCTCCCCAATCTCCTTGTGCCTGCACCAAAAAGGCCTCTTCAAACATTCCCTGGGCATTGGTGAAATGCATCTGAAATACATGCCCTCCGGTTTCAAGGTCTACTCCTATGGACAAGGGATTCCTAAAGTTAGAATTATTATTTCTATTTAGATGTATACCATAGTCAACATTGACACTCCATCGTTTAGCCAATTTGTACCTTCCTCCTACTCCAACAGCAAATTGGTCGTTCTCCTCATCGAAGACTGACACGGTCTCCGATTCCGACACTACAGTACTTCGTGTAGCCAGATTTTCGTGAATGTAAGTGGGAGCCAACAGCACTGAAAAATTATCTGAAATTTTCCGAGATAGGAGCACTTGGGTCGTATAGGTAAGCCTATCACCGAATTCCAATTTTGCAAACAAATCTTCATCCAGTGCTGTATTAACCGTAGCTAAATGGTATCCCACTAAAGTGAAGGGAAAGCCCCCTTCAGTTTGTCTAATCAGTCTATATTTGGCATGTACGCCATATTTTTTCATCAATGAACTCCTCGCTACTCCCAAATTTAGCCACTCATTGACCCCATATATAAATTTGATCTGAGTAACTGCATTGTCCAGGCCGAAAAAATCGTCAATCCCGTTTTTCACTGTTCCGAATCGATGCGAAACCACCAGATACAATTCCTTTTGGTGAGCTAGCTTCGTAGATTCAAAGTTCACCACTTTCAAACCTTTAAAAGCGGCATTGACAGTATTATCTATTTCTGCGGAACTTTCCAATTCACTCAATAGATCGTCCTGAGACCATAAGAGCGCTGGCAAAAGAAATAGCAGGAAAATTATCTTTTTCATTTCGTTGGAATAATAGTTGATTGGTCAAGTTTTACTATTTCGAACAGGTCATCATATCCGATACATCTTCCCTTCACTGCCACTATATCTCCTTCATTCCCTGCATTTTCCGTTATTAAAAGCGCACTTTGAACAGCTTCGTCCAATGTGATGGTCTGCCCTTCAATTCCGGTTATCGTACCATTAACGATCACCGTTTTGTTCAGAATTTCCTGAGCATCATTATCAACGAACATTTGTTTTAAATCAGCGGCGGCCAGCTCAACCGCTGCCTCTTCATTGCTAATTTCCCGATGGTCCTTGTAGAGGTACTTATATAAGAAATAAGCACCTCCTACAAGTCCCAAAGTCACTATCAATAAAACTATTTTCTTTTTCATAAATCACTTTTTGATAGTGTAAATACCGCCGTAATATTAACCTCGTCGGCGATCTTATTAGCTACAATCTTGGGTATATCTATATTGAAATCCTCAGGATTTAGTACAAACTCAGAGCTTACATTTAATCCATCTGCGTTTGAAGACACCGTCACAATTTCCTCCAAAGAGCGAGTCACACCATGAATGGTAATGGAGCCTTTCAGTAAATAATCTTTTCCTTGTTCTTCTACTTCAGAAATATCAAAATCCTGAAGTACACCTTTTACAACCGCTTTAGGGAACTCGCTGGAGTCCATATAGTTTTCGTTGAAATGTTCTTCCATTAACGCCAATTTAAACCGAAATCCCTTGACCAGTGCCAGCGCAGCGAACTCTCCTGTGGAAGATTTGAGTATGGACCCAACGTTAGAATGAACGGCCTTTACCTCTTCAAAGGAAGGCACGGACGCTTCGAAAGTAATAGAACCTGTTTTGGTACTATACTTTTCTTGTCCATAACTACTAAAAGTCAGAATCAAAAAGGTGAATATGTAAATGATCTTTTTCATTATTCTTCCAATAATCCGTCCTGTTGCCATTGAACGACTAAATCAATGGTTGCCTGAGGCAATCTTGGTCCGCCCCTGGGCATAAGACCAGGAGCACCTTCCTGCCGGCTAATTCGATCCAATAAACCTCTGTTTTCTACTGCGTCGACTACATCATCGAAGGTCACCAATGACATAGGCGCGTTATTTTGGGGGGGATTTGAGTGGCAATTCTGACAATTGTTCTCAAAAATGAATCTGACATCCTGGAAAGTAACCAGCTCTGGTTCTTCTGCGACCTCTGGTTCCACGATGTCATCGTAAGTATTGGCTGTACAACTAAGCAACAAACTGCCTAGCACGGTGAGCAAGAGTAATTTCTTTTTCATAGCAATTCTTGGTCAGATTTTTAGCCTCGTTGAAACTAAGCCTCAATAATGTAACAACTGAAATCTAATTTCCCCTACCTATGGTGAAAAAAAAATCTCCGGTATTTTACCGGAGATTCTTAACTAACTATTTGTTATTCTGTAGCTTACTTACTTAGATACATCTTTCTTCGTGAATATAGTTCATAGAATTCGTCATCCTTCAAACTATCGATGAATAGGATGCTTTCTCCCGTACTTTTCATCTCCGGTCCTAATTTCTTGTTTACATTCGGGAATTTGTTGAAACTAAATACAGGCTGCTTGATCGCATACCCTTCCAACTGAGGATCGAACTCGAAATCGGATAATTTCTTGTCTCCAAGCATAACCTTGGTCGCATAATTCACATAGGGTTCCCCGTATGCTTTGGCTATAAATGGAACCGTTCTGGATGCTCTTGGATTTGCTTCGATGATATACACATGGTCGTCTTTTATTGCAAACTGAATATTGATAAGTCCGACGGTATTCAACGCCAGGGCAATTTTCTTCGTATGATCTTTTATCTGCTGAAGCACGAGATCTCCCAGGTTAAAAGGTGGCAAAGTGGCATTCGAATCTCCCGAATGCACCCCACAAGGTTCGATATGCTCCATGATTCCGATGATATAGATATTTTCGCCGTCGCAAATCGCATCGGCTTCAGCTTCTATGGCTCCATCGAGGTAATGGTCGAGTAGCAATTTATTATTCGGAATTTTCCGAAGCAAATCTACGACGTGCTCTTCCAGTTCCTTTTTGTTGATCACAATTTTCATTCCTTGTCCTCCCAAAACATAGGACGGACGTATCAGCAACGGGAAGTCCAACTCATCGGCAAGTGCCAAGGCTTCATCCGTAGTTTCAGCGGTACCGAATCGAGGATATGGGATATTGTTTTCCTTCAACAGTGTGGAGAAACTTCCACGGTCTTCTGCCAGGTCTAAAGACTCAAAACTGGTACCCATGATCTTGATACCGTAACGAGATAGTTTTTCGGCCAGCTTTAAGGCTGTTTGCCCACCCAACTGAACGATTACCCCCTCGGGCTTTTCGTGACGAATGATATCGTAAATATGTTCCCAGAACACCGGTTCGAAGTAGAGCTTATCCGCCACGTCAAAGTCGGTCGAAACGGTTTCAGGATTACAATTGATCATAATGGTTTCGTAGTCGCATTCCGCAGCTGCTAATACCCCGTGTACACAACAGTAATCGAATTCAATCCCTTGCCCAATTCGGTTAGGGCCGGATCCTAAAACGATCACTTTTTTCCTATCGGTAACTTCGCTGTCATTTTCGACAAATACCTCTCCATCCGCAGTTTCCATTACATTTTCAAACGTAGAATAGTAATAGGGTGTCATTGCTTTGAACTCTGCGGCACAAGTATCTACGAGTTTGTACACCCGTTGAATATTTAATTCTTCTCTTTTCTTATATACCTGGCTTTCCAAACATTTAAGCATGTGGGCGATCTGTCGATCTCCGTACCCTTTTTGCTTGGCTTCCAATAGCAATTCCCTGGGTAAGGTGTCCAGCGTATATTGGGAAATTTCCTTTTCCAGCATGTAGAGTTCCTCGTATTGTTTCAGGAACCACATGTCGATTTTTGTGATCTCGTGGATTCGACTTAATGGAATTCCCAACTGAATCGCATCGTAAATTACAAATACACGATCCCAACTGGCATTTTCTAACTTTTCGAGAATTTGCTCATAGTTGGTATAGCTCTTTCCATCAGCTCCCAGACCGTTACGTTTTATCTCCAGTGACTGTGTGGCTTTGTGCAAGGCTTCCTGGAAGGAACGCCCAATTCCCATCACTTCTCCAACCGCTTTCATTTGAAGTCCAAGAGTACGGTCGGATCCTTCGAATTTATCGAAGTTCCATCGAGGTATTTTTACGATCACATAATCCAGGGTAGGTTCGAAAAGAGCCGACGTAGATTTTGTGATCTGGTTGCCTAATTCATCCAGGTTGTATCCGATGGCCAGCTTCGAAGCAATCTTTGCAATCGGGTATCCGGTTGCTTTGGACGCCAGTGCCGAAGATCGAGACACCCTTGGGTTAATTTCAATGGCAATAATATCTTCCTTTTCATCCGGGCTTACCGCAAATTGAACATTACATCCTCCGGCAAAGTCACCGATGCTGCGCATCATTTTAATAGCCATATCACGCATTCGCTGAAAAGTACGATCACTCAACGTCATGGCAGGTGCCACAGTGATAGAGTCCCCGGTGTGAATTCCCATCGGGTCCATATTTTCGATGGTACAGATGATCACAACATTATCGTTATTATCACGAAGTAATTCCAATTCATATTCTTTCCATCCCATCATGGCCTTGTCGATCATCACTTCGTGAATAGGTGATATCTCCAACCCCCTGGTCAATAATTCATCAAAATCCTTGGGATCATGAACGATAGAAGCTCCTGCCCCACCTAAAGTATACGATGCTCGAATCACTAATGGAAATCCAAATTCCTGAGCGATCTCTTTTCCTTTTAAATACGAATTTGCCGTCAGCTGCGGGGCCATAGGGACACCTATCTTACCCATCAACGAACGGAATTGCTCCCGATCCTCTGTTATGTTAATGGCATCGATGTCCACACCGATCAATTTCACGTCAAAATCTTTCCAGATGCCTTTCTCATCAGCTTCGATAGCAAGGTTCAATGCCGTTTGCCCTCCCATCGTTGGAAGTACTGCGTCAATCTGCGGGTGTTCTTTTAAAACTTTTACGATCGACTTTGTGTTCAATGGTAAAAGGTAAACGTGGTCTGCCATGGAGGGATCGGTCATGATTGTGGCAGGGTTCGAATTGATAAGGATGGTCTCTATTCCATCTTCTCGAAGTGAACGAAGCGCTTGAGAACCGGAATAATCGAATTCGCAGGCCTGGCCAATAATAATGGGGCCTGATCCAATAATTAGAACAGATTTTAAGTCTTGATTTTTAGGCATTCTGAGGAATTTTTTTTGATCGTTAAAAATACGTGCGTTAGGGCATAAAAAAAAGGTGTTGCTTTCAAAAACAACACCTTTTTATTTATGAGTTATCAACATTATTTCTTGTGACGTGGTTCAGAAGACACAGACAATTTCTTTCGGCCTTTCGCTCTTCGCGAAGCCAATACTTTTCTTCCGTTTACGGTAGCCATACGCTCTCTAAAACCGTGCTTGTTTCTTCTTTTTCTCTTTGATGGCTGAAATGTCCTTTTCATTGTAAATTAGATTATACCTTCTGAAAAATTTATATTCAATAGACCCCTGTTAAAAGTCGGGTGCAAATATACAATCATTTTTTACTTAGACAAACGGAAATGTGAAAATATTTAGGTTTGTTTTTAGTAACTTTGCCAGCCCGTCTAATAATAGAATACATGTTCAATAAAAATATAAAATTAGTACTCGCAGTAATCATAATTGGTGTCGCTGTCTGGCAGTTTGCAGAAGGGAATATCGGTAACGGTATTATGTACATTTTACTGTCTTTGATATTTATCTTCCTCTACTTCAAAAACGAATTGATCCTACTTGCCTTTCTACGCCTTCGTAAACAGGATTTTCCCGGAGCGAAAAAATGGTTGGATAAGATAAAGAATCCCGAGAGTTCCCTGGTCACCAAACAACAAGGATATTACAACTATCTGAATGGTCTTATGGTTTCACAAACCAATATGAATGAGGCTGAAAAATATTTTAAGAAAGCTGAAAAGCTCGGACTTTCAATGAGCACCGATATGGCCATGGTTAAATTAAATCTAGCCGGGATCGCCATGACCAAGAATAGAAAACGTGAAGCAGAGTTACTCTTGTCAGAAGCTAAAAAGCTCGATAAACAGAATATGCTGGGTGATCAGATCAAGATGATGAAACAGCAAATGAAGCGCGCTGGTATGCCACGACAGCAGTTCGGTCAACGAGGAAGAGGCGGGCGAATGCGTTAATTCTTATTGATTTTCAGGCAATTACCTTATTTTCATTTTATAAGCTATCAGAAAAAATCTGACGGAAATTCATGGTTTTTTACCAAGACTTTCTAAATTTATGCCCAACCAATCGATGAACTGCCTATGGGTAAATTTCTACTTACCCTATTCTTATTAACCTGCTTACCTGCCCTTTCACAAAAGAAAGAGCCCAAGAATCTCTTTTCTGATGCTATCGGTAAGAATATCCGTAAATACCGTAGAGAAGCTAAAAGAGCATACATTTATAAAGATGAAGAAAGAGCGCAGTTCTTATTCGATTCTTTAGTTAAGAATGTGATCAACGGGACTCAACTGGATAATTTCAAAGTGAGAAAGTTTGCAGGGAGGCGTATTGAGCTCTATAAATTTGAAAAACCTATTTATTTGATTACATATGCTTCCTGGTGTGTGCCGGGTATCGGTGAATTACCTGCCTTTAATGATATTGCCGATAAGTATCATAATGATTTTGATTTCATAGTTTTATTCTGGGGGTCCAAGAAGAAAATCAAAAAATTTAAGAGAAAATTCACTAGAAATGTCAATGTGCTGTATGTGGATGAACGTGAAAACCGAAGTGACTTCACCATTAAAACCATGAAGCACAGCCTCGGATTTCCCACCTCATTTTTCATACATAGCGATAAACGAATTCTGGATATTCGTCGGAACCTCTTCCATCATTACCAGGAAAGTTATTCCAACTCATACAATGCCAATTACCAGGACTTTATGAGCGGAATAGCCTTACTTGAGCGTGGGATGGTAGAACAGTGATCCTATTTCGAAAAGAACAGCTTAATCGCTGCTATTACAAGAATTCCCGCAAAAATCTTTTTCAAAAGGGATTGATCCAGCTTTACAGCGAACTTAGAACCAATAAATCCACCGATCACAAAACAGAGTGCGATGATAATTGCAAACTTCCAGTTTATCGAATGGCCTGACGAATGATAGGTATAAGCAGCCACAAAAGTTACAGGCACAGCCAGTACTGCCAGGCTCATACCCTGGGCCTGGTGCTGATCGTACCCTAGCAGCAGGATCATTAATGGGATCATTACCACTCCGCCACCTACTCCCATAAATCCACTCAATATTCCTGCGGCGATTCCGATAATGATGAGGGACAAGAGAACCGTGATATTCATATAAGATTTTTAGGGATTGTTATAGTGCCCTTCTTCAGGGATTTCAATATAGTATTCTTTTCCGGAAGCATTCTTCAAATAGGTATCCCTTAGCCACGGATTGTGTATTTTCAGAATCTTATAGTTAATACCAAATCGCCGGGCGAAGTCGGCGAAATCAGTGACTGCGGTATCCACTTTCACTTTATAGGTAGGAACTGCAGAATACAGATCTTTTTCCCTGAAATTGAACCCATATTTCTTGGGATTGCTTAAAATCTCTTTAAACGCCAGTATCCTGAAGATGTATCGACTTGTTTCATCATTCAACAATACATCGTAATAGTCATTTACTTTTTGACGCTTCAGTTGTTTATTGACACCGGCATTTCCAGCATTGTAAGCAGCAGCTGCCAAGGTCCAGGTACCAAATCGTTTTTTGGACGCTTTGAGGTACTCGGCCGCAACTTTGGTCGCAAGTTCCAGGTTGTATCGTTCGTCCACATAATCGTTGATTTCGAGGCCATACTCTCTACCGGTTCCTTTTAGAAAATGCCAAAAGCCTGCTGCCCCTGCAGGAGACCGATTATTCATGAGGCCACTTTCCGCTATGGCTAAATATTTGAAGTCGTCTGGTAGCCCGTACTTCTCCAGCAATGGTTCAATGATGGGGAAATACTTATTCGCTCTTTTGAATATGAGCAAGCCATTAGACTGCCAATAGGTATTCACCAATAACTCTCGATCCATTCGTTCTTTTATATCCGGGTTATCCAGAGGTACCGGCTCCCCGGCAAAATCCATATTTTCGGGTAATTCAAGAGCATACACATTATAATCGTTGACCATTTTCACTTCCTTGGCGTTCTCCTGTGTCGTAGTTTTCTCCGGTTGGGTATCCTGAGTGGCATCTGTACACAACCATCCCACCCCAACAAGAACAGTTGCTAAACCAATTTTCGACAATAAACTCATCTTCTTATTATTTTGAACTAAAGATAAAAATTAAAGCTCTAGCTATTTAGCTTTCTATGATTAATTGTAATTCTTTTGAAACACGACTGGCTTTGTTCAAAACCATCACATGCGTCCCTCCTTCAATGATCCTGGCTCCCGAGATATTTTTGATAGGGAAAACAATGTCGGAATCTCCGTGAATATGTTCCACTTCTTCCATAGCTTCCTCTTGATCCCAGCACACCATTTGTTTGATGGCCCAATCGAGATAGGTTTTATCTCGAACCGATAAATACTCCTGGTACAAAGTGAGTCTCTTTTTGCTACGCGGACCAATGGCCAGCTTGGTGAGATCTTTAACACTTAAGGCCCATCCGGTAGGCAACAGTTTGTAAGCTCCCGTTCTCCGAACAAGTTTTAAGCGTAGTGGAAGTTCTTCTTTCGTTTTTACACTAGAGATGATCACCAGTTTTTTCAAATGAAGAAAGCGACTCATTTCCTGCACCATAACCCCACCAAATGAAACACCAACCAGTACCGAGTTCTTTTCTTTTACGCTTTCGGCCATACGGCGCGCATAGGCCTCGATGGTTTCGTTTTTATTAGGAAGTTTCCACTCGATAATGTGAACCACATATCTGGATTCAGGGAGCCGGATATTCTTAAATATCTCTTTACTGGCCGCTAGCCCCGGAACAAAATAAATGTGGGTTATTTCAGTATTCATGAGGCTTTAACAAGTATATAACGGTTTCGCCTTTAATTTTTTGTAACTTTGCAACAAAGATAGAATTCTCACTACGCTTTTGGGGCTTTTATGAACAAGATTTTACATCCTGCAGCTACTCGAGGCCAGGCAAATTACGGTTGGCTACAAGCCAAATATTCCTTCAGTTTTGCGAATTATTTTGATCCCAACAGAGTTCAGTTCGGCCTGTTGAGGGTGCTTAATGATGATGTTGTGGCTCCTGCCATGGGATTCGGCACACACCCACACCAAAATATGGAAATCGTTACGATTCCACAATCGGGTGCAGTGAAGCACAAGGATTCCATGGGAAATGAAGGAGTTGTAGCAGCCGGGGATATTCAGGTGATGAGTGCAGGAAGCGGTGTTCAACACAGCGAGCAAAATGCGAGCACGACTGAAGACCTGAAATTATTTCAGATCTGGGTGTTTCCGGAAACTGAAAATGTACAACCCCGTTACGACCAAAAGAAAATCGCTTCACTGGTGAAACCGAATACCATCAGTACGGTGGTTAAACCCAGAAATGAAGCTAACGAGAATGATCTTTGGATACATCAACAAGCCTATTTTAACATTGGAGAATTTTCAGAAGATACAACAACGACCTATTCATTAAATCAACCCACCAACGGTATTTACTTACTAGTGATACATGGTACCGTAAATGTTGATAATGAAACGCTTAGTGATAGAGATGCCATCGGAATCTGGGATACAGACCAGGTAGAATTAAACATTTCCGAAGGTAGTAAACTGTTGCTAATCGAAGTACCAATGAATTAATAGAAATATAACTCCCTATGATTGAAGATGTAGTGATTACAGATAACGAATTTCTACGGCAGTTTGAATTGGAAGTGGGCGATAATATGGCCCGCATCGAGTATGCCCTTCAGGACCGCAAAATCTTTCTCACCAAGTATGACATGCCGGAAGACATGGAAGACCAGGGCTTTAGAGATATTTTCATCAAAGCGGTATTCGAAGAAGTAAAGGATCGAGGTATTAGCCTGGTGCCCACGAGCCCTGAGATCGCAGGATTTATGAGACGTAACCGTCGTGTTTACAAGGATTTACTCCCTGTAGGTATCAGTATCTAAAAACGATCGGGATTAGATAGGAGTGATTGGCTCCTAGCGCAAGACTTCCGCTTCAACAAAATTAAAACGCACCAATCCATCTTCATCGATGGAGGTCAATTCTACGTGGTGCAAAGTGTTCACCAATTCCGGATTCCAAGGATGTTTCACTTTTACGTAATTCTCGGTGAAGCCGTGTATGTATCCTTCCTTATTTTCTCCTTCAAATAACACCGTATGTGTATTCCCCAGCATTTTCTCGTAAAAGGCTCTTCTTTTTTTAGCCGACAAACCCCTTAGCATTTTACTTCGTTTATGACGAATATTCTTTGGCACCACTCCTTCCATGATTGCTGCAGGAGTATTATCCCTTTCAGAATAGGTGAATACATGGAGATAGGAAATATCAAGTTCATTAAGAAAATGATAGGTCTCAAGGAATCGTTCTTCCGTTTCACCTGGGAAACCTACGATCACATCCACGCCAATACAGGCATGCGGCATCACTTCTCGTATCCGCTGAACTCTTTCCTGATACAGTTCTCTCATGTATCTGCGCCGCATAAGTTTTAAAAGGTCATTGCTACCGGTTTGTAAGGGAATATGAAAATGCGGAACAAAAGTTCTTGAAGACGCCACGAAATCGATAGTCTCATTCTTCAGTAAGTTGGGTTCTATGGAAGATATCCTAAGCCTTTCAATACCGGGAACTTTGTCCAACGCTTCACACAGCTCAAAAAAGGTATGTTCGTGCTTCTTGTTCCCAAATTCCCCCTTACCATAATCACCTATGTTCACCCCTGTGAGGACGATCTCTTTTATTCCTTGTGCTGAAATTTCAGCAGCATTATTCAGAACGTTCTCCAAGGTGTCACTTCGGGAAATACCGCGGGCTAAAGGAATCGTACAGTAAGTGCATTTATAATCGCATCCGTCCTGCACCTTTAGAAAGGCCCTTGTCCGGTCTCCAATAGAATAAGAGCCCACATAGAAGTCGGCTTCCTCAATTTCACAGGCATGAACCTGACCTCCCTCATTACTTCGGTCCGGATTCTCCAGCAGGTCGTTGATGTAAGAAGTAATCTTGAATTTTTCAGTAGCACCCAAAACAAGATCCACCCCATCCACATCGGCCAATTCCTGAGGTTTCAATTGAGCATAGCATCCAATGGCCGCAATAAAGGCATCTGGATTCGACTTCTGAGCTTGCTTTACAATGGTCTTGAAGCGTTTGTCGGCATTTTCGGTTACGCTACAGGTATTGATCACATAGATATCTGCATGTTCCGAAAACTCCACTCGTTTGTATCCTTCCGAAGAAAAATCGCGCGCAATCGTGGACGTTTCGCTAAAATTTAGCTTGCATCCTAAGGTATAAAAGGCCGCTTTTTTCGTTCGGTTCATTCTTGTAATTTAGCAGGGGGCAAAAATACGAACTTAATTCGGATCCCGAAAACACATGCCTAGATCTCGTTTCATCTTAACACACTTAATGTCAGTAATTTGCCTGGGCATATTGTTGCATTCCTGCCAGGATAAAAGAAATGAGGGAAAAGATCATCTCGTTTTTCGGTATAATGAACATAGCAATATCAGCTCCCTCGATCCGGCTTTCGCCCGAAATCCGCAAAACATTTGGCCCTCCAATCAACTATTTAATGGGTTGGTTCAATTAGATGATTCTTTGAACATTCAACCGGATATTGCTCATTCCTGGGAGATCAATGACAGTACCTACACCTATACCTTCTATCTCAGGGATGATGTGTATTTTCATAAGAACGCTGTCTTCGGAAATGACTCCACCCGGACGGTGACCGCCTCCGATTTTGAGTTTAGTTTCGACAGGCTTGTGGACCCGAAAGTTGCCTCCCCGGGTAGTTGGGTACTGCAGAATGTTGATCGTTACAGTGCCGTAAACGATACCACATTTACCATTGTTTTAAAGCAACCTTTTCCGGCCTTTCTTGGATTGCTTTCAATGCGTTACTGTTCCGTGGTGCCGAAGGAAGCAGTTGACTACTATGGCAATGAGTTCAGAAGAAATCCTGTGGGAACCGGACCTTTTCAGTATAAAATGTGGGAAGAAAACGTGAAGCTCGTGCTAAGAAAGAATCCGCTGTATTTTGAAAAGGACGAGGCAGGTGAACAGCTTCCGTATTTAGAGGCAGTGGCGATTACCTTCTTACCGGACAAGCAAAGTGAGTTTTTACAGTTTGCTCAAGGGAAAATTGATTTTATTTCCGGGCTTGACAATAGCTATAAAGACGAAATACTAACATCACGTGGGGCGCTTCAGGAAGCTTATAAAGACCGTGTTAAACTTCTTACCTGCCCATACCTCAACACCGAATACCTGGGCTTCTTTATGGGTGCAGAGACTCCGGAAATTAAATCGAAAGCTCTCAGGCAGGCCGTTAATTATGGTTTCGACCGCAGAAAAATGGTTACTTACCTCAGAAATGGCATGGGTATACCTGCGGAACATGGATTCATTCCCCAGGGCCTCCAGGGATTTGAATCCATCCAGGGATATTACTACCAGCCTGATAAAGCCAAGGAATTGGTAGATCAATATATCGCTGAGACGGGAGATTCCAACCCGGAAATCGTGATTGGCACCAACAGCCAGTACCTGGACATTTGCGAATATGTGCAGCGGGAGCTTGAAAAAGTCGGAATTACGGTGACCATCGATGTGGTACCTCCTTCTACCCTACGCCAAATGAAGAGTACCGGTGAATTGGATATTTTCCGGGCAAGCTGGGTGGCCGATTACCCCGATGCTGAAAACTATCTGTCCCTTTTCTACAGTCCGAATTTCACCCCGAATGGACCCAACTATACGCACTTCAAAAATGAGGTGCTCGATAGTTTGTATGAAGCTTCATTATTCGTTACCGATATCGACGATCGCAAAACTATTTATACTCGCATGGATTCGCTCATCGTTGAGGAAGCGCCGGTAGTTCCATTATTCTATGACATGGCGATCCGATTTGTAAATAAAGATGTGACTGGCCTTGGAATAAACCCTCAGAATTTTCTATTTCTGAAAAAGGTGCGTAAAGCGCAATGATGTAACATTTCTTTATTATTTCACGACATATATATCAAACCTTATAGTCATGGGCTTCGGTGGTGCACATAGTATGAATACCGTTCTTAAGAACAATAAGCTGATGAAGAGTCAGCGTAAAAAGTTGTTCGACAAAGAGAACAAAACTTCCTCTCATAAGTATGGAAAGGTGACAGACCATACCAAGATGAAGAGCCACGAGTATGCCGAGTTTCAAAAGGAGTTGTTCCTTCGGATGAAGAAAGAAAGAAAACAACAATTCCTGCTACGACTGGTTGTAGTACTTCTCACAATTTTGATTGTAATTGGAATCCTTTATTTCTGGAATTCAGTCGACTTTGAGCTATTTGGTCCCCAACCTGAGTTGTAATCCTAACTCCTGCGGTATTTTGCAGTTTCTTCGAACACATGCTCCAAAATTTTGGCATCGGCCTCTGTGAACTCCACATTGCGCCGTGCCATCATTTCTTTGGCGGTTTCGAATGCCTTAGCGGTTTTATAGGTACTGGTTCCTGAAGCACCTCCCCAACTAAAACTAGGGATGAAGTTTCTGGGATAACCACTTCCAAAGATATTAGAGCTTACCCCTATCACGGTACCGGTATTGAACATGGTGTTAATGCCACACTTACTGTGGTCACCCATCATAAGGCCGACGAACTGCCTGCCGGTTTTGGCAAATCCTTCTGTTTCATAATCCCATAATCGAACTTCGGCATAGTTGTTCTTCATATTGGAAGTATTCGAATCGGCACCAATGTTGCACCATTCTCCCAGCACGGAATTACCAAGAAATCCATCGTGACCCTTATTAGAATAGGCAAAAAGTACCGAATTATTCACCTCTCCTCCTATTTTGGAGAATGGGCCGATAGTAGTTCCTGTATAAATTTTCGAACCCATTTTTACGGTCGAACCTTCACACAGAGCAAAAGGCCCGCGAATCAGTGAGCCTTCCATGATTTCGGTGTCTTTACCAATGTAAATCGGGCCGTCGCTGGCATTCAGGGAGCAAAAATGCACTTTTGCCCCTTCTTCGATGAATATTTGTTCCGAGTTCTGCGCCACTACATGTTCCGGGATGGGTTGTGAAGACCGATCTTTTGTCAGCAATTCAAAATCACGTTGGATCGCTTCATGGTTCTTCGCAAAGATGTCCCAGGTATGTTCAATGCGCAAAACATCATCATATGAGTATTGAATGATATCAAATGAATCGAAATCGATTTCCTGCCCTTCCGAAGAAAAAAAAGCAATGGGCTCATCTTCATAAAATACCGCCTGATTTTCGGATAAACCCTTGACGATCTTCGCCAGATTTTCAGAAGGAATAAAAGAACCATTAATTAAGATGTTGGAATCGAGTTCGACCATGGGCCATTGTTCCGAAAGATAGTCTTCCGTGACCGTAGTCGTGGTGAATCCAAGGAGCTTTTCCCATTTTTCACGTATGGTGAGTATACCGCAACGAATGTCGGCTACAGGGCGCGTGTAGGTAAAGGGTAAAAGCTGGTTTCGAACATTTCCGTCGAAAAGAATATAGTTCATCGCGGTATTGGAATGTGTCACAAATATACAATTTCAGATGGTCTGAAATAAAAAAACCTTCGACAGGTCGAAGGTTTCTAAAATATATGGTTAGGGGGATTATTCTTCCTCTTTAACTGCTTGTTTCTTGAACTTAGCGTACTTGCTCTTGAACTTGTCAATTCTACCAGCAGTATCGATAAGTTTGGACTTTCCTGTATAGAAAGGATGTGAAGATCTAGAGATCTCCAGTTTTACCAAAGGATACTCTACACCGTCTACTTCCAAAGTCTCTTTGGTCTCCGCTGTAGATTTTGTGATAAAGACATCATCATTCGACATATCTTTAAAAGCAACTAATCTGTAGTTATCAGGATGTATACCTTTTCTCATCTTCTTGTTATTTATGTACTCCTTAATTTTGAGTGTGCAAATTTAATGAATAATTGTAAATGCACAATAGAATATTCAAAATTTTGAAATAAAAGTTCTGTACCGTAACAATTTATTACATTTGTTTACTAACCAATCGAACCTGCCAGCTACTTTTAGCCGGCCAAAAAACAACTAAATTATGGACACAGAAAAAGCATTGGTAAGAAAACATGCTATCAACTATGGCCTCGTTCTGGGAGGCTTCCTCGCCCTTTTAACCGTCGTTCTTTACGCACTTAGTCTCGAATCGCTTACACAATGGTGGTTGGGTATTATTACATTTCTAATCGCATTGGTGATTGGGATAGTTTCCGTTGCCAAAGCCAAAGCAACGATGGGTGGATTCATCAACTTTAAACAAGCCTTCACCTCGTATTTTATTACCATTGCCATCGGTCTACTGATCAGTGTGGTAGTAAGTATTCTGATCTTCAATTTTGTAGATCCGGAAGCTGCTGAAGTGCTCAAAGAGCGCATCGTGGAAATGAGCGAGAGTATGATGAAGCGTTTTGGAGCTCCGCAAGAGGAAATTGACAAAGCTATTGCCAAGATGGAGGATGAAAATAGTTTCGGAATTGGAAAGCAATTACAGAACTATGTGTTCCAGCTTATATTCTATTCTATCTTCGGACTTCTGGTCGCTCTTATCATGAAGCGAAAAGACCCGAATAAGTTACCGAGTTAATGAATTTATCTATTGTCATTCCGCTTCTTAACGAAGAAGAATCACTCAAAGAATTACACCATTGGATTGCAGATGTTATGCAGTCCAATGGTTTTTTGTACGAAATTATCTTTATCGATGATGGAAGTACCGATGATTCATGGAATGTCATAGAAGAACTCTCCCATAAGAATTCGAATGTGAAAGGGATTCGATTTCTCAAAAATTATGGGAAATCCCAAGCCTTGCATGCTGGTTTTGAAATCGCCAAAGGCCAAGTGGTAGTGACCATGGATGCAGATCTTCAGGACAATCCGGAAGAAATTCCGGAGCTATATCGCATGGTAACAGAAGATCGATTCGATCTGGTTTCAGGTTGGAAGAAGAAGAGATACGATTCTGTCATCGGGAAAAATTTACCTTCAAAATTGTTCAATTTTGCTGCAAGAAGAACTTCAAAAGTTAAACTGCATGACTTCAATTGTGGTCTCAAAGCCTACCGAAGCGCGGTAGTTAAAAACATAGAGGTGACGGGCGAAATGCATCGTTATATCCCTGTATTAGCTAAAAGTGCAGGATTCAATAGAATTGGTGAAAAAGTGGTACAACACCAGGCCAGAAAGTATGGAAAAACCAAATTTGGTATGGAACGCTTCATCCGGGGTTTCCTGGACTTAATTACTATATCTTTCCTTTCTCGCTTCGGAAAACGTCCTATGCACCTATTTGGAGCCTGGGGTGCACTCATGCTCTTCATAGGTTTCTGCTTTGCTGCTTATTTGGGAATCGATAAACTATTTATCAATCCTGAAGGCAGACTCATCACTGAACGACCTCAATTTTATATCGCGCTCACCGCTATGATCCTTGGAAGTCAGTTTTTTGTAGCCGGTTTTTTAGGCGAAATGATCCTTCAGTCCCGTAAAAACCGAAAGAACTACATTATTAAAGAAGTGCTAAACACAGAAAAATAATAGTAATTATAGCTATTTTTGCATCTTACTACAGAACCGTAGCACCTCAAAACAACCTATGAGATATATCGATCCTGATATTTTGGATAAAGCCAACCAATGGCTCACCCCTTTCTTTGACGAGCATACGCAACACACCATTAAAGAATTAATTGCGTATGATAGCGAGACTCTGGAAGACAGTTTTTACAAATCATTGGAGTTTGGAACCGGTGGTATGCGCGGGATCATGGGTGTGGGTGATAACCGAATCAACAAATATACCCTGGGAAAGAATACCCAAGGGCTTTCGAATTATCTCAAAAAGCAGTTCCCTTCCGAAGATTTGAAAGTGGCCATCGCATACGATTGCCGGCACAATAGTAAATCACTGGCCAAAGTGGTGGCTGATGTTTTTACTGCCAATGGAATTAAGGTGTACCTCTTCTCTGACCTCAGGCCTACTCCTGAGCTAAGCTTTGCTGTTAAACATCTCGATTGCCATTGTGGAATCGTATTAACCGCGTCTCACAATCCGCCGGAGTATAATGGATATAAGGTATATTGGCAGGATGGCGGACAATTAGTTCCTCCACAGGACGGAGAAATTATACAGGAGATCAATGCATTGAATTACACCGATGTGAAGTTTGAAGCGGACGAAAACATGCTCGAATGGATCGACTCGGAAGTAGATGAAGCATTTTCGGCTGCGTCGCTCGAAAATGGAAGTTTTGGGACATCTGAGGTCGCTAAGGACGGACTAAAGATCGTATTTACCTCTTTGCACGGTACTTCCATTACGATGATTCCAAAAGTACTTGAAATGGCAGGTTACAGCAATGTGCTTGTGGTTGAAGAGCAGTCGGAACCCGATGGAGACTTTCCTACCGTGGAATCTCCCAATCCCGAAGAACCTGCAGCCTTGAAAATGGCGTTGGAATTGGCAGACAAGGAAAATGCGGATATAGTGATTGGGACCGATCCCGATTGTGATCGACTTGGAATTGCAGTAAGAAACAATAATAACGAGATGATGCTTCTAAACGGGAATCAGGCGATGGTCTTGAAATCCCATTTCTTATTAGAAGCCTGGAAAAACGCCAACAGACTTAGTGGAAAACAGTTTATGGCTTCCACGATAGTATCCACGCCTATGTTGAAGGAGGTCGTTGAAAGTTATGGGGTACTCTATAAAGAAGGTCTTACCGGTTTCAAATGGATCGCTAAAATGGTGAAGGACTTCCCCGATCTGGAATTTATGGGAGGAGGCGAAGAGAGTTTCGGATTTATGGTTGGAGATTTTGTGAGGGATAAAGATGCAGTAACCTCTACCCTTTTGGCATGTGAAATTGCAGCTCAGAAAAAAGCGGAAGGAAGCAGCATGTATGAATACCTTCAGGAAATTTATGCTGAATACGGATTCTTTTCAGAAAGATTGGTTTCCATGGTTAAAAAAGGAAAGCAGGGAGCCGAAGAAATTGAACAAATGATGAAAAACCTTCGTGAGAGTCCGTTAGAGAGTATACAAGGAAGTCCCGTTGCCCGAATTGAGGATTATTTATTGAGTGAAGCCCGGAATATTTCCGAAGGAACAAAAGAGATATTACATGTGCCCAAATCCAATGTACTCATCTATTATACGGAGGACGGAATCAAAGTTGCGGCAAGACCGAGTGGTACCGAGCCCAAGATAAAATTTTATATGAGCGTGAAAGGGTCGAATCCGGAGATTCTGGAAACGAAACTCGATGCCATTGTTGAAGAATTGAATATTGCTTAATGAAATATTTCAGAAAAATATTACGCTATGCGATTCCTTATAAAAGGTATGCCTGGCTGAACATAGTCTCGAACATCTTTTATGCCTTGTTCGGTACGCTGGCCTTTGTGTCTTTGATGCCCATGCTGAAGGTACTCTTTGATAATTCTGAAAAAATAACCGTCGCTCCAACCTATCAGGGCATTGCCGATCTGGGAGATTACTTCGAAGATTACATGAATTATTTCATTACCCAAAAGATCGAATCCTCGGGAGAGCTCAATGCATTACTGATCATGATTGGACTTGTGATCGGAACCTTCTTGCTTAAGAATCTTTTTGGCTACCTGGCGATGTTCTTTATTACTTTTCTTCGGAATGGTGTTTTGAAAGACCTCAGGAATGATCTGTATGAAAAGACCATAAAATTACCGGTGGCGTTTTATTCTGAAAAGCGCAAAGGAGATACCATCGCTCGTATTTCGACAGACGTTCTGGAAATTCAACATTCTTTTCTTTCAATTCTCGAATTGATCATCCGGGAACCGCTGATGATCCTGTTTACGATCATCGCGATGATGGCGTTGAGTGTGGAACTTACCATATTCGTCTTTGTCTTCATTCCGGTCTCAGGGATCGTGATATCCGTGATAGGGAAAAGTTTAAAGAAGCATAGTGATAAAGTGCAGCAGGAACAGGGATTCTTTCTTTCTATTTTGGAAGAGACTCTTGGCGGACTTAAGATCATCAAAGGGTTTAATGCTGAAAAGATCTTCAACGAAAAATTCAGGCAATCCACTACCCGATTCTTTAAATTTTCAAATGCTTTATTAAACAGGCAGAACCTGGCCTCCCCGGTAAGCGAATTCCTGGGTATCGTAGTTATTGCCATATTATTATGGTATGGTGGGTCGATGGTACTGGTGGAAAAAACACTGGCACCTGAAGCATTTATTGTGTACATGGGACTTGCTTATAACATATTAACACCGGCCAAAGCCATTAGCAAGGCGAGCTATAACGTGAAGAAAGGTAATGCTGCGGCAGAAAGAGTGTTGGAGATCCTGGAGACAGAATCCACGATAAAAGATGCGCCTAACGCCATAGAAAAAGAATCATTCACTTCAGGGATATCCATTCAGAATATTTCTTTTGCTTACGAAGAAGAAGAGGTACTGAAACAATTTAGCCTTGAAGTTCCGAAAGGAAGTACTGTAGCACTTGTAGGGCAAAGTGGAAGTGGTAAAAGCACCATTGCCAATTTACTTACCCGTTTCTATGATGTAAATGACGGTGCTATTTCCATCGATGGTGTGGATGTTAAAAACATCAGTCAGAAATCCCTTCGAAGCCTGATGGGCTTGGTGACCCAGGATTCGATTTTATTTAATGACAGCGTAAAAGGAAATCTTCGTGTAGCGAAAGAGGATGCTACAGACGACGAGATCATCGCTGCATTGAAGATTGCCAACGCCTGGGAGTTTGTTGAAAATCTGCCGGAAGGAATCAATACCAATATTGGAGATAGCGGAAATAAATTGAGTGGTGGGCAGAAACAACGATTGAGCATTGCACGTGCAGTACTCAAGAATCCACCTATTATGATCCTTGACGAAGCTACCTCTGCGCTGGATACTGAAAGTGAAAGACTGGTTCAGGACGCCCTGGAAAAAATGATGCAAAACAGAACCTCACTGGTGATTGCGCATCGTTTGTCGACAATCCAAAATGCAGATAAGATCGTGGTACTGTTTAAGGGTGAAATTGTGGAACAAGGAAGACACGAAGAATTACTCGCAAAGAAAGGCACTTACTACAGCCTGGTAGAAATGCAATCACTTGCATAAATAAGCCAACTTATAAACAAAAAAAAGAAGCGGTTGGGGCTCCGCTCCTTTTTAGTTTAGTCATTATAATTGGGGCTCATAATGACTTGATTAATACATAAGTACATGTCAAATATAAATTAAATTTCGAACTTTCAAAATTTCAAATGCATTTCATCTATGAATAGTGCATTTCATCGATGTATTTCATCGTGCATAATAAGTTTTTTCCTACTTTTTATTGAATTTACCCTGTTGACTACAAGGCATAAAAAAAACGGGCCAGCCCCCGCTAAGGCCCGTTCTATGTTGTTCTTATTACAGTTGGGGCTGTGTTTAAGAACCTATACATAAGAAGTATTGGATAAATTTAGTAAATATTTTCCTACAACCAAATATTTTTTGCTTTTTATCGTAATTTTTTTGCATTTTATCGATAAAGTGCACATTTATATTATTTTAGAGACAAAATTTCTCTTCGGATTAAACTATTTATATTTATTCGAGTCATAAAAGCAAACCCTAACCATTGGTAGAAGAACAAAATCTGGTTGCAGCTCTTAAGTCTCCTTTAGAAAAGGAACGGGCTTTTCGCACGCTCGTATCCGAATATAAAGAACGGTTGTATTGGCAAATACGAAAGATCGTATTAGATCATGATGACGCCGACGATGTGCTGCAAAATACTTTTATCAAAGTATTCAGGAATATTGATTCATTCAAAGCAGACAGCAAACTTTATACCTGGATGTATCGCATCGCTACCAATGAGGCCATTACATTTATTAACAAAAAAGCAAAAAGAGCGAACATTAGTTCACAGGAACTAAAAGAAAACATGATTGCCAACCTGGAAAGCGATGTGTACTTCGAAGGTGAAAAGATCCAGATTCAATTGCAGCGGGCGATAGCTACTCTGCCGGAAAAACAACAACTGGTATTCAATATGAAATATTTCGAAGAACATACCTATGAGGAATTGTCGGAGATACTGGATACCTCGGTAGGCGGATTGAAAAGCAGTTACCACATTGCCGTAAAAAAAATAACGTCTTTTTTAAAAGGCAATGAAACTATTTAAGAATTTTGTAGTCATAATACTGAAATGAGCAAAAACAAGAAATATCAACACGGTTTTAAATCTCCGGACGATTACTTCGATTCGTTTGAAGATCGCCTGTTCTCGAAACTCAGCGAGGATAAGTTACCGGGCGATAGCGGGTTTAAAGCACCGGATGGGTATTTTGATGCGGTGGAAGACACTATCATGTCCCGTATAGCTGAAGAAAATCAGACTCCTGTGATTCCGCTTTACCGTAGAAAGATCTTCTTGTATGCGGCTTCCATTGCTGCCTGTGCAGCCCTGGTATTTTCAGTGTATACACCGGAAACAACAATTTCTGAAAATGACCTTGAATTTGCAGACATTGAAGCCTATATCGACAATGGAGAACTCGATATAGATCCCTACGAGATTGCACAACTGCTCAATGAAGAGGACATTGAAGAATTATCGGCAGAAGACGATTTCTTCTCTGAAGAATCCCTTGAAAACTATTTATTAGAACATATTGACGATACGTCACTTTTAATTGAATAAACAATGAAAAAATATGTAGCACTTATACTCTTTCTTTGTATTTCCATTACCTATGGGCAAAACAATGAACGCATAAAAGCCTTTAAAAGGGCTCATATTACCAATGCGCTGTCTTTAACCTCATCGGAAGCAGAAAAGTTCTGGCCTATCTATAACGCTCATGAAGATAAAATGTCGGCCTTACGTAGAACAGAGCGTCAGGAAATTCGTTCCATCGTAAACGGTGATCCTCAAAATATGACCGATGAACAAGCAAATGCTATCATTGATAAAGGAATCGCACTGAAAGAAACGGAGCTCCAATATTCAAAAGAATTGATACAAAACTTACGATCGGTAATCCCACCAAAGAAGATCGTACGACTGCACAAGGCCGAGGAAGAATTCAAAAAGATCCTCCTCGAGCGAATGAAAAACAAACGACCCAGAAGGAATAAATAGTTAAGTATTGAGTTTGTTAGTTTTGTTTGGGCATCTTCGGATGCCCTTTTTTATTGAAACCATTTCTGAAATGCAGCTTGACCGATCAATGTATCGAGTCCTTCCAGTTCCGTTTTGAAATAGGAGTCCAGAAATGCTTTGGTCTCCGGACGCATGGCCTTGGGTTTCTTCTCCACCAAGGGATTGATCAATTTGAACAGTCGTGTTACAATTTTTGCAAATAGTGCTCTGGACCTGAAACGTCCGGGTGCTTTATTTGGCAATGAATCCAGATAAAAGGAATTTCCGTAGCTACGAAAATGTCTATTCTTGAATCGTTGCAACCACGGAAACAACGGTAGTTTGGCTTTGTTGGCATGAAGGCTGAAATCCCCTTCGCTAAACTTGCTGGTGTCGATCGAAAGAAATTCACAGACCTCTTTTACTACTTCCTTTGGATGGGTCACCAAATCCTCAAAAAGAATCACTTTGATCTGCTCCCTGGGGAGTATGTCATAGTAAGCTTTTAATTGCTTCAGATAAAGACTCCGATTGATCACGAGGTGCGGATTGAACTGTATGGTATCTTCAAAAGTAGTCGAAACAATTCCTGCGCGTAGCAGATGATAATAATGAGAATACGTTCTGCGTGAAGGTTGTCTTAAAATAAAGACAATTTTAATGGGTTTCTTCTGAATGGCGATTCGTTGTGCGACTGTTGGTGACGCCAGGTAGCTGGTAGAATCTTCTCCGCAAATCTTTCCTTCTCCCCCATTGAATTTGGACAAATACCAATCCCACATCTTTTCAGGATCAGAATCCATTTGTTGTGATGTCCATGTCCTCTTGCCTTTGTCATAAAAGCTAAAATCGAAGTGCTCATTGATATTGTCACAATCCAGGAATCCAATTTCATCCTTGGGAATATACACATCCGGATGCCTGTCCAGGATTGCATGTAAGGTCGAAGTACCCGATTTCATAGCACCCCCAATAATGAAATCTGGAAGCCGATCCGGCTCCTTAGAAATCCATTTATTTTGATCGTGATCCACCCGACTTACTTAAAAATTAACTTCGAAATACGGTAACGTCCACTGGCAAATGCCACGGTATCGTTTACAAATTCTATGGCATAAAAACCTTCGGAGGAAAGCTCCTGCCAGGAATCTCCTCCATCATCGGTATAGGAAATTCCGGGAGAACCCACAGCAACCATGGATTTTCCGTTGGATCCCGGAACGTACCGAACGGACGATCGGTAACCCGGTCCTTCTCCATTGCTTATCAACTCCCAGGTTCGTCCTCCATCACTGGAGACCGCTTTATTTCCTTCATTGAAATCCTTTTCTTCCCAGTTCCCACCAAATATGACCCCATTATTCTCATCAAAAAAATCAACGCTGTAAATACCGGTCATTGCTCCACCTTGGATGATCGGAGTTTCAAATACTTCCCAACTCAAGCCCTTATCAGCTGAGTAAAAAACCCGGGCTCTTTTTCCTCCGGAAACTATCCATACATGATCATTGATCACAGAAATATTGGAATTACTGGCCGCAAATCCGGCCTCCCCACTTTCGGTTTCAGGCAATGCCGAGCAAGGCACCTTCTCCCAGTGATCGCCTCCATCTCTGGTGATAATCACGGACAAACAGTTATCAACAGGATCTCCCATGGCAATGCCCTCTTCGTCATTCCAAAAGGCCATGGCATCATAAAAAACTTTCTCACCCTTTTCAACATATACCTCCTCGATATTGGTAGCCTCTTTCCCATCAAATCCGATCTTATAAAGTACCCCCGGAGTACCAATGCTCATCACAAAAACAGATTCACTGGTTTGAGCTATTGATCTAAAATGAAGCAATGAATCTTCATATTTTACCGTGGCTAATTTTGGAACTGACTCATCGATCAATCCAACAATTCCCTTATTAGCGGCAAACCACACTCTGTTCTCATCAATCGGAGAAATAGCCCGAATGCTAAGACTATCATTAAATACATCACTTATCTCAACTTCAGAAAATGTTCTGGAGGGGTTTGTATTGCACGCGACAAGCCCGCACAGAAGAAGGATGGCGAAAATTATTCTCATAAATATATTTTGGCAAATGTAATTAAAACAATTAATGAGAATACTACCTTTGCAGCCTATTTTCAGTATATGAGACTACATCGTAATCTGGTTTTTGCAACCATCGATTCCCTTCATTTAATTTTTAATCAAAATAAGAAGGCCGATAAAGTTTTGAAGCAGACTTTGAAGCGTGATAAGCGTTGGGGGTCTCGCGATCGAAGTTTTATTGCGGAAACTACCTACGATATTGTTCGATGGAAAAGATTATATGCCGAAATCGCTGAAGTCAAAGAGCCATTCGATCGGTCTAATTTATTCCGAATTTTTGTGGTTTGGGCGACTTTGAGAGGCATCAAATTACCCGATTGGCCACAGTTTGAAGGCACGCCTACACGAAAGATCAAAGGAAGATTTGATGAACTTTCGAAGATTAGAAGGGTACGGGAGTCTATTCCCGATTGGTTGGACGAACTGGGTAAGGAAGCACTAGGTAAACGATGGGAATTGGAATTGAAGGCTTTAAATCAATTGGCCGATGTTATTTTAAGGGTAAATACGCTTAAGACCAGTGTGAAAGACGTACAGGATGCTCTGGCCTCAGAAAATATTGAAACGGAAACTATTAAAGGATACCCAACCGCACTAAAGCTTGTTGAAAGAGCCAATGTTTTTACCACCAAGGCATTTAAAGACGGTTGGTTCGAAGTTCAGGACGCCTCCTCACAAAAAGTAACTCAGCTTTTAAGTCCGGAGCCCGGGATGCGCATTGTAGATGCCTGTGCCGGTGCCGGTGGAAAGAGTCTGCATATAGCAACTCTTATGGAGAACAAGGGTCAGGTAATCGCCTTGGATATTTACGACAATAAACTTCAGGAATTGAAACGACGCGCTCGAAGAAACGGAATCCATAACATAGAAACCCGATTGATCGAGTCATCAAAGACTATAAAGAAACTACTTAACAAAGCCGATAAGGTACTGATTGATGCTCCTTGCACCGGACTGGGTGTATTAAAGCGCAATCCGGATACCAAGTGGAAACTTAAACCTGATTTCGTTGATGAAATTGTTCAAACTCAAAAAGAACTTCTGGATTCGTATTCCAGGATGGTAAAGCCGGGCGGTGAATTAGTATATGCCACCTGTTCTATTCTTCCTGCCGAAAATGAACAACAAATTAAAGATTTTTTAACCCGCGATTCAGGAAAAGAGTTTACATTGCTTGAAGAAGAAATCGTATCGCCTCATAAATCTGGTTTCGACGGCTTTTATATGGCGTTATTAAAGCGAAATGACTAACCGCATGCTACACAAACTTACCCTCCTCACCTTTTTATTACTCTTTACATCTGTATCTGCCCAACAGGCTTATTACGACGATGTCAATCTCAACCTGACAGGTGAAGATTTATATTTGGAACTTCAGCAAAAAATCAGTGTGTCGAATGCGAATTTCACCTATGGAGATATACGAGATACGGTGAAAATAACTGATGAGGATCCGTCCAATTTCAATAACCTTCTATTGGCCTATGGATATAACGATGGGGACGGAAATTGCACGACCGACAGATCCCGTGACAAAGACGATTTTGGCGGTTTAGTGTGTGAATATAATCGCGAGCATGTATTCGCACGTGGAAATGCAAATCCGCCTATGGGAAATGCCGATAATAGCACCATCGGTATTGCCGCCGATCCGCACAATGTTCGTCCTGCAGATCAACAAATGAACAATAACAAAGGCAACAAAAAGCTTGCGTCAGGAAGTGGAAATGCCGGTAATGTAGGCAGCGGTAACTGGTACCCTGGAGACGAATGGAAAGGAGATGTGGCGCGAATGATGATGTATATGTTTACTCGCTATGGAGACCGTTGTTTGCCATCCTTGAATGGAACCGGACCGCTTCAGGGCAGTACCGATATGCTACAGCTATTTCTCCAGTGGAATGTGGATGACCCGGTGAGTGATTTTGAAGATCAGCGCAATCCTCATTTGGAGGGTGTTTACGGAAATCGCAACCCGTTTATTGATAATCCATATCTCGCCACGATTATCTGGGGAGGACCCGCGGCGGAAGATCGTTGGAATTTCTTTTCTATTGAAGATAATAACAACAACTTAGCGGTAAAATTTGAACCAAATCCTGCCCGGGATTATATCTATCTTCGAACTGGGATGACTATCGACTATTATGAGATCTACGGTAATTTCGGAAATGTTATTTACCGTGATACATTTGAAGAACCTCTACAAAAAATAGATGTCTCCGGATTGAGTTCCGGCCTCTACTTTTTCAAATTCACTTCTGGAAATAAAAGCAGTGTTCAAAAAATAATCATACAATAAAAAAGCGGGCAATGCCCGCTTTTTATTTTTGAAATATTATATGATTACTTCACCAATAGCTTCTTACTCACTTTATTGGCTCCGTTAGAAACTTCAAATATGTAAACTCCTCTTGCGGCAACATTCATATCCACAACAGCTTTGTAGCCATTGCTTTGCGCCAACATCTTACCATTGCTGATGGCTTGTCCGGTGATACTATACACCTTATAAGTTACATCACCAAAGTTGTCAGGAGTGGAATACATAATCTCGTAGTTCTTATCCTCAACCGGATACACTAGAAGATTTCTTTCAGCAAACACATTGCCTTCAGTAGCCAGGATCTCTCCGAAAGAGAAATCTCTTTTATACTCGTCGTTATCAGGATACTCATCACCAGATAGCGCCGTTCTCGCTTCCACGGTATACACCTGACCGGAAGTAGACAAGTCGATGGTGGCACTGAAAGTAAACGTATCAGAACTATTCGCAGCGATAGTTCCTGTAAACGTTTCCGTAGCAACCACAGAACCATCCACTAATAATTCAATATCGAAATTAGACTGAGGATCTGTTCCATAGTTGAAGAGAGATACCTCTACAGCTTCAGATGCCGTATAAGGACCGGCAAAACCAGGAGTTACAAAATTATAAACTCCTACATCATCCGTTTTGTCTGTGATGAACTGGAAGGCTCCAATTCGAGTTGCCCATGAGTTTGTGGCCTGGAAATATTGAGCCGTATGCCAGAAGGTACGGTTATTAATATCCATGGTCATTTGAGCATAATCTCCAAAACGGTTACTGAATGTTTGAATTCCGGGTCCATCAATGATTGTAGTCTCAGGGAAGGTCATTGTTCCAAGTGGATCTCCTTCCATACGACCTGTAAAGCGAATCGCTGCAGGTGTAGAGCTACTACCTAAGTTATAAGCCAAGCCGATGTTTCCTTCTTCATCAATAGAAGAACTACTACAGAAACGGCTTTCACCATCTGCTATCGTCCAGGTTCCTTGCTGGAAAACAGTCCAAGGATCGGTTCCCGTATTACGTAATTCTACCCAACGAACACCTGAAGTGTCGTTTCCATCGATATCAACATTGAACGTAAACACGAAAGAATTATGGGTCGGGAAACTTCTGTAATTCGCCATATAAGAAATGATCTTCTGTTGGCTGTCAATTCTTTGTCCGGTACCCGGTTGGAAAATATCTCCTGTTCCAAAAGCCTGGAACTGGCTATCAAATGGGTCTAATGGAATTTCCTGTGGCTGAGAAATGGTACTTACTCCGTCCCAGTCTATGGTGATTTCCCAAACTTTGACATGATCTTCGGACACTCCTCCCCAGGCGTCATCCTGAAGATAAACGATATAACCAGGAGCTCCTGGAATAAAGTCGGTACCCAATAAGTTTGCAGGCTCCGGGCTAAAAACGTGCGCCGGTGCACCTACAACACCCGGAAGGTTGAATCCTCGGAAACTAGGGCTAGGACCTCCAATGAGCATTTCATCACGCTCAAACACATAAGTGTTCAAACCTCCTTTGTTGGCTGTTAGGTAATAACCATCAGGCCATACTGTATAGTGAGGATAATCCGGGAAGGTACTCAACGGATATTCATACACATAATAAGTTCCTGTTGGATCGGGAGTCGTTGAAACACCGATAATCAATGCATTATCAGATACTCGGAACTGACTTACAAAGAAACGATCCGCCAGCTGGTCGTACATAACAATAGGGTCTCCATCATTATTACCGCTTCCAAGGAATGCTGCTAAAGAAACAGGTCCAAGAAGTAGTGTACCCGTCTTATCAAATATTTTTACACGTACGTTCACGGCATGCACGTAGTGGTTAGGTCCTGCTGCACCTGAAGGATCTGGAGGAATAAATCCACCGGATTCACCGATATCTGCTCCTTCCCAATCAACGATTAGGTTGGCAGGATCTCTATAAGGTGGTTCGGTTTGTGCTAGTGGGTCAGGGCCAATCGGAAGAGCGTTGGTTTTCTGTCTTCCATTAATACGCACAGATTGAGGTATTTCAAAGGCATCCTGTGGGTCACCTTCCCAGTTTTCAGTTACGGGCATATCCCGTAAAGGAATGGTTTCTCCAAGGAAAACTCCTTCGGATACCAGGACAGGTGGAAATTCAGTTTGAGCCTGCGCATAAAAGGAACAAAGAATTCCAAGCGCAAGTAAGGTAAATAGTTTTTTCATCGGATTACTTTTTTAAGGGTACAAGATATTGATTATTGTGCAGATTTCGGAACGATTAAATAAGAATTTAATAAAAAAGGCAGCCGATGGCTGCCTTTTATAATATCAATGAAATCGTTTAATTCACGATTATCTTCGCCGTCTTATATTGATTGCCATTGGTCATCCCAATTCTGATGAAATAAACTCCACTGGAAGCAGATGACATATCCAGGTTGATCGAATACTGACTTTCATTCGTCTTAGATAGATCAATAGTCTTCAATTGCTGACCTAATGTATTGAAAACAGCAGCATAAGCCGGTCCGTTATATCCGGTGTTGAATAACACTTCGAACTGATTGTTTGGAGCGGTTTTCACAAGGATCTCAGAGCTCGCGAAGTCTGTTTCATTCAAACTAAGAATATCTCCTACAGCAGCCGTATAATCTTCGGTTTCTCCATATGTTGTTTCTTCACAAGGATCAGCGGGTACAGGCGCGTTCCAGTTGGTTTTAGCTCTCATGGTGTGTGTCCCGACTGTCGCCGTTGCAGGTACAACCAAATCAAAGGTTTCTGTATAGGTTCCTGCTCCTGCTCCGTCGGCAATTTCATAATTATCTACTACCAACTCGTCCGGAGTAAAGTTGAAATCGTCATTAAAATCGATCCATACACTTACAAACTGATCTCCATAACCTGTCGTTACGGTTAAATCGTAAGTGGTGTCCGGTTCGAAAGTTGCTACCAGATTGGTGAAATCCGCATATCCTTCACATCCGGAAGGGTTGTTGATCTCTTCAACTGAAAATAATTGGAATCCATCCCCGAATGAGCAATCCATTGAAGGTTGACACAGTACGTTATCTACTACTTTAGTCACTTCGTCGTTGGTATTATCCTGGTCACTTCCTAGTGATGTTGAAGCCACAACCGTATAAGAACCTAAGGCGCTAAAATCTCCCTGTTGTGTAAAATTGTAAATCACTTCTTCTTCGGAATTGATCGTTCCGGCAAAAGTCTCCACCACGGGTGTACCTCCGTTAATAGAGTACTGTACGTCAAAGTTTGATTGAGGCGATGCCCCGAAGTTTCGAATATTAACCGAAACAGTTTCCATACCTAACCCAGAACCTGAGTCCGGATTCGCGATCTCGATCGCTCCTACATCATTAGCAAGTAAGTGAGTTACTTCTTTACTGAATGAATCGTTAGCTGCAAACTCATCTCCTCCTAACATACTTGTCACTTCAATATCATAAGTTTGACCTGAAGTAGAAAGATCAACGGTAGCGGTGAATGTATAATTCGCAACGTCGTTAGGATCCACAGTTCCCGTGAAAGTTTCAGTAGCAATCAAATTTCCATCTAGTCGAAGTTCCAATGGAATATTGGACTGGGCCGCTAAACCAAAGTTACGAATGCTTACCTCCACAGTTTCAGTAGCGGTTAGAATTCCATTCGTAGGCTGGATGATGTTGTTTACTCCCACATCATTGGTAAATCCACTCGACAAAGTAAACGCCGCTACCCTGGATTGCCAGTTGTTGTTAGCGGTAAAGTACTCTGCCGTGAACCAGAAAGTAAAGTTGTCCGGATCCATGGTTAAGTGAGAATAATCTCCAAAACGGTTACTGAAGGTTTGTACTCCAATTCCGTCAACGATGGTAGTTTCAGCAACTGTCATTTGTCCTAAAGGATCTCCATCAAACCTTCCGGTATATCGAATACCCGCAGGCAGAGAACCACTGGCAATATTGAATCCCATTCCAATATTTCCTGCGGCGTCCATCGCAGCACTTCCCATAAAACGACTGTTTCCGTCGGCAGGCGCATAAGTTCCTTCCTGGTAAACATCCCATGGGTTGGTGGAATCATTTCGTAGTTCGATCCAACGTACACCTGCAGTGTCATTGCCGTCCACGTCCACGTTAAAGGTGATGACCCATGAATTATGTGTTCCAAAGCTTCGATAATTTGCGGCATAGGAAATAATTCCGCCGATCATATCGATCTTCTGACTCGTACCCGGCTGGTTCACATCTCCCGTTCCGAAAGGTGCAAATACCGAATCAAATGGATCCACCGGGATTTCGAGAGGTTGTGATATGGTTGAATTTCCGATTGTTCCCCAATCCACGTCGATTTCCCATACTTTCAAGTGGTCGAACGTAATAGCACCAGACCATCCGTCATCCTGAAGATATACGATGTATCCGGGAACATCTGTTGGGAATGTTGTCCCTGTTAAATTTGCAGGTTCCGGACTAAATACCGTATTACTGTTCCCTACCACACCAGGTAGATTGAACCCTACAATTTGCGGATTAGCTCCTCCAGCAAGGATTACATCTCTTTCAAGAACATAAGTAGTGTTCCCTGAAAACTTGTTCGCAGTAAGGTAATAGCCGTCTGGCCATACTGAATAGTGCGGATAATCCGGGAAGGCGTCAAGTATATATTCGTATACAAAATAGGAACCTGTAGGATCAGGAGTTTCAGAAACACCTAATACCAAAGAATTCGAGGACGGTCCAAACTGGGAAACAAAATAGCGATCTGCAAGGTGATCGTACATAATAATAGGATCTCCGCTATTGTTACCTGATCCTAAAAAGGATCCCAGGTCGGTTGGCCCGGCTAAAAGTCCGCCGGTTTTGTCAAAGATCTTAATGGCAACATTCACAGCATTTACATAGTGATTAGGTCCGGCAGCTCCTGATGGATCCGGTGGTGTAAAACCACCTCCTTCAGAACCGCTGATCCCATCAAAATTCTCTTCAAGTGCAAGCGTGTGAATACCTCCAATTTCAGTTTGACGTAAAGGGTCGGCTCCTAAAGGGAGTCCGGTTGGATCGAGTTTTTGGTTGGCTCGTAAATTGTTCGAAATGATCTTCATTTCGTTAGGTTTGGTCTCTTCCGGGATGATCGTAGGAAAATCTCTTAGGGGAATTGTTTTTCCTTTAAATGTTCCGGTAATAACTGTCGAGGGCCCAAATGTCTCCTGGGCGATCAGGTTTCCACAAAAGAAGATAGCGAAAACCCATAGTAGTTTTTGTAAATTCATGATGTAATAGTTAGCTTATTTTTTTTGATGCGACAAGATACACTTAATTTTTCAGTTATTATTCTACTTAAGGACTGGGATATTGTAAGTTTTAACGGTATTGACATCTCTTTTTTCACTTCTGAAATAGGATAATTTTAATTACCTTTGGGCTTTCTGAATAAGCGCTAAAACAGACACGAATGATTCACTTTTTTGGAGACGTAAAAAACAAAGTTTTTGCTGTCCAATCGCCCGGTAAATTTTCTGAAGAAAACATACAAAAATTACAGTGGTTATTTGGCAACCAACCTAAAATAGAACAGTCCGCAATCGCGGATTTTTTTATTGGTCCGAGAGCGGCAATGATCACTCCATGGAGTACCAATGCGGTTGAAATTACCCAAAATATGGGGATAGAAGGAATTATCAGAATTGAGGAATACCTTCAGGTTTCTGAAGACTTCAAAGATTACGACCCCATGCTTAGTCAGAAATACCCTGAATTGAATCAGGAAATCTTCACCATCGATATCGCGCCGGAACCCATCCTGGAAATCGATGATATTTCAGCATACAACCAACAAGAAGGATTGGCATTAAGCGCCGACGAAATTGAATATCTTGAAGACCTATCGCAAAAGCTGGACAGGAAATTAACGGATAGCGAGGTATTTGGATTCAGCCAGGTGAACAGCGAACATTGCCGCCACAAGATCTTCAATGGTACCTTCGTCATCGACGGGGAGGAAATGCCTACCTCACTTTTCAAGCTGATCAAGAAAACCTCCCAGGAAAATCCCAACGATATCGTTTCGGCATACAAGGACAATGTAGCTTTTATCAAAGGGCCCAAGGCAGTTCAGTTTGCTCCGAAATCGACGGATCGTCCCGACTTTTACCAAAAAACCGACTTTGACAGTGTGATTTCTCTAAAAGCAGAAACTCATAATTTTCCGACTACGGTGGAGCCTTTTAATGGAGCAGCCACCGGAAGCGGTGGAGAAATTCGCGACCGCCTGGCCGGGGGAAAAGGTTCGTTGCCCCTGGCAGGAACCGCTGTCTACATGACTTCTTATACCCGTTTGGAAGAAAATAGACCCTGGGAACAAGGCATGGATGCTCGACCCTGGTTGTACCAAACTCCCATCGATATCTTAATCAAAGCCAGTAATGGTGCTTCCGACTTCGGAAATAAATTTGGCCAACCACTTATCGCTGGTTCGGTACTTACGTTTGAGCATAAGGAAGATGCCAGAAAGCTGGGATTTGATAAAGTGATTATGCTCGCCGGCGGAATTGGATATGGTAAAGAGAGTCAGGCGATCAAAGATGTTCCTGAAAATGGGGATCAAGTGGTTATTCTGGGCGGTGAGAATTATCGCATTGGAATGGGCGGAGCTGCGGTATCTTCTGCAGACACCGGAGAGTTTTCGACCGGAATCGAATTAAACGCTGTGCAACGCTCGAATCCTGAAATGCAAAAACGAGCTGCCAATGCAATTCGTGCCATGGTAGAAAGTGAGCAAAACCCAATCGTTTCTATTCATGATCACGGGGCAGGCGGACACTTAAATTGCTTGAGTGAATTGGTGGAAGAAACCGGTGGAAAAATCGATCTGGATAAATTACCCGTGGGAGACCCTACACTTTCAGCAAAAGAATTAATAGGAAATGAATCGCAGGAACGAATGGGTCTGGTTATTGGCGAACAAGACATAGCCATGCTTCAGCGTATTGCGGAACGGGAGCGTTCTCCGATGTACAAGGTAGGAGAAGTAACAGGCGATGATCGTTTTTGTTTTGAGAGTGCCACCACAGGAGAGAAACCTATGGACTTTGCACTGGCTGATATGTTTGGGAGTTCTCCCAAAACAATCATGAATGATAAGGCTCTTAGTAGAGATTATCCTGCGCTCCAATACAATTTAGATGATTTTAAATTTTATCTGGACAATGTACTCCAACTGGAAGCCGTGGCGTGTAAGGATTGGTTAACTAATAAAGTGGACCGCTGTGTAGGTGGACTTGTGGCAAAGCAGCAATGTGCCGGAGCCTTACAATTGCCTTTGAACAATTGCGGTGTCATGGCTTTGGATTTTGAAGGCAAAGAAGGAATTGCCACCTCTATAGGACATTCACCGGTTTCGGGATTGATTAATCCTGGTGCGGGATCCCGAAATTCCATCACCGAAGCACTCACCAACATTGTATGGGCACCACTCGAAAAAGGACTCAAGAGTGTCTCACTATCCGCAAACTGGATGTGGCCTTGTAATAATAAAGGAGAAGATGCGCGTCTTTACGAAGCGGTGAAAGCAATAAGCGACTTTGCCATCGAGTTGGGGATCAATGTACCAACAGGTAAAGATTCCTTGTCGATGAAACAAAAATATAAGGACGAGGAAGTAATTGCTCCAGGAACGGTTATCATATCGGGAGCGGCCCATTGTAAGGATATTACGAAAGTGGTGGAACCTGTCCTTCAAAAGAATGCCGGTAGCATTTACTATATCAATGTGTCGAAAGACAACTTTAAGCTCGGAGGTTCTTCCTTCGCACAAATACTGAATCAGGTTGGTCAGGACGCCCCTACCGTTACGGACGCAGGCTATGTCAAGAATGTATTCAACTCCATACAACGACTAATTTCCGAAGACAAAATTGCAGCCGGACATGATGTGGCGGCTGGAGGATTGATCACCACACTTTTGGAAATGTGTTTTGCTGAAGTTAATCTGGCGGCAAATCTAGATCTCACCGGATTGAATGAGGCGGATTCGATTGCGCTCTTGTTCTCGGAAAATTCGGGAATTGTATTCCAGGCAAGGGATGATCAGCAGGTTGAAGCTACGTTGAAGGAAGCCAATATCGATTTTCAAAAAATAGGAGAAGTCATCGAAGGAAATAACATGTCGATTAGTAATCACGATGATTCTTTTGACCTGAACGTTTCTGAACTACGGGATATATGGTACAATACTTCGTATCTTCTCGATAAGAAACAAACTGCCGGTTCTCTTCCGGAGGAACGTTTCAGAAATTATAAAAATCAACCCCTGGTTTACACATTCCCGGAGCATTTTGATGGCAAACTCCCAGATTCGACGTTTACTTCAGAAAGAAAAATAAAGGCCGCCATTATCAGGGAAAAAGGAAGTAATAGTGAGCGGGAAATGGCTCATGCTATGTATTTAGCAGGCTTTGATGTGAAGGACGTTCATATGACCGATTTGATCTCGGGAAGGGAAACCTTAGAGGACATACAGTTTATCGGAGCGGTGGGAGGATTTTCAAATAGTGACGTTCTGGGCTCTGCCAAAGGCTGGGCGGGAGCATTTTTATATAACGAGAAAGCCAATAATGCTCTAAAGAGATTCTTTGATCGCACAGATACGCTGTCGGTGGGAATTTGTAACGGGTGTCAGTTATTCCTGGAATTGGATCTCATTAACCCCGAACATGAAAAATTGGCGAAAATGGACTATAACGACTCCGGGAAGCATGAGAGTGCCTTTACCAGTGTGAAAGTTCAGGAAAACAATAGTGTCATGCTTTCAAGTCTCGCCGGGACTACGCTGGGAGTTTGGATAAGCAACGGTGAAGGCAAGTTTAATATGCCAATGCCCGAAGAACACTATGACATAGTTGCTAAATACGGATACGAAGGATATCCCGCAAATCCGAATGGCAGCGATTATAACACCGCGATGATCTGTGATAAAACCGGTCGTCATCTTGCTACCATGCCGCATATCGAACGGTCAATGTTTCCCTGGAACTGGGCCAACTACCCGGAGGGGCGCAACGATGAGGTATCGCCCTGGTTGGAAGCCTTTATCAATGCTCGTAAATGGCTGGAGGAAAACGGAAGCAATAAGTAAGGTTAAATTTCGTTTGTTGACCAAAGACAAGTTCAAATAAAAAAGCGCATGAAAAAACTTTTACTCCTATCCTTTTTATGGATCTCAACCCTTGGATTTTCTCAGGAAGTACAGGAAGTGTACCAAAAAGCGAAGATCTTCTATTCTCAAGCATCCGATTTGCAGCGTCTGGTTCAGTTGGATGTTCCTATTGAGCATAGTGTGCACAAGAAAGGGCACTTTATCATCAACGAATTTTCTGTTTCCGAATTAGACCGAGCCCGAGCCAATGGTTTCCAGGTGGAAGTTCTTATTGCGGATGCCAAGGCATATTTCCTGGAGCAAAACCAAAATCCGACAGTGACTCGTTCCAACAATCCAAGTTGTGATAATACTTCTGAAAACTATGAAACTCCGGCCAACTTTGAACTTGGTTCCATGGGTGGATACTTGCGCTATCAGGAGATGTTGGATGAATTGGATGAGATGAAAGCCCTGTATCCGGATTTGATCACGGAAAAAGAAAACATTGGAAACTTCTTAACCAATGGGCAACCTGATAATACCACTACACCCCCTATTGGCGGCAATGGTATCAAGTGGGTTAAAATAAGTGATAATCCAAATTCTTCTTCGGAAGGGGAACCACAGATTTTATATACGGCCATTCATCATGCCAGGGAACCTGCGTCTTTGTCTCAGCTAATATTTTATATGTGGTATCTGCTCGAGAATTATGATACCGACCCCGAGGTTCAAAGCATAGTAAACAATACCGAATTATATTTTGTGCCCGTCATCAATCCTGATGGCTACTTGTATAATGAGAAAACCGACCCAAATGGTGGTGGATTCTGGAGAAAGAACAGATATAACGGCCATGGTGTTGATAACAACAGGAATTATGACTACTACATTGGCGGGAATCCTGCCAATGGAGTCTGGGGAGGTGAAGGTACTTCTTCGGATCCGGGCAGTAATGTGTATCACGGAGATGCTCCTTTTTCCGAAGTAGAAAATCAAGCCATTCGATGGTTTTGTGAACAGCATAATTTTGTAATGGCATTTAATAATCACACTTCTGGTAACTTATTGCTATATCCTTATGGTTATACTGAAAATGTTCCTACTCCGGAGGATGCCTTATTTCAGGGGATCTCTGGGGAACTTGTTTCCCGAAACGGTTTTGCTAATATCATCTCTGCCGACCTCTACCCTGCAGCTGGAGACAGCGACGATTTTATGTATGGAACCGTAGGTACTCACGACAAAATCTACGCCTTCACTCCAGAAATCGGACCCTCATTCTGGCCTCCTTCGAGTCAGATCGAAGACATCTGTAAAAGCATGATGTATTTGAACCTGACCTCGGCGAAAATGGTTAATAATTATGCGTCTCTTACCGATACAGCTCCATTATTTACAGGTTCCGGAGTGGCTGGAAATGCTACTTTCGATTTGCGTAGACTGGGTGTATCCGGTTCCGGTGATTTTGTAGTGAGCTTAAATGCAGTATCGGCTAATATTTCTTCCGTAGGAAGTCCGGCCAACTTCAACGGGATGGAAGTACTAGACACAGAAAACGGAACTATTTCATATACCTTAGAAGCCGGGATTAATGCCGGTGAGGATATTGTATATGAATTGATCGTAGACAACGGAACGTATGAATCGGTTACTCTGATCACCAAGAAATATGGAGAACTGGAGGCAATTTTCGAGGATCCGGGTGACTCTACAACCGACAATTTTGTGAATGATGGCTGGGGCATATCAAATTCAGAATTCGTTTCACCATCCAGCTCCATTACGGATTCACCGAATGGAAACTACCCGAATAACGTAAATGAGACCATCACCCTAAGTTCGGAATTAGATCTCAGTCAGGCCATAGGAGCCAATGTAACGTTCTATGCCAAATGGGATATTGAGAATAATTACGACTATACGCAGTTTGAGATTTCAACAGATGGCGGAAATACCTGGGAGCCTCAATGCGGGAAATACACCAACGAAGGCAGCACAAACAATGCACAACCCACCGGACAACCCCTATATGATGGCATTCAGAGTGATTGGGTATTGGAAGAAATCGATCTCAGCGATTATCTGGGAGAGAGTATTTTGGCAAGATTTCAGTTCCGTTCTGATGGAGGCGTGCGTGAAGATGGTTTCTATTTCGATGATCTTACCTTCAACGTCGTACAAGAAGGTACTTTAAGTGCGGGTGATGTGGAAGATCAACAATTTGTGATCCATCCAAACCCGGTAAAAGATATTCTGAACATAACGACACCTATCGAAGATTATAAACTGGAGGTATTCAACATTCAAGGACAACGAATTATTTCGCATGAAGGAGTTCGAGGGTCGTATCAAATTGACTACGATGCATATACCAGCGGATTGTATATTCTGAAACTTTATTCCAACAATAATGTGCAAACTTTTAAAATCCTAAAATTATAGGATTCGCCTAACTGAAATTATAAAGAGGGGTTCGTATGGGCCCCTTTTTTATTCTTCATCGATAGGCATTTTGATATTAGAAGATACATCGGATTTTAATCAACAAGCGAAAAGGCGTACCTTAGCATCAAACCCTATGAAATTGAAAATGAAAAGAATTCTTCTGCTCTTGACTCTTATGTGCAGCCTCACTGGCTTTTCACAAGAGATCCAGGAAATACATCAACGTGCTAAAATATATTTCAATGATATCGATGGATTTCGTTCCCTAAATAATTTGGGGGTTGCTGTAGACCACGGTATTGATTTCAGAGGGAATTTTGTGCTGAGTGATTTTTCTTTATCTGAAATTGAAACAGTTCGAAATGCAGGATTTACGGTTGAAATTTTGATCCCTGATTCCAGGGCACATTTTCTTCAAAACAATAGGGCTGTTACTATCAACCGCGAAGCTTCGGATTGTGATAACGGCTATGCGGTACCCGCAAACTGGAATTTTGGTAGTATGGGTGGGTATTATACCTATCAGGAATTTCTGGATGAACTGGATGATATGTTTGCCTTATACCCAAACCTCATCACAGCTCCTGAGAATATTGGAAATTTCTTAACGGAAGGCGAACCCAATAACGCCACTACCCCACCCATAGGCGGCAACCCGATCAAATGGGTAAAGATTAGTGACAATCCTAATTCTTCTGCTGAAGGAGAACCACAGATTCTCTATAATTCGATCACGCATGCACGAGAGCCCACTTCCCTGTCGCAAACGCTCTATTATATGTGGTACCTGCTCGAAAACTACGAGACTGACACAGAAATCAAGGAAATCGTAGACAACACCGAACTGTATTTTGTTCCCGTGGTGAACCCGGATGGTTATTTGTATAATGAATTCACCGATCCAAACGGTGGTGGTTTCTGGAGAAAGAATCGCAAAGACGGTCATGGAGTGGATAACAATCGGAATTTTGATTATTACATCGGAGGAGATCCATTGAACAATATCTGGGGAGGAGAAGGTACTTCAAGCGATCCTACCAGTAATGTGTATCACGGCACGGCTCCCTTTTCCGAAGTGGAAAACCAGGCCATGAAATGGTTTGTTGAACAGCATAATTTTGTGATGGCCCTCAACAGCCATAGTTCCGGGAATGGCATCTTCTTTCCCTATGGATACACAGGTTCGGCATTTACCCCGGAACACGAATTGTATTTGGCATTTTTAGGGGAAATGACCTCTATCAATGACTACTGGTTCGTGAAAACCAATGGCATAGCGGGAACAGCGAACGATTTCATGTATGGTACAGTGGGAACCCATGATAAGATATATTCATTGACGCCCGAAATCGGGAGTCAATTCTGGTTACCTATGACCCAGATCGTTCCATCTTGTATTGATATGATGTACGTGAATATTGCCGGAGCGAAGATGACCAATAACGGAGTTAACATACTTGACAAAAGCGGACCTTATACCGGTAATGAGTCTCTCGTCAACCAGGAATTTGAAATGACAAGATTGGGCCTTACGGAAACTCATAATTACAGTGTCTCGCTGCAGCCTATTTCTGCAAATATTGAATCGGTGGGTAGTCCGCTGGAATTAAATGATATTACTCCTATGCAAGCAGTGCAGGGTGTTCTTCAATATACACTCGCAGAGGGAATCGAGGCTGGAGACATGATCTCGTTTGAAATAGTGGTGGACAACGGAACCTATGAAACAACCAAACTTATCGAAAAGAAGTTTGGGTTAGAAGAGAATATACTCTTTGATCAGGGAACGGCAACGGAGGACAATTTCGACGCTACAAATTGGGGTATCAATGATGTTATCTTCTTTTCTGCGCCCAGTTCCATAACAGACTCGGATTTCAGTCAGTATAGCAATAATGAAGATTCTTCAATCACTTTATCACAACCCATTGATTTGAGTAATGCAATGGGTGCCAGCGTTTCATTTCAGGGGCGATGGGCGATTCAACAAAATGAAGACTTTGTTCAATTTGAAGTTTCTACGGATGGAGGTACAAATTGGGTTCCTCAATGCGGTCTCTTTACCAATGCCGGAGTACCTGGTGGTGCTCAACCGGAAGGACAACCGCTTTACGATGGCGATCAACTGGATTGGGTTTTAGAACAAATCGATCTAGGAGAATATACAGGACAGGAGATCTTGTTAAGATTTCGATTGGTTTCCGGGCCCTCAGGCACTGACGACGGATTCTACTTTGATGATTTCAGTGTTAATGTGGTTTATGAAGATATTTTGAGTACCGATGAAGTAACCGAAACGGCGTTCGGTATTTATCCTAATCCGGTAGAAGACTTATTGAACATTACGACCTCTCTGGATAATTACACCATCGAGATCCATAATTTACAAGGACAGCTTATACGAACAATTTCCGGGAATAATGGTTCCAAAACTGTCGATTATAGCGATTTAGCCAGTGGAGTTTACATGCTTTCTCTCACTGCAAGTGATGTGGTTCAAACTTTTAAGATTGTCCGCTTGTAAATCATTGTTTCTACTGAGTTTTTTGCGGATATAAGGCCAGATTTTTGGCTGAATTTCTATATTCTGAAAACTGAATAATTTTCCCTATTTTGCACTTCCGAAACGATCAAATTATGTCCGAAATAAAACGTCTATTTGACTTCCCCTATTACCAATTAGAAAACTTTCCACTCGAAAATTCCCTTGTCACCAAATACGATGGTGAATGGATAGCGACGTCCACACAGGAATACCTGGATAAGGCGAATGCAATAAGCCGTGGATTATTACGCTTGGGTGTGAAGCCGGACGACAAGATCGCGATCATCTCGATGACCAATCGTACAGAATGGAACATCGTAGATATAGGGGTATTACAATTGGGAGCACAAGACGTTCCTATCTACCCAACCATTTCAGAAGATGATTATGAATATGTACTGAATCACAGTGAAAGTGTATATTGTTTTGTATCCTGTGCGGAAGTGCTGGGCAAAATAGACAAGATCAAACATAAAGTACCATCTCTTAAAGGTATTTATTCGTTCGATCAATTAGGGAATTGTGCGCACTATTCTGAAGTATTAAAACTGGGAGAAGACCTGAGCAATCAGGCCGAAGTTGATCAATTGAAAGCCCAGGTAAAAGAAGATGATCTGGCCACCCTCATTTACACTTCGGGAACCACCGGAAGACCCAAAGGAGTGATGCTTACCCATAAAAACATTGCCAGTAACGCCATTCACAGTGCGAAAAGATTGCCCATTGAATTGGGGCATTCCAAAGCGCTTAGTTTCCTACCTGTTTGCCATATTTACGAGCGAATGTTGTTGTATATGTATCAATATACCGGTGTTCAAATTCATTTTGCAGAATCGCTGGAAACCATTAGCGACAATTTGAAAGAGGTGAAACCTGAGGTGATGACTGCAGTGCCTCGTTTGCTGGAGAAAGTGTACGATAAAATTATCGCTAAAGGAACCGATCTTACCGGTATTAAAAAGAAACTTTTCTTCTGGGCAGTGAAGTTAGGATTGCAATATGAGCCTTACGGCCGAAATGGAGGATGGTATGAATTTAAACTGAAAATTGCTCGTAAATTAATCTTCAGCAAATGGCAGAAAGCCTTAGGTGGCAACCTCAAAGCAATTGCTTCTGGAAGTGCTGCCTTACAACCCAGGTTGGCTCGAGTTTTCAATGCGGCAGGATGTCCTGTCTTTGAAGGGTATGGGTTAACCGAAACTTCTCCGGTGGTTTCCGTAAACGACATGAGAAATGGGGGATTAAAGATCGGGACCGTGGGAAAACCCATTGCCGAAACCGATGTAAAAATAGCCGAAGACGGGGAGATCTTGATCAGAGGTCCACAAGTAATGATAGGTTATTACAAAGATCCGGAACAAACTGCTGACGTATTAAAAGATGGATACTTCCACACCGGAGATATTGGAGAGATCGATTCCGAAGGTTTTTTAAAGATCACGGATCGTAAGAAATCGATGTTTAAAACCAGTGGAGGAAAATATGTGGCGCCTCAGCTCATCGAAAATGCCATGAAACAATCCCGTTTCATAGAACAGATCTTAGTTGTGGGTGATGGTGAAAAGATGCCGGCCGCTTTGATACAACCTAATTTTGAATTCATTGCCGATTGGAACGAACGCAAAGAAAAAGGACTCCCGGATGATCCTGCACAATTGATCAAGGAACCCAAGCTCATTAAACGTATGCAGAAAGAGGTTGATAAGTTCAACGAGCGCTTCGGAAAATGGGAAAAGATCAAGAAGTTCGAATTAACACCGGAAGTGTGGAGTATTGAAGAAGGCCACCTCACTCCTACCATGAAAATGAAGAGAAAGGTGATCAAGGAAAAATACATTCACCTTTACAATAAGATCTACGAACACGACTCTTGATACGTTTTAAATAAGAGAATTGATTTCTGAAGCATGTACCACAATATCCCTGGGAGAATGGCTTTCCAGCGGGGAGTAATCCGATTTTAGCACTTTTATCATACTATTTTCCATCCTGAATAGTTTGATTAACAAGATACCTGCCCCTAGCTTTGTTGTAAACATTTAAACAGATTTAAAATGAAAACATCAATCAAGATTATCGTAACAGTAATCCTCACCTTCGGATTCGTAGGCATCACACACGCCCAAAAAGGTAAAAACCACCAATGGAAACACAACTGTTCCATGGTTACCACCAGTAAATCGATCACCTTGGAATCCAGTTCAAAAAATGAAGCCATTACCATTCCGGTTGATAACGAAACAGGTTGTTTAAGTATAGGTGTTTCCAGTTCCATCAGTTCCGGTTCTCTGACTTTAGAAATCTATAATCCCGATGGAGATAAAGAAGGAAATTTTTCAGTGTCCGGAGATGATAATTCAAGCTCATCCAATGAGGCCAGTATGACAACATCTGTATGTGGTCAATTGAACAAGACCTTCAAAGAACCTATGAAAGGAGATTGGGTGGTGAAATTAAAACCGAAAAAAGTAACAGGTAAGATTCAAATCCACTCCAACCAATCTACTAACAACGAGGGATAAATTCAGTATGAATACAAAGTGCTGTTCTTTGTACCCAATGTTTCTGCTCGTCTGCGGATTCCTATTGACGGGTCAGCATGTGTACTCTCAAAATGAGACTAGCATCAGAGGTAAACTACATCTGGATTCCATTTGGGATCCGGTGGTTTACCTTTCTCATATTCCAACATTAAACGACATGTATACCATGTCTAACGAGATGATCATTTCCATGTCGAACATGGACAGCCAGGGGAATTTTAGTTTTTCTACGGAATATATGCCGGAACAGGACCAGGTGTACAGAATTCATATCTCTAAAAAAGACGCCCCTCCGGCCTCACTCATAATCGGTGGAGTTGAAGAAAACCATATGTTCCTGGTGGCACGCAACGGTGTGAGTATTGATATTACCAATCTTCCGGGGAATCCCCCCTTCACCCCTATTCAAATAGCGGGATATCTCCCCAGCAAACAGCTGAGTGAAATCGATTTGTTATATACTTACATCGATAGTACCAACACCGAGGGGTCCCTCATGAAAGAAGAATTCGTATCTCGTGCGATCTATGAAAAGCTACGGTTCATTGCAGATACAACCTCAAATGCCCTGGTATCATTATATGCATTGCACCGAAGCAAGTTTGAAACCAACTATCCTGTAAATCAGCCTTACTACGAGAACTATTTAAAAAAATGGCAACAGGAAGATTCTGCTTATTTTAAGTCTTTTCGTTCTGCCCTGCCTATTCAAAAGAGTAATGAACTTATCTATTATGTCCTTCTCGGAATCTTCTTCTTCGGGATGGGTTACCTGGCAAATTTTTTCTTCCGAAGAAAATCAAAATCGCCTTCAACAGCACTACAAAAATTGAGCGTTCAGGAACGAAAGATTCTCGATGAGATCAAGCAGGGTCGTTCCAATAAAGAGATCTCTGAAACTTTCAACATTGGAGTGAGTACCGTGAAAACACATGTGAGCAACATTTATCACAAACTCAATATCAAGTCGCGAAAAGAAGCAATGGACATCTGAATTCCTGTACTCGTGTAAGTTTTTGAAGTTCGCTCAGACTTAGCTTTCATAATTTCCATTGCTATGAAAGTACTCACGATCTTAATTTCCTTTTTCTTTTTTCTGAATACTAATGCTCAGAAAAGAACTGATCCGTTTAACCAGGACAAGGAATTAGGAAAGGTGAGCTGGTATAGAAATTATGATGCCGCTCTGAGACTGGCAGCTGTTGAAGAAAAGCCGGTTCTGATACTTTTTCAGGAAGTACCCGGCTGTGCCACCTGCAAAAATTATGGCCAGAACGTACTGAGCCATCCTTTGATGACCGAGGTTATCGAAAACGAATTCATTCCTCTTGTCATTTTCAATAACAAAGGAGGCGAAGATGCGAAGATCTTGAAGCGATACAAGGAACCCAGCTGGAATAACCCTGTGGTTCGAATCGTGGATGCTTTTGGAGAAAACATCGTAAAAAGAGTTGCGAGTGATTATTCGGCAAAAGGTCTGTATAACGCCATGGTGGAGGCTCTGGAAAGAACCAATCAAAAGGTTCCTGGTTATATGGAACTCCTGGGTGAAGAATTATCCGCTCGAAATAACCCTCATTTAAAAGAAACTCATTTTAAAATGTTTTGTTTCTGGACGGGTGAGAAAGAGCTGGGCAATCAATCCGGCATTCTTGCCACCCAGGCAGGTTTTATGGATCGCAGTGAGGTGGTAAAAGTGGTCTACGATGCTTCGCGCATTTCAGAGAAACAACTTCGGAAATTTGCCAAATCGAAGGATATGCAGCCGATACCGTTGGACGAAAGTTATGTTTGGGCCTCTTCAGACGAAGACTACTTTATCAATCATAGCCCATTTAAGTATCTTCCTTTAAGTATCGTGCAACGCACGAAGATCAATAGCGCGTTAGGATTTCGAAAGCCTGCTGAACAGTTTTTGAGTCCGAAGCAACGCCTCTGGCTCGCCGAGGCAAAAAAGAATAAAGGCACCATCTATTTCAATGGTGATTTTGAGTCTTCCTGGGAAAGAAAGCACCAATCTGAATAATTTACAATGCATGCATAATTTTTTTGCTATTTACTATGCGTGCATAATATTTTTTCATATCTTTGGAGTCAACAAAATTGAACTCCCTTGAAAGAAAAAACAATAGACTACATACTCAGAGCAACCTGGATGGGTGTACAAAAAATGTACAACGAAGAGGCGGGCAAAAAAGAATCTACCATGGCTACAGGATTTGCTCTAATAAGTATCGACCCTGAGGAGGGAACTCCTTCGACTGCCCTTGGGCCCAAAATGGGGATGGAAGCAACGAGTTTGTCCCGAACCTTGAAAACTATGGAATCCAAAGGCCTGATCGAGCGCAAACCGAATCCGTTGGACGGCAGAGGCGTTTTGATTCACCTTACCCCGTTCGGTAAAGAGATGCGTGATTTTTCTAAGAGTGTAGTCTTGCGATTCGACGAAGCCGTGAGGGAGAAAGTTTCCGAAGAAGACCTGGAAACATTTAAAAATGTTGCCAATACCATTCTGGAAATGATTCAATCAAAGAAAGTATATACTACAGAAAAGACCCACTAATATGCCAAAAAGAAGAATTGAAAAAGTTGCTGTTATCGGTTCCGGGATCATGGGAAGTGGAATTGCATGCCACTTTGCCAACATAGGAGTAGAAGTTTTGCTCCTGGATATTGTACCCCGTGAACTCAATGATAAAGAAAAGGCAGCAGGCCTGAGCCTCGACGATAAAAAGGTTCGAAACCGATTGGTGAATGACGCCCTTTCGGCTTCCATAAAATCGAAACCGGCACCGCTGTATCACAAAGATTTTGCCTCTCGAATTGCCACAGGGAATCTTGAGGATGATATCGCAAAAGTGAAAGATGTCGACTGGATCATCGAGGTGGTAGTGGAACGTCTGGACATCAAACAACAGGTTTTCGAAAAGCTGGAAGAACACAGAACACCTGGAACAATCATCACATCGAATACTTCCGGTATCCCGATTAAATTTATGAATGAAGGGCGGTCTGAAGACTTCAAGGCACACTTCTGTGGAACTCACTTTTTTAATCCGCCACGATATTTGAAATTGTTCGAGATCATTCCCGGCCCGAACACCAAGCCTGAAATCCTTGAATTCCTTAATTCCTACGGAGAGCAGTTCTTGGGGAAAACCTCAGTAGTTGCTAAGGATACACCCGCTTTCATTGGAAATAGAATTGGAATCTTCGGTATCCAGGCCTTATTCCACTTAGTGAAAGAAATGGGGCTAACCATTGAAGAGGTGGACAAATTAACCGGCCCTGTAATCGGACGTCCTAAATCGGCGACTTTCCGAACTGTAGATGTGGTTGGATTAGATACCCTGGTGCACGTTGCCAATGGTATTGCTGAAAATTGCCCTGACGACGAAGAGCATAACCTCTTCAAACTTCCTGATTTTGTGAATCATCTTATGGAGAACCAATGGTTAGGAAGCAAAAGCGGACAAGGATTTTATAAGAAGGTGAAAGGAGAAGATGGAAAGAGTGAGATACTCTCCCTGGACCTTGAAACCATGGAATACCGTTCGAAGAAAAGAGCCTCATTCGGAACTCTGGAGCTTACCAAATCCATCGATAAGGTAATCGACCGATTCCCGGTACTCGTAAAAGGAAAAGATAAAGCCGGGGAATTTTACAGAAAGAATTTCGGAGCCATGTTTGCCTATGTCACTCATCGTATTCCGGAAATTTCGGATGAACTTTTCAAGATCGATGATGCGATGAAAGCCGGTTTTGGTTGGGAACACGGGCCCTTTGAGATCTGGGATGCCGTGGGTCTGCAACAAGGTCTTGATCTTATCAAAGACTTAGGAAAAGAACCGGCAGGTTGGATACAGGAGATGATCGATAATGGTGCTCAGTCTTTCTACACAGTCAAAGATGGCGCTACATATTATTATGACATTACGACCAAGGAACATGCAAAGGTACCGGGTCAGGATTCTTTCATTATTCTGGATAACATCCGTAAGAGTAATGAGGTGTTCAAGAACAGCGGAGTGGTCGTGGAAGACCTGGGTGATGGAATCCTCAATGTGGAATTCCAGAGCAAGATGAATAGTATCGGAGGAGATGTTCTTGCCGGGCTTAATAAGGCCATCGATATGGCAGAGAAAGATTACGACGGACTGGTCGTTGGAAACCAGGGTGCCAATTTCTCCGTTGGAGCCAATATTGGAATGATCTTTATGATGGCAGTTGAACAGGAATATGACGAATTGAATATGGCCGTCAAATATTTCCAGGACACCGTAATGAGACTACGTTATTCTTCGATTCCTACGGTGGTAGCGCCTCATGGAATGACGCTTGGTGGTGGTTGCGAGATGACCTTACATGCTGATCGCGTGGTTGCGGCTGCCGAAAGTTACATCGGACTTGTAGAATTCGGTGTAGGTGTAATTCCCGGTGGTGGTGGAAGTAAAGAAATGGCGCTTAGAGCTAGTGATGGCTTTATGAAGAACGACGTGGAGCTGAATCGTTTACAAGAGTATTTCCTTACCATTGGAATGGCAAAAGTGTCCACCTCTGCTTATGAAGCTTTCGACCTGGATATCCTGAAGAAAGGCAAAGACCTTGTGGTCGTGAACAAAGATCGTCAGATCGCTACTGCCAAAGCCGTCGCACGTCTTATGGCGGATCAAGGGTACACCAAACCTGTGAGAAGAAAAGATGTAAAAGTGCTTGGTAAGCAGGCATTAGGAATGTTCCTGGTAGGTACCGATTCTATGGAAGCCGGTCACTATATCAGTGAGCACGACAAGAAGATTGCAGACAAGCTGGCCTATGTAATGGCAGGTGGTGATCTAAGTGAACCCAGCTACGTAAGCGAGCAATACTTATTAGATCTTGAACGCGAGGCCTTTTTAAGCCTTTGCGGAGAGCGTAAAACGCTGGAAAGATTGCAACACATGATTCAAAAAGGAAAACCACTCAGAAACTAAAATGATGAAAACCGCATATATAGTTAAAGCATACAGAACTGCCGTGGGCAAAGCGCCACGAGGATTGTTCCGTTTCAAAAGACCGGATGAGCTGGCCGCAGAAACGATCGAATACATGATGAAAGAACTACCGGAATTGGACAAAACCCGTATCGATGATGTCATCGTGGGAAACGCCATGCCGGAAGCAGAACAAGGTCTTAACATGGCTCGGCTTATATCTCTGATGGGCCTCAAAATCGAAGATGTTCCGGGAGTAACCGTGAACCGCTACTGCGCATCGGGTATTGAAACCATAGCCATGGCGACTGCAAAGATTCAGAGTGGTATGGCCGATTGTATCATCGCCGGAGGTTCGGAAAGCATGAGCTATATTCCTATGGGAGGATATAAACCTACCCCGGACTATGCCATCGCCAAAGAAGGGCATGAAGATTATTACTGGGGAATGGGACTTACAGCTGAGGCCGTAGCCAATCAGTTTAAAGTGTCCCGTGAGGACCAGGATGAGTTTGCCTATAACTCACACATGAAAGCATTAAAGGCTCAGGCGGAGGATCGCTTCCAGGAACAGATCGTACCTATTGATGTTGAACACACTTTTATCAATTCCGAAGGAAAAAAAGAAACCAAAACATACACTGTAAATAAGGACGAAGGCCCGAGAAAAGGGACCAATCTAGAGGCATTGGCTAAGTTAAGACCGGTATTTGCGCAAGGTGGAAGTGTTACTGCCGGAAATTCATCGCAGATGAGTGATGGTGCGGCTTTTGTGATGGTGATGAGCGAAGAGATGGTCAAAGAATTGAATCTGGAGCCAGTTGCTCGCATGGTCAATTTCGCTGCGGCCGGAGTAGAACCAAGAATTATGGGAATTGGACCGGTGAAAGCTATTCCAAAAGCTCTAAAGCAAGCTGGAATGAAACAGGAAGATATCGATTTGATCGAACTGAACGAAGCCTTCGCTTCCCAGTCACTGGCGGTAATTCGTGAATTGGGACTGAATCAGGACATTATAAACGTGAATGGTGGTGCCATTTCTTTAGGTCATCCCCTGGGATGTACCGGAGCCAAATTATCGGTGCAATTATTCGACGAAATGAGAAAACAAAATATGAAAGGTAAATACGGAATGGTAACCATGTGCGTGGGTACGGGACAAGGAGCCGCCGGTATTTACGAATTCCTTAATTAAAAAAATACTGTTATGAGTGCAACTGCTGAAGCCAATAAAGAACTATTAAGAGGAGGTCAGTTTCTGGTTAAAGAAACAGACTGTGAAAATGTATTTACCCCGGAAGATTTTTCTGAAGAACAAAAGATGATGCTGGAATCGGTTCGGGAATTTGTGGACCGCGAGATCTGGCCGAAGAAAGATCGTTTCGAGAAAAAAGACTATGCCCTAACTGAAGAAGTAATGAGAAAGGCCGGAGAATTGGGCTTGCTCGGGATTGCCGTACCGGAAGCCTATGGCGGACTCGGAATGGGCTTTGTAACCACCATGCTGGTGTGTGACTATATCTCGGGTGCCACGGGATCTATCGCTACGGCCTTTGGAGCCCATACCGGTATTGGAACCATGCCAATTACCTTGTACGGAAATGAAGAGCAAAAGTTGAAATACGTTCCCAAGTTAGCCTCCGGAGAGTGGTTCGGAGCCTATTGCCTGACTGAACCGGGAGCCGGAAGTGATGCCAACAGTGGAAAAACAAAGGCTGTGCTTAGTGAGGATGGAACTCATTACAAGATCAGCGGACAAAAAATGTGGATATCAAATGCAGGTTTCTGTAATGTGTTCATCGTGTTTGCGAGAATTGAAGACGATAAGAATATCACTGGATTTATTGTGGAGAACGATCCGGAAAATGGAATCACCCTGGGAGAGGAAGAACATAAGTTGGGAATCCACGCCTCCTCTACCCGCCAGGTTTTCTTCAATGAGACTAAGGTACCTGTAGAGAACATGCTCTCGGAAAGAGGAAATGGATTCAAGATCGCCATGAATGCATTAAATGTAGGACGTATCAAACTCGCGGCTGCCTGTCTGGACGCTCAGAGAAGAGTGATAGAAAACGCTACTAAATACGCCAACGAACGGATTCAGTTCAAGACTCCTATTGCTAAGTTTGGTGCGATCAAAGCTAAAATTGCGGACATGGCGACATCGGCCTATGCCGGAGAAAGTGCTTGTTATCGTGCAGCCAAGGATATTGAGGATCGTATCAACATTCGAATGAGTGAAGGTAATACCCACCAGGAAGCCGAGCTAAAAGGTGTGGAAGAATACGCCATTGAATGTTCTATTCTGAAAGTGGCCGTATCTGAAGATATTCAAAACTGTTCGGATGAAGGAATCCAAATTTTAGGCGGAATGGGCTTTAGTGCAGATACTCCGATGGAGGCTGCCTGGAGAGATGCGCGTATCTCTCGTATTTACGAAGGAACCAACGAGATCAATCGCATGTTGGCGGTGGGTATGTTGGTGAAAAAGGCCATGAAAGGACATGTGAACCTTTTGGAACCCGCCACGGCTGTAGGGCAGGAACTCATGGGAATTCCATCCTTCGATACACCGGATTATTCCGAGATCCTTTCCGAAGAAAAAGCCATGATCGCAAAACTTAAGAAGGTATTTTTAATGGTTGCCGGAAGTGCTGTTCAGAAATTCGGACCACAACTGGAAGAGCATCAGCAATTGCTCATGGCTGCCGCCGATATCTTGATCGAGGTCTATATGGCGGAAAGCACCGTACTTCGAACAGAGAAGAACGTGAAGCGGTATGGTGAAGCTTCCCAAAAAGAGCAGATTGCCATGGCACAATTGTACTTATATAATGCAGTCGACACTATCAATAGCAAGGCCAAAGAAGGAATAGTGTCTTTCGCAGAAGGAGACGAACAAAGAATGATGTTGATGGGATTGAAACGATTCACCAAATATCAAAATATGCCGAACGTGGTTGCTTTGCGCAATTTGATTGCTGAAAAGGTAACCGCCGAAAACTCATATCCTTTCTAACCCGAAAGTGATATTAACTTGGTTAGTTAGTTAAAACCGCCCTCCCTGTGAGGGCGGTTTATTTTATAAGACCACATGTCCTCAGGCTTTTTGTGATTTTTTGTACCTTGGAAAAAACAATCCAGCTATGAAAAACATATACTATCTCCTCTTCTTTTTCGGGATGCTTTGCACGGCTCAAAATCCACAAGTTGTGAATGTATCACCGGATCCACAAACCCTGGACAGCAACAGGAACACAGCAATCATACTTACCTTCGACACTGCGTTGGATGCCACCACGGTTAACTCAGATAATGTGATGGTGTTTGGAAGATGGTCTGGCCCAATGGACGGTAACATCAATCTGGATGCATCTGGATTGATTCTAACATTCACGCCTCAGCGGGATTTCTTCTATGGCGAATGGATTTCGGTAAAATTGAGTTCCGATTTAGAATCGACCGGGGGAGATCCGCTAGTTGGTGGCTTTGCTTATAATTTCTGGATCAAAACCTTACCAGCAGGCTGGAATCAATCGCTTGTTGATCAGTTTTCAACAGAGGATACCGGTGAAACCTTTATTCAATCCTACGGCGCTTATGCAGGGGACCTCAATCACGATGAATACACAGATTTGACGGTAATTACCGAAGTGGGTAACGATATTCGTGTTTTTTTTAATGACGAATCGGGAGGATACTCGAACTTTACGATATTCAATATGCCCGCGGCCAATAAACCCAGCACCAATGAGGGTGCCGACTTCAATAAAGACGGTGAGATCGATCTCGCTATAGGAAGTACTCAAAACAGTGTTGTAAGTGTCTTTATGGGGAATGCCTCCACAACATTCGATTCGGAAATTGGGTACCAGGCAGATACGGGGCCCAGAGGCCTCGCGGTATTGGATATCGATGGGGACGGATGGGACGATATAGTGACCGCCAACCGTACAGGAAGCACCTATTCCATTTTAAAAAATGACGGCACTGGTAGTTTCAACGCAGCCATCACCCAGGATGCAGGCGTCTCCAACGAAACTAGTATTGCTGCCGTAGACCTCAATAACGACGGTTTCATCGATCTCGCTATTGGAGGATTTGGTAGCAATAATGTGTTGACCCTGCTGAACGATGGCGCGGGTAATTTCACGCCTACCGATGCAACCCCTATTTCGGGTTCTCCGTGGATGCTGGCGGCAGGCGATGTGAATAACGATGGAGAAGCCGATATCGTTTCGGTGAATTCCTCCAGCGGGGAAGTTTCAATACTCACTGGGGACGGCACGGGTTTTCTAAGCGTATCCGGAGAGTATCCGGTGGGAAGTTTCTCCCTGGCGATAGATTTAGGCGATAATGACGGCGATGGCGACCTTGATTTCATCGCCAGCAACTTTGGGACCAATGATTTTGTGATGTACGAAAACGATGGATCAGGTGGTTTTATTAATCCTACTACTTATCCTGCGGTGCAAGCGGGATCCTGCGCTATTTTCCACGACCGAAATAATGACGGGGCCATGGACCTTACACTTATTGACGAGCTGGAGGATGTGGTCATTCTCTATGAAAACACTCCCATTCTGGATACAGAGGATTTTGAAAATGGAACTACATTGAAGATAACTCCGAACCCTTTTACCGATAGGATTCAAATCAATACAGCTTCTGATGCTCCTTATCAATTCAGGTTAATGGATTTACAGGGGAGGGTGCTAATTTCCAAGCAGCTGGAATCAAAAACCATTAATCTGTCTGATATTCCCATTCAGGATGGCCTGTTTATTGCTGAAATAGTTCAGGACGGTAAATCCTTCCAATCTAAAATCATTAAAATCGATCGATAGCAATTTGTTATAAGAATGCAAAAGTACCTGTTCACCCTAATTCTAGTTACTTCGGAAATTTTAATAGCACAAACCAACACCGAGGTGTATATTTCGGATATTGACATTTCGGCTGAAAGCTTCACCATCTCTGAACCGCAGAATGTTTCAAAAAATATTGGCTACGACAATCAGCCATCCTTCTATGACAGCGAAACCCTTTTATTTGCCGGAACTCAAGGTAAAGACACTGATATTGCTATTAGCGGAGCTACTTCGCTCTCTCCGGAATTTCTTTTTTTAGATACGGAAGGTGGGGAATATTCACCTCAACGAATTCCAGGTAGTCAGGAGGTGGCTGCTGTTCGTTTGGATCCGGATGGGAAACAGCGTCTTTATTCATACAAGAAGAAGCCATCATCAGATGTAAGAATCTTACTGGACGAGTTACAAGTGGCCTATTATGCCTTTGCGAATAGCGAGACTTTATTGGCGTCGGTTTTGGCTGGAAATCAATTGGACCTGGTAGTCGCTAATCTAAAAACACAGAAGCTGGATACGATACTGGAAGGATCGGGAAGATCGATTCATAAAGTTCCCGGTACTGATGCCATGAGCTACACGGCCATAAATGAGGAGGGAAACTGGGACATATATCAATTGGATATGGAATCATTGGAGAGTTTTTTTGTGTGTCAGTTGCCCATCGGAATACAGGATCATATCTGGCTGGACGATTCAAGGTTGTTGCTGGGCAGTGGTGACAAGCTCTTTTTGTACGATCTTTTCGGAAATGGGGAATGGAAAATGGTTGCGGATCTTCCCGACTATAATCTGAATGAAATTACCCGGTTGGCTGTAAGCCCAAATGGCAAAAAGCTTGCTTTCGCTGCGGAAACTATAGGAAAAGATCCTGAGACGGTGGTCGATGTACAGCTAGAAGCTTATAACAATAGAGACATCGATGCCTTTATGGCTACCTATTCAGACGATATCAAATTATATAACTTCCCGGACACCCTCATTTCCGAAGGAAAAGAAGCCATGAAGAAAATGTATGGAAGTTTCTTTAAAAACACCCCGGACTTAAACTGTGAAATAAAGAACCGCATAATGTATGACAACAAGGTCATTGACGAAGAATATCTTACCATCAATGGAAGAAACCTAAGTGCCATTGCGATTTACGAAGTGAATGACGGACTCATTACCAAAGTCACGTTTATTCAATAAATTTGGAACATAACCATATTTCAATGCTAAAAAAACTCTTACTCCTTGTACTATTGATGCCCTTTATAAGTTGTGAAGGAGACGAAGACGTAGGTCCGGATTGCTCCACTGTACTTTGTGCCGCCAACGAATTTCTGATCTCCTATCGTGATGCCAATGGTAACCCTTTAATTGGGACGGAATTCGTAATGGACTCATTTAAGTTGTCCGGGCCGGATGCAGTAATTTATATAAAACCCAGGGCATTCTTTGCAGATAACCAGTTACCCATCTTTTATCACATTGTGGTTAGTGGGAGTGATTATGTACTGGAGTTAAGTGAAAATGTAAGGGATACACTCCGTTTTACGTTTACCACCGTAACCAGTGATTGTTGTGAAGATTCCACCATGGAAGAATTCCTTCAAAACAGTGTGAATATTCCACCTGTTGCGGAAGACGCCTTTGTCCTGATTAAATAAAACAGTCCCTGAACAAACTGTCTAATTTTCACTAATTTTAAGGCAAAGATTCCTTATGAAATACATTTTCCTCGCAGCATTTGTTTGCCTGTCACTTTGTTCAGTGGCTCAAACCGATTCTCGTATTTATGACATCATTTCCGAGGTCTCCGCGGATCGTCTGGAAAAAGATGTCACGGCTTTGGCAAATTTCGGTACACGACATACGCTTAGCGATACCATTTCAGAAACTCGTGGTATTGGTGCCGCACGTCGTTGGATCAAATCCGAGTTTGATAAAATTTCCGAAGCATGTAACAACTGTCTGGATGTATTCTACCAAAAAGACTTGGTGAAACAAGGCGAAAACTCCCGTATCACGAAGGATGTATGGGTAGTCAATGTTGCGGCGGTTCAAAAAGGCACTAAATATCCGAATAGATATATCATCATGAGTGGTGACATCGATTCCAGGGTAAGTGATCCTAATAATTTTACGGACGACTCCCCTGGTGCAAACGATAATGCCACGGGAATGGCCGGAGCCATGGAAGCTGCCAGGGTCCTATCAAAATATAAATTTGAGAACAGTATTGTTTACCTCGGATTGAGCGGGGAAGAACAAGGATTATTTGGAGGAAAGGGATTTGCACGTTTCGCCAAGGAAAATAACTGGGAAATCATCGGGGTATTAAACAACGATATGATTGGGAACATTAAAGGAGTCAACGGAGTGGTGAGCAATCGGGATTTTCGAATCTTCTCAGAACCTGTGCCACCCACAGAATCCGAAAGAGATCGTGGCCGTCGAAGATTTTATGGTGGTGAAGTAGATGGCATTTCCAGACAATTGGCACGCTATGTGCACGCCACTACGCAACAATATATGCCGGAAATGAATCCGATTATGATATATAGACTGGATCGCTTTGGCCGTGGTGGTCATCACCGCCCCTTCAATGATGTGGGTTTTCCGGGAATACGAATTATGGAGGCTCATGAAAATTATACCCAGCAACATCAGGACATACGTTTCGAGGACGGGATCGAATACGGGGACAAGCTAAAATTTGTGAACTTCGACTATGCGGCCAAGCTTACCGCTGTAAATGCAATCACTATGGCGAACCTTGCCTGGGCTCCTCCTTCACCTAAGAATGTAGCCATTGGGGGTATCGTAGAACCTTCGGCCAAACTGAAATGGGACAAAGTTGAAGGAGCAACCTCCTATAAAATATACTGGCGTGATACCACCTCTCCCACCTGGGACTATAGCCGTAATGTTGGTGATGTAAGCGAATATACACTTGATGGAATAGTAATCGATAACTTTTTCTTCGGAGTGGCTGCGGTAGGGCCCGAAGGTCATGAAAGTGTCGTGGTATTTCCAAATTCAATTTTCAGATAATAAGTCAAAACATGCGTACTTTTTTCAGCAAAAACATCATCGTTATCTTATTCTTTATAGGAGGATCCATCACAATCTCAGCACAGGAATTTACCAGGCAGGACACCTTAAGAGGAAGTATTACGGAACAGCGAGCCTGGTGGGATTTACAGCACTATGAACTAAAAGTGACCGTAAATCCTATGGAGAAGTCCATCATGGGAAGCAACACTATCACTTATAAGGTGCTGGATCGTAACACAATCATGCAGGTCGATTTGCAAGCCCCAATGAAAATAAGTCGGGTGGAAAAACAAGGCAAAGATTTGAATGTTACTTCGGAAGGATCAGCACATTTCATCGAAATGAAAAAAGGCAAAATCGGGGATGAAGAATCGATTATCATTTACTTTGAAGGTACTCCGAAACAAGCGGTGCGACCACCTTGGGATGGCGGATTTACCTGGGAACAAGACTCCAATGGGAAGTATTTTATCGCAACATCTAATCAAGGGATTGGTTCGAGTATATGGTGGCCAAATAAGGACCATCCCGCCGACGAGCCCGAACGTGGAATCGATCTTCACATCACAGCTCCTATTGGGCTTACAGCAGTTGGCAATGGGCGCCTCGTAAATGTAAAAGATGCCGGCGCATTGAAAACATGGCATTGGCAAGTGGTAAATCCCATCAACAATTATGGAGTGAATATCAACATTGGGGATTACGTGAACTTTTCCGAAAAATATGAAGGTCTGAATGGTGAATTGGATCTGGATTACTGGGTGCTGCGTGAGAACCTGGAAAAGGCGAAAGTGCAATTCGAGCAGGTGCCTATGATGATGCAGGCTTTTGAATATTGGTTTGGCCCCTACCCCTTCTATGAAGACAGTTTTAAGTTGGTGGAAGTTCCTTACCTGGGGATGGAGCATCAAAGCAGCGTGACCTATGGTAATGAATATCAGAATGGATACCTTGGTACCGATTTAAGCGGAAGCGGATGGGGATTGCGATTCGATTTCATCATTATACACGAAGCGGGGCATGAATGGTTTGCCAATAACATCACCAATAAAGATGTGGCTGACATGTGGGTGCATGAGGGATTCACAGCCTATTCCGAAAACCTTTACTTAGACTATCACTTTGGGAAGGTGGCCTCTTCGGAATACGTGACAGGTACCCGGAGGATGATTCAGAACGACGTTCCGGTTATCGGGCCATATAACGTAAATCGTCGTGGAAGTAATGATATGTATTATAAGGGATCCAATATACTTCACACATTGCGACAACTCATCGAAGACGATAAAAAATGGCGGCAAATACTTCGAGGACTCAACTCTGAATTCAGGCATCAAACCGTCACCAGTGTCCAGGTAGAGCAATATATTAGTGAACAGTCGGGTATTGATCTAACAGAATTCTGGCAACAATATCTTCGCACGGTGATGATTCCTAAACTTGAGTACAAATGGACCGATAACGAACTAAGTTTTCGGTATTCCAATATCATCGAGAAATTTGACATGCCTGTGATGATCGATGTGGACGGAGAAGAAACATGGATCTTTCCGAAAGCAGAATGGAAATCAAAGAAATTCGAGAATTCCATTCAGGAAGTTGAACTCATGCCGGACTTCCTGGTAGATTCCGAAAAAGTGGAATAACAATGGACGAAAAACCCGAACTATACTTTCCTAGAGATGTCGAATGGCGGGATTGGCTTGATATGAATCACCATCGTTACCCTAAAGGCGTTTACCTTATATTTTTCAAATTAGAGAATCAGGTGCCTACCATGCGTTGGGAAGAAGCAGTACGCGTAGCGCTCTGTTATGGTTGGATCGATAGCACCGTGAAGAGCTTGGGGAATGGTAAAAGGCGACAATACTTTTGCCCTAGAAACCCTAAAAGTACGTGGAGCGCGCTTAATAAAAAATACATCTCTGAGTTGGAACAGGAAGGATTGATTCATGATAGTGGCTGGAAAATGATCGATCTGGCTAAAGAAACCGGAACCTGGACGGCTATGGATGATGTGGAGAACCTTGTAATTCCTGATGAACTTCGATTGGCATTCAATCAAAATCCATTGGCCATGGAGAATTATCAGAATTTCTCTCGCGGCTATCGAAAAAGCTATTTAAGCTGGTTGCAAAGTGCCAAACGGCCCGAAACGAGAGCCAGGCGAATTGATGAAATCATACGCTTGTGCGCGGCTAATATCAAGTCACGCTGACGAAAATTTAAGTTCTACGGACATTTCTTCATTCGTACATTTTTAGAATTCCTAGCTTTCAATTATATTTACGCGGGTTTACATAAGAAGTTATTCCCTTTAAAAATATAGGCACCAATTTTGAGTGATTCCAGCCGTCTCCCCAGACGAAACTTTTGTTTACGTCAGCTGGTTTTTCCTTGAGAAAGGTGCCGTTTTAATCTCCATTATTTTGCACTTAGCACAATTCAACATCGCCGAAGCCCTGGATACCATTGAGAGTCCGCTTATGGCAGATTTCGTTGCCAACTTAGATCGCGTGAATGCAGAAGCCGATAAAAGCATAGGGTTTGTATGGCGTTATGACGATAATGAAGGCGAAGATTTGTTTTCCATAGAGGCCTATGATTCTAAATTCATTCTCGTGAATATGAGTGTCTGGGAAGACCGGGATAGTTTATTCGATTATGTCTACAAATCGATTCACGTTGAAGTGTACAAGCGTAAAAAAGAATGGTTCGCCAAAATGCCGAAAATGCATATGGTACTCTGGTTTATTGCTGAAGGGCATATACCCACTCTGCAAGAAGGAAAAGAAAGGTTAGAATACCTGCAGGAGCATGGTGAGTCGCCTTATGCTTTTAGCTTCAGATCGAAATTCACAGAGGAAGAGGCTGAAGCCTATCTGCCTAATTTGTAATCATTTCCGAAGAAAAAATTCCCTTGAGTATTCTCTTTGTCCAAAAATGAATACGGTTCAACGAAAACCAATTTCGTTAACCATAATTTAAATCTCCAGACCGCCCTATTGGCCTTAAATTTGTAACTTTAACACTACTAATTAAAAAATATAACAAATGGTTAGAGCAAAATATCAAAGCGTCCTCGAATTGGGAGAAAAGTTGAACATTCAGGATGGTGACGTAAAAGAAGAAAACGGACAATTACAAGTTTGGGGTACGGCTGCCACTCCCTATGAGAAAAACTTGTTGTGGGACGAAATAAAAAGAGTGGGAGGAGAAAATCCTTCTGACATCATGGCGGACATTAAAGTAGCAGACGATTCAGTTTACGCCCGTCACACAGTGGAAAGTGGAGAATCATTGAGCAAGATTGCCAAGCACTACTACGGAAATGCTATGAAGTACAATGCTATTTTTGAAGCCAACAGAAATATCTTGAACAATCCGGATATGATTCATCCCGGTCAGGAATTGGTGATTCCGAACCTATAAATCGAATTAATCGTATTTTTAATCCGCCCTCGTGGCGGATTTTTTTATGCCTGAGCTCTTTTCTGAAATATCAGTGTGGTTGTTCCTCGCCTTATTCTTATTGGGTTCGGCCACCTTTACGCTTTCCACCATTAGTGGGGGCGGCGGAGCGATGATGCAAATTCCTATTTTGAACTTTCTGATTGGAACTTCGCAAACAGCACCCGTCATTAATCTCGGAGCTTTTATAAGCCGGCCCACGCGTATTCTGATCTTCTGGAAATATATCAACTGGAAGGTATTCTGGTATTTTGTCCCGCCGGCCATGTTTGGTGCATTATTGGCCGCCTGGCTCTTTTCCGAAGTAAAAATATATTGGATTCAAATATTCGTAGGACTCTTTCTGATCAGTACCATATTTCAATACGGCTTTGGAAAAAAGGACCGCTCCTTCCGTGTGGAGCTATGGTATTTTATCCCATTGGGATTATTTGTTTCCATAGTTGGAACTTTTACCGGCGGTATGGGTCCTATCCTGAATCCATTTTTGCTAAATGCGGGCATCGACAAGGAGTACCTCGTAGGTACTAAAGCCGCACAGTCTTTCTTCCTGGGACTGGCACAAGTAAGTGGTTATGTATACTTCGGACTCCTAGATGGCAAACTTTGGATTCTGGGCCTGGCTTTAGGTCTGGGTGCCATTGTAGGAAACTTAATCGGTAAGTGGTTACTTTTCAGAATGAGTAAACTCGCTTTCCGCAGGTGGCTTATTACAATAATGGTGATCAGTGGTATTGTATTGCTGATCAAAGGAATTGATACCGCCTTTCTCTAAAAGATTAGCTTCTTGACGGCGTCCATATAACCTCGACTCACTCTCACAACGTCCCCGTTACTCATAGACATATCAAAGGATTTAGAGTATTTGTCGACTTGTTTGATTTCGTTGATATTGATCATAGACGATCGATGCACTCTCAGGAAACTCTTTGGATCCAACTTGTCCTCCAATTGAGAAATTCCAAAATTACTGACATACTTTTCCCTGGCAGTATGCAATTTGGAATAGTCCCCATATGCTTCGATCCAAATGATCTCTTTGGTTGAAATGGTAATGAATTTTTTCTGATACTCCACCAGTATTCTTTCGGGGTAGGTGGAACTGTTCATAACCACATCTACTGCCAGAGGTGCAATCCCTTCCTGGTTCTTTGAAAAGTCTAGTTTATCGATGGCCTTCTGAAATCTCTCTTTGGTATATGGCTTCAGTAAATAATCGATCGCATGAACATCAAAAGCTCGCAAAGCATATTTATCGTAAGCAGTCGAAAAAATGATTTGAGGAATCATCTCGAGGTGGTTCAAAACTTCAAATCCCGTAAGTCCTGGCATCTGTATATCCATAAAAACCAGGTCCGGCTTGAACTTATTGATCACCTTCACAGCATCTACCCCATTGTTTGCCTCGGCAATAATGACCAGTTCCTGAAAATCTTCAAGATATTCCTTGATCAATTTACGACCCGCGGCCTCGTCATCTACAATTATTACTTTTTGCATCAAATGCTGAATTTAATTTTTAAACCACGCGGTTCATTATCCAAAATCTCCATTTTCGACTGATACATTTTTTGAAGCCTGATGCGAGTATTGGTAAGGCCCACACCATTTTCGAACAATTTTTTCTTGTCTTTGACTCCAACACCGGTATCTGCGATTTCAAACTTTAGAGAATCGCCTTCCTTAAAAATGGTAATACTGATCGAACCACCATCAACAAGTGAAGAAAGTCCGTGCTTCACAGAATTCTCAACCAATGGTTGCAGAATCATAGGAGGAATCTTTTCCGAATATAAATCCGGATCCACATTAATGTGAATTTCGAGGCGTTCTCCGTATCGTTCTTTTTCCAGGTCCAGATATTTCCGAATAAAATCCAATTCTTCCTTTAAGGTTACCAGGTCTTCCTTAGAGGCTTGAAGCTGATAACGGAATAAATCTGAAAGTTCCGCAATCAAATGTCGCGTCTTTTCATTTTCAGAAGGTACCGAAGCGTTGATGGTATTGAAAACGTTGTACAGAAAATGCGGATTGAGTTGTGCTTTAATGGCCGAAAGTTCACTTTTTAGGGCAGCTGTGCGTAATTCTCCTTCCAATTTGAGTTTCCTCTGGTTGTCCACAAAGTATTCGTAAGCGTGAAAAATTCCGAACTGTAGAATGTAAAACAGGGCCGGTATATAAATATCCCATACCTGACCACTCCCCTGCAGATGCCAGAATCCGAATTGCTCGGAATAAAAATAATAGGCTTTCTGAGCCAGAAATACAAAAACGGGCAGTGTTACAAGGTGTATCATTAAACGATAACCCAATTTCCACTTTCGTAAAAGTTTAAAAATTAACAACCATGTGGGAATGGTCAACAGGAAGAAAATGAAATACTGCATCCCTCCCCTGGTAAAAAATTGTTTGGCGTTGAACAAGGAATCATCCGGGTCGTTGTAGCCCATTCTATTAACCCATAGAGTGAGATGGTAAGAGAAAGCAAAGAGCATATAAATTAGGAAAGTGATCAATATCTCTTTGATCCTTACTCCCAAAATTCGCCGATTTAATAATTCCGTCATGACAGCCATAAATTTAGCAAACTATTTGTCTTGCTTTACGAAACGAACATTTTTTAGTCTGGCATAATCAAGTAGGATATGTTCTATTTCCTGTTGATCATCACGTACCAATTTCAGTACAAAACGATTTGAAATAATAAGGTCATTATGCAAAGACAGAGCATCGCTGGTTCTGCCGTCAAACGTGACTTTGAATTTTTGATTCCCTTCAAAGGCAAGGTCAAAACTTGCATTGGTTTCATTATTAATATAGATGCCTGGAACAAGTTTTTGATCGTTCTCCACGTACTCTTCTCCGTTCAGCCTGGTTCCCAGCCTATCGGCGTAACCGGTATAATACAATTTGAAGTCGTAACTACCCGATTCATTTACAATGAAATGCAATTTCAAATCCGAATTTGTCTTGTATTCATACAAATTACCTCCTAAAGGAAGCAGTTCTACGGGATCACGACCGTAAATTTTCCGGAAAAGAGTTGTACCCTCGGCAACTATTTCAATATAGGTTTCACCATCGAGAAGATAGAGCCCGGTGAGTTCATCTATCCCACTTGTTGCTTCTATTGGTTGCGGGACTTCTGTCTCGATTTCTTTCAGATCTAATAACGAATCAGCCGCAGCTTTCACCAATCCTTCGGTCCAGACTTGACCGTTATTGCTCATGGCCACAATACTGAGCTTTTCCGAAGGAAATCTCAGAAAATATGCACCATAAGATCCTGTACTACCGGCATGATAAATAACTTCTTTCCCTTTATATTTAGCGAATTCAACGCCAAAGCCATATGTCTTAATTTCAGTATTCACAGGTCGCTGAGATTGTTGTAATTCATCGGATGTAAAGGTTTTCGACTCATTATTCTGAAGAATAGATTCCCAATGCAATTGGTCCCTCAAGGTTGTATACAAAAAGCCGTCTCCGTTAACATTTACCAACATGGGATATTGTTTCCATACTCCGTCTCCCCAGTCTGAATAGGGCAAAGCTTTGTTGGGTATTACCTTCATATAATTCGACGAAAATATGGTTTGATTCATCCCGAGTTCAACAAAGAATTCTTCCGCGTAAAGATGGAATTTTTTACCAGTGATTTCTTCAACTATCTTGGCTAGTAACGTAAAATTACTATTGCTATAGCCATAATCACTACCGGGTGAGAAGTTAAGTTCCTCTTGGTTTTTCAATAGTTCAATAACATCGTCATTATCGGCACCTAATCGCTTCCACCAAGGGTCTCCCTCAAAGCCCATTAGGTCACTATAATCCCTTATTCCACTGGAATGGTTTATGAGCGTTGCAATTGGAATCTCTTCTTCCACCTTAGGATAAATACCGGAAATGTACTTTCTCACGTCTTCATTTAGGGAAACTTTGCCTTCCGATACAAGTTTCATGATACACATTGCTGTAAATTGTTTGGCATTGGAAGCGATATTGAACCGTGTATCGACATTAACAGGTACCCGATGTTCCAGGTTGGAAAGGCCCTTGTATACCTCATAGAAAATTTCGCCATCTTTCACAATTCCTAAAGCAACTCCCGGCGACAAGGAGTCTGTGTTGAATTCTAAAAGGCTGGACAATTCAGAGACATCCACCCTTTGTGACCATGTGTGAGTCGCAATGAAGGATAGTATTAGAAAAGGAAAGTATCGTAAGAGTACCATGTTTTGTTTTTTTCAAAACTACATTCCATTAGGTTCAAAAAAAATATTTATTGGACGAATGGTCCTATAGACCGCTGAACCGACCGGGACATTCATCGGGTTATAGGACCACTCAACAGAAGTAAGTGGATTGGTTCACATAATGATCCCATCTTTGATTCAAATTAAAACGATATGAAAACATTACTCCTGTCTTTCTTATTAATATGCACATCATCGGTAATCCTTTCACAGTCGTTTTCGATAGAGGGAGAACTCAAAGATGAATCCGGCAATCCGCTGGCATTCGTTACAACCTTGCTTTTGAAATCTTCTGATACGAGTCTGGTAAAAGCCAAGATCAGCGATGCTAACGGACGCTTGGTATTTCGTGAAATAGCGACAGGTAGTTATATCTTACAACTAAGTAGTGTAGGTTTCGAAGATTCCCGGACCGAGGTAGATGTGCTAAATCGGGATATCCAATTAGGAGCTATTACGCTGAAAGCCGCCCGTGAAGCTCTGGAAGAAGTAAACATCGTGGCCGAGAAGCCTATTGTTGAAGTTCTTGCGGATAAAACGGTATTCAACGTAGACAAAACCATCAATGCAACGGGAAACAACGGATTTGAATTACTTCGGAAAGCACCCGGTGTTATCATTGATAACAACAACAGCATTATTGTCGAAGGGAAAACAGGAGTTCAAATATATATTGACGGACGCCCTTCTATACTGCGCGGACAAGATCTTATCAATTACCTGGAGACGCTCCAATCCACCGACATAGACTCCATAGAAATCATCACGCAACCTTCTTCCAAGTACGAAGCTGCAGGTAACGCGGGGATCATCAATATTAAACTAAAACGCAATAAGAGCTTGGGGACCAATGGTAGCGTAACAGCTGGATTTATTCAGGGAAGGTTTCCAAGGGTGAATAGTTCACTGAGTTTGAACAATCGCGGAAAAAAGATCAACATCTATGGAACGTATAGCAATCGTTTTGGAGATAGTTACGGATTTATCAACCTCGATCGAACCCAGAACGGTACTCGTTTTGACGCTCGAACCACCTCAAAATTCGACCAGAATAATCACAATATCAAAACCGGAGTTGACTATTACGCCAATTCAAAAAACACTTTCGGAATTATAGTAACGGCCAATTTCAACAACTCGATTGGCAGCAGTTCCAGTCGTACTCCAATCATCCCATTTGGGGATGCACAACCGGAAGAGATCTTATTGGCAAGAAGCGAAAGCGACAATGTATCTTCCAATTTCAACAGTAATTTCAACTACAAATTTTCAGACACCCTGGGACACGAACTCAATATGGATCTCGATTACGGACGTTATAGCAGTGATCGAGTAAATTTTCAACCCAATATTTATGTAAATAGCCAGGAGAGCGATACACTGCGAAGTTCTGTGGCTCGATTCATCACCCCGATTGAAATAGACATTTTGGCTGGGCAGGCAGACTACGAGCAAAACTTTCTGAAAGGTAAACTAGGTCTTGGAGGGAGGATCTCCTATGTGAGCACTCAGAACGTTTTTGATTTTTTCGATGTAATCGATGGTCAGGATATTTTTAATACAGATCAGAGTAATACCTTCAACTATACGGAGCAGATCAATGCCGCCTATTTCAACTTCAACCGAAAATGGAATAGCATCAATATCCAGTTTGGGCTTCGCGTGGAGCAAACCCTTTCCGAAGGCGATCTTAGCAGTACCCAGGAAAACGATAACGAATTGGTGAAAAGAGATTATACAAACTTCTTCCCCAGTGGTGGTATCACATATACTCTGAATCGAAAAAACAGTCTGGCGCTTACCTATAGTCGTCGTATACAGCGACCTTCCTATCAATCATTGAACCCTTTCCAATATAAGATTGATGAATTGTCCTTCCGGCAAGGGAATCCATTCCTGCAACCACAGTATACCAATAACATTCGGCTTGCGCATACTTATAATTACAGGTTAACTACTTCAGTATCCTATAGTTATATTTCCGACTATTTTGCCCAGGTAACCGAGGCTGTGGGAGAAAACCAAAACTTCATTATTACCAGGAATGTGGCCAATCAGAAAGTATATAATCTCGGTGTTTCCTACCCGGGTAAAATCAACAACTGGTGGAGTATTTATGTAAGTCTGAATGCCTTCAGAAGTGAATTTGAAGCCACCAGTGAAGATTTCATTTCGGTAGATCAGAATACGCTCAGTTTTTATGGTCAGAACACCTTTCAGCTTCCTGCCGATCTGAAAATGGAAGTTTCCGGATGGTTCAGTTCTCCTTCTATCTGGGGAGGAACTTATCAAACCAAAAGTTTGGGGTCGTTGGATGTGGCCTTTCAGAAGAAATTCCTTAATGAACGAATGACCGCCAGGGTTGCATTTAGTGACATATTATATACCATTCCGTGGAGAGGAGAAACGCAGTTTGGAGATCTGTTTATTACCGGAAATGGTGGAAGCGACAGCAGGCAGGTGCGGTTTAGTTTGAATTACAACTTCGGAAGAAGTGAAATTAAGAAGGCCCGCAAAAGATCGACTGGAATTGAAGAAGAACAAAACAGAATTGATAATTAATTTAATACCTTCAAGATTATGAAAGCACTAGTACTATTATTTGCAGCGTTATGGTGCACGTCGTTAAGTGCACAGGAAACCTATTTAAAAATCTATAAAACAGACGAGCAGCACGATCAGATAATGTACCCACCCGGGACTAAATTTGAAGTTCGCGATGCTGAAGGTAATTTACTGTTTAACGAAACAAATTATTCGGGGGAATTTCAAGTTAACCAGGCGATAACGCTCACAGTGCGACCCAATTATAAAAACGACGCTGATGTATATGAACTTTCCGAAGGAAAAATAGAGCTGGCCAAAACCAAGGACTTCTTCCCTACTCAGCCAAAGAAAAAGAAGTACCATTCCTATGGAGTGGAAGCCAAAAAGGAAGTGAGTAATTCTAAGATTCTGGACGGAATGAAAAACCTAACCCTCACCTTTAGCAATGGGGTCATTTTCAACTATATCGATGGAAAAGCCAGTGCTTCCCTCCATGGTGAAAGCTTGAAAATAAAAGGAAAGTATCTGGTATATTCTGAATTGGGTGTGGCCAAGGTTAGCTTCAACCCTTCCACAGGTACTACCTGGTATGTATTTGAACCCAAATAGATATTTTCAGGTCCGCACTACAATAATATCCTTTCTTTAGATCTTGGTGAAGCTCAGATTGAAACTACCGTTGGTTATCTGACTGATCTTTTCAGCATCTCCGGCACTTCGGATAGCGAATTGAAAGGTTCCTTCCACTTCGTTATCAGTAAGTTTAGTGATGGTGATCGATCCCGGGTTATCATCCATGCCATTGGTCACATAGCCATCACCCTCGAGAAAGTCCTTTTTATAAAAGCCAGACATACCTTGCCCGGTAATTGGATATGTTCCTACATCTACCCCCGACGTATCAAATACCGTTAATGCAATATGTGATCCATCGGCAGCAAAACCTTCAATGCGAACCATTGTCTTACCATCGGTAATGGCTTCTTCCTCAAATTTCATTTCAGGATGACCCGGAGGGCCACTGACCCATTGTGCTCCATCCAGTGTAAATTTCACTTCGCCATTATCCGCAAGATCCGAACTTCCCGAAGATGAAGACGATGAAGTCCTTCCGCCGCAGGCAGTAGCGATAATGATTGTAAATAATACTAGAAAAAAGGGTGCAAAATATTTGGTTGATCTTTTCAAAACACGTGATTTTTAGTTCCTTACCTAGGTAAGTTACAAAAATTCAAGTATTTAAACCACCATATATTTCTAGTTGACCAATCTTAAAGTCCGCTAATGTAGCCACCGTAGACATCCTTAAAACTCAGTCCGTCACTCAGACTGTACTTGCTCAGCTTTTTGTATTCTGCCAGGGCCCAAAGCACAAATTCTTTAAAAAAATATCGGTCTGTTTCGGCCACATCGGGTACATGTTTATGGATGAGCTCATTTAACGGTGCAATGGTGTCCAGTTTCTCTTGATATTCCTGGTCTGTAAGGCTATCCACAAGTTCGAACCCTCGTTGCTCAAAGAACCATGACACCAATTCGTCGTATGGATCTACATCACTTTCCTTTTGTAACTTTTCAATTTTTGGGAAGTAGTTCTCAAACTCGGTTTTAACGGCATCTGCTATGAGCTGCTGAGCCACCTGTGAAGCACCTTCCTGTTCCCCTTCATACACCAATTCTACTTTACCGGTGATGGCAGGTATAATTCCCACAAAGTCCCCCAGGCGCACTGTGGTCTTTTCTTCACCGTTCTGAAGTGATCTGCGCTCTGCTGTGCTTAGTAAGTTCTCAAAAGCCGTGATACTCAATCGGGCACTTACCCCGCTTTTAGCATCTATGAATTCACTCTCCCTTGCTTCGAAACTAATCTGCTCCAGAATATCTTTTGCCAGTTCCGGAACATAAATATGTTGCTTGTCAAGAATAGCAGCTTCGGTTTCTTGTTCAGTAATAGTTCGAGCGATCTCCAGACTCTCCGGATAGTGGGTTAGAATCTGTGAACCGATACGATCCTTCAATGGAGTTACTATGCTACCTCGGTTGGTATAATCTTCCGGGTTCGCGGTAAATACAAACTGTATATCTAATGGCAATCTCAGTTTGAATCCTCGGATCTGAACATCTCCTTCCTGCAATATATTAAACAAGGCCACCTGGATCCTGGCTTGAAGGTCGGGTAATTCATTGATCACAAAAATGCAACGATTGGCCCGAGGTATCATTCCGAAATGGATCACCCGGTCATCAGCATAGGTAAGCTTCAAATTGGCTGCTTTAATGGGGTCTACATCTCCTATCAAATCGGCCACGGTCACATCGGGTGTAGCCAACTTTTCGGCAAAACGATCCTCCCGGTGCAACCAGGAAATCGGGGTGTCGTCTCCTTTCTCTCTTAGTAATTCCCTGGCATAACGTGATATGGGTTGAAAAGGATCGTCGTTGATCTCACTTCCTTCAACTACAGGGATATATTCGTCCAAAAGGGAAACCATCTGCCGGGCGAGACGGGTTTTAGCCTGTCCTCTCAATCCCAGTAGATTTATATTATGTTTAGAAAGTATGGCCCTCTCCAGTTCCGGAATTACGGTATACTCATACCCATGAATTCCTTCAAAGGTGGTTTCTTTCTTCATTAGCTTTTGAAGCAGGTTACGGCGGAGCTCTTCCTTCACCGTTTTTTGTTCATAACCAGCTTCCTTCAATGCTCCAAAAGTTCGGATATTGTCAATTTTCATATTATCTCAATTTCTTTTTTCTGTTATTTTCATAATCGGTGAAGATCATTTCACCCAATCCTTTTAATCCGGTATAAAACGCCTTCCCTTGATTAGCTTCAGTAAAATTATCCACGAATTGCATGAGATAAGGATCCTGCGCAATCATAAAAGTGGTAATAGGAATATGTAATTTTCTGGCTTGTCGGGCCATCGTATAACATTTACTAACGATATGTGGATCCAGGCCTGCACTGTTCTTATAGTAGCGCCCATCGGGCAGTTGCATACAACTGGGCTTCCCGTCGGTGATCATAAAGATCTGCTTATTAGTGTTACGCTTTCTGCGCAGCATATCCATCGCCAATTGCAAGCCGGCCACTGTATTCGTATGATACGGCCCTACATTCAGGTAAGGTAAATCCTTGATCTTTATCGGCCAGGCATCATTCCCAAAAACAAGTATATCGAGGGTATCTTTAGGATAACGGGTAGTGATTAATTCTGAAAGCGCCATTGCTACCTTCTTGGCAGGCGTGATTCGATCTTCACCATAAAGGATCATACTGTGGCTTATATCGATCATCAGGACCGTGCTCATTTGAGCTTTGAACATGGTTTCCTCTACCACCAGATCGTTCTCAGTTAAATGCAGGTCAGAAATTCCATGGTTGATCTGGGCATTTTTTAAGCTTTCGGTCATGGAAATGCGCTCCAGGGCATCACCAAATTGGTAGTTGCGATACTCACCCGACTGCTCATCACCGCGCCCTGTATATTTTGTTTTATGATTTCCGGTGTTGCTTCTCTTTAACTTTCCAAAGATCTGGTCCAGAGCCCTTTTGCGAAGAGACCGTTCCAGTTTTTCAGTAATAGTCGATTTCCCTTTACCGTCTCCACTACCCTCACCATCCGGTACAATTTCTTCACGGATGTATCCCTTCTGCTTTAATTCTTCAATAAAATCATCGATGGTATAATCCTCTGTGGTTAATTTGTATTCTTCATCCAACTGACGCAGCCAATCGATGGCTTCGTCAAAATCACCAGAGGTGTGAGTGATCAATTCCTGAAAAATTTCGAATAATCTTTCGAAAGGGGTTTGTTCCTTTGGATTGTGTTTAGTGAACACAAAACCAGTAGGTTTGTTATTCTTTTTCATCGTTTAAATATAAATCAATATGGATGATAAACTACCCGTATTAACAGCCTTTTAAGAAAGGTGCCATTGTATTTTATTACCTTTAAAATCAAAACTAAGTTACAATCAAAATTCCAATGAAAAAATTGTTATTCGCGGTGCTCTTTTGCATCCCTGCTCTCCTATTTTCCCAAAAATTATCAATGGACATAATGAAAGACATGAAACCCCGGAACATCGGGCCTGGCGGAATGTCCGGTCGCGTTACTTCCATTGATGTGGTGCTGAACAACCCCGACATTATGTATGTGGGGACGGCTTCTGGCGGATTGTGGAAATCTACCAGCGGAGGGATTAAATGGTATCCCATTTTCGATGATCAACCCACGGCATCCATCGGTGCCGTAGCGATTCAGCAAAGCAATCCATCTGTACTATGGGTGGGTACCGGTGAAGGTAATCCCAGAAACAGCCTGAATGGTGGATTTGGGGTATATCGATCTTTGGATGGAGGAAAGAACTGGCAGTCGATGGGACTCGAAAAGACCCGACACATTCATCGAATTATCATACACCCTGATAACCCGGATGTCGTTTATGTAGGGGCTATTGGATCTCCATGGGGTGAGCATCCCGAGCGAGGAGTATTTAAAACTACCGACGGTGGTAAAACCTGGAGCAAGATACTGTTTGTCAACAATAAAACAGGAGTTGCCGATATGGTCATGGATCCTTCCAATCCCAACAAACTTATGGTAGCCATGTGGGAACACAAACGCGATCCATGGTTCTTTAACTCGGGTGGTGAAGGCAGTGGACTTTACATTACTTATGACGGCGGAAATACATGGGAGGAAAGAACCGACGCCGATGGTCTTCCCAAAGGCGATCTTGGACGTATGGGTATTGCGATTGCCCGCAACAAGCCAAATATTGTCTATGCCATAGTTGAGGCGAAAAAGAATGCGCTTTACAAGTCTGAAGACGGCGGATTCAATTGGAAAAAAGTCAATGATAAAACCGACATTGGAAATCGTCCTTTTTACTATTCTGAAATATATGTAGACCCACAAAACGAAAACAGGGTATTCTCGGTCTTTACTTATGTGAATGTTTCCCAGGATGGCGGAAAGAACTTTGAGCAACTCATGCCTGCCTATGGAGTGAGTAATGGGGTACATCCCGATCATCATGCCTGGTGGATTCATCCTGAAAACGGCAACTTTATGATCGATGGAAACGACGGAGGTATGAACATTACCAAAGACGGAGGTAAAACCTGGCGCTTTATCGGGAATCTCCCGGTAGCACAGTTTTATCACATCAGTGTGGATAATGAATTTCCCTATAACGTTTACGGTGGAATGCAAGACAATGGAAGCTGGCGCGGTCCAGCCTATGTTTGGAAATCTCAAGGAATTCGGAACAGTTACTGGCAGGAAATCAGTTTTGGAGATGGATTCGACGTTGTACCCGATCCGGATGATAGCCGTTACGGTTGGAGCATGAGCCAGCAGGGATATGTGAGCCGATACGACTGGAAGACCGGGAATAATTATACTGTGCGACCCACGCATCCTGATCCGGACATGTTGCTTCGATTTAATTGGAACAGCGCAATAAATATCGATCCGTTCGACAACAATACTATTTACTTCGGAAGTCAGTTCGTACACAAAAGCACCGATAAAGGACTCACATGGAGCATAATCTCGGATGACCTCACAACCAACGATCCGGAAAAACAAAAACAAAGTGAGAGTGGCGGACTTACTATGGACGCCACCGGAGCGGAAAATCATACAACCATTCTGGTCATTGAACCTTCCGTATTGGAACAAAACATGCTTTGGGTGGGAACCGATGATGGTCGGGTTCATTACACTCAGAATGGTGGAGCCAGTTGGACCGAAGTCACGCAAAATATCAAGGGATTACCGGCAGGGAGCTGGATCGTTCAGATCAAGGCCTCCAACAAAGCAAAAGGAGAAGCCTTGCTCGTCGCCAATGACTACCGTAGATTCAATTATACACCATATGCCTTCCGAACCCGAGACTACGGAAAAACCTGGCAACGAATTGTGGATGAAAATGATGTGTTAAGCTATACTTTGAGCATCGTTGAAGATCCCATCGAAAGAAATCTATTATTCCTTGGAACCGATGATGGATTATACGTTTCGGTGGATGCCGGGAACAATTGGCAGAAATGGACCCATGGATTCCCGACAACTTCAGTGAAGGATTTGGTAATTCAACCACGTGAACATGACTTGGTTATCGGAACCTTTGGTCGCGCCGCTTGGGTTTTGGATGATATTCGGCCTTTACGAGAAATTGCCAAAAGTAACGGAGTACTTCAATCCCCGTTAAAGCTGTTCGATCCGCCTGTTGCCTACCAGGCATCTTATCAGCAGCCCAGTGGGAGTCGATTTGGTGGTGATGCGTTATACAATGGAGAAAATCGGCCTTATGGAGCTCAGTTTAGTTATTATTTCATGAATGATGGCGATGAGGAAGAGACAGAAGAGGATATGGACTCTGAAGATAAAGACGAAAGTGAGGAATCTGATATTTCAGAAATGGATAAAAACAAACCTCATAAAGACTCCCTTTACCTGAAAATTTATGATGGAGAACGATTGATCCGAACCTTGAAAAGAAAAATTCCCGATAGTACGGGTATCTATAAATGGCGATGGTTTATGAATGAAGCAGGGGTAGACCGGCCCTCGAGGACGATTCGAGAACGAAAAAACGAACCGGGGGGAACCTCTGTGAAGCCAGGAACTTATCGTGCGGAAATTATTCATTTAGAAAACAAATCGGAGGCTACTATCAAAGTAGAGAGCGATCCGAGGTTGAACATTTCAGCCAAATCGATCGATGAAAGTTATGCGGCCTCCAAGGAATTGGAGCAGATGACACAACTTGCGGCCGATGCGGTAAAACAATTGGTGGAGAGCAAAGAAATGGCCCAGGGTTTCAAGAAAAAGATGAAAAAACTCGATTCCAAGAAGTACAAGGAACAGATTAAATCGACCGGAACGGTGGTCAAGAAGATTGATTCGATAATAGCTCTATATTTGGGCAAAGAAGACAAGCGTCAGGGGATCACAAGAAATCCGGATCCTACGGTGAATACCAGACTGGGCAGTGCGAGATGGTATAGTGGTAGCAGACCTAACGGTATGACTTCCACAGAGAAAAGATTGATGAAGCAGGCCAAAGATGAATTAAATGAGGCGCTGCAAAGCACCAACGCCTTCTTCAATAAGGATTGGGCAGAATACCGTGCCATCATTGAAAAAGAGGACCTTTCACCTTTTAAAGAGACCGAAGTATTTACTATCGATTAAAGCCAATTGCATGAAATTTCGAAACTATCTAACACTTACTGTTTTATTTTTAACCATTTGCACCAGTGCACAGGATACTGGTGAAGATGAACTGGGTTTTTGGGCCATGTATTTTGGAACCAACAGGATTACTGATGAACTCAGCATTCATACTGAAATACAACACCGTTCCTATGAATTCGCCTCGAATTTCAATCAGTTATTATTGAGGACCGGGCTCAATTATCATTTTACGGACAATGCAATCGCCACTATCGGATACGGATATATTGAAACCGATCCCACCTTCCCTGAACCGGATGGAGAAGAAAACAGCACTGAGAACCGGATCTTTCAACAGTTTATATTGAAGAATAAGATTGGAAAATTTCAGTTCAGTCATCGGTATCGATTAGAGCAAAGGTTTTTAGAAAATCCTGTAACCGGTTCATCTACTGAACACCGCGGACGCTATTTCCTGAGAATTACTTATCCCATCGATAACAATTGGTTTCTCACGGCATACGAAGAGGTATTTATCAACTTGCAGGAACCTATATTCGGCCAGAATCGTTTGTATGGTGCTGTTGGATATAAGTTTACCAAAAACGTAAGCACCCAGGTAGGATATTTAAAAAATCACTTTACGGGTAAGAACTTCGATCGATTCCAAATAGGAATTTGGTGGAACACAGATCTTAGAAAAAAAGCCGAAGATTCCTCAGCGAACTGATCGCTGAAAGAATAATTAAAGATTTTATTTGATGTGTTTGCGGTTTTCTGCTAACTTATAGCTTATTTAGCATTCTCGCCGCTAAACTATACCAATCAAAATCCAACTCGTTACATGAGACTTTTTTTAATTGTCCTCCTTTCCTTTTTATTGAGCGAATCATCGAGGGCGCAGGAAACCGGAGAAGACCGCTTCGGATCCTGGACCACCTATTTTGGCAATCATCGAATAGCTGAGAAGTACAGTATTTTTCTTGAATTGCAGGTAAACGATTATCAGTTTTTTCAGAATTTTAATCAGTTCTGGGGATTTCTCGGGCTGAATTACAACATCAATGAAAACACATCGGTCCAGGCGGGATATGCTTATTTTTATACAGACCCAAGCTTTAGGGAATTACCTAATGAATTCTACTTGACCGAAAACAGGATCTATGAACAGCTGGTCACGAATGGAAAAATCGGGAGTTTTAACCTGAATCACCGATATCGTCTTGAACAACGTTTCTTCACAGACGATGGTGTCACGGAAACCAGGCATCGGATTCGCTATCGCATTTTGGTGACCCGAAAAATTTCTGGCCCGTTGTTCGCACAGGTATTTGACGAAGTATTTATAAACTTTCAGCAGCCCACTTTCGATCAAAACAGGATATTCGTAGGCTTTGGTTATAGGTTTACAAATAATTTCAACGTACGACTGGGATATTTGAAAGTTCATTTCTCCAGTACGAAATATGACAGGCTTCAGTTATTTTTGAACATAAATACCGACTTACGTAAAAAAACAAAAGATACTTAATATGAATCTTCAAAAGATACAATTCAAGAATAAAGAAGGACTGGTATTGTCCGGACGCCTGGAATTACCTGCGGATCAACATCCGCACAACTATGTGATTTTCGCCCACTGTTTCACTTGCACAAAGAATTTATCTGCAGTACGGAACATCAGTCGGAGTCTCACGGCTTCTGGTTTCGGAGTATTAAGGTTCGACTTTACCGGTTTAGGGGAAAGTGAAGGAGATTTTGCGGATACGAATTTCAGCGGAAATGTGGAGGATCTTGTAGCAGCAGCGAATTACCTTGAGGAAAACCATGCAGCTCCAACCCTCATGGTAGGGCATTCTTTAGGTGGGGCAGCGGTTATTTTCGCGGCGGCGGAACTCGAGTCGGTGAGAGCGGTGGTCACGGTTGGAGCTCCCAGTAACCCGAAACATGTACAACACCTTTTACAAGACAATATAGACGAAATAGAAAATAGTGGGGTGGCGACTGTGAATTTGAGCGGAAGGGACTTCAGGATCAAAAAACAGTTTCTGGACGACTTGCAATCCCATTCCCTGCCTGAAGTGGCGAAGAACCTCCGCAGAGCATTACTGGTAATGCACTCTCCACAAGATCTTACGGTTGAAATTAGCAATGCTGAACAAATTTATGTAGCGGCTCACCATCCTAAAAGCTTTGTATCCTTGGATGGTGCAGATCACCTTCTTTCGAGAAAAGAAGATTCCCTGTATGTGGGTAATGTGATTGCGGGCTGGGCATCGAGATATGTGGAAATACCAAAAGATTCACGAATTCAGACCCGACATAATGTGGTGGCCAGCCTATCGGGCACGAAGGGCTACACCACTCAAATGAAAGTGGGGAATCACTATATGGTAGCCGATGAGCCCGAATCCGTTGGAGGCAACGATTATGGCCCCAATCCTTACGAGTATGTATCGGCAGGTCTTTCCGCATGCACCGCAATGACCGTTCAAATGTATGTTCGACGAAAGGGATGGGATCTGGAAAACATCGAGGTACATACCAGCTATTCTAAACAACATGCCGTTGATTGCGAAAATTGTGAGTTGGACAGCGCTAAGATTGATACTTTCGATAGGGAGATCAAGCTGGAAGGGAACCTGGACGAAAAACAAATTGCCAGAATACTGGAAATCGCAGATAAGTGTCCCGTACACAGAACCTTGCATAGCGAAACTCAAGTGATCACTAAACTGATTTAATACATGCTTACTTCGAAAAAATTTGAGGTAAGTATTGTAGGAACCCATGGTCTAATCGTACCGGCGGAAATTGCCGAACCTTTTGTAAAAGCGGGACATGACCGAGTGGAAATTCGAGCTTTTTTCGACTCAAACAATATCAGATTTCATGGTAAGTTACATCATGTTCAAGGGCAGTACAGGGTAAGCTTCGGAAGGCGCTATCAAAAAGAACTGGGCGTAGATCGATCCGATTTCTTTCTATTGCAGTTGCTGGAAAACACCACAGAATTTGGGGTGGAAATCCCGGAAGAATTTTCCGCCGTTTTCGAAAGTGATCCGGAAGCTATGGAAGGTTTTCGACGACTCACGGATGGAAAAAAACGATCTCTTATTTATTACGTATCTCGGTTCAAGAACTCTCAAACCAAAATTGATAAAGCACTGATTATTGCGGAAAATATAAAAATGGGGATCACAGACCAACGGGAGTTGGTTAAAGACCGCAGATAGCATAAAAACACTGAAGAAATACCTTAAAAAAAACCTTCCCGGGGCTCGGGAAGGTTTTAAGTATTTGTATGTAAATGTTTCTTTTTAGGGACACTCAAGTGTTTACTTTATGTTTCATCTACAGGTACTTGATTACTTTCTTTAAACAAAACAAAAAGCTTGCCAAACTTCAACAAAAACAAAAAAGCCCTGCAAACACAGGGCTTTTCCATTTTCTATTATGAAATAATTATCGTTTCACAATTTGCTTCACAGCACTTGCTGTTTCTGAGTCTATTCTAACGAAATACATACCGGTAGCTAAATTATCAATATTGAAACTGGTTTGTATTTCTGATTCTTGCAGATTAATAGTCTGTATAGTTCTTCCATTCACGTCGGTGATGGTCAACTGGGTAAGAACCTCATTACTATTATTTAGCAATGTAAGTACTCCAGTTGTTGGATTCGGATAAAGTACTAATTGACTGCTAAATGCCGAATCGGCTATAGAAAGAATCTCGTCTACAGTTACTTCAAAAGTACAAGTTGTAGAATTACCCGCGTCATCAGTCGCCGTAATAGTAATCACCGTGGTCCCGGCACCTACATCGGTTCCGGCAGCAGGATCCTGCGAAAGTGCAGGAGATGCTGTACAGTTATCTGCAGCTGTCGCCGATCCAGAATAATCGGGCAGGGTATACAACTCTCCCGAGTTAACAGTCACGGTCTCGTCTGCCGGACAAGTCACTGTTGGATCTTCGTCATCTGTAACAGTAACCACCTGGGTACAGGTTGCTGTGTTTCCGGCCGCATCTGTTGCGGTCCAGGTCACTGTGGTATCACCTAACGGGAATGCAGCTGGTGCGTCGTTAGATAATGTCTCACCGGTACAGTTATCTGTGGCAGTAGCTGCCCCTAAAGCCACACCTGTAGCCTCACAGGAACCAGCGTCGGCAGAAACAGTTACATCAGCAGGACAAGTAATCACAGGTGCTTCGGCATCTACAGTTACCACTGCTTCTCCCCTGTCACCTAAACAACCACTAAATCCTAAGTTAATATCAGCGTTAGCCACACCGAAATCAGAAGCCGAACAAACATCGGCCCAGTTTGAAGCGTCATCGGTATCATCATCTCTACGATATGAATTGGTACATCCTTGGGTGAAGGAAGCACCTATACCAGTCCAATCCAAATCGGCAGCTGTAATATTGAATCCATTGATAGTTACGTTCAATCCTGCAATATCTCCAGCACTAAAGTTCCAGAATACTGAATCCACCACATTTCCTACATCGTCAATAATAATGATCCAACCGGAACTATTATCATTCCAGAAGATATTACTTCCCCAATATTGGGCGGAACCACTCTGGTCATCCCAGTAAATCGCTGAATCTGCACCCATAGCACCTAATATTTGAACATCCGGGTTAATCGTATTGATATTAGAATAAGGAGTCTCACTTACTGCAACGGCATATCCGGTATAATCCTCTGCCAATCCAACATTTTGGATTTCCAGACGATCCGGAGTTTGCAGAGTGATCTCCGAAATTTTAAGCTGTGAAAGTGGTCCGGGAGGTTGTTCCTGAGCCCAAACACTAGTACTTCCTGTAGGTGTAAATGTATAATCAGTTCCCTGGAACAAGAAAGTTCCTCCTGTAGGCGCATCATACCATCCAATGGTATTCAACGGATCATTAGGTGTTGCTGAAACCGTTACGGGATCTCCTAAACAGAAGTCGGATACACCAGTTGTTGGCGGTGCCGCAGGAATAGAAAGTACTTCTATATCATCTGAAGCTGATGACGCTATAGAACAAGGTCCTGCCGGAACGTCATAAGTAATAGTATGAATACCTACACCTGCCACTACAGGGTCGAAAGAATAAGTGGAACCATTTCCATCATCCACTACACCAGGACCGCTATAAACACCTCCTAGTGGAGTTCCTCCACCTAAACCGGTAATGATAGCTGTATTGGCACATACATCATCTGGAGCGGTAAAAGCTGCCGATCCTGAAGGAGTGTCGAAAGCTTCCGTTCCATCAGATCTGGAACCAGATGATCCCTGATCAGCACTAACTCCAAGACCTCTTCTCGCAAAGGCATCCCAAAGGGAACATTCGTTCGCTCCACCATATAAGGCCAGGTCTGCAGCGAAGATAGCATCTCGGCCATCTACGAATCCTGGGCTACAAGTTTGAAGTTTCATCGCTTCAGTAACCAGGGCAAAAGCCTGTACATTTCCAGCATCCAGGTTCACATCACCAGTAAAATTATAGATATCCGGATCCCAACCGTAGCTATCGATAAGTTCCCAGGTAACTTCCCAAAGCATTGTACACCATACAGATCCTACTCCATGTGGTACAGACGCTGTTTTAATATCATCATAAGTTTGAGGGTTCACCCCAAAGTCGGTACTATATGGAAATGGTCGGATACCTGCACCTCCGGCTCCCTGATTGAACAGGTATGTTCCAACCCCTCTTGAATCGGTACCTAAATCTCCGGGTTCCATGGTCATGATAACTCCATACCAGTCACTCCATCCTTCTCCCATTTGCTCAGAGTTACCCAAACATCCAGCCGCACCAGGTCCACCGGTTAAACGATTCGAAATTCCATGAGCATACTCGTGGATTATTACGAGGTTATCAAAATCTCCATCTTTATCGCCACAAGTATACATCTGCATTCTCGGTAAGCTACCATCAGGTGGTGTAAAGAAATTGGCATTACAGGTTCCTGATCCGTCCTGAGCTTCAGAACGTACCCAGTCATTACCTATTCCACCATTGCCATAGTTGTTATCCTGGAAGTTTCCTGCAGATTCATCGAATCCGTACAAGTATAAAACGTCATGAATGATGTTTGTCCAGTAGAATAAGTTGGTAATAGCTGCATCTTCATAAGGCGTACCTGCTGAATATGTCATACTAAACGGAAAGCCAACAAAGTCCAGGGTAGCGCCTCCATCGGCCCTGTAACCCGGATTGTCTCCATCATCATAAGCATCGGCGTTATTACCCGTGGTAAGCGTCGATTCTGCACCTACAACACCGTCGGTATCATGCCAACCAAAAGGCGAAGCAATAGCATTCGCGGGATTGGTTACTACGGTTCTGGTACCCTGTGGAGCCGTATAGTAAGGACTTTCCACTGGCATTGGGAATACTTCATAGGTATTAGCACTGAAATTTTCCGCCTCCAGATTGCAAGCATACTCCTTGGCAGCATCCACTAAAGCATCATAGTTAGGAATGTCATATAGGTTTTTGTGGAAATCCAATGTCTCATGTTCGCTGTGGTCGTGCTCAAAGTTGCATTCCGACTTCCAGCTAACCTGGTTCAAAATAGCACCCGAGATTGCATCCACTCGTACGCTCCACCATTCTTCCTGTGAAACAGCTTCTATGGAAACATCCCAAGCCAATGCAACTTGTCCATCGGCCGTTTCCTGATACACCAGTTTCGCGGGTATATCACTTAAGGAAATACCACCTCGGGACAATATTAGATCCTGGGCGTTATTCCTACTGTTAATCACAGTAATGTCTTCTGAAATATTATAATTGAAATGATTCGCTGCCATTTGCACAGCCTGTATAGCTGTAATCGACGGGCTGGACGCAGCTGTTCTGCCCATTGCATCCTTCACAAAGTTGTTATTGGATTTAAGTAAGGTTCCATTGGGTAAAATGTGAACGCTGGACTCTGATCCATACACTTGAATACCATTTAGCAATTGACGAAAGTAAACATGGTTTACATGACTCGTTCTACTAACATGTTGGTCGGTGATCGCCCAATTGACATCCTGAGCGGAAAGTTCGTTGTTTTCCAGCAACTGATTCAACTGCTGGTCAATAGTTTGCTGAATGTTCTGCGAATTACCTTCAAATAAACAGCAGGTAAAAACTGCACAAAACATCAACAATGTGGCTCTTTTCATAAGTTTCAGTTTAGATTAATTTCGGTTATAGGGGAAATTGATTCCAGCAAATCTATTAAATATGAAGGCTTTTAACAAATTATTTAGAGAATCGCACCGGGTATTAACATATTGATACCCTCTATAGGGGATTCAATGCCGTTTATCGAAAAATCGTTAAAATTCATGTTTTTAGTACTGAAATTTCAAATGCATTCTTTAATTCAGAGGTTTTATCTAAATTAGTGATCAGATTTTACGCCAGTCTCCTGAATGAAACAACCGGACGATCTTATTATTAAGATGCAGCAAGGCAATGAGCAGGCTTTCGAAACCTTATATACCATGTATTCGAAAGCTTTGTTAGGCGTTATTGCTACTCTCGTTCGTGATGAAACCATAGCTGAAGAAGTATTGCAGGATGTATTTGTTAAGATCTGGAACAACTCACACATGTATTCAGTGCAAAAAGGCAGGTTTTATACCTGGATGCTCAATATTGCACGGAATGCAGCTATCGATAAAACACGCTCCAAAGCATATAAGAATGCCGGAAAAAACTTAGCGGCCGATAATTTCGTACATATATTGGAAGCCCGAAGTAACGAAACCGGAAAACTGGACGCCATAGGACTTAAAAAGTACATCGACGCTTTAAAGCCCGTATGTATCCAGCTAATAGACCTGCTGTATTTTAAAGGATATACCCAGGCCGAAACAGCCGAAGAGCTGGATAGTCCGCTGGGAACCGTTAAAACAAGGGCCAGGAATTGTATTAATGAATTACGCAAAATGGTGTTGAACAGGTAAACGATGAATGAACAAGATATCATAGCATCCGGACTGCTGGAACTTTATGTTACCGGTTCACTTTCAGAAGAAGATAGGCTGAAAGTGGAAACAGCCATTCAGGAATATCCCGCGATCAAAGAAGAAGTTGAAAAGATCGAAAGTGCTCTTATGCAACTTTCTGAATCTGCTTCGGCTCCTGTTTCAGACTCTGTATGGCGGGAAATAACCGCTCAGACGTCGGGCGTTCGAACCCTGGATCACAAACCTAAACGCAGAAACTGGAATGCCATAACAGGTTGGGCGGCTGCAATATTGTGCTTCGCGGGAATCTTTTGGATGATCAAACAGAATAATGATCTCAAAGACCGAATTCGGGTTACAAATACCAACAATGTAGTTCTAAAGGAGAAACTGGAGAACACAGAAACCAAATTGGCAGAAAATTCGGAATACCTGGAGGTTATTTTATCTGACGACTTCACACCGGTCGTGCTACCAGGAAACGAGGCTGTAGCACCTGATGCGCTGGCTACCGTTTATTTCAGTGAAGAAGAAACCGTGGCTTATGTAGATGTAAATGGTCTCCCTGAACCACCAGAAGGTAAAGTTTATCAGGTATGGTCCTTAACTATGAATCCGTTAACGCCCACTAGCATTGGTGTCCTGGATTCTTATGATGATAATGAATACAAGCTTTTCAAGATAGAAATTATACCCGGACAGGAAGCCTTTGGAATCACCCTGGAACCTGCAGGAGGTAGCGAGGCACCTACCCTGGAACAATTATATACCCTCGGAACCATTACTCCATAAAAAAACCTTCCTGGATTAAGAAGGTTTTCAATAGAAACTTTACAGTTCATTTATTTCTCGCATCAAAAGCGGACCCAATTCGAAGGAAGCTTCCATGAGTTCTTTTTTGATCGATTCCACCTCATCATACTTCTGATTTGCTTTATACACAAGAGCACTGTGATACAACGCCATTGGTTCAAAAGTTTTGCCTTTTACATAATCTTCTATGATCTGCAGTGCCAAAGTAGGATTATTGGATTTTAGTTCCGAGAGCGCCAATAAATGATAAGCTTCCGGTGTTTTGCGATTTGTAAGCTCCTCCTTGGCAAGTTGCACAGCTTTTGAAGGATTGCTTTCCGAGTAGTATTCTATGAGATAAGCATTATACATGGTTCCGTAATTTCCGGCCTCTATGGCCTCCACAAACCTTTTTTGTTCCATTTCAGCCTTGGCTAAAAATCCCTCGTACTCATATATCTCCGATTTCAGCAAATGATAATCCGGAATCGAATGATATACCATCACCGAATCCAAAATTCTATGAGCTTCTTCTGTGTTATCATCTGCAGCATAGGCAATCCATGCCAATCCTTTTTTGACGTAGGCGTTATCCGGCTGCAGTTTCAGTGTTTGTAAATACATTTCATACGACTTACTGATCATACCGGCATGCCCGTAATAATCTCCAAGATTACTATAGGTCCAAATCTTCAACGGTTTGCTATCCCTGGAATCCGCAATCTCCCTGGCCTTCTCCATAAACCGTATGGCGTCGTCCAGATTGCCCTTGTAATCACTCCATTTGGACAATCGAATAAGGTAATTGTAGTCGCTCATATCAGTTACTTCGTTCAAGTACTCATAAGCCTTATTATACTCGCCTACTTCCATGGCAACATCAAACAGCATCAACTTGGTCTGATGTTTATTGGAAGGAGTATTTAAAGTCTCGTTCAGTAATTCATAAGCTTCAGAAAAGCGATGCTGACTCACATAATTGTGCGCCAGGTGTCGGGCAAATCCGTCTTTATTGTTGGCCGAGATTTCCCAACCTTTGCGATAGAGCTCTTCCGCCATAACAAGATATTCTCCCTTGCCGGTTTGCTGGAACAATTGTTCGTAACCTCCAGCTAGTGGTGCCAGGTCTCCTACTCCGGTTGTATCGGGCCGCAATCGTTTTGACCAGAAATCCACAGTAGTTGTGGCTTCGTTGAACGTGCCCCTTTCGGAAGTATCCAGGAAAGAATCGTAGTCTTCCACATTCAGGATGGCGATATTTTTTGGGTCTTCTTTACAGGCCACTAAAAGAACGGCCGCTATGACCCATACTAAGTTTTTCATCAAATACAGTATGTTGTTAAAAAGAAAAGAGCAAACCAAGTTGCTCTTTCCCAAATTTCTTTTTCATCTATTCTGGTTCCACAGGAGATTCCATATAAGGGAAGGGAAGTGTAAAATCCCGATCTCCAGGCCCTACTCCATCACTAGTTAGTTGTGGAGTATCGTTATTTCCGTCAAAACGGGTTCCGGTGGTGCCACCAAACATTAGCGTAAGCGAAATATCGATCACATCGTCTCCAAGAGTTCTTCCTGTTAGAGCATTGACCCCATCGAAGTAAGTGGTCGTTGCATCAGGTGCTACCTGTAGTGCATCGAATTGTGCCAACACAGTAGTGAAGGTAGGTGCATCCAATCCCAGAATATTAGTCTCATAATCCAGGGTAACACCAAGTGCATCTCCATACACATCATGATAGGCTTCTAAAGTCGCCTCGAAAGTAGGTTGAAACGATGCACGGTCACTTACTATGCTATTATTGAAATCGTTCTTCACATTATCACTCCCGCTGAATACAGTATTCACCCCGGGACGGCCCATGATATCCACCTGGCTGAAAGTTCCACTAAAATCAAGACTGCCTATACATGGTTCACAACTACCTCCGCAGTCTACACCTTCTTCATCACCATTCATTATCCCATCCTCACAGTTCGCTTGTTCTATGACATTTCCGTTGTCATCATCGTCGGCACATTGTACAAACAATAAAGAAGTACAAATGGCTAACACTATAAATTTGATTCTATATATTTTCATTGTTCTCTTCTTTATTATTGTTTTCTTTTTGCTGAAACCCAAACATTATATGCATTGGGAAGTCCGTTAATCCCGACTGCTCCTCCTACGTGTGGTGGTGCATCTCCCAACATGCTATTGGGCACTTCCACGACTATCGCCAGAACATTCAGACTTTCGAAGAAGTCGGAAGCATCCGCAGGTGGAAAGAAACCTTCCGGAGCGGCAGCACCTGAAACAATCTCATTAAAGCGGTTAAAATCGAAATAGAAAGCATCGCGTCGTGGCCCTGCAAAGAAGGTCATACCATTGTTCGTTGCGGTAATGGTTTCTGTGGTAGAGGAAATTTCAACCTGTCCAACCATATCATCCACATAAATATCACTAGCTAAACCCGAATCCGCAGCATCCACTGCCGACGGACCGAAAAAATACATGATACTATCGCGACGTATGGCCTGAATCACCAGGTCTTCCACAAAGTCACCATTGTTGTCAATATTGAATTCGATCAATACATCTTCATCGAATGTGGCATTTTCAGTGACGTTACCGGGTTGGAGTGGTCCCTGAAGTGTGGCGACCAATACGGTGTTGTTGGGATTGTCTCCCTCAAAAGCGTAAAGATCGGCAATATCGACAGTAGTCCCAGCCACAGCGGGCGCATCGATATGGTCTGCTGCCAGGAGGAATACCGACAGGACCGCAATCCCAAGGCCACCTATCACAGCAAATAATTTTGTTTTTTTCATCATTAGAATGTTATAATGGTTAAATTTACTTTCCTCTATTTACGTCGAATGTACGTTTATGGTTTTTGTATGAATGTTAAAATTTTGTTAATACAAATTTAATTAATTCAACCCTACAAATTTAAGTAATGAACCCTTCTTCGAACGGCTGGATTCCTAAATTTTTAAATGGCTTTGATCCTGAGCATCTTATACAAAACTCCGCCGATCATGAAGTATTTTACACCAATCTAAAAAAAACCGGATTCATTTATGGAGTTTCGGTGACCACCATGTTAGAGAAGCCGGTTAGTCAGCTTAACCTAACTAAAGAAGAACTCACTAAAATCAATTTGTTTCACGCCTTCTTGTATGCCTATCAATTGAAATACAAGGATGCCACACACGAAGCATTCCTGGATACGCTTATTACTTTTTATAAGTCCATAGAGCGAGGAAAAAGGAGTTTCTTTCAGAAATTACGTTTTACAAAATCCCCCAGCGATAACCTGGAAGCAATACTGTCGGCAAGGTTGCAAGAAGCGAACACCTTATTAAAAAAGGACACCGCTTCCCTCCTCACCTATGCCTTGCTTTATGTAGATGTATTGGCCTTTCAGCAATATTTGAAAGAACCCGGTTCTCTCAAAGATTATCTGGAGTCTTTGGAACATGTCCTTATCGAATGCAGCGTACTGGCACTGAAATCCAAACAGGTTAAAAACAAATATGATCATCTGGTTATTGAAATGGTGTCCTCTTCTTCGGAGTTCATGACCAATGCAGAGCCTACCAGCCAGATCTCCGCGCTGTTTACTTCGGAAATGTCTGTGCTTGAAAGGCAATATGTGCTAGACATTTGTTGCCTCGCGGTTTGGGACGATCGTGAATTGGATGAGAGCGAGTTGCAATTCCTTCAGACACTCGCAAGTGAACTTGGATTCACTCCTTCTTATTTGGAAGATTGCATATTAACTCTTCAGCAGTTTTCCGCAGAGAATGCTACCAAAATAAAGCTATTCGAGTATACGCACCCGGTCCGACATTTTTACAAACAGTCGAGTAATACCGTTCGCTTGCTGATATTAAGAAACCAGAAAAGACTGCTTAAAGAACTGAACGAAAGTGGAGAACTGTTGTTGTTATTGAGTCAGTCGACCATTCGGGAACTCACTTCGGAAGAGAAGACCAAAGTAAAAGATCAGTTATTGGATATTTTTAAAACCATCCCCTCGCTCACCATCTTTATGTTACCCGGTGGCGCGATCTTACTTCCATTATTTGTCAAATTGATCCCGAAATTATTACCCTCGGCCTTCCATGACAACCGAATTGAAGAAAAAAAGTAGCCGATCTATTCCAACCACAATTTGAAATCCTTGACCCGTTCGCGAGCCACGATGACCTCTTGTTCGTTGTAGCTGTACAGTTTGAGCTGTAAGCGACTGTTGGTATAACTTATAATGTCTTTGATCGCATTAATATTTACGTAGAACTTCCGGTTGATCCTAAAGAAAGTTTCCGGAGAGATTTCGCCCTCTAGCTGTTCCAGGGTAGGATCCAGAAGATAGTTCCTGCCATCACGAGTATGCGCATAAGTACCCTTGTTTTCAGAAAAGAAACACTCGATCTCATCCACAGGAATCATCTTGATATGTTGACCAATTCTCGTAGTAAACCGCTTCTTGTATTCACGTTCCACCGGATTGGTAAGTAGTTTTTTAATATCGTCAAAATTGAGCTGGACATTCTGAGCCTGGGGTGCGCGCTCATTGAATTTTTGAACCGCCTTTTCCAATTCTTCCTCATCGATAGGTTTTAATAAATAGTCGATACTATTCAGCTTAAAGGCCTGCAGCGCATATTCGTCGAATGCTGTGGTAAAAATGATCGCACTGTTCACCTCTACCTCATCAAATATTTCAAACGACAGCCCATCGCTTAACTGAATATCCAAAAAGATTAGATCGGGGTGATCATTGTTGGCAAACCATTCTACTGATTCCTCCACGCTGTGGAGCATCTGGTCCACTTGCACATTCACTCTTTCCAGCATACGCTGAAGGCGCCGTGCCGAAGGTTTTTCATCTTCTATAATAATTACATTCATATTGATTGGTTCAATAAATCAGTAGGTTAATTCCACTTGGTGGTATTCTTGTATTCCTCTTCATCCTTCTCCATATACTCTTTAATCTTGCGTTCTTCCCAGTTCTTAAAGAAGGTGAACTTATGCTGAAATACATAAAGACCATGAAACATAAGACCTATACCCCAGAAGAAAGGCGTGCTGAATAATGCCCAACCCGGATAACTGATATTCGAAAAGCCGTTAAAGATCCCCAATTGAACAAGGATCAAAGCGATATTAACTATTAAATATACCAAGAGGTGAGAATAAAACCCTTTTATTTCATCTACTTTCTTCTTTGCTCTATCGTATTTATTTTCTCCTGAGTCTTTCATAATTCCTACTATTTATTGCCAGTTTTGTTTAGATTCTTGTTCTTCTCTTTCCAAAAACTCGTTGATCTTTTTCTCTTCCCATCGCTTCATAAACTTAAAGCGATACACAGAAATTCCATGAATCACGATCGCTATTCCCCATAAAATGGGAAGCAAATACGTATTCCAATCAAGCCAGTTAATGAAGCCTTCATCCTCGAGCATCAGATCGGTTCGCGGTAAGATGGCAAACCGTACCACATACAAAAGGACCATAAAAATGAAGAAGAATATAAGATGTCCGTAAAATCCTCGAATGGACTTCACTCTTTTTTTAGCTCTTTCAAATTTTTCGTAATTAGCATCCATAACGTTCGTATTAATTCCAACGGCCCGTTGAGCCATTTTCTTCTTCGTCCATAAACTCTTTGATCTTTCTTTCTTCCCAGTCCTTATTCATAAAAGGAGCCCATTTAAAGGCTTTGGCCGCCTGGAATACCAATCCGATACCCCATCCAAATGCAGCCCAAAGGAACCACATATATCTCCATTCGTTGGTATAGTAATTCAATGCTGCCAAAAAGGAAATAAAGATCACATAGAACATAAGGCTGGTATAGAACTTTCTAATCTCAGCTACACGTTCCTTGGCTCTCAGGTACTTGTTTTCCCTGTTATTGTCGTAACCTAAATATTTTTTATCCTTATCGAATTCCATGATTTAAATTTTAATACTTCAAAGATATCTAACGCTCATTTCCGAAGAAAAACAAAGGGTCCCAATTGTTGAAATTAATTCCCCAATTGTCTTACAGATCGTCTTTGTCCATGAGTTCGCGTATTTTTCTCTCCTCCCAGTTCTTTCCAAGAAATGGGTTGTAATTAAACACCTCCATCGCATGCCCGGATACGCCGGCTCCCCAACCTATGATCGGGAAAAATGCCCATGGAAAACTGGTGCTTATGTAGTTCAAATAGATAAATACTGGCACCATGATTAAATAGATAGAGAAATGGATGTAAAATCCTTTAAGCTCCTGTACATACTTTTTAGCACGGTCGTATTTCTTTGCTGATATATAATTTTCTTGTGTTGTCATAACGGTTGTAACATTTTTTTGAGTGAGCAACGGAATTGCCACACTGAATTCATTATTCTGTTCTTTGATCTCAACAGGGCGATTGGTAAGCAGGAAATATCGCTGACGGATATTCTGCAGTCCTACACCACTGCTCTCTTTCACCACTTTTTTTGGTTGGACATTATTTCGCACTACCAGGTTTCCATTTTCTTCGGAAATGCTTATGTGCAACTTCCTGTTGGGCGTCACCTGATTGTGTTTCACGGCATTCTCTAATAATAATTGCAGAGACAACGGAACCACTTTCGCTTCCGGGTTCCTGATCCGATCCGGAATGCTGAATACGATACTGTCCTCAAATCTCATTTTTATCAGAGACATATACAGTTCGGCAAACTTCAGTTCTTCTTCAATGGTGACCAGTTCTTTGTTCTTCTGTTCCAGAACATATCGATATACCTTGGACAAGGAAGTTGTGAACTTAGTTGCAGCCGCAGGGTTTTCCTCGATCAGGCTGGTGAGTACATTCAGACTGTTGAAAAGGAAATGAGGATCCAACTGATTTTTCAATGCATCGAACTGCGCCGAAGCCGTCTTGGCAATGATCTTTTGCTCCTTTACTCTTCGCTCTTGTTTGCCCCGATAATAGTGCACTCCATAAAATATGGCCGTCACCACCAGCGCAATCAACGTACTTAGATAATAGTCTTCCGTTGATATCGAACCGATATATTCGGAAATGGATCGATCCTGAAATCCGGTTTCAATTAAAAGGTTGATGAAAAATATCGACACCAGGGTCAAATTGGTAGCACCCAGCAATGCGATCACCAGCGGCTTGAACTGATATATTTTACCCTTGTAACGTTTCAGTAAAAAGAAAAAGAAATAGGCATTCACCATGTATAACACCACAGCGTACAACTGATTGTACACCAGTGCGATCATAATGTCCTTTCCGCTTTGGTAAAAATTACCTGTGACATATTGAATCACACCTATGACGGCGAAGATCAATATACCAACTACGAAGGCTTTGCCTAATTCTTTTATAAACTTCATGATTTATTCTTTCTCAGCACAATTTTGTTCCAACGACTGCTTGGCATAATCCCCTCCACCTTGCGGGTAAAACTGACCCTTGGGTTCGTAAGTTTCGAATAAGGCAACAGCTGCTGCGAGATCCTCGCAGAACTTACTGGTATCTTGTCCAAACCATCTTGCCGTCCCAAGGTCCCACTCTACTTTACCAAAAGCCACACGTGGGTTTTCCGGTTCAATATTATATGCCTCCTGGTAAGTCTGGGCAATTTTCGGAGAATAATTCATCCCGTATTTTGCTCCGTCAAACACCACCCAGGCAGTATACAACTGCGCCTGAGCTACCAAAATTTCGGCATTTTCCTTGGAGATCGCTTTCGCATCGTTCAAGAAGTCCTGGGCCTTCTTCAATTGGGCGGTGATCTTTTCCTCATCCTTCTCGTTAAAACTATATAGGATGTTGATCTGTGCCACATAAAATGGGGGCAACCACTCATCGGGTTCGGCCTGGGCGATTCTTTCGAACAAATTGGCCGCTTCCCATTGTTTTTCTGACTTCCAAAGATCAAAAGCTTTGGTCATACCTTTTTCGTACTTCGTTTGTGCCGAAGCGGAAAAGGAACATACTACTAATGCGATAATAATTAACTGTTTCATTTTTTTATTGATTATATGTGATTGTTCTTTTTTCTATTCTTCTAAGTGTGTCATCTCTCGTAACTGTTCGCTCTAACCAATTCCCATTGTCATCATAGTCGAGGTACTTCCAATATCCATTATAGATTAAGCTATCGTTCTCATCGTACTCAACCAAACGGATCTGGTCGTTTTTTTCATTATAATAATAAATGGCGTTCGGTTTGAAGTCGAGGGTATCGATAATCGGGCCTTTGGCCTCTTCAGTTCCATCTTCGTTCCATTGATGTTCAAATCCATTTTTGTAAGTCCCGTCCGGGCGATAATTTTCCGTTCGCATCAGGCGACCGTCTTCACCATAAGTAAAAGTGACATACATAACTAAAGTATCGGAAGCGTTGATCCAGTTTACCCGGGTCTTTTGTCCATTCTCATAGTCATTGGTAAATTTCATCTGAATTCCTCCATCTGCCGCATAGTAGATAGAATTATCTACTTGCTCGTTCTTATAATTCTCAACTTTATAACTGGAAAGCTGTATGCTATCCATATTGCCTTTGGGCACTGTAAAACGATCTGTTTTAATAGAGGCGATTTCTGGTTTCGACTCTTCAGTTGTTTTTTCTGAATTTCCGTCTTTACAAGCAAAAAAGACTAAAACTGTGAACGTAAACAAGATTCTTAATACCATGTTGTAAAAATTTGTAATGCGATAATTTAGTGCGACAGAAGGACATCCCATCCAATTCCCAAGATAAGCAATGATACGCTAATCAAAGTCATTATCCTTATTGATTTATCTCTGCCTAAAAGTTTTAATATGATTCCTAACATGATGCGAATTTTACAATCGAATATCGAATTTACGTGTCTCTCCTTCGGCGATTTCGAACTTGGCATCTTCCCATCTTGGCGGACCGAAAAAGCCCCTGGCTCCATTAGAACAACCATAACTTTCCGAAGGGAACAATCCCATGATCATATTTAATTCCCCATTATTATCCTCATCGTGATAACAGGAGATCGCATAAGTCCCGTCCGGGACATCCGTAAAGGTCACAACGGCTTCCTTGTTCGAAATCTTAGACTTTAACGTCTTGTATTCCTTGTCCAAAAAGTCGCCTTTAGTATCGTACAAGCCAACTCTTACCGATCCGTCATTGCTTTTGAAATCGGTTAAGGTAACTTCAATCGTATTCTGTGCCTGCATTCCTAAGCCGGCAATAAGAAACATTAAATAAGTGAGTACAGTTTGCATAACTATTAGTTTTAATCTACACTTCAAAAGTCGCAAGTCCTAGGTATTTGTTATAAAGAATCTTACCGAATTGTTGAAAATGCAGGATGAGTTGTTGAGTTGATTCAAAGCCTTCATACAAAGGGCATCCAGAGGTCTGATTTGATTAAAGATTATCCAGCTGATTATCGGTACCATCCTCGCTAATGGTCCAGAAGAATCCTACGAAGAAGAATTGATCGGCCGCCGGTCTAAGTGCTCTACGGTCAAAGATCCCGTTCACATTTGGAGTATCCGCATATTGATATCCGTTGATATTTTTGAAGCCCAACAAATTGTTCACCGAGAAATAAAGGATTTTCTGTTGAGAGATCAGGTATGCCCAGTTAAAGCTGATACTGTTAAAATCCCTGGTTTGCTTCTGAAGAAACCCGGGCTCATTGGGATCGGTATAGGTACGTCCGCTCCCGTATTGATAGCTGATCCCAAACTGACTCTTCCAGTCGCTCACGAAATACTTCCCCACTACCGATAAGTTGTGGGAGTTCGCAAAAGATGGCGTCGCTTCAATCGGGAAATTTCTATATTTTCTTTCTGAATCCAGGTAGGAATAGCTCACCCAATAATCGACACTCTTAATCGAATTATTGTCCCTCCAGAAGATATCCACCCCCTGGGCGTAACCATCACCGTTGTTGGCATAATTGCTCTCGAATCCGGCAAATTCGGTGTCAAAAGTGACGAGCTGATCATACTCTTTTCGGTAAAATTCGGCGCGGAAAATCCGGTTGTTGGCCGAATACTGGTAGTTGAGAATATAATGGCGAGTCATCTGAGCTTCCAGGTCTTGCTCAAATTTCAAGATCTCATTTAACGGTTGCTGATAGAAATCACCATAGGCAACCGATAACTGACTCGATTTTCCGGTTTTATAAGCCACCGAGGCTCTTGGTGAAACTGTGAATTGCCCAAACAGGTCACTGTATTCTCCTCGCACCCCTAATTTCATGGCAAACTTTCGGGAGAAGATAAGGTCGGCTTCGGCAAAGGCAGCAGATATTCCATTATTGAAACCATAACCCGCTTCCACAAATGGATTTTGAAAATCTTCGGTGAAGTCGGTCAGAAATTGCTCTGCACCAAAGTTTAATTTAAAACGGTTGCTGAAACGTTTTCTGAATTTCAGCTTGAAGTGAGCAGAATTTTCAGTATCGTTAATCTCACTGTCCATAATACCAAGGTCATTATTTGCATGGGTAAAACTACCCCCGGCGAGGACCTTCCAGCTCTCTCCTAAATCGCCACTATAGCTTGCATTGGTATATAGATTCTTATTGTTCAATTTGAATCGAAGTCCATCCTCAAGATTAATATCCTCCTGGGTGAGTTCAAAGTTCGTTGCGTCGAAAGCCGCATAGAATTTGAATATACCTTTTTCAAATTTTCTTCGGAAAACACTCTCGCCGGCAAAAGCTTCGAAGGGTTTTTCCCAGTCATTCCTGTCCGGAATTGCAGCGATATAAGGTGCCAGGTTGATATAAGCACCATTAAAACTAACAGAACTCTTCTCCCATTTTTGAGTATTCCCTAAGGTGGCGCCCACGCTCATAATTCCTATGTCGGTTTTGTCCTGATCAGGTTCATCAATGGTGTTCAATAATAGTACTGATGACAACGCCTGGCCGAATTCCGCAGAGTAACCCCCAGTGGAAAAGGTGATCCCGTCAAAAAGAAACGGACTGTATCTTCCACGAGTTGGAATGTTGTTGGTGGTGGGAGTGTATGGCGTAAAAACTCGTATCCCGTCAATAAAAATCTGCGTTTCGCCCGCATCTCCCCCACGTACGAAGAGTCGTCCGTCCTCTGCCACTGTGGTGGTCCCGGGTAAGGTTTGCAGTGCTCCCACAAAATCTCCCAGTGCACTGGCAGTCGTCACAACATCCAGTGGTTTTAATACGGAAACTTTACTGTTGTCCCCTGCTTCAAATGTCCCGGCAGAGATCACCACGGTATCCAAAGAGTTCACGTCTTCTTTCAGAATGACAGCAACGTTTTCCATTTGGCTAACGTCTGCCGCCATATAAAAGGGTTCGAAAGAAACGAAGGAGACCACCAGCGTTTGCACACCGGTCTCTTCTGTCGTGAAATTAAACTGTCCGTTCTCGTCGGTAGAGGCCCCGTCGTAGGTGCCATCCAGATAAACATTAGCTCCCAATATCGGAGTTCCATTCTTTTGAGTAACCACGCCGGATACCGTTGTCTGCGCAAGCAACGAATATGGCAGTATTACAGCCAATAAAGTAGTGATGATTATTAAGGTTAGTTGTTTTCTGGATACTTTCATTTTCTGATTGATTTTATTTGATGAGTCAAAAATCAAAAGGAACCGTAACATATCAGAAGAAATTATTCCGAATTGTAATAATTGGCTTCCGAATCGTACAAAAGTATCCTTTTTAAAAATTCGTATCTTCGGAAAAACTCAAACTATGAAAAACTTTTACATTCTTTTTCTTGCCTTACTGGGCACATTTCAGTTGTCTGCTCAGGACACTTTTTCGATTATCGCGGTCGATCCCGTAACTGGTGATATCGGTTCTGCGGGAGCCTCATGTGTTACTGGTATCGGTAACCAGGGGATCATAGATATCATTAACGATATCATTCCTGCACGCGGTGGTGTGAATTCCCAGGCCTGGGTTTGTATCCCTAACACCAACTTGCAAAATGCTATCGAACAAATGGAATTGGGTTCCAGCCCATCCGAAATAATTGACTGGCTGTTGTTGAACGATGCTTGTTCTGCTCAGGGTTTTGATCCGGAATACCGGCAGTATGGCATCGTAGATCTGGATGAATTTGTAGATCCAAGAACAGCAGGCTGGACTGGGAGCATGGCGGATGACTACAAAGAAGATCGGCAAGGTGCCACTTACAGTATCCAGGGGAATATTTTGTTGGACGTAAGTGTGATCGATAATATGGAAGATAATTTCAATAATACATCAGGAACCCTGGCCGACAAACTTATGGCTGCCATGCAGGGAGCCAATTTCGCCGGAGCAGATGAACGTTGTCTAGCGGCAGGCACCTCCTCAACGACAGCATATATTCAAGTGTATAAGGCTACAGATGCGCCCGGAAGCCCTTATTTGCGTTTGAATGTGGGAGAACAGGCCTCGGGTATCGAACCCATCGATTTGCTCCAGCAATTGTACGACGATTTCCTGGCAACGGAGGACATCAAATTAAAATCCCTCATGTCTTTATACCCTAATCCGGCGAGCGATCAAATTCAGCTGGATCTGGATGCCTCCATAGAACTAAAGGCATTAAGCATTGTAGATATTTCAGGTAAAACCATGATGCAAGAATTGTCAGGAAATTTGGGGAGAAATTCTCAAAACCTTGATATTTCAGCCATGCAAAGTGGAATATATTTTCTGAAAGTGAACACTACACAGGGAAGCACCACCTTAAAGTTTGTAAAGAAATAATCAAAGAACATGAAATTGTAGGTCCGTCGTATTCCGGCGGACCTTTTTTTTGCTTGAAATTGCATAAATATCCGAACTAAAAATTATGTATCTTCCAGCATAAAACTGAACCGCCATGACCGACACAGAGAAAGTAAATGCCTATATAGACAAACATGAAAAATGGACCGATCAATTGAAACAATTACGTGAAGTTTTTCAGAATACCGAATTGAAGGAAGAGGTGAAATGGGGATCCCCAACCTACACCCTGAATGGAAAACTTGTAGCCGGTATGGCGGCCTTTAAGAATCATTATGCCCTCTGGTTTCACCAGGGAGTTTTTCTGAAGGATGCCGCAAATAAATTGCATAATGCTCAAGAAGGTAAAACCAAAGCACTGCGGCAATGGAAATTTGAAGCGGGGGATGAAATAGATAAGACCCTGGTTCAGAATTACATCCAGGAATCTATTGAAAATTGCATCGCGGGTAAAGAAGTGAAGCCTGAAAGGAAAAAAGGGGTTTCTATATCACCTATGCTTGCCGAGGCATTTAAAAAAGAATCTGAATTCAAAACGGCATTTGATGCATTAACTCCGGGCAAACAAAGGGAATATGCCGATTATATTTCAGAAGCCAAACGAGACGCCACTAAAATAAGCCGTTTGGAAAAGATCATTCCAATGGTAAAGGCGGGTCAAGGCTTGCATGACAAATACAAAAATTGCTGATTCTTTGGGCCTGATACAAAACAGAAGGCTCTGGTTTTACGTCCGCCGGGCAATTTGGATCATGATCGCCTGGGTGCTCATCTCCAATGCTCTTTTCTTCTATGAGCTCATCACTTTATCAAGTAACCAGGCATTAAGCAGCGATTTTGACTTTATTTCAGCATTTGGGGCCAATTTAGTGGTCGGTGTTTCCGCCGGATTGATAGGAGGCCTGATTACGGTGAATTTGATGGAGTATTGGTTACGCCGGCATGCCTTTTGGAAGGCCCTCCTGCTTATCATCGTTATCTATACCATTACTGCGATTGCGATAAGCTTTTTAGGTGCTGCATACCTTGCCAGCGAGAATTTTGAGCTTCCTATGTGGCATCAGGAAGTTATTGAAGAAGCCGGATTTATTTTTGGTTCATGGATCTTCCTCAAGAATTTTGTGATCTGGTTATTCATCGTTTTAGCCACTCTCGTGGTTCTAATGATCAATGATAAATACGGCCCGGGTGTGTTTCCCGACTACCTGCGCGGAAAGTACTTTCACCCAAAGCGGGAAGAACGAATTTTTATGTTTGCTGATATTAAGAATGCGACGGGTATTGCTGAAATTTTAGGGGAACAAAAGTATTTCAACTTTTTAAAAGACTTCTTTAAAGACATTACTCCGGCTATTGTACAATCCAGAGGCGAGATTTATCAGTACGTTGGGGACGAAATCGTAGTTTCCTGGAAAATGAACAAAGGGCTAAAGAATAATCGAGCGTTGTTATGTTTCTTCGAAATGAGATCGCTCATTCAAGGGAAAAAGGAACTATACCTGGAGAAATATGGTGAGATTCCGGAATTCAAGGTAGGTTTGCATTACGGGCAGGTTATGGTTGGTGAATTGGGCCAGGTAAAGCGGGAAATTGCTTTTTCGGGTGATGTCTTAAATACCACTTCACGCATCCAGGCCAAATGTAATGACTTAGGAGTGGACATACTTGCTTCTGTGGCATTTGGCAATATTTTAGGGGAGCTTCCCAACGGACTACATCAGCATCCGCTGGGTTCGCAAATTCTCAAAGGAAAAGCAGAGGAACTCGAACTGGTTACTTTTAGGTATGAAAATTGATATCTGAATGTTCAGAACACAATACTAACACTATAAAATTTCAGCAAGATGAAAACTGATTTATACACAAAAGCCGTTCTTACGGTCATCGCAGTATGTCTCACATTTAATGTCGTAAAAGATTTGGATATCATTCCGGTAGCTTACGCCTCTGAGGCCGAGCCGGCAGATAAAGTAGACTTAGGCGCTCCTCCGGAAACCATAGATGTACGCATTGTTGATATAAATACGTACGACGAGCTCAATGTGAATCTGAAGAGCGTGGACACTTATGATGAGGTTAAAGTAAATGTGAAAAGCATTGATACCAGTGACGAACTTGACGTAAACATCGATGAAATCGGTGGCGGATGGGTATCCAATGGAGGCCCCATTCGAGTTGAGATCAACTAGATCGCCTGAAGGGTCTTATGATCAATCGAGCCGCCCTGTCGTAGTTGATGTAATTATAGGTCCAGTTAAAAAATGTAATGACGCGGTTGCGGAACCCAACCAGGTACCATAGATGCACGAACATCCACATGAACCAGGCGATGGCGCCGCCAAAGCTAAGTTTCTTTACATCCACCACTGCTTTATTTCGACCAATTGTGGCCATGGTTCCTTTATCGTAATACTTGAATTCTTTCAGCGGTTTATTTCGAAACATTCGCTTGAAGTTTTCGCCTAAATTCCTTCCCTGCTGAATGGCAGGCTGCGCAACCTGGGGATGCCCTTTCGGGTAGACAGGTGTTTCCATATAAGCTACATCGCCCAGAGCATAGATATGGTCGAAGCCTTCAATTTTATTGAATCTGTCCACCTTAAAACGGTTTCCCGCTACCAGAACCTCTTCCGCTTTCAAGCCCTGAACAGGGGCTCCTGTTACACCTGCTGCCCAAATAAAGGTCATGGTTTTAAATTTCTTTCCATCACGGGTTTCTACCGTGTAGCCATCATAATTAGTCACCAGGGTATTCAGATGAACTTCCACTCCCAGTTTTTGTAATGATTTTTGTGCATTACGAGATGCCGTTTCACTCATAGGAGACAACACTCTGGAGCCTCCTTCCACCAGATGAACCTTCATTTCATTCTCTACCAGATTTGGGTAATCACGCATCAGGATTCCTTTTCTAAACTCGGCCAGTGCTCCGGCGAGTTCGACCCCAGTGGGGCCTGCTCCGGCAATGACGAAGTTCAAACAAGCCCGCCGCTTCTCGGGGTCTTCGGTGCGGTCTGCTGCTTCGATATTCTGTAACATCAAACTTCGAATATCCAAGGCCTGTGAAATGGTTTTCATCGGCATGCTATTCGCTTCGATGCTCTTGTTTCCGAAGTAATTAGTCCGGGTACCTGTAGCGATGATCAGGTAATCGTATGATAATGAACCTATATCTGTACGGATTATTTTATCTTCAGCATCTACCCTGTTGACCTTTGCCAGTTTAAAATGAAAATTCTTATTCTTTCTGAATATCTTACGCAGAGGATAAGCAATGGAGTCTGGTTCAAGGCCTGCTGTCGAAACCTGGTAGAGCAAGGGTTGAAAAGTATGATAATTATGCCGGTCGAAAAGAACGATTTGAACCGGTTCCTTTTGAAGTTTTTTAATAAAGGAAATTCCGGCGAAACCCCCACCAATTACAACGATTCTTGGTAGTTTTAGGTCAGGTATATTCATAGAGAATGTATCTATTACAAAGGTACCAAATGTAGATTTGAAAGGGTATATTTTTCTCAATTTTTGTGAATTTTGTAACATTACCTTTCCGTTGAACACTAATGCAATAGCTAACGAAAAAACATTGACCAAAGAACTAGAACATAGTTTTGTGCGCCAACTGGAGCAAAACCAAAACATTGTGCATAAGATTTGCAGGCTGTACACCAATAATAGTGACGCGCACAATGACTTGTTTCAGGAAATAACCATCCAGTTGTGGCGGGCTTATCCTAAGTTTCGGGGTGACTCGAAATTCAGTACCTGGATGTACCGGGTGGCGTTAAATACGGCGATTACGCTTTACAGAAAAAGTAAGCGTAGCCTACAAACACAAGATTATGAAGGGATCAGCTTTAAGATTAGTTCTGAGGAATATGACGATACTATTGAAGAACAACTAAAACTGATGTACAGCGCAGTTAAGAAGTTGAACGATATTGACAAAGCATTGGTTTTCCTGTATTTAGAAAACAAAAATTACAGGGAAATCTCAGAAACCTTAGGTATCACAGAAGTGAATGCCAGAGTAAAAATGAACAGAATAAAAGAAAAGTTAAGAACCATTCTTAACCCATAGACTTATGGATCATTTAGACGTTTTAAAGAAAGAGTGGCAAGAACGGGAACAGGAGTTTCCGAAGTACACATCGGCGGATATTTACCCGATGCTACTCAAAAAATCATCCTCCATATTGAAATGGATTGTGATTATTAGTGTTTGTGAATTAGCCTTTTGGACGATTCTCGCATTTTTTATACCGGAATCCAGCAAACAATTCAACAACGAAATGGGACTGGAAACGATATTCCTGATCATAAATATTTTCAATTATGCGGTGGTTATAGCCTTCATCTATCTTTTCTGGCGTAATTACAGAAAAATTAAGGTCACCCAATCTGTGAAACGTCTTATGGGTAACATACTCAATGCCCGAAAAACTGTCCACTATTTTGTTTATTATAACATTGGAATGGCCATTCTGTTAATGGCTGGTATCAATCTATACTACTACTTCAATAAAGAGAAACTTTACGATATTCTCCAGAATGATGATATCTATGGAGCCATTCCGCCAGAGACTTTTACCACGTCTTTTTTCCTGCTGCAGTTTGTTGCGGGAATTATTCTCATAGGCTTTTTAATCCTATTCTACTGGCTTATTTATGGTTTATTGCTGAGACGACTTAAAAGAAATTATCGTGAACTAAAGCAGATTGAACTGTAAGATTAGTAACGCCAGTTCCGCGTCTTGTTCAATTCCTCCTCTTTCAACAATTCTTCCTGCGGAATCACTTTAAGGAAAGACGGATGTTGCTCGATGGCAAACTCGAGCTTTTCTACAATCTGTTCGATCGTATCATTTTCATAATCGATCTCAAGAGGCTTTTTGATTTCCATGGATTGTAAGATACCCCGCTTTTTGATTCGAAGTCCTTTTCTATCAAATGATCTTCTGAAACCATCAATTACAATTGGGACTACAAGAGGTTTATTTGTTTTTATGATATGAGCCGTTCCGCGCCGAATCGGTTTCCAGGGTTTGGTAGTTCCCTGCGGAAATGTGATCACCCATCCGTCCTTAAGCGCCGTTGAAATATTGCTCACGTCACTCATCTTCACTTGTCGATTTACATCCTTTCCTTCCGAACGCCAGGTCCTTTCAATACTCACCGAACCTGCATAGGCCAGAATCTTAGGCAATAATCCCGACTGCATGGTCTCTTTGGCAGCCACGAAGTAGATATTCAACTTTGGTTTCCAGAGATAACCAATATTTTTTATGCTGTCCACTCTTCCGCTCAGACTGGCATTAAAAACATGGAACATGGCCACTACGTCGGCAAAATATGTTTGATGATTGGAGACAAAAAGCACATTGTTCTCGGGCAATGTTTTGATGATCTCACTGCCTTCGATCTGGAGCTGATTAAATCCTTTGAATCGCCGATGCGTAAGAGCTCCCAAAACACGGATCAACCAACGCTTCAGAAATAAGATATGACCAAAAGGATTTTTTTTGAAAAGCCCCATATTAAATATTTGTACTAGATCTTGGTCGTCTGCCTCCCAATACAGATTACAAAACCGGCTGACAAAGATAATAAAATAGGCTGTTACACGATTTCGGTGACGAGTTCGCGCACTTCATTTAACATCATGGCGGTAGCTCCCCAAACCACATGTCCCTGCAATTCAAAAGCAGGCACACTTATTTCTTTGGCGTAACTGGTAGACAATGTTTGTGTTACGAGATTCTTTGGATCCAGAAATTCCGCAAGTGGCACTTCGAGTATTGCTTCCACCTCGTCTTCCTGTGGAATAAATTCGGGTGTGGTATGGACGATCCCAAGGTAAGGCTGTACAAAAAAATTACTTGGGGGGATGTAAATTTCGGTGAGTTCCTTGAGCACTTCCACATTGTTTTGATCCACTCCTACTTCCTCCTCGGTTTCCCTTAGCGCAGTTTCTTCCAACGAACTGTCATTATTCTCATACTTCCCTCCTGGGAATCCAATTTGCGCCGAATGTACTCCTTTATAGGTTTTTCTGAGAATAAGCACGAAATGTGTGGAATCGCCTTTCGGATAAAACAAGCAAAGTACTGCTGCTTTTTTTGCGGACTCCATTTCCCTTGCCTTCATTTTCAATTCCAGTATTCTCTGAATGGGGGCCATTTTCAAGTGAAAGGCTTCTCCGGGAAGTTCCAAATTCTTTATTTTTACAATCTGTTCAGAAAACGTTGAAAATTGCATTTATGAAATTCAGGTTTGTTCTTTTTTGCTGTGTCGTTATAACACTTGGGAGCTGTGAAGATAAAAAAAAGGCAGCCGTTGAAACAAATAGTGACTCGAAAGAATCTGTAAAAGATACGGTTGATACGAAAACTCAGGAAGTGGCCAAGGATACGGTGACTACCCCCTCTTACCCTTTAATTACTAATGAAAATGTGGTGGAGTTTCTAACGGAATATGGAGAGGACAATCCTGAAACCAAGGTCTTGGTGTCCACTCAGCATGGCGATATTTATATTGAATTATATAAGGACACCCCTTTGCATCGGGCCAATTTCATCTACCTGGTCAAGCAAAAGTATTTCGATGGAAACTTCTTCCATCGGGTTGTGCCAAATTTTATTATTCAGGGTGGAAACAGTGACAACGTGAATACCCCCCGGAAGCGCAATAAAATTGGGAAGAAATATCTCCTCCCGGCTGAATTGGAAAATGGCCGTATCCATAAGTATGGAACTGTTTCCGGTGCCAAGGAATACCGGGAGAACCCGGACAAGCGAACGGCTCCATTCGAGTTCTTCATCTTTCTTGGGCCTAAAAGTTCCACAGGGCATCTCAATGGAAATTACACGATCTTCGGAAGGGTAACGCAAGGGATGGATATCGTGGAAAAAATTGCCAATCTCGAAGCCGATTCCGGTGACTGGCCCCTTCAAAATGTTTATATCACCGCAGAGGTAATTGAGTAGCCATTTTCAGAATTCCAAAATAGTTTACCGAAAATGAAATAAACATAGACGCTTTTGAAGTGACTATTGTAAGGACTCTTTTTCATTACAATCTTTAAGGAAATAACCGAATAAACGATAGACAGTCTATCAACATTAAGTATTAATTCTTTAAAACATTTATTATGAAAAAGACATTTTTTACAATGGCATTTATTGCAGTTTCATCCATTACATTTGGACAATCTTTTATGGATCTATTCACTCCTGTGGGTGATGGACACTCCATTACCTGGAACAACACTTCCAGTGTAGGTTATAAAATCGTAAATCAGAATACCTCTCTATCATCCGGAAACTTATCTTTCGATTATCTAAGTTCATTTGCAGAACCAAGTAGCAGTACTATCATGACCTTTAGTGGCACTAAAGTAGGTATAGGGACGACTTCTCCACTTCAGAGATTGCACGTTGATGGAAAGAGCTTTTTTGACGGACAGGTAGGAATTGGAACTTCCTCTCCGTCTAATACATTAGATGTTCGTGGGGATACTAACCCAGCCATCAAATTATTTAACACAGGAAATGGAAGATGGATCGACGTAGGAATCTCCAGTTGCACCGGGTGTTATTCTGGAATGGCAACTGATGGCGATGCCGTGATTCGAGTTGCCGCAGGTTCTAACGACTTTGTTCTGGCTAACCAAGGATCTGGAAACATCATCATTGGAAATGGATACACTGGTAATGAAAATGTCCGAATGTTTATCAATAGTGACGGAGACGTTGGAATTGGAAGTCAAAACCCGGATTCCAAATTAACTGTAAAAGGTAAAATTCACGCTGAAGAAGTAAAAGTGGATCTCTCGGTACCTGCGGACTATGTTTTTGAAAAGTACTTTACCGGAAAATCTGAGTTGAAGGATGATTATGAAATGTTAAGTCTGAAAGAAGTTGAACAATTCGTAAAATCGAAACACCATTTACCAAATATTCCTTCAGCAAAGACCATTCAAGAGCAAGGATTGGAATTAGGTGATATGACCAATTTGTTACTTCAGAAAATCGAAGAACTTACACTTTATACCATAGAACAAGAGAAACGAATCAATTCACTTGAATCATCTATTATTAAAAACCAATAAAATGGCTAGAATTCTCAAAATAACATTTACTATGCTATTATTTATGGTATCAATGAGCGGTTTTGCACAAATTGTAACCATATTTAATATGCAGTATATTGATGGCACACCTATTCCTTTAGGTGGAACCATAGAGATAGAAGAAGGTGGGGAATCCAGAATACAATTTGCAATTCTCATCGAGCAGATGAACGGTAGCGGTGGAACTTTAAAAGTTTTAACTGAAATCTTTCAAGGAGCACCTCCCTTGGAATGGACAAGCGAAACCATTTTCTCAGGTGGAACTACACATTTGACTAGTGCTGATATAACTCTAGAGGCGGGAATGTTCAACGCGAGTGGAGGAATTCTTTATGCACAGTTTAAATATCTACCTTTTGGAGTGGCGTATAATAGTGGAAATTATAATATAGTTGTTGTTCCTGGTAACAATGATTGTACTTTATCAGCACCTTCAAATAAGACAACTTCAAACATAACTCCAAATAGCGCAACGGTTGGATGGACGCCTGTTTCAGGAGCTAGTGGATATCATTCACAATACAAACCCACAAATTCGAGCACATGGACTACCATAAACAATGGTAGTAGCAGTACAAGTCATAACATTAGCGGTCTTACGCCTTCTACTAGTTATGAATGGAGGGTTAGATCAAGATGTTCGAATGGAGAATATGGTGAGTGGAGCAATAATGTTCCTTTCACTACTCCCGCAGCTTGTGGTTTACCCGCTCCAAACGGACTAATGACAACCAATATTACAGATACCAGTGCACGTTTGGATTGGAATCCAGTCTCATCTGCGGTCGCATATCAGGTACAATTACAGGACTTCCCAACAGGTTCTTTTAGTACGGTGGCAGGAAATATTAGTGGAACTACATATAATCTGAATAACTTATCCCCACAGACTACTTATCGATGGAGAGTTCGTGCCAGGTGTAATAATGGATTTTACTCTGGGAATTATGGTACTTCACTAATATTCACTACTCAACAAGTCTGTCCTCAAAACCAGAATAAAACAGAAGAAGTTTTGGATGGTGAAGTAGATATTGACGATTCAGAGTTAACATTAAATGCGTCTAACATCATTTTTGATGGTGGAATTGCGGAATATGATACAGGAACTACGCTGTTATTAAAACCAGGATTTCATGCCCAGCCAGGATCCGATTTTTGGGCCTATATCGAAGGATGCACTCCTACTTTGAAGTCCTCTGAAACTAACGAAGAAGCAATTATTGATAGATGGAAGGAAGTCAAATTATCTCCAAACCCCACTCGCGGTTCATTTGTTGTCCGCAGTGATGATAAAATGAGTGATTGGGCCCTTTCTAACCAATTCGGTAACCTTCACAAACAGGGACATTTCCACAAAGATTCTTCAAAGGAACTGGAATTGAATATAAGCGAATATCCTACCGGTATCTACTTTCTGAGAATCGAATTCGCAGATGGTGAAATTGTTACCAAAACGATCATCAAAGAATAAAATCTTGCCATTGAAAAAGAATGAAAAGCAACTCTTAAAAAGGGTTGCTTTTTTAATTACATACTCTGGGTAAAGTAATTATAGTCCTTCAGCACCGTATCGATAAACTGCTTGTCATAGAGACTGGATTCCACTTCGAGTACAGAAGCCACCTTCCGCCGCAGCATATTGAGTGTTTTAAAGTCATTGCTTCTTAAAGCGATCTGATACGTCTCTTTGATCAGCCGGGCATCCTTGTCCGTTAATTTGGTGACATTGATAAAGGTAGGCTCGTAATCGTCAGTAATATCTTCCAATATAGTGTGGGTAATCTTGACCTTATTCTTGGTACTGATTACAACCGTACCGGCCGCCATATCCCCTAATCGTTGACGCTTTTCAGAAAAAATAGTGGTCAGCAACCCAATTGAACCAAGGAACATCCAGATATCAAGAATTCTCATCATCCACAACGTCAAATAATTCGACCAATGAACCGGAGTCCCATCTACTTTAACGACACGGGTTTTCATGATCATTTTTCCCACAGTTCGACCATTGAAAAGAATATGCATATACAGGGAATAAAACATGACCGGCAACAATAGGAACTGCTGTAACCCGAACACCGTCCAATTATCACTAATTGCTGCATCCAGCGCCGAAGTAATAAGTTCAAGAATATAGAAATACAAAAGGAACAGACCTAAATCGATAAAAAAGGCCAAAATTCGCTCCCCTACACTTACAATTCGATAGTCCAAATTGACATTCTGCGTAGTGTTGATTTCTAAGTTTGCCATGTAAAAGCAAGTGTTTATATTTATTGAAAATTTCTAGATGCGAGAGGCCGCCTTCGTGAAGCAAAATAAAGAAAAATGGATAGCTTTTGAAAAAGCTATCACACTAAATTCCAAAATAAGCCCCGACCATCTCGCCGATTATTATATTCAACTCACCAACGACCTTGCTTACGCACAAACCTATTATCCCGGGAGCAAAACACTGTTGTATCTGAACGGTATTGCATCTCAAGCACATCAGAAGATTTATATCAACCGAAAGGAAAGTAAAAACAGGTTGGTAAGTTTCTGGAAATACGAATTTCCTCTTTTCTTTAAACAATATCACGGTACCTTGTTCTATGCTTTTCTCATCTTCTTCCTGGCAATTTGCATAGGTGCTATTTCGACCTATTTCGATGATTCGTTTGTAAGACTGATACTGGGAGATGCATATGTCAATGAAACTTTGAATAATATCGAAGAAGGGGATCCCACTGCTATCTATAAAAGTGGAAGTGAAATCGGGACCTTCCTTGGGATCACGATCAATAATATAAGAGTAGCGATCATTGCTTATGCCTTTGGAGCGATTATTTCCGTGGGAACCGCATGGGTGTTATTCAATAATGGTGTGATGCTGGGAGCCTTTTTTACCTTTTTCTATAATCGTGATTTGCTTTTTACAGCTTCTAAATCGGTCTGGCTCCACGGAACCATCGAAATTTCCGTCATTGTAATCGCCGGATGTGCGGGGTTCGTCATGGGCAATAGCCTGTTGTTTCCCAAAACCTATTCCAGGAAAGTTTCTTTCGTAAAAGGAGCCAAAGACGGACTCAAAATAATGATCAGTACCATTCCGTTTTTTATCATTGCCGGGTTTATCGAAGGATTTATCACCCGTTACAGCAATATGCCGGTGTGGTTGTCCATGCTGATCATTTTTAGCTCTTTAGCCTTGATCATTTATTATTATATCTATTATCCAATTGCCTTAAATAAAACTTATGCCTCCACCGATCATTGATTTAAAACAACGCAGGGATATTGGGGAAATCATTTCGGTGTACTTTGATTTCTTCAAGAAACATTTGAAACCCTATCTGAATATATTTATCCGGTATAACGGACTCTTTATTCTGGGTTTTCTGCTGGCGAGCTATTTAATGGTGACTGGTTTTGTGGGCAGTATACGAGCAAATCCCATCACAGGAACATCAACGAATGACAGTGATTTACTACTAGGACTTGGAGCGCTCACTTTCCTGGGACTATTTGTGGTAGCCAGCATACTTAATCATGGCCTCGCCGCATCGTATCTTGTGAATTACGAGAAGAAACCCGGACTCGATTTAGACAAAAAAGCGGTTTGGGAATTGGTGTATAACAACCTGGGGCGCGTGCTTCTTTTCATTTTATTATTGATATTACTCTATATTCCGGTAGTTATCATAGGCGTAGTGGTATCCTTCCTGCCGGTGGTAGGAATTTTGGTTCGCTATATGGTCGGACTTATATTTAGCTCCTGGATGGGGGTAGCCTTCATGCCGATTTTCTATGAAAATAGGGACGTAGCCGATTCTTTAGGAGAAGGCTGGCGATTAGTCACACAACACTTTTGGAAAAGTGTATTGGTCAATTTTATATTAAGCCTCTTATTGTTCATCCTCCTGGCTGTTGTCTTAATGGTACCGGGAGTACTCATAGGCATATATGCATTTCATTCTATGGAAAATGGAATCGATCTGGCCGAGTCACCCGTTGCTACCATCATCTGGACCCTGGCACTATGCATATTTTTGATCTTATATACACTGCTACAGTCGCTGATGCAATTGGGTAACGGAGTGCTGTACTTCTCAATTCACGAGGAAACTTATAACCACAATGCGCGAAGCCGCATAGAACAAATTGGTGCCGGTGAATAAGAGTTGGATCATAGCGTTGATATTTCTGATTATTTGTCCGATGATGGGACAGGAAACAAAAGATCGGATCATCATTGATTCCAGCAGTGTGGCTGAAAGATCATTCAACGATTCACTTGCTGAAAAGTATACGGGCGATGACTTTGATTATGAAGCAAACATAGAAGGGGAAGCTCAAAACTTCATCGCCAGGGCCATACAATGGTTCTTTCAGAAAATTTCAGAATTATTCGGAATTGAACTCGATCCCGAGACCTATCGTGTCATCGAGTTCTTTGTTTATTTTATTCTTATTGGGCTCGCCTTGTACCTGGTGGTGAAATTATTGGTTGGAAACAACGCGGTGGGTTTCTTTAGAAAAAAGAGTGCTCATTTGGCGCCCCTCAATGTTAAAGTAGAAGATATCAAAAGCATCGACCTCGATAAATTGATCAAGGATGCTTTACAGCAAAAAGATTATCGATTGGCAGTACGATTTATGTACTTAAAGGCATTGAAGGACCTTTCCGCGAAGAATATCATCCATTGGGATTTCGATAAGACCAACGCCGATTATCAAAGAGAAATAGAAGATTTGAATTTAAAAAGGGACTTCCAAAGGGTGTCTTACCTGTACGATTTTGTGTGGTATGGGGAATTCGAAATTGGAGAACAGGAATTTGCACAGGCACAGGGAAATTTTGATCGCTTTACACAAAACTTAAGAAATGCTGGATAAAAGGTCGAAAAATATTGTCATTTTGGTGAGCGCCGTCATTCTGGTGATCATTCTTTCTGAAGTTTTCCGACCAAGACCCATAGACTGGCGTCCCAGTTATACCTCGGCCGATAAAATACCTTTTGGCAGTTTTGTGCTTTATGAAGAATTGGAGAATTTATTTGAAGATACTGCTGTAGAAAGGGTGAGTCGTGATCCCTATGAATTTCTTCTCGATAGTACTTATGTTTCGAATTCTGCTTATGTGTTTATTGATGATAATTTATTCTTTGACCAACGGCAACTGGAAGAGTTGAGGAAGTATGCTTCCGAAGGAAATACCGTATTTATTTCTTCCAGGAATTTTGGTTATGTGGTTTCCGACTCATTAAACATTCGGACCTATGTAGATTATGACGTCCTCAACGACACATTGCGTTCCAGGTTGTTCAGCCATTCTTTTCAGAATAATTCTGAAGGAGTATTCAGCCGGGGCAGTTATCGCGCTACCTTTGATCGTATTGATACGATCCGGCACAAAGGGCTGGGATATCTAGTTTCCGATAAAAAAGGCCCGGAATCAAGTCTTAATTTTATTTCGGTTCCTGAAGGCAAGGGTCGAATCTTCTTTCACGCCTTGCCGGAAGCATTTTCAAATTATTACCTTCTGAAGGGAAATCAGGAATATGCGCAAATGGTACTATCTTTTATAGATGCCGAACATATTTATTGGGATTCCTATTTGAAATCCGGACGGAAGGTGGTCACCTCTCCCATGCGTTTTGTATTCACTCAACCCGCACTAACCTGGGCCTATTATGTTGCGATGATCGGAGTGTTGATTTTATTGATTTTCAAGGCCAAAAGGGAACAGCGTATCATCGAAGTGATCAAACCTCTGGAAAACTCATCGGTAGAATTTACACGTACTATCGGCGATCTGTACTTTCAGCACAAAGACTACACGGATATTATAACGAAGAAGATTACCTATTTTCTGGAAATTATTCGTTCCAAATATTATTTGAGTACCCAAACACTGGATGATGTTTTCGTCCAGAAGTTATCTCAGAAAAGCGGGAATCCGTTGGAAACTACTAAAAAACTAATTCAATATATCAATCATTTGAAAGGGAAATCGGTTCACGTGGAAGCCGATCTCATCGAACTCAACAAAAAAACACAGGATTTTAATCTTTAATTATGGAAGAAACTCAAGATAACCCGTTGGAATTTAATTCCAGGATCGACCTCAAAAACTTAAAAGAGGCTGTCGAAAAGATAAAAACCGAAATGGGAAAAGTAATTGTCGGGCAGGAAGAAATGCTGGAAATGCTCATCGTTTCTATATTATCAGACGGCCATTCACTTATTGAAGGAGTTCCCGGGGTTGCCAAAACGATTACAGCCAAATTACTCGCCAGGACCCTGGACGTTGGATTCAGCAGGATTCAGTTTACTCCGGATCTCATGCCTAGTGATATCCTGGGAACTTCGGTTTTCAATGTGAAAACAACAGAGTTTGAGTTCAAGAAAGGGCCTATATTCTCAAACATCATTTTGATCGATGAGATCAATCGTGCTCCTGCCAAAACTCAGGCCGCATTATTCGAGGTAATGGAGGAGCGTCAAATTACCATGGACGGAATACGATATGATATGGAATTACCTTTTCTGGTTTTTGCCACTCAAAACCCGGTGGAGCAGGAAGGAACATATGCTTTGCCAGAAGCCCAATTGGATCGATTCCTCTTCAAGATCAACGTGCCGTATCCCAACGTGGATGAGGAGCTAAAAATTCTTGAAAACGAACACCACAGGGAGAACAGAATGGCACTCGATGTCGTCGAACCGGTCCTGACGGCCGCTCAGATTGACGAATATCAGAAAATCATCAAGAAGATCATCGTGGAGAACAATCTGTTGAAATATATCGCAGCGATCACTGATAACACTCGGGCGAATGCCAACCTGTTCCTGGGAGCTTCTCCCCGAGCCTCTTTGGCTATCATGAATGCCTCTAAAGCCCTTGCAGCCATGCAAGGAAGAGACTTTGTAACTCCGGATGATATCAAGAAGGTAGCACCAGCAGTGCTAAGGCACCGAATTATTCTTACTCCGGAGCGCGAGATGGAAGGCCTCACTACCGATAAGGTGGTTCAGCAAATTATCGAAACCATCGAAGTGCCCAGATAGATGAAAAAATTCCTGCGTAGCCTATATTTTTCAAAGCGGTTCTTTGTGCTGCTATTCAGCTTGTCGATTGTGTTCGTGGTGTCTTTCTTCGTTCCCAATCTTTATAGTGTGAGCAAGTTGTTGTTTTATATTCTCGCAGGTTCTTTGCTCATCGATATATTCTTTCTTTACCGCAACAAAACCGGAATTGAAGCCGAGAGGATATTGCCCGAGAAATTGTCGAATGGAGACTATAACAACATCGAGATCTTGTTGCGTAACCGATACCGATTGAAAACCCGACTGAAGGTAATCGACGAACTTCCCGTACAATGGCAACGTAGAGATTTCGAAATCTATCAATCGTTGGATCCATCCCAGGAAGTGAAACTCACCTACCAGGTTCGACCTACAGAGCGGGGTGAATATCACTTCGGAAATTTGAACGTCTTTGTCTCTACGCTGTTAGGTTTAGTAGCAAGGCGGCAGCAGTTTTCAGCAGAGGCCATGGTGCCGAATTATCCTTCATTCCTTCAGCTGAAAAAATATGACTTTATCGCTTTTTCGAATCGGTTGAAATTCTTCGGACTCAAAAAGATTCGACGCATTGGTCATACCATGGAGTTTGAACAGATCAAAGAATATGTAGCCGGAGACGATGTTCGAAATATCAACTGGAAAGCTACGGCCAAGAAAAACGATTTGATGGTTAACCAATTTCAAGACGAGAAATCGCAACCGGTGTATTCGGTAATCGACAAAGGACGGGTGATGAAAATGCCGTTCAATTACCTGAGTTTGCTGGATTACGCGGTGAATGCTACATTGGTTATCTCGAATATTGCCTTGAAGAAACAAGACAAGGCTGGCATGTTCACCTTCTCCAGAAAAGTCGAGGACCGCGTGGTGGCGCAAAGGAAAAGTGCCCAAATGAACCTGATCCTGGAAACGCTTTATAATATTACAACCGATTTCTCGGAGAGCGATTTCTCACGCTTATATGTAGATATCAAACGAAATGTAAAACAGCGAAGTTTGTTGCTTTTATATACCAACTTCGAAACCATGGATGCGCTGCACCGACAACTTTCCTATCTGCAGGCTATTAACAAACATCATCTACTCGTTGTGGTCTTCTTTGAAAATACAGAACTCGTTGATTTCGCCCACCAAAAGGCCGACAATACCCAACAGATCTTTGAAAAAACCATCGCGGAAAAATTCATTTATGAAAAGAAGCTCATTGTGAATGAACTGCATAAATATGGAATACAATCTATTCTAACTGCTCCGGAAAACCTAACAGTTAACACTATCAATAAGTACCTGGAAATAAAGGCCAGAGGTCTTATTTAAGCACCCGTATCCTGAAATAATTACAATTCAATCCATTCTTTTTACAGTTCGGTATTTCTTTATTTGGCCGATGGGGTATTCTTCTCACTTTTGAAGTGTAAATCAAAAACGAACACTTTAAAACCATTATCATGAAAACCATAATCCTTACTCTCACATTGACTATCGCATCATTTTTAGCCAAAGCTCAAACCGAAGTCACTAACCCTTCCGAAGAAACTACAGAAGGAACAACCATTACAGTAACCGTTCCTGTTCCAAGCGAAGGTGGAACCGTAATTGTGGGATTGTATGATGAAGCCACATTCATGAAGGCAGGTCCGCTACAAGCACTGGACCTGGAGATCGTCGATGGAAAAGCCACCGGCACCTTTGTAAATGTTGCTCCGGGCATTTATGGCATCTCGTTGTTCCACGATAAAAACGGAAACAAGAATATGGACTTTGAAGCCAACGGAATGCCAATCGAAATGTATGGTATCTCCAACAATGTAATGAGCTATGGCCCTCCGCAATGGAGTGACGCAAAATTTGAGGTTGCGAGCGAGCCTCTAATTATGGAAATAAGAATGTAATAACTCCAACCCACTAAATGAAAGCCGGCGAAAGTTGCCGGCTTTTTTTGTGATGAGCCTATCGCTATAGACACATTCTAATGGTTTGTATTTTTTGATAGATTTTATTGATAAATCACTATCTTTGTAAAAACAACCTTTATATGACCATTACTCAATTAAAATATGTATTGGCTGTCGCCGAACACCAAAATTTCACCAAAGCCGCTGAAAAGACTTTCGTCACACAACCTACCCTCAGTATGCAAATACAAAAACTCGAAGAGGAGCTGGACATTTTGATCTTTGATCGATCGAAAAAACCTATTGAACTTACAGGAGTGGGCGAGAAAATTGTGAACCAGGCGAAGAACATTGTGAATGAAGCGGAGCGCATGCAGGACGTGGTGGACCAGGAGAAGGGATTTGTGGGTGGTGAATTCCGACTGGGTATTATACCTACCATCATGCCTACACTGTTACCCATGTTTCTCAAAACATTTACAGTGCGATATCCCAAAGTTCAATTGAAAATTGAAGAAATCGCAACGCACGAAATTATCACCAAGCTCAATGAGGGGCATTTGGATGCCGCAGTGGCCGCAACTCCTCTGCACATAGAAACCATTAAAGAAAGACCCTTGTACTATGAGCCTTTTGTGGGATATATCCCTGAAAGTCATCGATTGTTTGGTAAAGAGCAAATCGAATCCAAAGATCTGGACATTGAGGATATACTTCTGTTAGAAGATGGTCATTGTTTCAGAGATGGGGTGGTCAACATTTGCCAGGCTTCTAAATTGGCGACCAACGATCACTTCCAATTGGAAAGTGGAAGTTTTGAAACCCTTATTAAGTTAACTCATGAAGGACTGGGCATGACTTTGCTTCCTTATTTGCATACAATGGATCTCGAAGGAGGAAAAAAGTATTTGAAGTATTTCGTGGAGCCGTCTCCGGCACGGGAAGTGAGCCTTATTTACAACAAGAGCGAATTAAAGATGCAGATCATCAACGCCTTGTACGAAGTAATTTCAGGAGTGGTTCGGGGAGCTATAAAATTTCAGGATGTAAAGATAATAAGCCCGTTAACTAAATAAAGCCTCCCGTAGGAGGCTTTACTTTATTCTTTTAGATAAATTAAACATTGGTTTAACTGGGGATTCTGTAAAATGAGCGAATTGATCCAAATCTTCAACTCCTCAATTTCATGAGGCAACAATCGTTTCAACGCTTTTTTCAACTCCTTACAGAACAAATTCACATCAAAGCTAACTTTTTTGAGTACCGCTTTGGTGTAATCAAACATTGCTCTAGCCATAGTTTATTGAATAATTAGAGTTTGGTTAAGTAATACTATTCTATAGGCGTGAAGTTTTTTGGTTTATCGACTTAAATATAACGAAAAAAACGAAACAAATTTTATGGAAGAGTGCAAAACTCTCGTTAAAAGTTGTTAAAGTCAGATGAACGGTAGTATTACCTGGCTTTTACAGTCCATTCAAAATCAAATTCAGAAACAACATTTCCATCCTTATCCTTACCCGTTGCATGCATCCAACAGGTTCTGCCCTCCCCTGTTTCTAAGGTTTCATCGATGGCTTTTTTGATCGCGAGTCCGTCATGACATTCAAAGTAAATTCGGCCTTTCGCCTTTTTGCTGAAAGAGGCTTTATTATTTGCAACCAACATGGAAACATTCTTCCCACTGGATTGAATATAAGACATTACCAATGCACCCGTACTTAACTCCGCAGCCATACCCTGCACTGCCCAAAACATCGATTTAAAAGGATTCTGATTGATCCATCGATGCTTTACTGAAGTAGTACATGATTCTTCTGAGATAGACTTACACCGAACTCCTGTAAAATAGGCGGAGGGTAACTTAAAAAAAAGGAAGGTGTTGATTTTGCTGGGGGTGAGCTTCATACATGTCGAAATATGGACGAAGATATTCAATAATAATGAAACTACAATCTGTTAAAAATTTGTTAATTTTTAGTACTATGCGTAACATAATACCTTCTTTTAGACATATATTTGCATAAGAAAATATTAGACAATGGAAACTAATCCTTCTGAAAATCATAAAAATGTAGCAGCGGTCATTCACTTGTCCACCTTTGCCAAGTACATTTTCCCCTTCGGAAATTTGCTCGCTCCACTACTTTTATGGACAACCAATAAGAACAAACCATTCATCGATCATCACGGAAAAGAAGCGGTAAACTTTCAGCTGAGTATATTATTGTATACGTTGGCTATCGGATTGATTTGCCTGCCTTTCTTTGCGATTTTTGCCTCCGACTTTGTCGCGCTGGTAGAAGTGATCGACGACCACGTTCACGAAGTTTCAATTCAAAACATACGAAACTTATCCGGGTATTTGACCCTTTTCTTTATCGTAGCCGTCCTGTTATTCGGTTTATTTGTATTTGAACTATACGTTGTGATCAGCGCAACTGTACAGGCAAGTAAAGGAAAGCTTTATAATTACCCAATATGCATACCCTTTATTAAAACAACCCCTGAGGAAGATCTTCAGGAAGTACAACCATCAGAAAATCAATCAGAAAATGAGCACGTTAGTTAGTATATTATTGGCCATTGTACTCAACGTAGTACACGGCGAGATCCCTTCCGAAGAAATCGGAGTGATCAGCAAGATCGAGCGTACCGAATGTCGGTATGACGTACAACAACTTAATCCTCATTATATCATCACGAGAGACGAATTGTTGTCTCGAACAAATTAATAAGTATATGAAAATCGAAAACACAAAAGCGCAAATGCGAAAAGGGGTTTTAGAATATTGCATACTTTCCATCCTGAAAGATGGGGAAGCCTATACCAGCGATATTCTGGACACTCTGAAAGACGCGAAAATGCTCGTGGTGGAAGGGACGATTTATCCCCTGTTAACACGACTAAAGAACGCAGGGCTTTTAAATTATCGCTGGGAAGAATCTACCAGTGGCCCACCGCGAAAGTATTATGAATTAACCGAAACCGGTAAATTATTTTTAAAGGAATTAAACACTACCTGGAGCGCGTTGCAACAGGCTGTAAATAGAGTAACCAGCGAAAAAACTACAAAATGAACAAGACAGTAAATATTAATTTAGCAGGAACATTTTTCCACATCGATGAAGATGCTTTTGGAAAACTTCAACGCTATCTGGATGCCATAAAAAGATCATTGAGTGACCCCACGGGGAGCGATGAGATTATTCGGGACATCGAGGCTCGAATCGCTGAACTATTTTCAGAAAAACTGGAAAGAAGTACACAGGTAGTGACAATAAAGGAACTCGACGAGGTGATCGCAGTTATGGGTCAGCCCGAAGATTATATGGTGGACGATGAGATCTTTGAGGATGCTCCACCAAAATCAAGAAAACAAAGATCCTCCAGCAAACAACTTTTCAGAGACGAGGACAATAAATTTATTGCCGGTGTTTCATCCGGATTAGGACACTACCTGGGTATTGATGCCGTATGGGTGCGCCTGTTCTGGATTTTATTCACCCTGTTCTCAAGTGGAATCTTCATTGTGATCTACATATTGTTCTGGATCCTGGTACCGGCAGCGGTAACCACTTCAGACAAATTGAAGATGACCGGGGAACCCATAAATATCTCCAATATTGAAAAAAAGTTTAAAGAAGGATATGAAGATGTCTCCGATAGGATAAAAAACGTAGACTACGACAAATACGGGAATAAAGTAAAAAGTGGTGCCACCAGTTTTTTCGATACGCTCGGTAGTATCCTTCTTACACTTTTAAAAATATTTGTCAAATTCTTTGGAATTATTTTAATCATAGTGGCACTTACCACCCTGGTAGGACTCATCATCGGTCTGTTCACTGCAGGAACCTTTGGAATATGGGGTCACGGTGAATTCATGGACTGGTACCAATTAGTGGATACCACCAATGCACCGATATGGTTTGTATCCCTGCTCACTTTGTTTGCAGTAGGAATACCATTCTTTGTGCTGTTCATCCTGGGGCTGAAGATGCTTATCAATAACCTGAAATCCATTGGAACACCCGCTAAGATCATCCTATTCGTGGTTTGGTTAGGGTCTATCATCGGACTGGGAATACTAGGTATCCGACAAGCCACTGAAACAGCTTTCGATGGAGAATATATCAGTGAATATACCTTGCCCGTGAAAAGCGGGGATACGTTGAATCTGAAAATGATCTCTAACGAGAAATATGAATACGATGCAAGACGCAGAGGTAGACTGGACATCAAATATGATGACAACGACGAAAAACTGATCTATTCTACCGATATCCGATTGATCGTGAGATCTACGAACGACTCCGTTGGACGCGTCGTTATCGAAAAGCGTGCTGAAGGAAGCGACTATCTCGCAGCTAAGGAAAGAGCGCAGGCTATTAATTATGATTATTCATACGATAGCGCCACCTCGAGCCTAGGAATGAACGCCTATCTCACTACCGATTTCGAAAACAAATATCGGGACCAGGAAGTGGAGGCCATTATATACTTGCCGATAGGAACTATTCTTTATGCTGATGATAACACCTATTCATTCCATAGAAATGACTCTTATTATCGGGACATACTGGATAATGGCGACGAAGAGCAATTCCTGCTCATTGAGGACGGACGTACACGTTGCCTGGATTGTCCGGAAAAAACCACCGAAGAATGGGAAGAGGACTGGACCGATGACGATGGTGGAGTATACATCAAAAACGACTCAGGTGAATACATTAAAATAGACGACGAAGGACTGAAAATTCAGGACGACGACGGTGATAAATTAATCATAGATGAGGATGGGATCGAAATAGAAACTGTCGATCCCGCCGACTCAATCAACGTGAAAATTGGAAACTAAAATCAAAACAATCATGAAATCAATCAAATTAATAGCAGCGGCATTGATCGGTATATCTTTAACCGCCTGTAACTTCGATATTCAATTAGGACAAGTATCAGGGAACGGAAATGTCGTAACCGAAGACCGACCCGTAACCAGTGACTTCGATGCTGTAAAAGGAAGTGCAGGACTGGACGTATTCCTGACCGAAGGAGACGAAAACAAAATCGTTGTGGAAGCGGATGAGAACCTTATGGAGGTGATCGAGACCGAAATTACGAACGGTGAGCTGAGAATTGGTACTAACAAAAGCATTCGCAGGTCAAAGTCTCAAAAAGTACACGTTACCTACGTTTCATTGAACAAGGTATCAGCATCTAGTGGATCGGACGTGATCAGCAACTCGGTAATAAAAAGCGAAAATCTATCCTTGGATAGCAGTAGTGGTGCTGATCTCGAAGTAGAGATCATCGCCAAGGAAGTGTATGCCGATGTAAGCAGTGGTGCCGATCTAAAGGTTTCGGGACGTGCAGAGCGATTGGTGGCGGAAGCCTCCAGTGGTAGCGATCTGAAAGCTCGAGATCTGGAAGTTAAGAAGTGTAAAGCAAATGCCTCAAGCGGTGCCGATATAGTGGTGAACGTTCGGGAAGAAATTGAAGGACGTGCTTCCAGTGGAGGTGACATTCGCTATTACGGAGATCCTACCGCCGTATCTGTAAAAGACGGTGCTTCAGGAAGTGTACGTAAAATGTAAATTATATTAAAGATCTAACCACCCAGTAAACCCCCTAAGTGAAGTCCATAGCACTTTGGGGGTTTCTTTTAAACTATGATTATGAGAATAGGAATTACTTTGGTTTTCTTCGGAATGGTTTGTGGCATAACGACTATTTCAGCCCAAATAAACTCACAGGAAGAATTGTATGACGTTTTGAAAAAGAGGGACAGTCTTCTTTTCGGTGAAACATTCAATAAATGCCAATTGGAATTACTCGACGATCTACTTGCAGAAGATCTTGAATTCTATCACGATAAAGGAGGCATTACTGAAGGAAAATCAACTTTCATCGAAAACTTCAGGAATGGAATCTGCGGTAATCCTAATTTTAAGTCTCGACGGGAACTACTCCCGGAAAGTTTGAAAGTTTATCCTCTTTACGATCAGGGAAAACTATATGGTGCGATTCAGGAAGGGGTGCATCGGTTTTTCGAATCCCACAATGGCGCACCTGAAATTCCAGGAAGTATTGCAAAATTTACTCACCTATGGTTAAAGGATGCAGATGGTGAATGGAAGATCAAGCGTGTGCTGAGCTACGACCATCAAATGAAATAATGCTATAAGAAAGAGAACCCTGCCAGTACAGAAAAGCTTGAATAACGACTTTCGATAATATCAAAGAACACTTTCTCTGCTCCATACTTAATTTCTATGTATCCGGGGCCATAATTAAATCCGGCACCGATTGCAAAATTAGCCAGGGTAACTGCTTCGTCTATTTTTCTATCGCTTTCTGTAAGTTCATTATTGATCGGGAATGATACTGCTACGCTTGGAGTTATATATACTCTGGAATTTTGACCTGTAAACAGTGAATATCGTCCTCCTAGTAGAAACTCCAAAGCTGAATATTCTACCTCGTAGAAATCGTCTCGCGTAATAAAAGGAATTCCGTTTATCACCTCGGCGATTACAACCGGTGCATCAGCTGAGTAGTTGTAATAGTATAATTCTGCCACCGCACTCCATTTGTTCTGGTTGAAATTAAAAATAAACTCTGCTTCCAAACCTAGTTGCAGGCTGGTTTGATTTTCAAAATCCAACACCAAAGGCTCTGAATTGATAAAATTTCTAACGGCCTCCAGGTTACTGTTGCGAATACCACCCTTTACGATCAAATTAAATAGATCCTTTTTACCGCTTAGGTTTTCTTCGGAATTGACAATCGCCACAGATCCGTCGCATTTATTATAAACGATAAATAATTCGGTTAACCGATCGATTTCATATCGCAACTTTTCAAACCGGGACCTTGGAGCTCCTTCACAATCGTTGAACAAATTAAGCAGCTGTTGTTTGAATTGATTGTTCTCCCCGATTTTCGTTCCTCCCACTCTGTACTTCTTATAAACCAGCTGCTGAGGAGTGCTCTCGTCGTCTCCATAAAAGAATCGATTCAAACTTTGATCTGTGTAACTATATAACACTACTTTACCATCAACGACTTTCTTGAGAAGTAATTCTTCTGTTTCAAACTCCGGATTACGAACCGTAGAAAGCCTGTTCATTGAATTCAGAGAACGGTCGATTTGTACGACATGCTTTTCAAAAACCACTCCGCCATTGATCCCGAACTCGATGATCTCATCTTTAGAGATTGCCTTTTCCGGGCCCATTTCAGAAAACTTGTACCAAATTTCGATAGGATTATTTAACCAATCATAATTCTTAATTAAGCAATCGACCTTTTCACCGTCATTATTGATAAAATATCCCTGATTAAAATTAATCTGTGCCGTTAGCGATAAACAGAACAAAAACAGTACACTATGAATTAATATTTTATATAAAGATCTTGGTATCATTATTAGACTATTTAATGTAATTCAAGTTGATTAGATATTTTCTTTTACATGGGATTCTGTCTGAGAGATTTCTTAAGATTAAAGAAATGAGAATCCTGCCAGTACGGAGAAGCTTGAATAGCGACTTTCGATAATATCAAAGAACACTTTCTCTGCTCCATACTTAATTTCAATGTATCCGGGACCATAATTAAATCCTGCGGCAAGTCCCAAATTTGCAAGACTAACTACCGTATCAACTTTATTACCCGCTCTCAATAGCTCATTATTTCCACTTAGGGAAGTTGCCAAGCTTGCAGTGATATAGACTCGGGAATTATCTCCGGTGAACATAGAATACCGTCCCCCAATGAGCAACTCCACGGCAGAATAATCAAGAGAATATTCGGTGATGATCACATTATTTATCGAAGTGTTATCACTTGTTTTGAAAGAATAATAATATACCTCGGCAACCGCACTCCATTTATTTTTATTGAAATTAAATATAAACTCACCTTCCAGCCCAAGCTGAAAACTTGTCGGGTTGTCGAAGTCGATTTCAGTAGAACTACCTATACTATTTTGTACCGCTTCAATGGTATTGGCTCTGATTCCTCCTTTAATGGTAAGGTTGAACAGATCTTTTTTACCGCTTACATTTTCTTCAGAATAAACCACTGAACCCGAAGCATCGCAATTGTTATAATCTGTAAACAACTCGGTCATATCCTTGATGGTATACCGGAGTTTCTCATAGCGGGATTTCGAAATACCTGCACAGTCAAACAGGTTGAGCAACTGTTGCCGAAACTGATTGTTTTCTCCTATTTTGGTTCCGCTTATCCTGTATTTCTTATACACCAATTGTTGAATCTCACCATCGTTCAGACTATAAAAGAAACGGTTCAGGCTTTGATCGGTATAACTGTAAAGAACCGCTTTACCCGCCAGTACTTTCTTCAACAATAATTCTTCTTCATTGAAAACAGGATTTCTTTCATCGGAAAGTCGGTTCATTGAAGGTAACGAACGATCCATTTGCACACGATGTTTTTCGAACACCACGCCTCCGTTGATCCCAAATTCGATAATCTCATCTTTAGAGATTGCCTTTTCCGGACCCATTTCAGAAAACTTGTACCAAATTTCGATAGGATTGTTTAACCAGTCGTAATTCTTGATCAGGCAATCGACCTTTTCACCGTCATTCTTAATAAAATAACCGGAATTGAAATTGATTTGTGCTGATAGAGAAATAAAACAGAAAAAAAATAAACTGAGGAGGGTAATCTTTTGATTCAACATTTAAGAATTTTAAGGTTGGTATTAAAGGATAATCATTCTTTCGAATTACAAAAACCGAAAATAAGTATTTCCGGTCATTTAATCAGGTAATATTCATTTTCGCCATGAATTTCTTCACTTTCGTGTGCCTTTTTTTAATATTTCTTACCACAAAAAAAATCCGAAACGTGCTGTTTCGGATTTTTATATATTTCAAAAGGAAGGTTATTTAAGCCTCTACTCCTTCTTTGCTTTCAACAGCTGCCAGGTAACGCTCGGCGTCCAGAGCCGCCATACATCCCGTTCCTGCAGCGGTAACCGCTTGTCGATATTCTTTATCCTGAACATCACCACTTGCAAATACACCGGGCTTGTTCGTCTTGGTGCTCTTGCCCTCGGTGACAATATAACCTGTGTCATCCATATCCAATTGCCCTTTAAATATTTGGGTGTTTGGTGTATGCCCGATGGCAATAAACAACCCGGTAATAGGGATTTCTTCGGTTTCTCCGGTCACATTGTTTTTCATACGCAGACCTTCCACTACCATATCACCCAGCACTTCGTCTACCTCGGTGTTATATCTCAGGTCTATATTCTTAGCAGCAGTCACTCTATGTTGCATGGCTTTGGAAGCACGCATTTCATCACGGCGAACCAACATGGTCACCTTTTCGCAAATATTCGCCAGATAAGTAGCTTCTTCCGCAGCGGTATCCCCTCCTCCTACGATGGCCACATCCTGACCTTTATAGAAGAAGCCATCACATACTGCACAGGCCGATACTCCTCCACCTCTCAATCGTTGCTCACTTGGCAACCCCAGATACTTGGCGGTGGCTCCAGTGGAGATGATTACGGTTTCTGCTTCGATCTCTTTGGAATTATCAACGGTTACTTTGTGGAAACCGCCTACCTCGTCACTAAAATCAACGCTCGTTACCATACCGATGCGAACTTCCGTTCCAAATCGTTCCGCCTGCTGTTGCAATTGCACCATCATCGTAGGCCCATCCACACCTTCCGGATAACCCGGGAAATTGTCCACTTCAGTAGTGGTTGTTAATTGTCCACCGGGTTCCATACCGGTGTATAAAACAGGTTTAAGATCGGCTCGCGCGGCGTAGATTGCGGCGGTATAACCTGCAGGACCGGAACCGATGATCAAACATTTTATTCTTTCTATTGTATCTGACATAGCTTTGATATTCTTCTATTAATATTAGATTGTAAAAGTAGTAACTTACGGTAAATCCTTACATTATAAAACCATTAATTATTATAATGGAATTATTTATAGTGTCTATTTTTCATCTTCGGAATGAAACGGCCGGTAACATCTTTGTAATCGGTATAGTCCTCAAATCGTTCAATCAACTTCTTTTCCTCATAGGAGGATTTGAAATAGAAAACCAGTAATAACGCTATAGCGACCGCAATTCGAAACCCTGATTGAGACACTATTGCATAGGACAACAGTGAAATAATTATTCCGGAATAGATGGGATGCCTCACGTATTTGTAAATTCCATGTGAAATAAGATTTGAGTTTCGTTTGGGCGTTGGAAATGGCGTAAGGTTCTCATTGAGATTGATCACACCCAATAGGATGATCAGAATACCTATACCTGTGCACACCATAAAAACAAGCCTGAGCCAATATGGTATGTCGAGATCCAACCATTTCGGATCCATAAAATAGAACGCAAAGAGTGCAAACTGTATGACGACGTAAAAAATGTCTTTCTTCAAACTATAGCTGGTTAGAAACATGCAAACTTACATGGAAAAATTCACGTTATGAAAACGAGTTCGAACTCTAAAGGATTTGCAGAATCCCAATAAACCCTCGGTGCAAATCAAAAAGCAACACTACCGTGTTTTGTTTTTTATTTCCTTCAAAATCCCCGACAGGATCTGCAGAATCCCAATAAACCCTCAGTGCAAATCAAAAAGTAACACTACCGTGTTTTGT
>WUAI01000001.1 GCA_009827225.1 Flavobacteriaceae bacterium | reverse complement strand
TTAGCATCCAGTTTTCCAATTCGGTTTACAGGTTTAGGCTCCAACGCTTTCTCTGCGGCAACAGCATCAAAATCTCCGGCACGGGCAGCTTCTTCAAACTTAGCTGCCTCGGCGAATACTTCACCTAATGTTTTCTCGGATGGTTCAATGTCCTTAGTGACTGTGGCCACTTTGTACACATCCTGTTGGTTCTTCTGTCCTTCAATCTCAATCAAATGAAATCCGAACTGACTTTCCACAACATCCATGTCACCTACGCTTCCTTCAAAAGTAAAATCCCTGAATTCAGGCACCATTTGTTGGTAAGGATAGTAGTCGTAAGTTCCTCCATTCGGAATACTTGAGACGTCGGAAGAGAATTGCTCCACCAATTCCCCAAATTTAGAACGGTTTGCCTTTAATACCACCAATAGGCTGTCGGCCGTGGCTTTAGCCATCTCTTTTGTTCTGGTGATACTGTCTGTTCTGTTAAGACCAGTAGGAATCAAAATATGTCTTGCTTTTACAGAGTCAGGTAATTGTCTCTTGGCCACCAATCGTGAAAGATTGAAAGTATCGTCTACCTTATAAGGCCCGTAAACATCACCAATTGCCATACTTCCGATGGTATCTTTGATCGATTCCGGAGTACCGGCGTTGAACAACCACTGATCCACATAAGCTTCCTCCGAGTTATCAGCAATGTACCCTTCGAAATCTTCCGCAGTCTTAAATGGTTCCAGCAAATCATTTATATCTAAACGTGCAGTTTCCACATCGTCAATGGAAGGATCTTCCAGGTAGGAAACATATTGAATGTCTACCATCGGGTCTACCTTGAAATCATCGGGATTATCTCTTACATATTTTTCAATTTCGGCTTCTGTAATTTCCACATCCTCATCTGCAATTTTCGTGTAAGGAATCTGAACGTATTCGATATTGACCTTGTCGTTCTCGAAACGATATTGCTGCTCACCTTCTGCTACGGTAGGATTCATTCCTCCACGGATCATGTTCAGGTAGTTGGTTTGCAAAATGCTTTCACGAGTATTCTCGATGAAGTTATCCCAATCGGCTTTCGCCTGGGCGTTCCCCTGGATACTCGCCACATATTCCACCACTCTGGCCTCGCTATAAAATCCATTCTCATCCTGGAAAGTAGGGTTGTTCGCTAGAGAGATGCTTAGAACTTCGTTCAACTGGTCTTCACTCACTGTGATTCCTAACTCATCGATCTGCTGTTGAAGTAATACACTTCGAACCTCGCGATCCCAAATGATGTTCATCGCCTGAGACATACTGGCGTTCGGCCCAAGTGAACGGCTGTAGTTCTCCACCTGACTCATAAAGTCTTCTCTTGACAGATCGGTTCCATTTATGGTACCTACCGTATCCTGTATCGCCGGTCCGCTACCTCCTTTATTGATGATATCTCCTAAAATGAACGCGAAAAGAGCCATTGCAATGATCAAAATCAAAAAGATTCCTCTTTTCCGTATACTGTTTAATATTGCCATCGTTTATTGAAAATTAATAGTGGGCGAAAATACCATTTTCCCTGCATTTATAAAAAGGTTCCCGTTAAAAATATAGGTGAGTCGGATAATTTTTAATCCTCCGGATTCTTTTTTACCTCTACCAATTCGATTTTCGTATTGGAAACTTCCAATACTTCAATGGTAAAGCCTTCAATTTCAACTACTTCGTTTTGAATCGGAATTTCTTCGGTATAGTTCACAATCAACCCACCAAGGGTTTCATAGGCATCGTTTTCCGGCAATTCCAACTTGTAGGTTTCGTTGAGATAATCGACCTCCAGACGTGCCGAAAATTTGTAGGTATCAGCTTCCAAAGCTTCTTCCACTAATTCCACTGAATCGTGCTCGTCTTCAATCTCACCGAATAGCTCCTCGATGATATCTTCTACGGTCATGATTCCTGAAGTACCGCCATATTCGTCGATCACAACCGCAATACTTTTCCGTTTTCTACTCAATACATCCAATACATCCTTGGCCAGCATGGTTTCCGGAACGAACACTACGGGCATGAGTACTTTCTTTAACTGGGTGGGCTTTTTGAAAAGCTCAAAAGAATGCACATACCCAAGAATATCATCTATATTCTCCTTGAACACCAGTATTTTCGATAGTCCGGTTTCAGTAAATAATTTCACCAGTTCTTTGGGGGTAGTATGGATATCTACAGCCACTACTTCGGTTCGTGGGATCATAACCTCCCTGGCTTTTACTTCGGAAAATTCCAGGGCATTTTGAAATATCTGTATCTCGGTATCAATTTCGTCCTGAAGTTCAATGGAATCCATCTGCTCACTGATATAATTTCCCAGTTCGACTTTACTGAAACTAAGCTGTACGGCATCCCCGTCTGTTTTAAAAAACACCTTGAGAACCATGTCTGATATCCAAATGACGAATTCAGAAACGATAGAAAAAAGGACATAAAAAATATACGCCGGAACCGCGAAGAATTTCACCAGTTGGTTCGCATATATCTGAAAAAACACCTTGGGCAAAAACTCCGCAGTAACCAGTATTACCAATGTAGAGATCACCGTTTGAAACAAGAGACCGGCCGCTCCATCGAGATCGATGTATTGCATGATGAGATCCCCCATGAAAAACCCATAGACCACCAGGGCAATATTATTACCCACAAGCATGGTAGCAATAAATTTAGAAGGACGTTTGGTAATCCGCTTTAGGACCCCAGCCAGGAAATTGTTCTGCTTCTTTTCAATTTCAATGTGGATCTTGTTCGCCGAAACATAGGCGATTTCCATCCCCGAAAAGAAAGCTGAAAGTACCAGGGTACTTACAATGATCAGAATTTGAAATTCCATCTACTGGTTTTGGTTGCGCCGTTTTTCTATGTTCTTTCTAAACTTTCGCTTAAAGAAGAACATAAAAATAGCGACAACCGCAAAGAAAACAAATAAATAGGCCCGGTTTCTGTCGGTTTCCCAATTGGAGATTACCAGGTAAATAGAAAAGATCGCCATGGCTATGTAGGCGTATTCAAAGATTTGGTAGATTTTACTGCCCATCGGCTTCGGATTGAGTTTGATCGATTATTTGAACTCCGTCATTATTGCGAGACAAAAATACGGTAAAATCTTCATTGGCGTCGAACCTGGCACCATCATTATACGAGCCATCGCTAAACGTAATGCGGTAGGGTTCATCGGTAAAAACCCATTTGTTGGCCTGATCCCAGTACAACTGATCGGCGTTGAGAATATTTCCATCCGCAGTGATGAGTTCTACATTCTCCCTTAAATCTACGATACCGGTCTGGACATATCGAATGGCGTATTCCGAAGTAACAATGCTCTCTTCTCCATTTTCATAGAAGGTTACTTCCACGCCTTCGGGGAATTCCTGATAACCGAATTCGAAATTCTCGTAGTTCAGTACCCGAGCTGTGTTCAGGGTACTTACCACTTTACCGGAATCCGTATAGACCAGCCTCAAGCCGATACCTTCGCCGGCCGGGAGCTCATCCGCTGAATACAATTTCTGGACGTTCTTTAAATTTCCTTCACAAGCAAAAAGCGTGATCGTTATCGCAATAACAACCACGCTCTTCATCTTATGAATTCTATGTATCATTCTTATAGGTTAGGCACTCTAACGCTTCCTCCAACCCAACAACTGAAAGAAACTGTTTTCCCTGCCATACTAGCGCTGAAGATATCTGTCTTCGAAGGCGCTCTTTGTCTGTAGCTGCTAGCTGCAGATCTTGCAGTAGAGGCAATCGAAGGATCTACACGAGCGGCCTTATCTGCCATCTGTGCGGCCAACCAGTTGATCGCTCTCTTTTCAAATACAGAACTACCGCAACTGTTTGAACTCTTCGCATACATCTGTGCGATCTTTAAGTAAGAGTTCCCGTCATTTGGCTTGATCTCCAGTAATTTTCTGTAATAAGATCTTGCTTTTCCGTAGCTACCTTTCTTTCTGAAGTTTTCAGCAATACTTCTGTAGTACTTCACCTTCTGGTTTGGATCGCTTTCCAAATCAACCGCCTGGTTGTAATAGTCAAGGGCTTCGCTTGCCTTACCATCTTTATCAGCTAATCTACCCAGGTAGAATGCAGAAGATGCAGAAGGCTGCAACCTATGAAGTTGCTGTACCATTTCATAGAACATTGGGGTATCACAATCCTTGCTGTTCAATCTTCCGGCAGAGCTCTTCAACCATGAAATATCATTTTTCTTTTCTTCCCAATTCTTCTCATAAAGTGGGATTAGGTTTTCACAATCGGCTATAGTACCTAATTTACCATCAACACTTCCTTTGATCTTACCATAAGCTTCAAGGTTTTTCTCATAACCTCTCAACCTCTTGCTTTCCTTTTTAGAAAGAGCTGTTCCAGCTTCCTGCTTATCCAATAACTGGGTGAGCTTGGTAGCATAATAAGCTTCTTCTTTACCAATTTTCTCAACGATCACATCATAGAGGTCGAATACTTCCTGGATATCTTTTTCTCCACTTTCGAATAAGTCTTTAGACAAAGAGAAATAGGTATAGATTCTCTTCGGACTCTTGAAAGTCTCTGCATCGGTATTGAAGGCCTTATCAAATTCTTTGAATTGAGACATTTTCGTACCGATCCCATTGTCGTATTTAATCTGAGCGATGTCCGACATGATATCTCCCACCTTACTCTTACTAGGATAGTACTTCATACGTAAGTTGTATGCGTTTTCCAATTCGGTGATCTTGCCCTTATCACCTTTCTCGATAAAGTGTTCGAACATTTTCACAGCGTACTGATAGGTAGCCAGGCTATACTGAGGACATTCCTGTACTACTTTATTATAATGTGGTAAAGCAGCCTCATAATTTTTAACTTTCGCTGGCTCATAAAATAAAGATGCCGTCGTCAAACATTCGTCCATCTGAGCATTTACCTTCCCTGAAAAGGTGAAGGCTATAGCAGCTAGAACTAAAATTACTTTCGTTTTCATTTTGTTGGTATTTACTGTTTTAATCATATAATCGTTTCTCAAACCATCTGTCGTTTAAAGACAGGCTAATAAAGGTATTAAAAAATGTCTCTTCTACGAGGCCGGCATTCTGAGTTCCACGTCTTCCAACTTCAAAACCAAGGTTCACATTAGAGAACAATCGGCCTACGGGTAAGCCTACTCCAAAAGATATGCCAAACTCATTGATCGCTTCGTCACCAATGTTAATTCCGGATTCTTCAAAACGGAAACCGGCTCTATAAACAACTCTTTTCCAATAACTTCCAAATCCATTATAATTCGGAATGTAATATCCTCCTATTTTAAATTTGGACGCATCTTCAAAATTAACATTCTGTAATTCAAAGTTGCGGTTCGTAAAATTACTAGTTTTTTGCGAAGTATATTCCCCTCCGAGGAACCATTTTTTAGGTTTTCCGATTCCAGTCCCTATCGTAAACTGTGATGGGAAGGTAAAATCGCTGTTCGGAACACTAATATCCCTAAGATCAATAGGTTGTTCTGTTCCATTAGGAAGAATCGTTAGCGTTGCCAATAATCGTGAATTTTCCGCGGTAAAATCGGTTTCCGGTGTATAGGTTGCCCCAGCAGAGAGCTGAAGTTCCTCACTCACCATGGTTTGATATTGAACTCCGAGGTTAAAACTGAAGCCCAATAAAGTCACCCTGTTGATTTCCCGGGTCCCAAATTGTATCCCATCCTGGAAATTGGTCGCCCTATTTTCAATATTTCCGAAGTCATAATTCGCATCGATACCGACACTAAGATCGGGTGTGATTTGATACCCCACCTGCAGAAAAGCTTTGTTCAATCCTCCGAATCCTTCGTATTGGGTTATGGAGCCTTCCGACTCGTTCTGTATTTTATATCCTGAAGCCGTGTAAGGGATCAACCCGATGCTGGCTCCAAATTTTCCCATCGGAATTCCAATGGCCAGATAGTCCAGTGAAGCGGTAGAGGCTTTCTGCGAATCCTGCTCAGTAGTTAGATTCTCATATTTGTAACTGGCAGCCAGGGAGTAATTCACCAGGCGAAGATCTGCAATCGCAGCCGGATTCTGAATATTCAAATGTATACTATCCGCAAACATACTGATACCTCCCATGGCCCTGTTTTCCACGGTTCCTTTGAACTTGAGCGCTCCAATTCCGAAGAAAGAGTAAGGAGAAGTGGTTCCTTGTTGCGCCATGGCGGTTGCCATGGAAAGAAGCATGAAGGCTAAAAAAATTCGTTTCAGCATGAATCGGTATTAATTTCTAATAAGTGGTTCAGTCCTTCCAATAAAAAATTAGAGTTGGCAAAGATGTCATTTTTTATGCTATCTCGCAAAAAATGAGCGTCTCCTCCTGTTAAAATCACTGTTAATTCGGTAAAGTTTTCGTTATATCGATAAATAAATCCTTCCAATTCATTGATAACTCCCTGAACAACACCCACATGCATTGAGTTTTCTGTGGAATCTCCGATCATGTTATTTGGCATTTCTGAATCTAATAACGGTAAATTCGCCGTGAAGGTATGCATGGCTTTGTATCGCATTTCCATCCCGGGTGAAATGGCACCACCGAGATATTCGTTTTCGTCATTCAAAAAATCGTAGGTGATACAACTACCGGCATCGATCACTAATACATTTTTATCAGGATACTGAACTGCCGCCGCGCTTACCAGGGCGATACGATCGATTCCTAAAGTAGTAGGAGTTGCATACTTATTCTCAAAGGGCAAACGCGCATCTTTGGAAAGCACAAAGACCGGGAATTTATCTTCAATCTCATTTTGATGTACTTCGGAAAAATCACCAACGGAAGAAACAATGCATTTCCGAATACCAGGATAAACTTCGGTCACTTGAGAAAAGCTTTCCGAAAAGTCTTGCTTACGGCACCACCATTTTTCTTCTAACTGATCCTTTACAAATACCGCCAACTTGATATAAGTGTTGCCTACGTCTATTATTAAATTCATGGTAAGGTATGAAGGGCTAAAAATACAATTTGAATTGGACTGTGTTTGTTAATACACTATTAAATTGAGGCCTGATTACGCTCGAATTTTTTTTATCTTTATGTTTTGCAATAGGTAAAATAGGTTTATATTTGCCGACGCTTTAAGCAGGTACCTTAGCTCAGTTGGTAGAGCAACGGACTGAAAATCCGTGTGTCCCTGGTTCGATTCCTGGAGGTACCACTTAACTCACAAACCCGTTCAAGTTGAACGGGTTTTTTTATGCGAATACGCGAGGAAAGTTTACTTTCCAGAGCGAATGAGCGTAAAAAAGCAACCATAGGTTGTAGGTTTGTATTTTCACGAGTGGGAACAAAGGAACAGTTGACTTCGTCAAATGAATCCTGGAGAAGCAATAAGACCGAAGTCAGAAGACGAAGGTACGTCCACCTTCTTTGCCGGTGGCAGATTAGTCTGGTAAAAAGTAGGAATCCGAAAGCTCTCCTCTTACTAATCACTACTCACTACTCACTACTAATCAAATCCTCAATCTCCTCCTCCTTCACCTCACAATTCGCTCCCTCTTTAGAAGCTACCAACGCGCCCACGGCACAGGCCTTCGCTAAACTTGTTGGCGCATCATGTTTGTTGATGAGTAATTCATTGATAAGTGTCGCAAGAAAAGAATCGCCCGCGCCCACAGTGTCGGCCACCTCGACTTTATAACCCGGATGGTCATAGAATTCATTATTCCAATATAGTAAGGCTCCGTCACCTCCACGTGTCACGCATATGGCACATGTCGAAGACACCTTTTCCAACCAAAGGATTTGTGATTTCATGGTGGTCTCCTGGCAACCTAGTTCCGTACAGATCTCTCCTAACTCCTCGTCGTTCATTTTGACAAAATCGGATCGCTGCATCAATTCATAGATCATGGAAATATCATAATGCGGTGCTCTCAAATTGACATCAAACACCTTATAGGTGGAAGTATTAAGTAACACTGAAATGGTATCCCTGTTTACCAAACCACGAAGTGCCAGGCTTCCGAAGAGAAATAAAGATGCTTCTCTTACCTCATGAAGTATTTCGCGAGAGAGCCGAATGTTGTCCCAGGCTACAGGTTTGCTAATTACATATGAAGCAGAACCCGATTCGTCCAATGTGATCTGTACATTTCCAGTAGGAAGGTCCGCATCCTTTTGAATCCAATCAGTAGAAACACCTTGCTCCTTAATATAATGTAATGCTTTCTCCCCATCTTCATCTTCACCCAATCGGCTGATGATTCCGACCCTAGCCCCTAACGAATGTGCTCGGAGGACCACATTAAGCGGTGCACCTCCTATCACTTTTCGGTCGGGAAAGACGTCCCATAGAATTTCTCCGAAACAAATTAGATCAGTCATCCTCCTCCGTCAATTGTTTTTCCAGAACTTCCAGGGACACGCCTTTAGTTTCAGGCATTTTGAACATGGCCCAAAGCAGTTGAAGGACCATCATCCCGGCGAAGAAGTAATAGATCACCTGGAGGTTGTCCTTGAATATTCCCTGGGTATCATCGATAAAGAACGGAGTGATCAAAGTAATGATGGCGGCAAATACCCAGTGGGTACTAGTACCCCAAGATTGTCCATAAGAACGAACTCTGTTCGGGAAAATTTCAGAAATGAATACCCAGATCACGGCTCCTTGTCCGATGGCGTGTGAAGCTACAAATAGACAGATAAATGTGATAAGCATGGTCGGGCTCAAATCGTATTGGAAGCATACTCCTACCATTATTAAACTAACTATGTAACCGATCGATCCAATAATAATGAGCTGTCGTCTACCCAATTTGTCGATCAGTCGTACTCCGATTAATGTGAATATAAGATTTACGATTCCTATGGCGATAGCATTGAAAAGCGAATCACTTCCGCCCAAACCGGCTTGTTCTAAAATTCTTGGTGCATAATAAAGTACAAAGTTGATTCCCGACAGCTGATTAAAAAACGCAATGAGGAATCCGAGCCACAAGACGCGTTTGTATTTCTTCTGAAATAACCGATCACTGCTTTTCGGCAACTGAAGATCCACCTGTATCTCGGCCAATTTGGCCTTGGCTTTGTCTATATTTTCATATATGATATTTAAAACCTTTAATGCGGCTTCATTGTCTTTTTTCTGAAGCACCAACCAACGCGGACTATTAGGTACGCGCATCACCATGATAGTATATAAGAATGCAGGGATGGCTTCTACACCCAACATCCAGCGCCAGTCATCTGCACCTCCAAAGCCTTTCAGTAAATAATTTGAGATAAAGGCGATCATGATTCCAAAGACCAGGCAAAACTGGTATAGTGCGACGAGTTGGCCACGTTTGTCTGAAGAAGTAATTTCAGAAATATATATAGGAGCTGCTACTGAAGACGCCCCTACTCCAATTCCTCCGATGAATCGAAACGCGGAAAACGAATACGGATCGGCAGCCATTGCACTCCCCAGGGCAGAAACCAAAAACAAAATTCCGATCCAGAACAGGGTTTTCTTTCGTCCCAGTTTTTTCGTGGGGATTCCCCCGGTTAACGCTCCAAGAACCGTTCCCCAAAGGGCCATACTCATGATAAAGGTTCCGTGCATTAATGGAGAGAGGTTCCACAATTTTTGAATGGGTTGGTCGGCACCACTAATCACTATGGTATCGAAACCGAAAAGAAATCCGGCAAGGGCCACAGTTACGGACCAGGTTACTATTTTATTCATTGGAGTTCCAGATTGAAGTTAGTTGGTTGAGTTGAAAATTCGAAAGGGTTGCCTCGTCATCACTCAATATCAAAAGATTAGTATAAGGTGATTGTGGGAAAACCTGATTGGTAAATATATATCTTCCTTTATCGACAAAGATCTCAATGGATGAGGCATCGCAGATGACACGGACCTCGGCATTTTTAGTTGCAGGGATATAAGATTGGGTTTGAATATCTCCCGCAAATCGATCTTCAAAATCGGTTAAACCAGAACCTCGGCGATCTACTTTTAATGCCTTGCTTTCAGGATCCATAGTAAAACTGAGACTCTCATCATTGTCATTAGAAAGTACCAGATCTATTCTTTTGGAAAGGTTCACATCGAAGCGGATTTCAGTTGAATTTAGATTTTCGCGTCTAACGATAAAAGCCTCATCCAAAGTAATTGAAGTTTCCGAAGAAATTTCCGAAGCCAAAGAATTGAACGCCTCTACCGGATACGACTTCACAAAATATTGTTCTCCTTCCTTATGAAGTGTCACATCTCTTGGAACCGTCATGGCACTACGCCATACTTCCGTTGGTGTTACCTGAGCATAATCCCAGTTACTCATCCAACCGATGAAAGTACGTTTTCCATCGGGAGTGTTATTATAGGTAACGCCTGCATAATTATCACGGCCCAGATCGATCCATTGATGTTCTTGTTCGGAAGTGAAAGTCGTACCGTCAAATTCGCCAACAAAGTATTGCGTCCCGGAACCGCCATTAGGTGCACCCGGATTGATACTCACATAGAGCACCCATTTTTCCTCTTCAGAACCTTCCACTTTCAGTTTAAAAAGATCAGGACATTCCCACACACCGCCATGTGCACCAACATCTCTTCCGAATTCGCTAAGCAATTCCCAATCTTTCAAATTGTGGGATCCGTAAAACTTAACATGATCTCCTGCAACGAGTGCCATTACCCATTTTGAAGATTCTTCATACCAAAAAACCTTGGGATCTCGGAAATCGCGAATGTCCTTATTCCCTATTACGGGATTTCCTTCATAGGTGGTCCAACTGTCTCCATTATCCAGGCTGTAGGCTATACCTTGAGTTTGAAAATCGTTTCTTCCTGCCTTCTCACCTTCCATCAAATGATAGGTGTAAATCGCCACCATAGGAGATTCAGCCGGAGTTCCGAAACCGGAAGTATTCTTGTCGTCCATCACGGCACTTCCAGAAAAGATATACCCCAATTCATCCGGATAAAGCGCGATAGGTTTGTGTTCCCAATACACCATATCCTTACTCACTGCATGTCCCCAATGCATAGGTCCCCAAACGATGTCTTCCGGGTAGTACTGATAGAATAAATGATAAACTCCGTCATTATAGACCAAGCCGTTAGGATCGTTCATCCATTTTTCCGGTGGAGAGAAGTGAAACTGTGGTCGGAATTTTTCCTGATAATATGTTGTAGTTTTTACTTCCTCTGGAATTGTTTCGGTTTTTTCTTCGGAATTCTGTTTGCAGGATAACGATACAACGAGCAGAACAGAAAGTAATAATCGATATAACATGGTTAGAAAATAAGGATTAAATATAGCCGAATTTAATCAATGAGATTTTACCGGGTAGAGTTTCTCTTTATCACTGCTGTATCCAACACCCTGGTTTCAGAAGTAATCGCTTCTTCATTCTTTTTTGCTTTCATCTCCTTATAAAGCATTTTGAAGGTAGTCTTCCCCATTTCGTATCCCGGTTGGTCGATGGTACTCAAAGACGGGGTAATGGCGGAAGAAACGAACCAGTTACTAAAGCCCATAATGGAGATGTCGTCCGGCACTTTGATTCCGCGCTCATTGAACACAGCGATGGCACCTACTGCGACCAGATCGGTGATGCAAAAAATGCCGTCGACGTCGTCGTGATCCTCAAGTAATTGAGCGGCCGACTCCCGACCTTCTTCATAATTAACGCGTTCGCATATATATATTAAGGAAGGATCGTACTCAAAACCGTGGTCTTCCAATGCCTTTTTATAGCCTAGAAATCGGTCTATGGAATTCTGTGGAAGAAGCGCTCCGCGGAAATGTGCAATTTTCTTACAACCGGAATCGATGAGATGTTTGGTAGCCAGGTAAGCCGCCTGTCGATCATCGATAATCACCTTAGTGCAATCGACAAGTTTTGAGATCTTGTCGAACATGACCAGTGGAATGTTCATATTTTTTACATCCTGAAGGTGCGATATATCCACGGTGGTATTGGCAAGGGATATCATAATTCCGTCCACTCGTTTACTGATCAAAAGATCAATTTGCTTCTTCTCCAACTTGTAGGACTCATTGGATTGCAGAATGATGACCAGGTATCCTTTCTTTTCGGCTTGTTCAATAATTCCGTTAATCACACTTGAAAAAAAGTGGTGTACCACTTCAGGAATAATCAACCCAACAGTTTTGGATTCCTTTGTTCTCAGGTTTACGGCAAATACATTGGGAGTGTAATGTAGTTTCTTGGCTTCCTTTTTTACAAGAGCCTTGGTTTTCTTACTTACATCGGGGTAATCCTTAAGTGCCTTTGAAACCGTAGTAATTGAAATTCCTAAATTTTCGGCGATTTGTTTCAGAGTCACTTCTTTCATCAGGATGGATTCGGATTACTTGGTGAAGGTTTAAAAAAGAATTAAATAATACAAGGAAAATGTTAATTTATTGATTTAAAAATCGAAAACGTTTTCGGATGCGAAAAACGCCATTTTCAGTACGATTTATTATAAAATTAAAAAATTTAATTGAAATTAGCCCCTAGCTATTTTTGTTAAAACTTTAACAATTAAAGTTTCATAATTAATTAAGTGTTTGTAATTCTAATTGTTAGCGAGTCTTGAATCGACTTTACTCACGTATGTTAAGTAATCCGAAGGCAATCACGGGTGTTTTCTTGTCCGATGAAAATGCGCCACGTAAAACTACTTTTTTCCCGAATGGCCTTGAGGAATTTATGTCTGTAGGATTTGCTAATAATTACATTAGATTCAAAGTAAATCGATCCCCGATCATTCAAAACAAAGCATTGCTTTTTGGAGCCATAAAAAGTGGGTCCGATATTAATTCGAAAATGGGTCAACGAATTAGCCGCATTGGAAAGGGGATTGATTTACTTTATGTAAACTTTAAGCAGCATTTTGAGAAGTTGATAAAATCTGTTCCATTAATAGGTAAAGAATTCAACTATTTGTATAAAAAATTGTATATTTCCACCGATTCTGAGAGATCGGAATTAATGCTTCTTGTTTCCGCTGCAACCAATAAGGTGGAAATAAAGAGCACTTTTGTTATAGAAAAAAACCAATTCAGAATATATTAACATTTAACAATTAGACTATTATTGAAGATTAACTTTAAACCGAAAACTATATGAAAAACAAATTACTAACTAAACTTTTGTTGCTCCCCATACTATTATTAATGGGAAGTTCAGCATACGCACAGCTTACCGTTAGTGGTACGGTATCGGATGCAACAGGTCCGGTTCCAGGTGTAAACATTATCGTTAAAGGTACATCCAATGGAGCGCAGTCGGATTTCGACGGGAATTATTCCCTTGAAGACGTTGCTTCGGATGCCACTTTGGTATTTAGCTACATCGGATATGCAACACAAGAAGTTGCTGTTAACGGTCAGAGTACAGTCGACGTAACTTTACAAGAAGATGTTGAAGCTTTAAGTGAAGTTGTGGTAATTGGATACGGTACTACTACCGTTAAAGATGCGACCGGTTCAGTAGCCTCTGTATCAGCGGAAGATTTCAACCAAGGGGTTATAACAACTCCAGAACAGTTAATCCAGGGTAAAACCGCCGGGGTTCAGATCTCACAATCGAGTGGTGAGCCTGGTGCCGGTATTGATATCAGAATTCGTGGAGCAAATTCCGTTCGTTCGAATAACAACCCGCTTTTTGTTGTAGATGGTATTCCGCTCTCCGGAGAAAATACTTCTGCTGAAGGTGGTAACATCGGGGTTGGATCAAGTGCTTCGAAAAACCCACTGGCATTTATTAACCCTAATGACATCGAGAGTATCAGTATCCTGAAAGATGCTTCTGCAACTGCGATCTATGGTTCTCGTGGTGCTAACGGGGTAGTGTTCATTACTACTAAATCTGGAAAAGGATCCAGAGGTGGAAAGTGGGAAGTGAATTCTTCTATGAGTATCTCGAAAACAGCGGAGACATTTGATCTTTTGACTGCGGATAGATATCTTGAAAGAACAGAGTTTTTCGGTTTTGCAGTTGATGAAAGAGACTTTGGAAACAGTACAGACTGGCAGGATTTTATCTTTAGAACTTCTGCATCTACTAACAACAACGTTTCATACTCACATAACTATGGTACTGGTAACGCCAGAGCCACTTTCGGTTACAACAAAACTTTTGGTGTAGTTGAAAATTCTAGTTTGGAAAGAATCACAGGAAGATTAAACCTGAATCACAGATTCTTTGATGATAAACTTAAACTAGGACTTCAATCTTCAGTTTCAAGAGTAAATGATGAAACTGCTCCAACAGGTGCGAGTGCAGGATTTAGAGGAGACCTTTTGGGTTCTGCTTATTCTGCCAACCCAACATGGCCAACCGATCCTAACTTTACAGGAACAGGTGGATTGTTGAGTCCGGCAACTGCTCTTGCTTACACACAGAACATTTCTAATACAAATCGTTACCTGATTAATTTCTCTGCTGAGTATGACATCACGTCGGAATTCTCAGCTAAGGTAAACCTTGGTTACGATAAGTCTGAGTCTACAAGAATCGCTTCAGCTTCCAGAAGAGCGTTGAACTTCGACAGAGGTGCCTTCGGAAACGGGGTTGGTGCATTGAATGACTTAGATACAGAAAGCCAGTTATTGGAATTCACAGTTAACTATAACAAAGAATTTGCCAACTCTAACTTAGATATTTTAGCAGGTTACTCATTCCAGGACTTCTCAAGAGCCGGCCGTAACGTACAGGCTTGGGGATACTTCACGGATGACCTGAATGGAATGGCTGACGCTATTGAGAACTCAGCTAACCTTGTTGAGAGTCAGATTACTGGAGATTATCAGCAGTATGGTTATGCACCAAACATTGCTGATGGTGTATTTGTTAACCGTCTATTCAACACGTCTGGTGGCGGAGAGCCAACTACTGATTTCATTCCTTTTGTAAACAACTTACAAACGCGTTCTTTAGTTGCAGACACTTTTGACACTTTGGATGAGTTACAATCCTTCTTCGGAAGAATTAACTATACCATTGCTGATAAGTACTTATTTACAGCTACTGTAAGAGCGGATGGATCGTCTCGTTTTGGTGAGGATAATCGTTACGGTTACTTCCCTTCCGGTGCTATTGCCTGGAAGATTCATAATGAAGACTTTATCGGAGATAGCGTATCTACTTTAAAGCTAAGAGTAGGTGGTGGTATCACCGGTAACCAGGAAGGTCTTGGATACGGTAACTTTACACAACGACAAAGATATGCCGGACCTGGTATCAGTGACGGTGGAGACGTAAATATCCCAGGTATTGTAGACGTTGCATTCCCAAATACTGAATTACAGTGGGAGGAAACATTGCAGTATGGTGTTGGTGTCGACTTTGGATTTAACAACGACCGTTTCAGCGGTAGTTTAGATGTATATCACAAAGAAACAACCGACTTATTATTTAACGTACTAGCGGCACAGCCTTCGGTACAACCGTTCATCTTTAGAAACCTTCCAAACTCGAAAGTAGTGAACGAAGGGGTTGAAATTACCTTAGGATATGATATTATCGACCAGGACGACTTTAACTGGAATATTAATATCAACGCAGCTTATAACGATAACCTAGTTGAAGAGTTGGACGGAGAATTTGATGCTGGTACCATTAGAGGTCAGGGTCTTTCTCTTGCATTTGCTCAGAAATTAAAAGCTGGTGAACCATTGTTCTCATACTTCTTGCGTGAGTTCGAAGGATTCGACCCAGAAACAGGACAACCTATCCAAACAGATGTTCAGGATTTCGTTGGAAAGAGTGCACTTCCAGATTTAACCGGAGGTCTTTCTACGAGCTTGACTTATAAGAACTGGACATTGAACGCTTATTTAGCCGGACAGTTTGGGCACTATATTTATAACAACACAGCGAACGCTTTCTTTACTGCGGGTGCATTCCGTGGAGGACGTAACGTAACGGCTGACGTGCTTATGGCACAACCACCAGAATCTTTTGATGCTGCTGCCGACGTTTCTACTCGTTTCTTAGAAAGTGGTGATTTCGTAAGACTTCAGAACGCTTCTGTAAGTTATGCTTGGCCTCTTAAGGATGAATCATTCTTTTCTTCCTTAATCTTGTCTGTTACTGGACAAAACCTATTCGTAATCACAGATTACACAGGTCTTGATCCTGAAGTTAGTAGTTCTCCAGCACAAGCTGATCTATTGAACGGTCTTCCAGTATTTGGTATTGACTATGCAGCTTTCCCAAGACCGAGAACATTCACCTTAGGCCTTAATGCGCAATTTTAAAAAATATGAAAATGAAGAGAAACCTTTTAAGTAGTTTAAAATCAATCCTAGCGATTGCATTATTATCGATGATGACTATTTCCTGTACTGATCTGGAAATAGAAGCGACAGACTCCATTATTGCAGAAGGATCTGTTGTTTTTGAAGGAGTGGCCGATGTAGACGCATCTATCACCAACTTATACAATGACGTTTATGGACAAATGGGAGATCAGGCGAACTTCTTCGCACTGAACGAAGTTTCGACTGATGAAACCCTTGTTCCTACTCGTGGAACAGACTGGGGAGATAACGGAATCTGGCGTACGCTTCACGCACACACCTGGAGTCCAACTCACCAGTATATCCTTAATACTTGGAATAACCTGAACCAAAATGTATTGAGAGCATCTCAGATTATCGATCCTTTGAGTAGCCCTTCTGTAGAGCAGGAAGCTCAGGCTAGATTCTTGAGAGCCTTCAGTATGTATTTCGTATTGGACTTCTGGGGAGTAGCTCCTTTCAGAAACCCAACCGATGGTGCTGATGTAGATCCTAGCGTATTATCGGCATCTGAAGCATACGCTTTCATTTTGGAAGATCTGAACACTGCTATTCCTAACTTGCCTAATACAGGACCAAGTGCGGATAACAACAGAGCAACTCGTGCAGCAGGTAATTTCCTTAAAGCAAAAGTGATCCTTAACGCTGAGCGTTATGGAGGAAACCCTGATTACAGTGCTGTTATCAGTGCTGTGGACGCGATCACTGGCGCAGGTTATGCTTTACAGTCTGGATACTTTGATATCTTCAAGGAAGATGTAGACACAGAGACTATCTGGTTCGCCAACACTTCTGTTGGAAACAGAATCTGGAACGGTCTTCACTATAACCAAAATGCTCCTGATAACACAGGAGGTGGATGGAATGGATTTACCACCCTGGCTGAATTCTATGACAGCTTCGAAGGAAATCCGAACTCCAATAACGTTGGGGATGGACAAGAAGAAAGAAGAGGATGGGTGCCGGATGGTGGTACTGCGGGTCCTGACAACTTAGGTATCGGATATGGATTCCTAATCGGACAGCAATACAACGAGGATGGTTCCATTTTAAGAGACAGACCAGGTGATCCATTATTCTTTACCAAATCTCTTCCAGGACTTTCTGGAAATGGTGAAGCGACAGGTGTACGTATTATCAAGTATCACCCAGTAAACGGATCTTTCGCCAACCATGAGATCGTATTCAGATATGCAGATGCTCACTTAATGAAAGCAGAAGCTATGATGCGTTCTGGTGGAAATGCCACTACTATGGTCAACGAATTAAGAGCACTACGTGGAGCTTCTCCACTAGGAAACGTTGGTGATGCAGAAATGCTTGCCGAGCGTGGACGTGAGCTATATGTAGAGTTCTGGAGAAGAAATGATTTATTGCGTTTTGGACAATATACAAGAGATTGGGAATTCAAAGATCCTAACTCTGTAGGGGATGCTACTAAGCGTCTATACCCTATTCCAATTAACGCCTTACTTTCTAACCCTAACTTGGTTCAAAATGAAGGTTACTAGGAATTAGTAATGAATTCTTAAAAAGACCGTCGTAAAGACGGTCTTTTTTTATGGGGTAAAATGAGATGAGCTTCTTACATTTGTACACTGATTATTAATCCATTATTAGTTCTGAAATATCCTAACTTCATAAATTCCCCTTTGATCAAATACGGCCTGGCTGTTCTTATTTTGGCGAGCTGTTTTTCGTGTGAAAAGAAAGAATCCAACACACTATTTATATCTCACAATGCTCTAGAAAATGGGATAGATTTTCAAAATACTATCACATCCACACCAGACCTAAATATCCTTAATTATATCTATTTCTATAATGGCGCCGGTGTGGCTTGTGGAGATTTCAACAATGACGACCTCCCCGATCTTTATTTTACGTCCAACCTAGAATCCGATAAACTATTTCTGAATAATGGCAACCTGCAATTCGAAGATATCACGACAGCTAGTAAAATAAACAATGAAGAGCCATGGACTTCTGGGGTTACGACCGTGGATATAAATAGTGATGGACTCCTTGATATATACCTATGCAAACTGGGATCTTATAAAGGAATCACCGGAAACAACCTTTTATATGTGAACAACGGCCCGGACGAAAATGGTATCCCATCGTTTACCGAAAGAGCTTCGGAATACGGTTTGGATTTTAGCGGCTTCTCTACCCAGGCTACCTTTTTTGATTTTGATCTCGATGGCGACCTCGATATGTTTCTTATGAATCATTCCGTTAATCCGAATCAAAATTATGGCAAAGGTTCCCAACGCTATATCCCCGATATGAAATCCGGCGATAAGTTGTTCGAGAATCAAAACGGGCAGTTTGTGGATATTTCAGAAGCAGCAGGTATCATTCAGAGCAAATTTGGATACGGTCTTGGGGTTGCCGTGAGTGACCTGAACAATGACGGCTATCCAGATATTTATATAGGCAATGACTTCTTTGAGAACGATTACCTCTATATGAACCAAGGTGACAAGACCTTCAATGAAGTCATCACTGTCGATTCTAAAAAACTAGGACATACCACCCATTATTCAATGGGCAATGATATAGCCGATCTCAACAATGACGGTCTCACCGATATTGTTTCCGTGGATATGTTACCAGAAGATCTGGCTACCTACAAATCATCTGGCACCGAATTTAACTATCAGATCTACAATAATTATATCAAGAATGGTTATTCCTACCAATTCATGCAAAACACCCTGCATATAAACAATGGTAATGGAACCTTCAGTGAAACAGCTTATCAAAATGGAATTGCCGCCACCGAGTGGTCCTGGAGTCCCCTTATTGCCGATTTTGATATGGACGGTTACAATGATATCTACATTACGAATGGAATTCTGGGCGCCACCAACGACATGGATTTTATCAACTTTATTGCTAACGAAGAAATCCAGAAGTCCTTAAGTGCCGGCATGGATGAGAAGGAAATGGCCTTTATCGATAAGATCCCGGAAAAGAAAACATTGAATTACTTCTTCAGAAATGTACCTGGACAAGGTTTTGAAAATATGACTGAAACATGGAGTAATACGGGGCCCTCATTCAGCAATGGGGCAGTTTACGCAGATTTGGATAAAGATGGAGACCTGGATATAGTGACCAATAATGTAAATGAGGAAGTGTTTTTATTGGAAAACACCATCGCAAATGATTCAATAAACTGGCTGACGATAAATTTTGAAGGGACCGATCATAATAGATTCGGAATTGGCACAAAGGTGAATGTTTATACCAAAGGTGAAGTTATGCTTAAAGAAAACTTTACCTCTCGCGGATATCTTTCGGCGGTGTCTCCTACCCTTCACTTCGGACTCGGGTCCAATAAAGTTGTGGATTCAGTTCATGTGGTTTGGCCTGATAAAACCTACGAGGTACTCTATGAGATAACTCCGAATAAAGAATTGACCCTGAAACAAGCAAATGCAAGTGGAGATTACTATGAGGAAAAATCTAACCAAGAGACAGGGTTGTTCGAAAATGTCGATCCACTTGTTGATTTTACACACGACGAGAATGCTACTTTGGATTTTAATCGGAATCCGTTAATGGCCTTCGCCAAAAGCAATGAAGGACCAGATGTTTCGATTGCCGATACGAACAATGACGGTTTTGATGACATATTTATCAGTGGAGCCAAAGGACAGCCTTCTCAGCTCTTGGTGCAGCAAAAAGACGGCACCTTTGTCAACCAGCAGGAATCACTATTCTCGCAGGATGCAATTAATGAGGATATTTCTCATCTGTCCATGGATATCAACGATGATGGATATCCGGAACTTTTTGTTGTGAGTGCCGGGAATGAATTCGAATCGGGCAATGCCCTTTTCCCAAGAATGTATGTGAATAATAATGGTTCCTTCGAAAAAAGTACAAACTCCGATTTGCAGTATCCGCTTCACGCCTCAAGAATAAAAGCATTCGACCTGAATAAAGATGGACAACTGGAATTTATGATCTCATCATATAAACCATCCCTTGAATTTTCGAATCTACTCACCACTTTTACTTATTCGGATTCAAAATTTGAAGTGATGGAAGAAAACTGCATCACCGATTCATTCACCTCTGGAATTAATGACTTTGAAGTCGCCGATCTCAACCAGGACGGAACTAATGAAATAATCATCGCCGGCGACTGGGAGCCCATTTCAGTGTATGAACAAAGCCCTGAGGGTCCTCAAAGAGTAGAAGTTCAGGGTCTTGAAGATACTCATGGTTTTTGGAATGTGATCAAAGCGGCCGATTTTGACAAGGATGGTGATATAGATCTAATTGCCGGCAATATGGGGCTGAACTCCCGATTAAAAGCTTCTATAGATTCGCCGGTTCAAAAGTACACAGTGGATTTCGATGAAAATGGGAGTGTCGAAACGGTAGTCACCTATTTCTATCAGGGAATAGAGACTCCTTTGCCATCTAAGGATGAATTGGCAAAGCAAATGCCAGGGATCAATAAAAAGTTCCTTTCCTATAATGCTTTTGCCAGGGCAAAACTGGAGGAAATTTTTGATGAGGAAAAACTGTCAGAATCAATGAAGCAAAAAGTGCACATAATGGCAACCAGCTATTTCGAAAATAAGGGGAACTTCACTTTTGAAATGAAGCAACTTCCTTTTTTTAGTCAGGTTTCCAGCGTAAATGCAATTTATATTGAAGACTTCAATAACGACGGCTATCCGGACCTTCTTTTGGGTGGAAATAATTTTGAAATAAGCACCCAATTAAGTAGTTTAGACGCCTCGCACGGGATAGTTTTATGGAACGATAAAAATGGCTTTTTTACAGAGGCCAAACCTCAGAAATTGAACATTTCAGGAGCCATCAGAAACATTCGTAAAATAAACTATCAGGGGGAAGACCTATTGGTCATCACCCGAAATAATGACCAACCTCTTTTTTTGAAATTAAAAAAATAATTTCCAATAAATGATTCGTACCAGTTTCTATATTTTTTCAGTTATCGCTATCTCATTGGTAAGTTGTAATTCCGAAGATAAAAAGGAGAACAACCAATTCTCTTCCAAATTATTCACTCAATTGCCTGCCTCGGAAACGCAAGTCGATTTTATCAACGTGGTTGAGAACCAAAAGGATTTCAACATATTCAAATACCGGAACTTCTACAATGGAGGTGGTGTAGCTATCGGTGACATCAATAATGATGGTTTGTCCGACATTTATTTCACTGCCAACATGGGAGAGAATAAATTATACCTGAACGAGGGTGATTTTAAATTTAAAGACATTTCAGAAAGTGCGGGTGTAACCGGAAACAAACCGTGGTCCACAGGTGTGGTTATGGTGGATGTGAATAATGATGGCTTGCTCGATATTTATGTAAGTAACGCGGGTAATATGGAAGGTGATAACCACAACAACGACCTGTATATCAACAACGGTGATCTTACATTCTCAGAAGAAGCTGAAGAGTACGGTCTTGCCGAAACAGGATTTACAACTCATGCCACTTTCTTCGACTACGACAAAGATGGGGACCTGGATGCTTACATCTTAAATAATAGTAATATCCCGGTAAGTACGCTTGGTTTTGCTCACCAAAGGGAAGTTAGAGCACAGAATTGGGATGTCCCAAAGATATTCCGGGGTGTGGGCGATATGTTACTTCGGAATGACAATGGGAAGTTCGTGGAGGTAAGTGAAGAGGCCGGAATTTATGGAAGTCTCATAGGTTTTGGATTAGGAGTAATGATCAGTGACATCAACAATGATCTTTATCCCGATATCTACGTTTCGAACGACTTCTACGAAAGAGATTATCTCTATATCAATAACCAGGACGGAACCTTTACCGAAAGCATCAAAGATTATATGTCCCATTTATGCCTTTCAGCGATGGGTGTTGACATGGCAGATATCAATAACGACGGTAATGCTGATATATTTATCACCGATATGCTTCCCGATGGAGACCAACGGGTTAAATCGGTAATGGAATTTGAAGGATACAATGTATTTAAACTCAAGCAGAGCAAGGACTTTTACCAGCAATACATTCAGAATACGCTACAGTTAAACAATGGAAACGGTTCATATTCTGAAATAGCGTACTACAGTGGCATCTCGGCTACGGATTGGAGTTGGTCCGGACTTATGTTCGACATGGATAACGATGGCTACCGTGATATCTTTGTGACGAATGGTATCAATCATGACCTTACGGATCTGGACTTTGTGGATTTCTTCGCCAACGAAATTATCCAGAATATGGCTTTAACCGGAAAGAAAGAGGCAATTGATTCTATCATCGAAAAAATGCCGGTAGTTCCATTACCTAATTACGCTTACAAGAATAATAAGGATCTTACCTTTACCGATGAAGCTGCTAATTGGGGTCTGGGTGCTCCCAGCCTTTCCAATGGTGCCGCCTATGGAGATCTTGACAACGACGGAGATTTGGACCTGGTGGTCAACAACGTAAATATGACCTCATTTGTGTATCGAAATAATACTTCAGAAATGACGGATAACAACTTCATCAAGTTGATTTTTGAAGGTATGGATATGAACCAATTCGCCGTTGGTACCACGGTAAAACTCTATTATGATGATCAGGTGGTATTACAAGAATTAATCCCATCCAGAGGGTTCCAGTCTTCTATGGAATATCCTATGACCATCGGGTTGGGTTCCTATCAAAAAGTAGATTCACTAAGAGTGATTTGGCCAAATGATAAAACTTCATTACTCACAGAAATAGAGGCCAACCAAACCATCACCTTGAAACAAGCGGAAGCCGTTGCAGATTATGTGATTCCGAATCCGAGTATGAAAGACCCATTTTTAAAGGAAGTATCGAATTCGGCTTTAGTGAAACACGAAGAAAACAATTACAACGACTTTGATTATGAAGGCTTGATCTATAAAAAGATTTCTGAAGAAGGACCAGCCATTGCGATTGGCGATGTAAATGGAGATGGACATGAAGATGTCTTTATTGGAGGTGCAAAAGGACAAGCTGGTTTCTTAAATATGCATACGGGTAATGGAAACTTAACGCCTAAAAGTATGAATGCCTTTGATGCAGATTCGGAAATGGAAGACACCGATGCAGTACTTTTTGATGCCGACAATGACGGCGATCTCGATCTTATGGTAGCCTCTGGAGGAAACCAGGTGAATGCCACCATGACCGAAAGTATCCGATTGTATTATAACGACGGAAAGGGGAATTTCAGTAAATCAGATTTGAAATTTCCTCCTGGTAGTAAAAATTTGTCTTCGCTGGCGGTGAATGATGCAGATGGAGATGGAGATCTTGATGTCTTCGTAGGCTCCCGAAGTATTATTGGGATTTACGGGGTGGACCCGGATCACACGTTCCTGGAGAATCAGGGCGACGGTACCTTTGTCAATACGTTCCGAGAGGTAGGGATCGCCACCAAGAAAAGTGGAATGATCACAGATGCACGATGGATCAATTTGGATGGAGATGCCGCCGATGAACTGGTAACGGTGTCCGATTGGGGTAGCCCGAAAGTCTATAAATTCAACAATGGAAAATTTGAGTTACATCCATCCAACCTGGATTCGTTGCAAGGATGGTGGAATGTAGTGCATCCTGAAGATCTGGATGGCGATGGTGATATCGATCTTATACTGGGGAACCAGGGAGAAAACCTTCACTACCAACCCAGTGATTCTAATATTATGAAAATGTGGGTAAGCGATTTTGATAATAACGGAACGATCGAACAAATCGTTACCCAGCAAATCGAGGGTCGTGATATGCCTATTCACCAAAAGCAGGAGATCTTATCTCAAATGGTATCATTGAAAAAGGAAAACCTCAAAGCTTCTGAATATGCCAAAAAATCGATTCAACAGCTCTTCTCAGAAGAAAAATTGAATAAAGCTCAAAAAAAGGAGGTAAATACTTCGTCTTCCATTATAGCCATTAATGATGGAAATGGAAACTTCAGCATTGTAACCCTTCCCCCACAAACACAACTATCGTGTGTATGCGGAATTGCCTGTACCGATGTGAACCAGGACGGTAACATCGATATTATCATGGGAGGAAACAATTATGAATTCAGACCACAGTATTCGAGGCTTGACGCCAATTATGGAAGTGTGTTGCTCAATGACGGCAATATGAATTTCCAATGGTCCGATTATGATAGCAGTGGATTCTTTATTCGCGAAGAGATCAAACATATCTCTAAATTCAGGGATAAAGATGGAAATACCTTCCTGATCACAGCAATTAATGATGAAAAACCGAGAGTATTTGCGGTTAATAACTAAAATATCCCTGGTCGTTCTATCGCTTACATTTCTGGTAAGTTGTAATAATGAAGACTATCTTTTTGACCTGATTCCAGCCTCAAAAACAGGCGTGGATTTTCAAAATAATATTACCGAAAGCGACCAACTTAATATTCTTGATTATCTGTATTTCTACAACGGTGGCGGCGTTGCCATGGGAGATATCAATAACGACGGACTTCCGGATCTTTATTTTAGCGCTAATCAGGAAAGAAATAAGTTATATCTAAATAAAGGGGATTTTCAGTTTGAAGATATTTCGGAATCATCGGGTACCGAAGGTATGAGCACCTGGAATACCGGAACGATTATGGCCGATTTCAACAACGATGGCTGGTTGGATATTTATGTAGTGTCGGTGGTAGGCATCAATGATTTCAAGGGCCACAATGAGCTTTTTATCAATAATCAAGATAACACCTTTACAGAAAGCGCCGCGGCATACGGCCTCGATCTGCAAACCTATGGGACCACGGCTGCAGTCTTCGATTATGACATGGATGGTGACCTCGATCTGTATCTTTTGAATCATGCGGTTCATACGGAAGAGTCCTTTGGAAGAGCTCAGATTCGCGAAGAACGCAATGAGAAAACCGGTGACCGCCTCATGAGAAACGACAATGGACGTTTTGTCGATGTGAGTGAAGCTGCAGGAATTTATGGAGGCATTAATGGTTACGGATTAGGTCTTGCAATCTCTGATTTTAATAAAGACGGACACCCCGATATCTACGTGGGTAACGATTTCCATGAAGACGATTACTATTATCTCAACAATGGAGATGGAACTTTTACAGAGAGCTTACGAGACTATTTTGGGCATACCTCCCGGTTTTCGATGGGAAATGACGCGGCCGATATCAACAATGATGGCTGGCCCGATTTAATTTCGCTGGACATGTCTCCCGAGGATGAGAAAGTATTGAAATCTTCGGAAGGTGATGATACCTATCAGACCCTTAAAATGCGTACGGAACAATACGGTTACCATTATCAGTTTACTCGGAATATGCTTTTTCTGAATAACCAGGGCAAGCCATACAGTGAAGCTGCCATACTCGGTGGAATCTCTGCCACAGACTGGAGCTGGAGTGCCCTCTTCGGTGATTATGACATGGATGGCGCACAGGATCTCTTTGTTTCCAATGGTATTCCAAAACGACCGAACGACCTGGACTTTATACGTTTCGTATCCAGTGAGGAGATTCGAACGAAGATCAACGATACCCGCCTGGTCGACCAAACTGCCCTTGAAATGATGCCTTCGGGTGTGGTTCCTAATTATATGTTCAAAGGTTCGGGCGATGGGGCCTTCGAAAATAAAAATAACCTTTGGATCAAAAATATTGCCACGGTTTCCGGAGCAACTGCCATTGGTGATCTTGATGGAGACGGAGACCTCGATATTGTAACCAATAATATTAATGAATCTGCCGGGATCTATCGAAACAATACGGAAAACGCCAACTATTTAAAACTTCGATTCAAACTGAACTCTGGCAACGGACATGGAATTGGTACCCAGGTATATTTATACCAGAACGGAAATGTCCAGTTCAGGGAGCTTTACCCTTGCAAAGGTTGGCAAGCTTCGAGTGAACCGATAATACATTTCGGCATAGGAAGCGCCACATCAATCGACTCGGTAAAGATAATTTGGCCGAACAACACCTACCAGGTGGAGCGCAATTTGGAGGTCAATTCTACCGTAAGCCTTTCAGAAAAAAACAATACCCCTTATTCAAAGGAGATTAAAAATGAACTTCCGCTTTTCCGGAAAGTAAGTGATAAATTAGGCATTACCTATCGTCATAAAGAAGACAATCACACCGATTTTAATTATCAGAAGCTCATCCCTTATGAAGTATCCGACAGAGGGCCGGCCCTGGCGGTGGGAGATATAGATCTGGACGGAAAAGACGATATTTTCCTGGGTGGAGCAAGAAACCAAAAGAGTGAAGTATTTCTTCAGAGAGACGGCGGATTTGTGTTATCGGAATACCCGGAACTTGCTAAAGATTCCATTTCGGAAGACGTTTCAGCGGATTTCCTGTCATTCAGAAACGGGACTCAATTCGTACTTCCGGTAGGCACAGGAGGTAACAATATTGGAAATTCATTGAATTCACTCAAAAATAGATCTATCCATATCCGGAAAGGTGAGTTAATCGTTGATCCGAAGTCGAAAACTCCTACAAATACGGGTAAGGTTTTGGTGATGAAGAATGAACAAAATCAAGGGATGTCTGTTTTCTACGGAAATCACTCCACTCCTCTTGATTACGGAAATATCCCAGAGTCATATTTCGAAGGACCGTATCGATTTGCTACAGGAACAGATAACCGGCTGGGGATGATCACCGATGCCGTCACTGAAGATTTTGACAACGACGGACAAATGGACCTGATCGTGGTGGGAGAATGGATGTCTCCGAAATTCTTTAAAAACAACAACGGTACTTTCGAAGAAATCGAAATGCTGGATCAACCAGTGAGTGGACTTTGGCAAAGCATCATCCCATTCGATATTGATAAAGACGGGGATTTGGATTATTTGCTAGGAAATTGGGGGCAAAATTCAAAGTTCAAGGCATCATTGAACACCCCTATGAGAATGTATTATGCCGATTTTGATGAAAACGGAACTACCGAAACGATCATCGCAATTGAAAAAAACGGGAAATATTACCCGTTGTTAGGCTTAAATGAACTCTCTGAACAAATGGTGTTTCTTCGGAAAAAGTTCAATGCCTTTAAAGATTTTGCAGGAAAATCGATCGAGGAGATTATGGGGGAAGAAATGTTGAGCAAAGCTACCGTCTTCGAGGTAAATACTTTAAGCTCCGGCTTCTTGCGAAATAATGACAATAGCTTTAATTTTGTACCATTCCCGAAGGAATTGCAAACGGCTCCGATTATGGCATTTGCCGAATATGATTTCAATGGAAATGGAACAAAAAGTGTACTTGCGGCCGGCAATTATTTCGGCGTGATCCCATTCCACGGACGGTTCGATAGTTTTTCTGGTGCCTTGATCAATTCTGAGAAGGATATCACCATCGGATCCAAACTTGGACTGGACATGGAGCATAAATCGGCAAGGCACTTAAAAGTTATCGACCTAAACAACCAACCATATTTATTAATAGTTTACAATAATGATGAAGTTCAGATTTATGAAATTGAGAGACCCTAAGAATACTCCCCTCGTTGGATTAATTCTTGCCATATTTCTGGTAGGATGCTCTACATCCGAACCTATAGAAATTTCCGCAGAAGATTATACCGCCACGGTCGACAAAGTCACCGAGATCATGGTTCATGACATTTTCTCACCACCTGTTGCAAGCCGGATTTACGCCTATCCAAATGTCGCGGCTTATGAGATTATGATTCAGAATAATGCAGGATACAAAAGCCTCTCCGGCCAACTCAACCAGTTGGAACCGGTCCCGCAAGCCAATGACACTACGATTAATTTCCGATTGGCCTCTTTGGTTGCCCACATGGACGTAAGCCGTACTTTATTGTTTTCTGAAGACAGAATGGCCTCCTATCGCGATAGTTTATACGGTGTTTGGGAGAAAACTAATTCGAGTGAGTTTGAAAAGTCTCGTGACTATGGCCTACAGGTGAGTGAGCATATACTGCAATGGCTCGACAAAGATTTTTATAAGCAAACCCGTACAATGCCAAAATTCACAGTGGATACTGAAGACCCTTCGCGTTGGCAACCTACACCACCGGCTTATATGGACGGAATTGAACCACATTGGAATAAGATACGACCCATGGTTCTGGATTCGGCGGCGCAGTTCAAACCTGCTCCCCCACCGGCCTTTTCGATGGAAAAAGAAAGTGACTTCTATAAAGAACTTATCGAAGTGTACGAAGTGAGCGAAGAGATCACAAAAAAGGGCGATGAATCCGAAGAAATTGAAATAGCCCAATTTTGGGATTGTAATCCTTACGTATCCGTGACACGGGGACATCTCATGTTTGCCACGAAGAAAATCACCCCGGGAGCCCACTGGATTGGAATCACTAAGATTGCTTCGAAAAAAGCCGAATATGACTTTGACGAAACCATTTATGCGTTTACTAAGAGTTCTGTTGCAATGTTCGATGCATTCATCAGTTGCTGGGATGAGAAATACAGAAGTAATTTAATACGCCCCGAATCCCTCATCAATCAAAATATAGATGAAAACTGGGAGCCGATACTTCAAACACCACCCTTCCCTGAGTATGTGAGTGGTCATTCGGTGGTATCGGGATCTGCCGCTACTGTATTAACCGATATTTTTGGAGATAATTTCAGCTTTTTGGATGACACGGAGCTGCCGTACGGATTGCCTGTTCGTTCCTTCTCCTCTTTCAATGCTGCTGCTCAAGAGGCCGCGGTAAGTAGGTTGTATGGGGGAATTCACTACAGGGCGGCCATCGATGAAGGTCTCGACCAGGGGATCAATATTGGAAACCTGGTGATTGAAAGATTGGAGATGAAACTATAATGAAGATGAGAAAAATTAAATTTCTATTCATCCTGATGCTGGGTGCTGCTGGAATTTGGTATTTCTTCATTAAAGACGATCATTATCGCATTCGATTCACATACAAACAACCTCCGGGTGTGGTCTATCAGCATATATTGGGTTGGAATAAGTACGCCACGCCTGATATAGATGCGGTTACGGTGAATTCAAGCATACCTTTTCAGGAAATCGATCAGACGGTAAGGGTGGGTGATTCGGTATTCAACTATCAGTGGGAAATAACAAAAGAGAACGATTCCACAACTCGTGTTAGTTTAGGGATTAAAGACCTTGATAATCCACTGGCCCAAAAGTTTGAGGTGCCTTTTTCCAACAATGAATTCGTGAACCGAAGCATCCGCAGTGTCAAAGATATAGGGAGTGAATTGAAAATTCTCACGAACAAATTTAAAGTACACTCTATAAAAGATACGTTGGTCCAACCTTCCTTTTGCGCCTACCTTCCCTTGAACTCAAAAGTGGATAAAAAAGCTTCGACCATGCTGTATAATATCACCCTGATCATGGGATATATCAACGAAAACGAACTAGAACTGAAAGGCGATCCTTTTCTGGAAGTTACCAATTGGGACAAGCAATCAAACACGATGTCTTATAATTTTTGTTTCCCGATCAAGAAAAGAGATTCCTTACCTCCTAACCCGGAGATACAATTTAAAACCACCCCAGAGTTTAATGCGTTAAAAGCAGAATTCAATGGTAACTATAGCATTTCAAACAACGCCTGGTATTACCTGCTGGACCATGCCCAACGTAACGCTTATAGAGTTAAAGAACTCCCCGTAGAATACTACCTCAGCGACCCTCATATAGGGGGAGATCCCTTACTTTGGAAAGCACTTATTTTATTACCTTTAGAAGATTAAAAAATTTTGACATGAAATATACATTCCTTCTCGCCACATTCAGTTTGATTTTCATGGTTTCCTGTTCAGATAATAAATCGGAAACTGCAATATCATCTCCTGATTCTAACATTAAAGTTGACTTCTTTTTATCTGATTCCGGCCAACCGGGATATACAGTTTCTCACAAAGGAAACACCGTTATTGATAGTTCATACATGAGTTTTGATTTTAAGGATCAAGATCCTCTCCAGGATAATTTTTCTATTATTTCTTCGGAAACTTCTACAATCAATGAAGAGTGGGAGATGCCATGGGGAGAACAACGCATGGTTACAAATCATCACAATACCTTGTTTGTCTCACTTAAGGAAAATACTGAATCGGGAAGAAGTTTGAATGTCATTTTCAAGGTGTTTGATGATGGTTTAGGCTTCCGATATGAACTTGGAGCACAGGAAGGTGTCTCGGAAGTGCTTATCACGGATGAAAATACTGAATTCAATCTCACCGGAGATCATAAAGTATGGTGGCAACCCGGAGACTGGGATATTTATGAACACCTTTACAATGAGTCTCAATTCTCGGAAATTGATGCGCTCTCTAAAAAAGATCATCCTAATTTGATCGCTTCTATGATTCCGGAAAACGCCGTAAACACGCCGGTTTCAATGAAAACCGACGATGGGCTATACCTCAGCTTTCATGAAGCCGATTTAACGAATTATGCAGGTATGACGCTCAAAGTGGACACCGGGAACTATGGTATGGTAAGTGAATTAGCCGGATCTGAAAGACTGGGTGGAAAGGCTAAGGTGAGCCTTCCTTTTGCTACTCCATGGAGAACCGTCCAGATTTCCGAAGATGCAGGTGGGTTGATCGAGTCCAACTTATTGGTCAACTTAAATGAACCAAATGCTATAGGAGATGTAAGTTATTTCACGCCGATGAAATATGTCGGAATCTGGTGGGAAATGCACATCGGCAAATCTACCTGGGATATGGAAGGAAGCCAGGACATGAGTACTTACATCGATGGGGCCAAAGGATCTAGTAGACACGGTGCTACCACCGAAAACGCGAAAAAATATATTGATTTCGCCGCTGCTAACGGAATAAAAGGATTATTAGTTGAAGGTTGGAATACAGGTTGGGATCAATGGATCAATACTGAAGATCGTGAAGGAGTTTTCGACTTCATGACTCCCTATCCCGATTATGATTTCGACGAAGTAATGGCCTATGCGAAGGAAAAAGGGGTCGAAGTAATCATGCATCACGAAACTTCTGCTGCTCCAAGAACCTATGAGAAACAAATGGAAGTTGCTTACAATTTTATGAAAGATAATGATATGAATTCGGTAAAAACCGGATATGTGGGTAAGATCATTCCGCAAGGTGAATATCACCACGGCCAGTGGATGGTAAACCACTATGAAAAAGTACTGAAAGATGCAGCTGCAAAGAAAATTGCGATCAATGCACATGAACCCATCAAGGCGACTGGGAAAAGACGCACCTATCCCAATGCAATTGCCCGCGAAGGCCTGCGCGGACAGGAATTCAACGCCTGGGCCACTGATGGAGGAAACCCACCCGATCATTTAGCTACCATTGCATTTACACGTATGTTATCAGGACCTATAGATTTCACACCGGGAGTGTTTAATATTAAGTTTGATGAGTACAAGGAAAGCAACCAGGTAAATACAACCCTGGCACATCAATTGGCATTGTATGTGGTAATTTACAGCCCGATTCAAATGGCTTGTGACCTGCCGGAGCACTATGCTCCTAATGGTGAAATTCATCCTGCATTTCAGTTCATTGTTGATGTAGGAGTGGATTGGGAACAATCGAAGGTATTGGAAGGCGAAATCGGAGATTTTGTGACTATCGCAAGAGAAGAAAAAGAAACGGGAAATTGGTTTGTGGGTGGAATCACCGACGAAAATGCACGTAACTCGACCATAGATTTCAGTTTCCTTCCCGAGGGGAAAGAATTTACTGCAGTTCTTTACAAGGATGGACCAGATGCACACTGGGACACCAATCCTGAAGCCTACGAAATCGAAACTATGCAGGTGAATAGTACTTCAACAGTAGATATTAATCTGGCACCCGGTGGCGGATTTGCCATAAGCTTGATCGCAGAATAATATGGAGCCAAAATTCCAATCGTTGTATGACGATGCCCTGCACCTATTGCGAGATTTGTGTACTCAGGATGGAATTTTGGCAAGCAGCATCGAAGCCGATAATTATCGAAGAGTTTGGGCACGTGATAGCATAGTCTGTGGCCTCGCAGGCCTGTTGATTAAGGACGCTACTATCATTAACGGACTCAAAAACTCCTTACTCACACTGGCAGCACACCAGCATGATTCAGGAATGATCCCTTCCAATGTATTACCGAATGGCGGAGTTACCTCGTACGGTAGCTTGGTGGGCAGAATAGATACCAATACCTGGTTTTTGGTGGGTGCGTGTTTATATTTTCAGGAAACAAGTGATGAAGAAGTATGGACAAAATTGAAACCAGCTCTTTTGAAATGTCGCGCTTTTTTAAAAGCCTCTGAATTTAACGGCAAAGGCTGGATCTATACTCCTTTAAGTGGCAATTGGGCAGACGAATATCCAATCCATGGTTATACTTTGTATGACAATATGCTACGAATTTGGGGTGAAAAAATTTGGCGTGAAATCACTGGGGAATCCTCCATTAAGTTGGATTCAATAATCGACAAAACCTTGTTGAATTTCTGGCCCGGCACTCATGACGATGAATCCTACGGTTATCAATCTCACTTATACGAATTAGCCAAGTCCCACATTCCATTGCATTTTGGCGCGTTTATTTTACCCGGAAAATACGATCTCCGTTTTGATGCTGCTGCCAATGGTTTGGCACTGTACAATTTCAGCATAAATGTGGATCAAAAAAGTAAATTGACCAAGTATATAGATGAACTCACTTCGGAAATTTCTAAGCCCTTGATCCCGGCTTTTTGGCCTCCCATTACCAGTGCCAGTGAAGATTGGAATTTGTTAGAGAGCAACTATTCCTTTGAGTTCAAGAATAACCCCGGTGCCTTTCATAATGGAGGAATCTGGCCGGTATGGATGGGCCTATTTTGCCTTGGGCTGGCCAAGAATGAGATGAAATCCCAAGCCAAAAAGATCGTTCAAGCTTTCACGGAAACAGTGTCTTCAAATCCGGAGTGGGACTTTCAGGAATATCTGAATGCCATTGAGCTAAAATGGCAAGGTAAATCCAAAATGGGCTACACAGCATCTGGCATTGTTTTTATGAAATTGGCCTTGCAGGATTGAAGAAAATTTTGACGTAATCTCAATTAGTTCCTCTTTCGATAACGTTTTCGTAAGGAAATTCACAATTTGTTGAGTTCAGTTTTAGAAAATCGGTAAAAATTGTGGATATTACATAGTCAAAATTCGGGAAATTCTTTTTCCCCTTTCGCTATAAAACAACCAATATGATCAAAAAACCGAGACTCTCCTTTTGGCAAATTCTGAACATGAATGTTGGATTCCTGGGAATTCAATATAGCTTTGGATTACAGCAAACGGCGATCAATCCAATTTTTCTCTATTTGGGAGCGCCAGAGGACATGCTTCCCATTCTAAATATTGCGGGCCCGGTGACTGGGTTTATTGTTCAACCTATAATCGGGGCGATGTCTGATAAAACCTGGTCGGTAAGATGGGGAAGACGAAAACCATATTTCTTGATCGGTGCTTTGATGGGCAGTATTTGTTTGTTTGCCTTCCCGAACAGTCCGGTACTCTGGTTTGCGGTTGGTTTACTTTGGATCCTGGATGTTGGAAATAACATGGCCATGGAGCCGTATCGTGCCTTTGTAGGTGATAAATTACCTGAAAAGCAACTTAGCCTTGGATACCAAATGCAGAGTCTTTTCGTAGGAGCAGGTATCTTACTGGCTAATGGTTCTATCGTATTATTTCAATACCTATTCGGCTCTGAAACTGTAGAGGTAGCGGGTACTATTCCGCAATGGTTGTATTACTCATTCTATATCGGGGCCTTCCTTTCATTGACCACCATACTTTGGTCTGTACTGAAAACTCCTGAAATTCCGCCCAGTGCCGAGGAAATGATCGAGATTAATAAGATTAAGGCGATGAAGTTCGGGCAGAAAGTTGCAAAACCTTTTATCGAGATCGTCGATGCGGTAAAGGACATGCCAAAATTTATGTGGCGAATTGGTGCCGTGTATTTGTTCCAGTGGTATGCACTTTTTATCTATTGGCAATTTACCACACCGCTGTTTAGAACGACCATGGGCTTTACGACTTCAGAAGCCGCTTCTCAGGCTGCAAAATTGAGCCTGACATACAATACGGTAACCATGCTGGTAGCATTGGCACTTGTCCCACTTACGAGTCGCTTTGGAGGAAAGAAAATATACTCGCTTAGTTTAGTGGGTACATCTATCGCTCTGTTCTCGATTCCTTTTATTACAGATCCTAACCTGGTACTTTTACCCATGGTGTTGTTCGGTATTGGCTGGGCAGCAATGATGGGAATTCCTTATACCATGGTTTCTCAGGTGGTACCCCAGGAAAGAAGAGGGGTTTATATGGGAATATTGAATATGATGATCGTGATACCCATGTTCATACAAACGCTAAGTTTTGGATCGATCTACAAATTCCTATTAGGAAATAACGCCATCAACGCAATGATCTTTGCCGGTGTGTTCTTTGTGATTGCGGCGGTATTAACTTTGAGATTAAATGTTAAAGAACCTCAGGAAGAATCATGAAAAATTTAGGGATCAAAATATCGTTATTCCTCATCTATTTTGTGTTTGCTGCCTTACTGAATAGTGTAGGAATTCTAGTGGAACGCTCACAGGAAGTATATGGTGTGCTAAAAGCGGATGCGGCCATTCTGGAACCGTTTAAAGATCTCTCGATTGCATTGGTTTCTTTCCTTATTGGTTCGTTCTTGCCGAAGCTGGGATACAAGAAGGGAATGCTGATTAGCTTAGCACTTGTATTTATTGGCTGTCTTGGTATGTACTATGGGAATTCATTCTGGGCTGTCAAGATTCTGTTTGCGATCACAGGGATGACCTTCGCGGTCGTAAAAGTTGCGGTTTACGCACTCATAGGTTATGTAACCGAATCGAAAAAGGATCACAGTCAGTTCATGAGTTGGATCGAAACGATTTTTATGGTGGGGATTATATTTATGTATGTAGTTTTCCCACTATTCTACGACGATAATGATCCAAATGCCTGGCTTCGTGGATATCTGCTAATGGCCGTGATCATTGGAATCGCCTTTGTGATAGTAGCTTTTTCAAAGTTCAATATCGAAGTAGAGCAAAAAAATACGACTATCAAACAGGATGTGCAGGCCATGCTGCGGTTGTTCTTGAACCCGCTTATTTGGATTTTTGCCCTGTTTGCTTTCTTCTATGTAATGACCGAACAAGGTATCATGACATGGCTCCCTACTTTCAATAAAGAGACATTACATATCACTCCCAAATTAGCAACACAGATGGCTGTGATACTGATGGCATCATTTGCCGTGGGAAGATTCATTACCGGAATTCTTGTCAAGAAAGTGAAATGGGTGTACATAGCAGTCACGGGCTTGATCTGTGCGGCAATTCTGGTACTGGTAGTGCTTCCAATGGCTAGCAATGTGCCGAATCAAACGGTGGAATCCATGAGCGATCTGCCACTGGTGAGTTATCTTTTCCCGATGATAGGATTGTTCCTGGCACCATTGTATCCACTTATTAGTTCGACGGTATTATCGAATACCGATAAATCACAGCACAGTGCGTTGGCTGGTATACTGACATTTTCTTCTGCGATCGGCGGAACACTAGGTTCCATTATTATTGGAAATTTATTTGACGCTTTGGGTGGAAATAAAGTTTTCTACCTTTCGTTGGTACCTATGACATTCATTCTTGTAGCGTTGTATTTTTTGAATAAACTATCAAGTTCCCAACAATGATTTTCCAATTGAACATCGATGAGACTCTTGAGCGATTATTGCGGCAGGAGGATACCGACGGAGACACTAAGATTACCATTGAAGATGACGGGCCCAAAGCCTTTGATATTTCCAATACCGAAGGACAAAATTACCGAGTAACGGGAACCTATCATTTATCTAATTTACTGCAGGAACTCGTTTTGGCGAAGACTTCCGGACAAAGCATAGCGGAAATCCCGATTTCACATATCGAAGAAAAACCCGTGTCAAGAATATCCAGAATGATCAGAGATTATTATTGGAACGGGCTTACCAGAACCATGGATGAAAAAGGAATCGAAGCCCTATTAAGCGACACTAAAAATGAAACCCTTGCGGGTGAAAGTACACTGAAGGTTTATGTCCCATATCAGGATAAATTGGCGTTGGAGTACTATGCAGCTCTGGAGTCCAAATTAGAGATAGAGGTCGTTAAGCTGCCGGAGAAAATTACTCCGGAATATGTGCGTTCTATCAACGATGCACCAGGAATACTTTCTTTAAAACTTTCAGAAAAGAATCAAACCATTACCGGTGAACCGTTTGTGGTTCCTGGTGGACGATTTAATGAAATGTATGGCTGGGACAGTTATTTTGAGGCCATCGGGTTATTGTTAGATGAGAAAACGGATCTGGCACTGGGTATGGCCAATAATTTCCAATATGAAATTGAACACTACGGGAAGATCCTCAACGCCAACAGATCATACTATCTAACACGAACCCAACCTCCATTTTATTCCAGCCTGATTTCCGAGATTTATGATAAAACCCGGGATAAGGATTGGTTGAAAAGTCATTTGAAAACGGCGATCAAAGAATACGAAACTGTGTGGATGGTCCAAGGAAAAAGACTGACAGCAAATGGATTAAACCGTTACCTGGCCGAAGGTATTGGACAACCCCCTGAAGCGGAAGAAGGTCATTTCCACCATGAAATGCATGAACACGCACAGAATGCCAATATGGATCTTGCAACTTATGAATCTCTGTATCGCACAGGAGAAATAGAAAACGAAGCTTTGGATGCTTATTTCGTTCATGATCGTTCGGTGCGGGAATCCGGACATGATACATCCTATCGTTTAGAAGGAATTTGCGCAGATTTAATTGTGGTGGAACTCAATGCGTTTCTTTATAAATATGAAACCGATTTCGCTCATCTCATCAAAACTGAATTTGAAGATTCTTTTGAAGCCTTAGGAAAAATCTACAGCTCGGAGTATTGGTTAGAGAAAGCAAAAACAAGAAGACAAAAAGTTGACGAATTGCTTTGGGATGATGCCAAAGGAATGTATTTCGATTTCAACTTTAAAACCGGAGAAAGAACGGATTTCGTTTCGGCCACTGCCTTAATGCCACTTTGGAGCGGCATGTGTTCCGGTGAACAAGCAAAACGTCTCGTTGCAACTGCCATACCATTGTTAAAGGAAAAAGGCGGGATCGCGTCTTGTAACCGAGAAAGCCGAGGTACTATTAGCGATCTACGACCCCAAAAGCAATGGGATTATCCCAATGGCTGGGCGCCACACCAAATGATGATTTGGAAAGGATTAAAACATTACGGGTTTGAAAAAGAACTCCAGGAAGTTCTGTATCGTTGGTTATATATGATCACCAAGAATGCCGTGGATTATAATGGCACCATCCCTGAAAAATATGATGTCGTGGTCGCTACACACAAAGTTTTTGCGGAATATGGTAACGTAGGTACCGAGTTCGAATACATTACCAAAGAAGGTTTCGGATGGATGAATGCCTCCTATCAATATGGAATTTCTTTACTAGGAGAGAATCACCTCAATTCACTAAATGCTTTGACTGAACCCGATAAACTATTTGATTAGCATGAATAAAAAGCTGGTTGATATCGTATGTGTTGGTGAAACCCTGATTGATTTTATCGGAACCCAACTGGAACAACCCATTAACAGAACCAAAGATTATCATCGATATCTGGGAGGTTCACCTACCAATGTGGCGATGAACATGGCACGACTGGGTTTGAAGGTAAAACTTGTTGCGTGTGTAGGAAAGGACGGGTTTGGAGAATACATACTCCGCAGATTGGAAGAAAATAATATCTCCACCAGTTACATGCGTGAAACTGAAGAAGAATCCACCACTGTAATATTTATCAACCGAACCGTAAATACCCCGGAATTCGTTCCGATGCGTGGCGCCGACTCCCATATCCTGGAATCACAAATTCCGGATTCCTTGTTGGAAAAATCCAGAATTTTCCACACCAGTTGCTTTGCTTTAAGCAGAGAACCTTCAAGGAGTGTGATCATGGAAAAGGCAAAATTAGCAAATGAATTGGGGTGCCAGCTGAGTATCGATATCAACTACTCAGAAAAGATATGGCCGGATACGGCTTTGGCCAAAAATGTCATTGAAGAATACTGTAGTTATCACCCCATTGTAAAAGTGAGCCAGGACGACGTTGATCGATTGTTTGGTCAACATATGGAACACAGGGAGATCTTTGAATACTTGCATGGATTGGGAGCCAAACTCGTCTGTCTCACCTTAGGAAAAAAAGGAGCGAAGCTCAGCGAAAAGGACAAAGAAATCCTGGAACTATCTGCGCTTAAGGTTGAAAAGATCATGGATGCCACAGGTGCAGGGGATGCCTTCTGGAGTGGTTTCTTATTCGCTTATCTAAAAGGTAAATCTAACCAGAAATGTATGGAAGCTGCCCTTCAGATGGCGGCCATCAAACTACAAAATGTCGGAAGGATTCCGGACTATGCGAATGTGATATCGGACGTGTTGAAAATTTAATTCTCAACACATCCGTTCACAAGATATTTTATTGACTTACCTGAATACCCACCACATTACTAATACGGCAGCAACGATAAGCATCGTAAGGACGAATTCCTTCGTTTTGAATATATTCTCCTTGCGTTTCTCTCCATATTGGTAAACCAACGTAGGATCGATCTCCTTCGAGGTTTTTTGCGTGGACAAACTTACAAGTATCATGATACACACACTTACAACAAATAGGAAGATCGCATAGTGCAAGAAATTCATTGTTACCAGTGTACCTAGCAAAGAAGTTTCAGAAATCATTAATCCGCCTTCCTGACTCATAAACTCAAGAACCAATCGTCCAATTCCTAGCACGAAGCCGGTCCATAGTGCCGCCAGGGCACCTTTACCGTTAATCTTCTTATAGAATATACCCAAGAGGAACGCAGCCGCAATTGGAGGTGATATATATGCCTGTACACTTTGCAGATATTTATAGATTCCACCACCTTCGGTCAATTTCTGCATGAACGGAATCCAAAGCAATCCAACGATCACCAGGATAACAGTTGCAATTCTTCCCACGTTTACCAATTCGCGTTCTGAAGCCTTTGGTCTCCATTTTTGATAGAAATCGAACGTAAACAGCGTTGATGTACTATTAAATACACTCGACAGTGAACTCATCAGGGCAGCCAGGAATCCTGCAACTACCAACCCTTTAATTCCCACAGGCATCACACGTAGGATCAATGCCGGCAGGGCAGCATCAGAAGTAGTTTTAACTTCCCCGGTGATGGGATTCGTTACGGTAAATAGATCAGGGAACTCGGTCACCGATAATGCATACGCAATGATTCCGGGCACCACGAAGATGAACAACGGAAGTAATTTCAGTGCTCCTCCGAAAATTGTACCCTGTTTTGCGACTTTAATATTTTTAGCAGAAAGTACCCGCTGTACGATGAACTGATCCGTACACCAATACCATATTCCCAATATAGGTGCTCCCAGTAATACCCCGGTCCATGGATATTCTTTATTTCTGAATAAGCTCATGAAGGTATCCGGATCGGGTGCATTGTCCTGAATGGCCGTCATCACGTTGTCCCATCCCCCAATGGCCTGCAGCCCAAAATAGGTCGCCGCAGCTCCACCAAGTATAAAGATGATAGACTGGACCATATCGGTATAAATTACCGCTTTCAGTCCCCCAAAAACGGTATAGAGCCCCGTGGCAATAACGGTTATGATTGCTCCGGTCCAGAAAGGAATTCCCAGTAACACTTCGAAAACAAGCGCTCCTGCGAAAATAGTAAACGATATCTTGGTTAAAACATAGGAAATAATGGAAATCAGAGACAGGTAATTTCGGGCCCCTGTATTGTACCGTTTTTCAAGAAATTCAGGCATTGTAAATACCCCACTCTTGATATAGAAAGGTACAAATACCCATCCTAAAAGCAGTAGGATGAGTGCCGCCAGAATCTCAAATTGGGCTTCGGGAAAAGCTCCTCTAGCACCAGCTCCTGAGAGTCCGATCAAATGTTCAGACCCAATATTACTGGCAAATAGAGACGCCCCAATAGCGAACCACCCTAAGTTTCTTCCTCCTAAGAAATAACTGGAGGAATCTGCACCACTTTTTTCTTTAACGGTAACGAACCATGCTATCCCAAAAACTAAAGCGAAATAGCCTCCGATAACGATAAAATCTAAAATTTCAAGTTTTCCCATGCGAGTATCAAATTTGGTTGGTAAAAAAGAAGCCTAAATGTACAGATTTTTATTTATTGTTACCGATTTTTGAGGATTTCATTATTTTTATCTGAACTAACCAATTTTCGTTGAATGAAATTCAAATTTTTCATTGTTTTATTGACAATTTCTATTTCCGCAGAAGCTCAGATATTAAATGCAGAATCACTTCGTCGTGTGACCGACACTTCAGGATGGTCCGGATCGTTGAGTGCAAATTTCGCTTTGAAGCGTAACGTGAACGATTTTGTCATACTCGGAAGTGATATTCACATTCAGTATAAAATGAATAAACACCTGGTACTTTTCAAAAATGATTTGAAGTTCCAAAAGATAGAGGGCAACAAATTTGAGAATAGCGGGATCACCCATTTCAGGCACAATTATCGGTTTCATCGCAGAATCGCCTGGGAAGTATTTCTGCAGGGCCAGTATAACAAGGTTAACCTGATTGATTTTCGCGGACTTATAGGTACAGGACCCAGGTTTAAACTAACGACTTCAGAAAAATATAAATTCTATTTAGGGACCCTGATCATGTATGAACAAGAAGAGGTTACCGATGGAATTACTCCGCTGCAAAGAGACTTCAGAGGTAGTACGTATTTATCATTCAGCTTGTATCCAACAGACAATATCACGCTGGTAAGCACCACCTACTATCAGCCGCAATTGGACAAGTTTAACGATTATCGGATTTCGAGTCAGAGTTCACTCCTGGTAACCCTTTTTAAGAATTTTGCGGTGAACACCACTTACACCTTTATTTTTGATGCTTTTCCCGCTGTAGGAATCCCTAAATCGCAATACGATTTCAGTACTGGACTCACCTATTCCTTTGACTGAAATTTTCTGAAAATCTTAGTAAGCTTTCCTCCTTTTAAGAGACTACTTCGTTATATTTACGCTTCCGAAGAAAACCAAATTTCCTTCGGTTCCGTATTTAAACAGAAAACACTATGTCGTATTACGATCCCAAAGACCTCCGTAAGTTTGGTGATATCACCGAATGGAGTGAAGAGCTAGGAACGAAATTTTTCGATTACTATGGAAAAGTATTTGAGGAAGGGGCGTTAACCGCACGTGAAAAATCCTTGATCGCCCTGGCGGTTGCGCATACCGAACAATGTCCGTATTGTATCGATGCATACACCAAAGATGGCCTTCAAAGAGGAGTTACCAAAGAGGAAATGATGGAAGCTGTTCATGTGGGTGCTGCTATTAAAAGTGGTGCCAGTTTGGTACATGGTGTTATGATGATGAATAAAGTGAACAAACTTGACGGATAATATATGACCAAGCCTAGAACTCAATCCCTACACAAAAGAGAAAGCGAACTTGCCAAGGCCAACAAACAGTTGGAAATTTTGAGCAATGGCATTTTTCAGGATGGTGAATTGCCCACTTTTGCGGACAAGATCAAAGAAACCAATCAGTTTCCTCTCAGGCCACGTAAACTTGAAATACTTCAAATTAATGTGGGTTATATGTGTAACCAGGTTTGCGAGCATTGTCATGTGGATGCAGGGCCAGACCGAAAAGAGATCATGACCCGTGAAACGATGGAGCAATGCCTCGAGGTGATACGGAACACAGGCGCTCACACACTTGATCTTACAGGAGGTGCGCCTGAAATGAATCCTGACTTCAGATGGTTTGTAGAAGAAGCAAGTAAAGCAGGTATCCAGGACTTTATTGTCCGGTCGAACCTAACTATCATAAGGGCCAACAAAAAGTACCATGACCTTCCCGAATTCTTTAAAAAGCACAATGTTCATGTTGTAAGCAGCATGCCACATTGGACCAGAGGTAAAACCGATAAGCAACGAGGAGACGGTGTGTTTGATGCTTCTATTCAAGCATTGCAGCAGTTAAATGAAGTGGGATATGGGATGCCAGACAGCGATCTTCGACTCGATCTTGTGTACAACCCAAGCGGTGCCTTCCTTCCGGGAGACCAGGCCAGCATGGAAAAAGACTTTAAAAAGGCTTTGATGGAAGATTTTGGAATCCACTTTCACAATTTATTTGCCATCACCAATTTGCCAATTTCCAGGTTTTTGGATTACCTGATTGCCTCCGACAATTATGAAGATTATATGTATCAATTGGTAGACGCCTACAATCCTGCTGCCGTTGGAAATGTGATGTGCACCAATACCATTTCTGTAAGTTGGGATGGCTGGCTCTATGATTGTGATTTCAATCAAATGCTTGGGCTTAAAGTTGCCAGTAAAGTAAAACACATCAAAGACTACAACGAAGAACTACTGAACAATAGAAATATTATTATTTCCCAACACTGTTACGGATGCACCGCAGGTGCCGGTAGTAGCTGTCAGGGAACTGTTGCATGATGAAATCCCTGATTCCTTTTTTCCTGGTTTTTGTTGTCATAGAAGCCGGATTTTCTCAAAAAACCTTTGAAGACGTTCTCGATCAATTCAATAGCGGTAGCATTCCCTATATATCGGTGGAAGAACTTCGCATGAACCAGGTCAATAAAAATGTGGTGATTCTGGATGCACGTGAACCGGAAGAGTTCGCTGTTAGCACCATTGAAGGGGCCAGGTTGATTGGGTATAACGAATTTTCGGCTGAGAAAATTTCCGAAGAAATTACAGATAAAGAAACGGCCATTGTGGTATTTTGTTCATTGGGTGTTCGAAGCGAAACCATTGGAGAAAAGCTTCAAAAAGCGGGTTTCGAAAACGTAAGAAACCTGTATGGTGGTATCATCGAATGGAAAAACAAGGGATATCCGGTACTAACACCGGATGGTGATGAAACAGAGAACGTACATACTTTCTCAAGGTATTGGGGAAAATGGCTGACCAAAGGAAAAAAAGTCTATGACTAAGAGACTACTCTTAATTTTTACCCGAAATCCCGAATTGGGAAAATGCAAAACGAGACTGGCTGCCACTATTGGAGATGAAGCAGCCCTCGAAATCTATAAGTTCTTATTACAGCATACCGTCGCGATCACGCATAAATTGGCAGTAGATAAGCGAGTGTATTATACCGAGAAGATCGTAGAATCCGACGGTTGGAATCCGGAGATTTATACCAAAAAAGTACAGGAAGGCAATGATTTAGGAGAACGAATGCTCAACGCCTTTACAGAAGGCTTTGATGATGGGTATACTGAAATAGTGATCATCGGCAGTGATATATACGATCTTACTGCCAAGGACATAGAGCAATCCTTTGAGCTTTTGGAACAAAAAGATTTTGTAGTGGGTCCGGCGGAGGATGGCGGCTACTATCTCCTGGGAATGCGAAAATTGAATTCAGAAATCTTTCATAATAAAAAGTGGGGCACATCATCGGTATTAGAAGATACTTTGATACATTTAGAACATGAAACGATGGCGCTTTTGGAGCCGAGAAACGATGTGGACGTCTATGAGGATATTAAAGATAACAAAGCGTTCCAGCCGTTTTTAAAAGAAGTAAAATTCAAAGAATAATGGTAAAATTTATAAGAGAAGCTGTTGAATTTTTGGAACAACGTGGGTTTGAGTCCCCAGAGATCGGGATCATTTTGGGAACCGGTTTGGGTCAGATCATCGATCATGTTGAAATTTTAGCGGAAATGAGCTATAATCATATTCCAAGCTTCCCAACTGCAACGGTGGAATTTCATAAAGGGAAACTTATTTACGGTATGCTGTCCGGCAAAAAAGTGATCCTGATGCAGGGAAGATTTCACTTGTATGAGGGCTATTCTTTTAACGATGTTACGTTCCCGGTTCGGGTAATGAAAGAACTGGGCATAAAAAAATTGTTAGTAAGCAATGCTTCCGGTGCAATTAATCTGAACTTCAAAAAAGGCGAGATTATGCTGATAGAAGATCACATCAACCTACAAGGCGGATCTCCATTGGCATTTAAAGGTGTCGAGCAGTTGGGAGAGCGATTTGTAGATATGAGTGCTCCCTATGATACAGATTTGAACGATCAGATTCGAAGAATTGCTTCAGAAAAAAATATCAAACTACACGAAGGAGTATATGCCAGTGTAGTGGGACCCCAATTGGAAACACGTGCCGAGTATCGATATTTAAAGATCATTGGTGCCGATGCTGTTGGAATGAGTACGGTTCCTGAAGTGATCGTTGCCAATCACCTCAACCTGCCCGTTGCGGCGATTTCAGTACTTACGGATGAATGTGATCCGGATAATCTGGAGCCCGTGGACATTGCAGATATAATTGCGATGGCCGGTAAAGCTGAACCGGATATGATCACTATATTTACCGAATTGATAAAAGCGATATAAAAAGTAAAGTTCAGGATTCTGAACCGACATACTTATCATACCCTCAAGAACGAAGATTATGAGTTATTTGGACACTACCCATGAAGTTTATAAAGAAGCGGCATTAACCCCGGATGTGGGTCTTTGCTGTACCACCAATCCCATTTGGGAATTGCCCGGACTTAAAATCCCCAAGATCATGCAGGAAATGAATTATGGTTGTGGAAGTACCGTCCATGCTCGTGATTTGGTGAACGACCCCAAAGTATTATACGTAGGAGTGGGTGGCGGTATGGAATTGTTGCAATTTTCCTATTTCTCACGACAAAAAGGAGGTGTGATCGGTGTGGATGTGGTGGATGAAATGCTGGAGGCTTCGAAGAGAAACTTTATAGAAGCTGAATCTGAGAACTCCTGGTTTAAAAGTGAATTCGTGGAACTGCGTAAAGGAGATGCCATGAATTTGCCGGTACCCGATAACAGCATCGATGTTGCTGCGCAGAATTGTTTGTTCAATATCTTTAAAGAAGAAGATCTCAAAAGAGCCATCGAAGAAATGTATCGAGTTCTGAAACCTCATGGCCGGTTGGTTATGAGTGATCCTACCTGCGAACAGCCAATGAATGAAACGCTTCGCAACGATGAACGACTGCGTGCACTTTGTTTGAGTGGTAGTTTACCGATAAAAGACTATGTAAAAGCCCTGACCGATGTTGGATTTGGAACTATTGAAATCCGAGCCAGAAAACCATATCGTATTTTGGATCCTAAGCACTACCCAACCGATGAATTGATCTATATAGAATCCATTGAAGTTGCAGCCATCAAGGATCCTATGCCCGAGGATGGACCCTGTGTGTTCACGGGCAAGGCAGCTATCTATTTTGGCGAAGAGGAATACCTGGACGACCAGAAAGGACATATTCTTTTGAAAAACCAACCTATCGCAATTTGTGATAAAACTGCCCAAAATCTGGCAGATCTTGGCCGTGACGACATTTACATCAGCGAATCGACCTTCCATTATGATGGCGGTGGCTGTTGCTAAATAAACTATTTGATTCCATCTTGCTATGGATAAATACCTTGAGATAATAAAAGATTCCTATTCAGGATATTTCGATTATTTGATCGACCTGATCACCCGTTTCCATTGGGAAAATTATTTCTACGGACTCATTGCCGTGTCCCTGATCGTTTGGATCCTTGAAATCTTGTTCCCTTGGAGAAAAGAACAGCGGTTGTTTAGAAAAGACTTTTGGCTGGATACTTTTTATATGTTCTTTAATTTTTTCCTGTTAAACCTGATCGTCCTGATCGCTTTATCGAATTCTGCGGAAGCGTTCTTTAATGATATACTGGGAACGGTAGGCTTATCCGTGCAGAGTTTTCAGTTATTTGATGTTAAGTCACTTCCGCTGTGGGCCGGATTACTCATTTTCTTCCTGGTTTCCGATTTTGTTCAATGGAACACTCATAGGTTGTTGCACAGAGTCCCCATTTTATGGAACTTTCATAAAGTGCACCATAGTGTAAAAGAAATGGGGTTTGCCGCTCACTTGAGATACCACTGGATGGAGCCTGTAGTATATAAATCGCTATTGTACGTCCCTATTGCGATAATTGGTGGTTTCGATGTACAACAAGTGGCCATTGTCCATTTTAGTGCGTTGGCCATAGGACATTTAAATCATGCCAACCTTGGATGGGATTACGGAATACTGAAATATATCTTCAATAATCCAAAAATGCATATCTGGCATCATGCGAAGCACCTTCCGAAAGAAAGAAAATACGGAGTAAATTTTGGATTATCTCTTAGCCTTTGGGATTATATATTCAAAACCAATCATATTCCAAGTGATGGCCGGGATATAGAATTAGGATTTAGTGGAGATGAAAACTTCCCACAAGGATTTTTGGAACAAGAATTGTACCCGCTAAAAACCAAATAGTGAGTTTACTCGTAAGTAGAGTACATGATAATTACAATTCCAATGAAAACACTAATAAAAAGTTTATTACTCCTCTGCATACTGGTTATTACCGAAAGTTGTTCATTATTATCTGCAGCCGGTCTTAGCAGCCAGGGACAACCCATAAAAAAAGTAGAAGAACCTTTGCAAAGTAGTGGTAACAGCTTTGTAGCCAGGGTAGATCATTCCCTTTGGGACGATCTGTTAAAAAAGCATGTATCCGATGAAGGTTGGGTGGATTACCAGGGTTTCGCGGAAGATCGAGTGAAGCTTACCTCCTATCTCCAGTTATTGGCTAGTAATCCTCCTACCGAAGAATGGAGTGTCTCAGAACTGCTGGCCTACTATATCAATATTTATAATGCCTATACCGTAGACCTCATCGTAGAAAACTATCCTGTGAATTCTATTAAAGATATCAACGGGCCCTGGACACGGGGATTTGTAGAAATAGGCGATAAAAAACTTTCTCTCGGAGGTATTGAAAATGGTATTCTTCGGAAAATGAACGAACCCAGAATTCATTTTGCCATCAATTGTGCGTCCATATCATGCCCGAAATTGTTGAACGAAGCCTATTTCGCCAATAAGATCGAAGCACAGTTGGATCGGGTTACTCGCGATTTCATTCATAGTGAAAAAAACGACCTTTCACCAGATATGCCTAGACTCTCTTCCATATTTGACTGGTATCGAAAAGACTATCTTGTGGATGGCGAGGTAGATGTGATTGGTTATATCAACAAGTATTTAGAAGTTCCAATAAATGCCAATGCCGAATTGAACTATTTGGAATATGATTGGAATCTAAATGAACAAAAGATAGATTAGTATATTTATTGCATGATTTCCGTCGTAATTCCGGTTCTCAACGAAGCCAAAATCGTTATCTCGCTGTTGGAATACCTGGTGAACAACTCCAGTGTTTCCAATGTTTCTGAAATCATCGTAGTGGACGGTGGCAGTAGCGATGCAACCGTGGCTTTAGTTGATGATTTCAAAGGAAATAGCAACGAACGGAATATAGTTCTTGTCAATTCAGCAAAAGGGCGTGCTACACAAATGAATGAAGGAGCCAGAATTTCTAATGGAAACATATTGTATTTCTTACACGCCGATTCGTTCCCCCCTCCGAATTTCGATGAATACATTATCAAATACTCGGGACAAGGTTTTCCTGCCGGTTGTTTCAAAATGAAATTCAGCAGTAACCATCCTTTATTAAAAGTTTCGCAATGGTTTACCCAGTTCAATCTTAAATTTTGTCGCGGAGGGGATCAATCCTTATTCATCCGAAAAGAGTTATATCAGGATCTTGGTGGTTTCAATGAATCCTATACCATTTATGAAGACTGCGAATTCATCAATCGCATTTATGATCGCACGGGGAACAGGTTTGCTGTTATGGATGAATACATCACTACTTCCGCTAGAAAATATGAAGCTAATGGTACCTGGAAACTTCAATACCATTTTGCCATGATCCATATGAAAAAAACCCTTGGAGCATCTCCTCAGTCCCTTCATGATTATTATAAAAAGTATATCGTAAACTAATCTTTTCTATCTTTAGAGAAGTGGACACGCTTACCATTCTTCTAGTAATATTATTGGCCATCGGGGCGATCCAGGGACTCATTTTTGGAATAGTCCTGTGCAATATTCTAACGATTCACAAAAAAGCAAATCGATTTCTTGCGGCAATCCTTTTCTTTTTTACTTACCGACTCATTGCTGAAATTCTCCATTTCTTTGGACTGGGCAGGTACGATACGTTATATTATATTCTGCTGGAATTCAACTGGATCTATGGGGCGCTTATTTACTTCTTCGCGGCAAGCTACGTCAATCCAAAATTTAAATTAGATCGAAGTCAGTGGATCCATTTTCTCCCTGTAATCATCGAAGTATCATGGAGTTTCTTTATTAAATCACAGAATTTCTATTGGGATGGCACCCGGGAAAGTTTGAGTTGGCTTGGGTATTGGGGTTATGTGGTTTGGATGCACTATCCTACCATGTATGTAATCGGCGGAGCGCTTATTATTTATTACTCCTTCAAGGCAAAAAAGATACTGGACCATCCTCCTGAAATATCGGGTTATGTTCTGAAACCTGATCAATTGGGCTGGATCAAGCGGGTGGTATTAGTACTTCGCTGGTTTTCTATATTCTTTACCGCAGTCACCCTGGTTGATTATTTATTCTTCGACTATGCATTCAAGCAGTTCGGCTATCCGATTTTCATTATTATGGCTGTTATTACATACTGGCTTGGACTGGAAGGATTTTCAAGAAGAAACCAGGAGGCTTTCAAGCAGGTAAGTATTCCTTCGGAAAAGGAGCTCAATCAACTTAAAACGATAGCCGAAAAGATTGAAACCGCCATGACAGCGGAAAAATTGTACAAAAACCCGGAACTAACTGTAGCCATGTTATCAAATGCGATCGATGTGAAATCCTATCTGGTTACTAAAGCCCTCACCACAGTCTTCCAAACGAAATTCAACGACTATGTCAACGATTATCGCTTTAGAGAATTGAAATCCTTGATTGCGGATCCCGACAACAAGAAATTCACCCTGCTTAGTCTTGCCTTTGATGCAGGTTTCAATTCTAAAGCCTCCTTTATTCGTACCGTTAAGAAGCTCACCGGCAAATCTCCTAAACACTTGCGATAAGGGCTTTTTTCAGGTATCAATTTCAAAATTGAAACCTTTCCTCAACGCTTAAAAAGTTTCAATTCCCGAATCGCAACGACTCGCATCGTAGCAGTCTCCATCTTTGTTTCAAATTTAAAATCGAATACAATGAAAAAGGACTTACTACAAATTGCCACTTTAATTGCGATCATTATTTCTGGGACGGTGGGATTGAATGCTCAAGTGAACTACGGAACTCCATCCGAAGATGAACCGCTTCCCGAAAAACTACAAGGGTTAAGACGTGCGATCGAGGTAGCACATTTTCCGAAGAAAAACGATCCGGTAAATATCGAAGGGACCTATTATTGGAAACACGCTACTTCAATACTTTCAAAAGAAAGTGAGATCAAGGTCATCGAATATGGCGCCTACATTTACTACAATGATCAATGGAATTTGCGGCGCACCTATCCTAATAAAGATCTGGATAAGACCTTCGGTACCAAAAAACAAAAAATGCTGCAGGCACATCCCTATACCTGGACAGAAAACTGGCGAGTGGGAGACGCACTTTTTGGCGGTTGGGCACTCTGGTATTTTATCGGAACCACCCCGGATGGTGAAACCGTATGCGGCTACGAAACTATAGACACAACTTCTAATGTATTAATCACTAAAAAATTCTAAAATGAAAAAAGCAATATACCTTCTAATGTTTTGCACCACGTTCGTGGTAGCTCAAACAGAAATGACCGTTCAAAATTCAGATCAACTCTTAAACTGGCAGGGCAAAGCAGCCGTCGGGGGATATTCCCCACAGGGAACTTTGAAAGTGAAGGAAGCAACACTGAAAATGGAAGACGATCGGATCGACCAACTGGACATCATTGTTGATATGAAATCTCTGGAACAGGAGAATACACAACTAAGAGATCATCTTCGTAACGAGGACTTCTTCCATGTAGCCAAGTTTCCAACGGCCTCGTTCTCGTTAACCGAGCCGTGCAATATCAGTAGCAATAATGTAATTCTGAAAGGAATATTTACTATTCGCGGAGTTAAGAAAACCGAAAATATCGCTGCCGAGATTGTAGAAACTGAGGAGGGCATACAGTTAAAATTTAAAGCCAGGATGAACCGAACCGAATACAACATTAAGTATAATTCTCCTTCATTTTTTAAGAAGCTCAAGGAGAATGCAATCGATGATTACTTTACCATTGAAGGAGAACTTAATTTTAGTAAGTAGTTATAGTAGGAGTTCTTTGAAAAGCAGTAGATTTTGATCAAAAGTCGATAGAAAGTATTTACATAAAATGCTTTTTATCGATTTTTTTAATTATTTCATCTAATTTATCAAAAATAATAGGATTTTTTGTAGGAATTATCTGTAGGAATAACAGATATTTATAATTGTTTGTTACAAACATCATTCTGAAAAGAACCAGTAACAAAAAGATAAAGAAAAAGGGTGGATGTATTATTTATACATTTAAATTGCCTGTCAGGAGTTATTCCGGGCAGGCTTTTGCCTTTTAAAAATACTGCCCAATTCCAAAAACGAATCCGTTTGTTGCATCTTCAGTGATTCCGTATCCATAGTCGATGCGAAACACGGTATTAAAGATTCGTTTATGAATGAATCGAACTCCAATACCCGGATAGATCCTGAGATTGTCGGTATCGGCGAAGTCACCAAAATCTCCTCCTGGATTTCTCCAGCTTCCACCATCGATAAAACCATTCCCCTGCAAAACAAACCAATCCTTTTCGTATAGCGTATGCCGATATTCTGTATTTAAAACAATGGCCGCTGTACCACGATCAATAATGTTCCCAACACCTCGGATGTTTAAATTATTGTCCACCGCAAAAGGTGCAAAAGGTGAATCGTTGTTCGTGGCTACTCCAATCCGTAGCCGGGAAGCCCAGTTTCCTTTCTCTCCTATTCTTTTATAATAGATGAGATCGTTCCAGCCGATCAGGAATTCAGGTAAAGTTTCATCTGTGGATGTGACCAACTGAAAATTAAATGTGTTTTTAAAGCCATCTAAATATTGGTAGTAAATATCCACATTATTGAACTCATAAATGAGCTTGTATAACATCTTATCCACGACAAGTTCCCTCGGAACAACATCGTTAGTAGCCCCGGTTCGATATTCATAGTCTTCCGTGAAAAAACTTCCGCCAATTTCAACACGATGGTTAAAGTTAAACTCATAAAGTCCCAATACCTCATACGATGTATTCGTATAGCGATAATCGGCCACTCCTTCATCGAGGAAAACGGGTTCCAGCGTACTCAAATTCTGAAAATTAATTGCCAGACCCAACTTGTTCGTGAATAAATACGGAGCCCTGAAGTTGATACCGTAGCTATTGAATATATCCCTTTGGAAAAAGCCACCAAACACTATATTGCGCCCCAGCCCATTAAATTCGTACAACCCCAGTCGGTAGGCAAATTCATCATCATTAGTGGTATATACATTGGCGGACGGTATGATGGTGAAGTTCTCCTCAACACCGTACACCAGAATAACAGAGCCATTATCACCTTCTTTCACCTCGTAATAAGCATGGGCGATTCCGGGAAGTCTTTTGAGTCGGGACACATCCAGTTCTGCTTTGGCAGAGTCCAGTACCTGGCCCTCTTTCACTTTGGCCAACTTCTTAACAAAGGTGGTACGTGTTTTATGATTCCCCTGAATTTGTATTTCTGAAATTTCCTGGGCCGTAGCAATTCCGAAGCAAAAAAACAGCGCTATGAAGATTACCTCTCTCAATGTGAAGCGCTAAATCTTTTTTTGATGACGGCTTCCACCGGTTTGTTTTGAGGGGTAAACATCGGGTTGTCCAGCCCGCCGGATTTCTCGTATTCGATAAACCACTTCCAAATAAATCCGCCCGCATACCAATCTTCAGGGTACAACGAGTTGAAAAGCGCTTTGGTGAGATTGGTCTGAGCTTCCATATTTACGCCGGTAATGTCACGATCACTCTTCCAGGGTTCTCTTCCTGCAAAATCGACCGAGCGGTAGCCATATTCAGTAAAAAGAATAGGACGATCCCATTTATCCGAGAGGCCTTGCAGTTCATCTTTCCAACGCAACCAACCAGCTTCCGCCTCCTCCACCGTGGGCGTTTTGTTTTCCGAAACCGGGAAATAGGCGTCCACTCCTATATAATCCAATTGATCCCAAAACGGGACTCTCTTGTATTCATCCCAGTTGGCCGCGTAGGTCAATTTTCCGGTGTATATTTCTTTGATCTCAGCAACCAGCCCTTTCCAATAATCGGGACGGTGTACGATGAATTGCTCTAATTCGGTTCCGATGCAAAATATTTCCACCTTCATTTCATTCGCCACGTTTGCATGATTCAGAATGAACTTTCGATAGGAACTTTCGAGAGTTTTCCAATCTTCTTCCGTAGTCATTTTCAGATATCCGGTAAACTCACCACGCCATATCCAAATTTGGGGTTTGAGCATCACGCGAATATCATTCTCTTGCAGCAAGCGAATGTATTGCTTCGCCCCATCGCTGGTTTCCCCGTACCACTGTCGTGGAGTGTCAAAAACTATATTAGGTGATTCCAGGTTTCGAATAAAGCCGAAGGGCATAATGGCGGCATAATTCGCATTCAGTTTCACTACCGAATTTACGTGCCGTTGTTCGGCCTCACTGGGTGCAGCCACGAAGCTAATACCATCGATTTTCGAGTTTTGTGCCGTGCAACCCTGGAGCAACACAACAAAAAGAAATATCCGAATCCAATACATGCGAGAATCTTTAGTTCATCGCTCAAGTTAGTTATTATATCAGAACACAGCTCTTAAGCCTATATTAAAAGTTTCTCCCAATCCTGTGTTATTTCCACGCACAAAATTGGTGTAAAGCCCTTCAATATTAAGCTCGTCGGTGAGCTGATATTTCATACCTCCACCCACCGCAGTGAAATCCTGTGCAAAATCGTTTCCAAGATCTATTCGTTGCGAATGCTGGGCTAGAGCGAGAATGGTAAACTTTGAGGATGGAAAGTAGCTGAAAAATACACCGGGCGTAAGATTCAGACTGTTGTTCGCAAAACTGTCTTCCTTATCACCGAAGCTTAATTCTGAATTTAACTCCGTAAAAAGCTGAAAATCATCTCCCGGAAAGGTATAATCATAGAAAAAGCGATTCTGCCATATGAATCCATTTTGGTCCAGGAAGACCCCCTCTTCTACTTCATTATCCACCAACGGAATGAAAAAAGAACTTTGAATGGAGAAGTTACTTACCTTGGCAAAAGGAACTACTTTTACCGACGGTGCAATGGAGGTGAAACCGCTGCGGGCGGTCCCTCTTTCACCATCAAAACTGAAAACATCCAGTGCACTTCTGTCGGCCACCACATTACTTCTGAACTCCAGGATAAGCCCCACATTTACTCTTTTATTGTCACTAACACCTGTATATCCTTCGATGGTAGAAGTAAAAAAAGTTTCCCTGGGTTCTCTGCCTTCCGTGAAGGTACTTTCAGTTTGGGTATACAGATTATTGAACCACTTGATGTCGAACTGCCCTTTACCAATAAGTTTAGAAGGAGTAAGTGTTTGAATAACAGAACCTGTTTCTTCTTCGGTTTCCTGGGCGTATGCCTGATTGACCATTAGGCACAGAACTCCTATAACGAATAATATTTTTGAAATTTTCATTTTTGTTTGGTTTAAGATTTTATGAATAGTGCTTGCTGAAGTCGCATGCAGTTGTGCTTCCTCGGCTTGCCGATACTTGGGGAATGCGTCGACAAGCGGGAAGACTGATTAGATTATTTGGAATTGAGACGCCAATCGTACGGATAATAAGTCACTTTGGCGTTGTCCTGAATTTTTTCCTTTCGGTATTTATTGAGGAAATCGATCTCGTTTTGTCCTTTCGAAACAAAATCCTCTTTATACCATTTAAAGATTTCTGAAAGTGCTACTTTTTTTGCACTCACTTTGGTAAAAGAACTATTGTTTACCGCCTTTATTGTTTGTTGCTCCAATTTATTTTGAACGTTTTCCGGCGTATAGGCTTTTGAAATAATTGGAGGACACCCTTTTGCCCCGCAAACCAGAACAAAATGTACTCTTGCATCATTGAACTTGGCTCTGAGTTTCTTGTTCTCAATGTCATTCAGAGTGATGGAAGTACCACCCAATTCATATTTAGTTTTATCAAAGAAGCCTTTTTTATCCAAAGGAGAACCTATCGGATAATTATCTATAATTCCTTTGATCACGGCAAGATTATATGCATTGATCCAAAAGGCCTGGTATTCGTTGGCATTGTCCACAGTCACTGAACTGGTTTTAGCAGCCTCCAACAGCGAATCCAATGACGACGGATCTGAATGAATGGCTTTATAGTTTATCGCTCCATCAGATACATAGGTGTTGAAGAAGGTATCAGCTTCATCGAAAAATCCCTGAGTTACCTGAGCGATTCCGGAAGTTGCCAGGAGCACTGTGAAAAGTAAACTTAATTTGATCTGTTTTCTCATTTTATAATTTTTTTGATGTGCTCTCAGTCGGGAGTATTTTTAGTTGATTACACAATGATCCCTTAAAATTTTATTAATCCTTCAAATACAAGCCCTTCCGAAGAGAAAGAAAAAAAACTTTGCACAAAAAATCCTTCCTCTTGTAAAGTTCGTAACTTACTTAGCGACACATTATCCAACCAATTCAAATAAAATGGAACATATCGTAATAATTGGAAATGGTATTTCGGGAGTAAGTGCCGCCCGGCACATCAGAAAGCTCTCCGACAAAAAAATAACCATCATTTCCGCAGAAACCGATCATTTCTTTTCACGAACCGCTCTCATGTACATTTATATGGGGCACATGAAATACGAGCATACGAAGCCTTATGAAGATTACTTCTGGTCTAAGAATCGAATCGAGTTGAAAAGAGCGTATGTTTCGAAGATAAATTCCGGGAATAAGGAACTTCATTTCGCTGATGGCGGCACTATGAACTACGATAAGTTGATCATCGCCACAGGTTCCAAACCCAATAAATTTGGTTGGCCCGGCCAGGATCTCGATGGTGTGCAAGGGCTATATTCGTTTCAGGATTTGGAACAGCTGGAAAAAAATGCCCCAAACAAAGAGGTTTGCAAAAGAGCGGTGATAGTGGGCGGCGGACTTATTGGAATCGAATTAGCCGAAATGCTCCACACCCGTAACATCCCGGTCACTTTCCTGGTACGCGAATCCAGTTTTTGGCACGGCGTACTGCCCATAGGTGAAAGTGAAATGATAAACAGGCACATCAAAAACCATCATATCGATCTTCGATTAAGCAGTAACCTAAAGGAAATCCTGCCGGATGAAAACGGCAGAGCCCGGGCCGTCATCATCCAGGAAACTGGCGAAGAATTGGCTTGTGACCTCGTGGGATTAACAGCTGGGGTATCACCAAACATTGATTTTCTAAAAGACAGCGGTATTGAACTGGGACGTGGTGTGAAAGTAAACCGTTTCCTGGAAACCAATGTGAATGATATATATGCCATCGGGGATTGCGCAGAGCAGCATGAACCTATCGGAAATCGGCGTCCCATTGAAGCCGTGTGGTATACGGGCCGAATGATGGGCGAAACCGTTGCGCAAACTATTTGTGGCAACCGTATTGAATATAAGCCCGGACACTGGTTCAACAGTGCGAAGTTCTTCGATATTGAATATCAAACCTACGGATGGGTATTTGCCCAACCTCGGGAGAACGAAACCCATTTTCATTGGAAACACGAAGATGATACTAAATGTATCACGATTAATACCGAAATCTCCACCGGTAAATTCTTAGGAATTAACACCTTCGGAATCCGGATGCGTCATGAAGTATTCGACCGCTGGCTTACGGAGGAGCGATCCACAGAATATGTGGTCGAACACCTGGTCGAGGCAAATTTCGATCCCGAGTTTTACAAAAAATTCGAATCTCAAATAAAAGCTGCATTCCATCAACAAACTGTAAACGCATAAAAAAATGAGTACCATTCAACGAGATATGTCTCTAACGGGACAACCGCCAAAAGCATTGAACTCTGTTCAGAAAATCGCTACCGTGATCGGACTTGCCGGATTGGCGATTATTACCCTTGCAGGTTTTAATGTGGATTTTCCAAATAAAACCCTTTGGCTTACCATTTCATTATTGGCCATTACTTTTGGAATCATATTATTTGCCCGGGGAGCCTACCAGGGACAAATAGAAGGAATAAAAAATCACGGAGTTTGGTTCAAATCGATTTCGAACCGAGGCTTTTGGGGATGGGTCGCAGGGATCGCTCTCACCGGTTTTTATATTATCCTTTACTTTTTTGCGGAGTATCTCGGATTGAACTCGGATGGCGAAAACACCGGTATAATTGCGTTGTTTGATCCTTTAAGCCGTCTCCTGAGTGGAAATCCTGCCAGTCAGTGGTTCGTGTACGGAACCTTATACACCATTGCAATTTTTGCCTTCGGAATAAAATTTATCTGGAAGTACCGTCACAATAGGTACGAGAAAATAAGAACGGTGAGTGTCATGTTTTTCCAAACGGCCTTTGCCTTTTTGATCCCGGAGTTTATGGCTCGTCTGAATTCAGATAGTTTTAATCTACCATATTATGACCTGAAAAATATCTGGCCTCTCAACTATTACAATTTTGAGCAATATCGAGTGGATAGTTTTATTTCCTCAGGTGAAGTAGGATTGGCTTTTCTGATCTTCGGAATTGTATCCATCTTTGTTATTACACCCATACTCACTTATAAATATGGGAAACGCTGGTATTGTTCCTGGGTATGCGGCTGTGGTGGCCTGGCCGAAACAGCGGGCGATCCATTCCGCCATTTAAGCGATAAGAGCATGAACGCATGGAAGATCGAACGTTGGGTGATCCACAGTGTACTTGTATTTGTAGTTGTTATGACCACAGCGGTTATTTCCACTTATCTGGGTTATGACCCAAATAAATACTGGCTTACTAAAGATGTCTTCCTTATAGGAGTAGGCGTCTTTTTAACAGTATTATTTGCCGCCATCTGGTATTTCAAAAGGGAAGAATTAGAAAAGGATGCTCGTTATGGAGCGATAGGATATTTAGTGATCATTATTGCCCTTTTGGGATTGCATTTCAGCGGACAAGGCAACGTTTTTATCTTCGAAGCCGAATCGCTCAGAAAATCCTACGGTTTTTTAATCGGTGCCGTCTTCAGCGGGGTTATAGGTACCGGGTTTTATCCAATCTTCGGGAGTAGGGTATGGTGTCGCTTCGGTTGCCCCATGGCCGCCATCCTCGGACTGCAGCAACGTCTTTTTTCCAAATTCAGGATAACCACGAATGGCGGACAATGCATTTCCTGTGGAAATTGTTCTACCTATTGCGAGATGGGAATCGATGTTCGCGCCTATGCCCAAAAGGGTGAAAACATTGTTCGTGCCAGCTGCGTGGGATGTGGAATCTGTTCTGCGGTGTGCCCAAGAGGTGTCCTGAAACTTGAAAACGGCCCAATGGAAGGAAGAATCGAAGGTAATGACGTTCTTCTTGGAAACGATGTGGATTTAATGAGTTTGGTGAACAACAAGTAAATATTTTCACAAAATTTGGAGAATGAGGTTAGGTCTGTTGAATCCCTACGTCTAAGGGTTCATAGGATTGCACTATGAAACTGAAAACCATCATCTTTCTTCTTTTCTTCGGAATGGCGTGGAACGCTTCGGCCGAAAGAACCTATATCAAGGATTATTATCCGAACGGTCAGCTTAAATCAGAAGGTTGGTTGCACTATGAAACTAAAACCGACTACTGGTATTTCTATCACCCAAATGGGAAATTGGCTTCCAAGGGAAGTTTCAGAAATAATGAAAAACACGGATACTGGTATTTTTATTCCGCAAATGGCTTGCTAATTAAGGAAGGACATTTTATATTCGGAAGTGCTGAAAATTGGTGGATCTTTTATGAGATCGGAACTAAAAATTCGAGCAAGATCCAATTCAGAGACAACAAAAAAAATGGCTATGGCCTTCGGTATAAGAAGAACAAACTTATAAAAGCCGAAAAGTACGTCAACAATAGAAAAGAGGGTGAATGGACCTCGGTTTTAGCCTTTAAAAGGGACAATCCCGACGTGAAATTTAGATGAGTACAATCGTAAATGTAATTATTCCGGCCTACAATGAAGAGAGCTCTATAGGCCTGGTAATAAATGACATCCCTGCGATTGTGGATGAGATTATTGTGGCAAACAACAACTCCTCCGATAATACCGCCAAGGTAGCACGTGATTCCGGAGCAACCGTTGTGAATGAAGATCAAAGAGGTTATGGTTTTGCCTGTTTGAAGGGGCTAGAGCATATTGAGGCTAAAGACAGTCATCCGGACATCGTCGTTTTTCTGGATGGGGATTACAGTGATTATCCGGAAAAGCTAATTGATATCATTCGCCCAATTACGGAAGATAATATCGACTTTGTAGTGGGTGCACGAACAAAAAAGCTGAGAGAAAAAGGGTCGATGACCGGACCTCAGGTTTTCGGTAACTGGCTCGCTACCTTTTTAATGAAGATAATGTTCCGTTCGAGGTTCACAGATCTTGGGCCCTTTCGTGCCATCAAGTACGAAAAGTTGCTGGAATTGGAGATGGTCGACAAAACCTACGGATGGACGGTAGAGATGCAGCTCAAGGCGTTAAAAAAGAAATATAGCTATGTAGAAGTGCCGGTTCCCTACCGCAACAGAATAGGAACTTCAAAAGTTTCAGGAACGGTAAAAGGTGCTATCTTTGCAGGCGTAAAAATCTTAGGTTGGATTTTTAAATACAGTTTCAAAAAATGATTCTGGAAAGTATTGTCATTGTCATATACTCGGTTGCCCTCATACTTATCTTCCTGTATGCATTGGCACAACTCAACCTGCTTCTTAACTACCTGAGATCCCGACGTAAGAAAGACCAATGTCCCAGGTTCGACCTCAGCAATCCTGAGGAAGTGCCTCATGTTACTATTCAACTCCCTGTGTTCAATGAATTGTATGTGATGGAGCGCTTACTGAGCAATATTGCTGAAATAGAGTATCCGAAAGACAAGCTTGAGATTCAGGTGCTGGATGATTCCACGGACGAATCTTTTGACGCCACCGCAAAACAAATTCGAGAGCTACAGGCCACGGGGCTGGACATCCAACATGTTACCCGTGAGAACCGGGTAGGATTTAAAGCAGGAGCGCTAAAGGAAGGACTCAAAACCGCCAAAGGAGAGTTTATCGCAATCTTTGATGCTGATTTCCTTCCGAAGAAAAACTGGTTATTAAACACCATTCCATATTTTAAGAATCCTGAAATTGGGGTGGTACAAACCCGATGGGGACACCTCAATCGGGAATACTCTTTGCTCACCCGCGTGCAGGCTTTTGCCCTGGATGCCCACTTTACTCTGGAACAGGTAGGCCGAAACAGCGAAGGTCATTTTATTAATTTCAATGGTACCGCCGGGGTATGGAGAAGAGAATGCATCATCGATGCCGGAAATTGGGAAGGAGATACACTAACCGAAGATCTCGATCTAAGCTACAGGGCTCAATTAAAGAACTGGAAATTTAAATATCTGGAAGAAGTGGAAACGCCTGCGGAACTTCCGGTGGTGATTAGCGCTGCACGATCCCAGCAATTCCGATGGAATAAAGGTGGTGCAGAAAATTTCCAAAAGATGTTGTGGAAAGTGTTGCGGAACAAGAACGCCTCATTCAAAACGAAAGTGCATGGAATTCTTCATTTGCTTAACAGTACCATGTTTTTGAACATCTTGATTGTCGCAGTATTGAGCATTCCAATGTTGTACATCAAAAATGAATATGCTCATTTAAAGGCCTACTTTATTATCATGAGCTTCTTTGTGATCAGTACCCTTATATTTTTCATTTGTTACTGGTTTACTTTTAAAAATATATATGGTGGTGGGTTCTCCCGTTTCCTTGAATATGTGGGGATGTTCTTTGTGTTCTTTTCCATTGCTATGGGCTTCTCGGTGCACAATTCTGTTGCAGTACTCGAAGGTCATATTGGAAAAAAGAGTGAATTCATTCGTACCCCTAAGTTTAACATTAGTTCCTTAAAAGACAGTTGGAAGGGCAACAAATATCTCCGCAATAAGATCTCGCCCAACGTAATCATCGAAGGGTTGCTCATGCTCTACTTTGCCTTCGGAATGTATAGCGCGTTCATAGTAGGAGATCAGGGAGGTGATTTCGGGCTATTCCCATTCCATCTTATGTTGTTTATTGGATTTGGTTTCGTATTTTTCAAGAGTATTACGAGCAAAGTCTAATCAACAATCCAGCGCTTATCAACAGAACAATTACCTTTATTTCGTTTTGCGTAATTGTGCTTTTGCATCCTCTGAGCACTTTGTCTCAGGATGAAAATTTCAAAAAAAATACCAACCGCATCTACGATCATCAGTTTGAGCTGAGACACGATAACGATTTTCTGTTGTTTACGGACAGGTATTACACGACAGGAACCTTCATCGGATTGAGAAAATTGCTGGACAAAGGAAAGGACACTACAAATACCAGGCATTACAGCGCCTTTGTTTTGCAACAATTCTACACACCGTCCGACATACTCGCAAACCGAATAGAATTTTTTGATCGTCCTTATGTGGGTTTCTTCGGGATATCAAATGCACTTACAGTAAGCAATACAAAAAGACTGTGGGATTATAAGGTGCTTTTCGGTTTTACGGGTCCATTCTCCGGTGCTGAAGCCGTACAAAGTTTTTTTCATGAAAATATTGCCGAGGATTCCCGGGTCTCCGCTTGGGAAGATCAAATTAAGAATGGGTTCCATGCCAACTTTTACTTGAACTATGTCCGGGAATGGGACATGGATACTCGTCCATTTCAAGTTTTTTTAAGTCTCAATCCCTCAGGAGCTTTGGGCACTAAGGACATTTTCCTTCAACAAGACATCGCCGTTTACCTGGGAAAAAGACAACCCATGAACCAAAGTTCTGCGTATCAGCAATTAGGCAATCTCGAAACGGAGCTTTTCTTTGCTGTGAGAGCCGGTTATCGATTTATTATGCAGGATGCACTATTGGAAGGCAATGTTCTGAAAGATAATTCCGTTTTTCTCGTCGAACCTTATCAGAATATGTTTTTATATAATTTCGAAATGTACTATCGCAAGAATAGAGGCAGTTATAAAGTCTCTTATAATTTTAGCACCCCAACCACACGAACTGTTAAACCTCATTTGTATATGTTAGTATCTTATTCAAAGGCTTTTTAGAATGAAGAAGTACCATTACCTCGCCTTTGGTATTTTCTTGATTTTCTTCGGAAGGGTGTTCTCACAGCAAACTAATGAGGAAATGGTGTACAATCAGATCGAGATCGGTCATGATAACGATTTCTTTTTACTCACCGATCGATATTATTCCAGCGGCATTTTTGTGGGTTACACCCGCAAGCTGAAACGTAACTTGTTCAACACCTTTACGGAACAGCTGAGATTTAATCTGGGGCAGGAGGTCTATACTCCCAACAATATCGATACGGAATTGATCAGTGAGATCGATCGTTTGTATGCAGGATACCTACGTTTGAATTCTGTATGGTCCGGAGTGCAAGGAAATACACTTCTGGAAATAGGCGCTCAAGTGGGAATCGCTGGTCCGGCTTCAGGGGCAGGAGCCTTCCAAAGATGGTACCATAACGCCATAGTACGTTGGCCCGCCCCAACCTGGGAAAATGAAATCAACAATCAATTTCACGCCAATTTGTTAGCCGGAATTTATAAAGAATGGAAGCTGGCCCCCGTGCCGTTCGGTGTACATCTTGCGGTTTCCGCAACCGCCGCAGCGGGCTCTAAGGACATTTACGCTCAACCACAGTTTACGGCGTTTTTTGGCCGTCGTAATGAAATGAAAAACAGCATAGCCTACAATCAGATTGGATCGACTCAAAGAGAAATTTATTTTGCGTTGAGCGTAGGATATCGCTTCGTAGGTTACAACGCGTTCTTGCAGGAAGAATATACCATTGGAAATAGTACTTTCGATCTGGAACCGAAATCGGCCATATTAAATTTAGGATTCGATTTTCGACATCGTTCAGATAAGAACGACTATAAGATAGGGTATCGGTTTACAACTCGTGAGGCGGCATCAGTAACCGACCATCAATTCCTCACTTTGTCTTACGGAAGAAGTTTCTGATTAAAATTCGACTTCTACTTCCAGCATTTCGCCTTCCCGTTCAACGGTAACCATACATTTTTGCCCATTTTCATAGGTGGCCAGAGCTTTCATATAACTCATCATATCGGTAACACTGATGGTATCAAGCTTTTTTACCACATCACCTTTTTGAAGTCCTGCCTTTTGAGCAGGCTTGTCGTCACTCACACCATCAATTCTCATTCCTTCACCCGTGAAAAGATAATCGGGTACCACTCCGAGGGCTACCTTGAATGCAGGAACTTCCGTACTCTCATCTTTGGTCTTTCTGAAGGCCAATTCACCATCATCGTCGAGATCCTGGATAATGGAATAAATATAATTGGAAACTAACTTCATCCCGTTGTAGTTCAGTTTATCGGCATCGTCGCTGGGCTTATGATAATCTTCATGTTGGCCTGTAAAGAAATGCAGTACAGGAATATCCACGATGTAAAATGATGTATAGTCGCTGGGTCCCTTTCCACTTTCGTTTTCTACAATCGTAAGATCCATGGTATTATTGGCAAAAAGCGTTTGTTTAAACACGGGAGATGTACCCACCCCATGAACAGCAATTGTTTTTTCGTCATTCATACGTCCAACCATGTCCAGATTTATCATATAATTAACCGCCTCAATATCCACGGTCGGGTTCTTTACCCAATAGGCAGAGCCCAATAAACCCATTTCTTCACCCGAGAAGGCAATAAATAAGAAGTTGCTGGCATTTTCCATTCCGGACAATCGTCTGGCCAAGTCCAACATAACGGCAACTCCACTGGCATTATCATCCGCCCCGTTGTGAATAGCCGCTCCTTCTCGATGCAAGGAACCAATTCCCCCCATACCAAGATGATCGTAATGCGCTCCGATAACAACTGTATTTTTTGCCTCATTATCAATGAAAGCGACTACATTTCTCCCGGTTATCAGTCCATCACCAACACTATCTGTAATTTGAGCCTGCTCATGCGGATTTGAGCTATTTCGGAAATTAAAATTTTGAAAATACCCGTCTGACCCTTTTGGTTGTACCCCAAGATCCTCAAACCTCGAAGCGATATATTCGGCTGCTTTTAGCTCTCCTTCAGTTCCGGTCTCACGACCCATAAAATCATCACTTGCCAAAACCGTAACATCTTCACGCATGGAAACTGCATTCTGTTTTTCCTGCTTACAGGAAATAAGAATCAAAAGGCTAAATAGGAGGGTAATTAATCGCATATCATTATTTTTGCACAAAATTAATTTAATTATGAGACTTTTATTGTCGCTTTTGTTACTAAGCTTGTTAATTTCGTGTAAAAATTCTACAGAAAAGCCTTCCGAAGAAAAATCCGAAGCAAAAGAGGAAAAATCCGAAATGGTTTGGGACAATGATTCCTTAATCTATCCTGAAGAAGTTCATTTCAAGAATATCAGGCAAGTAACCTTTGGTGGTGACAATGCAGAAGCCTATTGGAGTTTTGATGATAAACAGTTGGTATTCCAATCGAATTACAAGGATTGGGGTGTAGGTTGTGATCAAATGTTTCTGATGAATGCGGATGAAACCTTCAATGGTACTCAACCTCCGATGATAAGCACCGGCAAAGGCCGGACTACTTGCTCTTACTTCCTGCCGGATAATAAACATTTTGTATATGCCTCTACACATTTGGTCAATGAGCAATGTCCAGAAGTTCCTTTAAGAGAGAATGGAAAGTACGTATGGCCGGTGTATGACAGCTTCGACATTTTTGTGGCCGATCTCGATGGCAATATCACAGGACAATTAACCGATGAACCGGGATACGATGCCGAGGCAACCGTTTCACCCAAAGGTGATAAAATCGTATTTACTTCGACTAGAAGCGGAGATTTGGAGTTATATACCATGAATATTGATGGTAGCGATGTAAAGCAGATTACCGACGAATTGGGTTATGACGGCGGAGCATTTTTCTCTCCCGACGGAACCAAACTTATTTTCAGATCTTCTCGTCCAAAAACCGAAGAAGAGATCACAGAATATAAGGATCTGCTCGCCCGCGGATTGGTTCAACCCACGGAAATGGAACTGTATATCTGTAATGCCGATGGCAGCGACTTAAGACAACTCACCAACCTGGGGAATGCCAACTGGAGTCCCTTCTTTCATCCCAGCGGTGAAAAAATTCTGTTTTCCAGCAACTTTGAGGCTGAAAGAGGATTCCCATTTAATCTCTACATGATTGATATCGATGGGAAAAATCTAAAAAGAGTCACTCACGGTGAGACTTTTGATGCCTTCCCAGTATTCTCAAATGACGGGAGATACCTGGTGTTTTCTTCCAACCGAAATAATGGAGGAACCAGAGATACCAATTTATTCATAGCCGAATGGCAGGACTAAAATGCTTTCCTATCTAAAATCTAATTGGCTACCTCTTCTGTTTGCACTGGCTTGTGCAATCTTATATGGAAGTTTTGCTTACGATTTAGAAAGAAGTGACTTCATTAAATTAATCTCCCTGATAGCCGGACTATTTATTCTGAGCTGGCGACTTATTGGCGTATTTGGTTCAAATTTTTGGTTATTGGCAGGGATTGGGGTACTACTTCGTATCGTCTTCCTTCCCGCTATTCCAAATCTATCCCAGGACTTTTATCGGTTTATCTGGGATGGCCGTCTCCTCATCCAGGGGATCAATCCCTATCTCATCACCCCGGAAACTTATCTTGAGATGGGAGAGCTGGTAGTAGGGCAAGCTCAGGAGTTATATGCCGGTATGGGGAATCTTAATGGAAGTCATTACAGTAATTACCCCCCGGTAAATCAGCTGCTTTTTGGCATTGCAGCGTTGCTGGGAGGCAAAAGTATTTTGGGTCCGGTCATTGTATTGAGAATGATCATTATTCTCGCTGATATCGGAATACTTTACTTCGGTAAAAAGCTTCTCGAATCACTCGGTCTTCCCATTTCGAAATTATTCTGGTATTTTTTAAATCCGTTCATCATTATTGAACTCACCGGCAATCTGCATTTTGAGGGAGTCATGCTATTCTTTTTGGTTTGGGCACTCTATCTGCTTGTGAGAGGAAAGTGGGCATGGGCCGCAGTCCTCATCGGACTCTCAATTTCTGTAAAGCTTATACCACTCATTTTCCTGCCATTGTTCTATAGATTCTTTGTCGACAAAGGATTATTTAGTGCCGGTTTCTGGCGATTGAAAAAATTCTTCTGGATCATTATTGGATCGGTAGCAATTACCTTTGCTCCCTTTTTGTCTTCGGAATTTGCCTCGAACTTTTTTCAAACCATCGCGCTATGGTTCAACGATTTTGAATTTAATGCGAGTGTGCATTATATCGTACGTTGGATTAGTTTTAAGACCATTGGCTGGAATATCATTTACATCACCGGTAAAATAATGCCGTGGGTCGTAATTGCTTTTGTGCTGTTCTTATCATTGTTCCGAAAGAACGATTCTTTACAAAAATTGACAACGGCGATGTTGTTGACTATCGGATTCTATTTTCTGTTGTCCACCACCGTACATCCCTGGTATATCGCTACTCCTTTGGTCTTGTGTATGTTTACCAGGTATCGTTTCCCTATTCTGTGGAGCGCCTTGGTCTTCCTTACCTACTCAGCTTATGGTTCCGAAGGGTTCAAAGAAAACCTATGGTTGGTAGCAGTAGAATACGTATTGGTAATTGGATATTTTGTCTGGGAGCTGTTTCAAAGGCCAAGCAAAAACCTAGAGCATCCCAAAAAGACTGATCTCCTGTTCGGTTAGAATGCGATACCTGCCCCGAGGCAGATCCTTTTTGGTAAGAGGTCCCAACGTAACACAGTCGATTTTAACTACATCATAGCCCAATTGATCGAAGATAGTCCGGATGATGCTATTTCCTGTATGCTTAATTTTCAATCCAACTTCTCTTTTGGGCGCATTATTTACATAACTCACTTCTTCCACTTCCACCAATTTCCCGTCGATCTTTAATCCTTCGGAAATTTGCTTCAGATCCTGTGCTTTTAAGTTCTTATCCAATTCAATATGAAATAACCGGTCGATTCCTTTCTTGCTGAACTTCTGGCGAAAGGTCTCATCATTGGTAAACAGAAGGAGTCCCGTTGCATTTCGGCCCAACCTTCCAAATGGTCTAACTTTAGCATTGGTGGCATTGGCGATGATGTCCATCACGGTCAATCCTTTGGACTCACTATTGGTTGTAGCCACCCCTTTCGGTTTATTTAAGAGCACAAAAGTATTGGGTTCCGGGCTGATGCGCCGGCCATCGAACTTCACCTCATCTCCGGGTTGAACCTTGTATCCCATCTCATTAATCACCTTTCCATTCACGGAAACCTGTCCGGTAGCTATGTACAAATCCGCTTCGCGCCGTGAACAAATACCACTGTTTGCGATGTATTTATTCAGTCGAATACCCGGCTTTACCTGTGGTGTATTTTTTTTAGAAGGCTTATTCCCAGCAGTATACCTGCCTTTTCCTGCGGCTCTTCCTTTTCCACCTCTGCCTTGTTTTTTCATTTTTGAAAATTTTTGCAAAGATAGAATTTCAATATGGAACGATAACCGTTAATTTAAAAAGATTAATCCTCGATCTTCAAGGTTGATTGCCGTTCTCGATTTACGATCAGTTGCGTGACATCGGGACGGGAATAATGACCTACCGGATCAAAATTCTGGCGTTCTTCCAGTACTTTATTGTAATCGATCTCGCAATAAAAATTTCCCTCTTCATGAAGAATGGGTTCCATGATCCATTCTCCATCGGGACCGGCTATACAGCTGCCTCCATTGGCAAGGACCTTAGGTGCTTTTTCAAAGATTTTTTCCAAATGTGGTGTTTTCTGTGGAAAATCCTCCAGGCGCATCAAAGCAGAGACAGACACAACATAGCTGCGGGATTCCCTGGCAATAAATCGGGTGATGTCCCGGGTGTTGTGGTCGCTGCCTGGCCATACGGCCACGTGCAGGTCTTCGCCCTGCGCGTAGAGCGAAGCTCTTGGCAGCGGCATCCAGTTTTCCCAACAGTTCAATCCGCCGAGGGTGAATCTTTTGAGAGGATGCACCTGCAGTCCATGTCCGTCCCCTGGCGACCAGGTGAGACGCTCGTCATAAGTGGGCTGCAGCTTGCGATGTACCGATCCAATCTTTCCTTTTTCTGAAATGTATACCAATGAAGCGTATATGCTATGCCCGCCCCTATCCTTGGGCCGTTCAATGACTCCAAGGAAGATAGCTAAAGAAAGTTTTTTAGCCAATTTGCAAAGCTCGTCAAGGTCACCATCTTCAATGCATACTGCATTTTTCACGTAATGGGCATGTAATTCCTTATTTACTTTAGTATTCCATTCGGCACCATTGGTCAAGGCCAGCCAAAAAGGATAACCCGGCAAAACACCTTCACCAAAAACGATCAAATCGGCTTCCTCCTTACCCGCTAATTTTACATATTTTGTTATTTTCTTCAGTGTTTCAGATTTATCCAACCAAATTGGGGCAATCTGACACATGGCTACTTTTAAGCGATCTTTCTTTTTCATATTTATTTTTATAAGAGGCGTTTTAAAACGAGGTCGACATTGATCAAAACAATGCTAAATACCCCAATCACAATGATGAGTTTTAGAATATTGTGCAGGATTATATAATGGAGCTTACGGTTCGATTTCCATAAGATCACCACGAAGCAACAGAGCCCGAAAATACTTCCGAAGAAATAATACTTCATATAGCCTATAGGAAACTTCATGATCAACAGCACGGTAGGCACCAGGGTGAGCACACTCAGTAGAGTGAGCATATTCTTGGCCGTCTTCTCTCCATATACTACAGGAATGGTTTGATAGTTCTGTGCAAGATCCCCTTTGAGGTTTTCTAAATCTTTTACTACCTCCCGCATGGAGATCAGTAAAAACAGGAAGGTGGCATGCACAAAAATGACCAGGTCGAAGTTCTTGTAATAGATGAATACCGCAAAAAATGGAATTACGGCCAACACCGCCGCCGTGATATTCCCTACGAAAAGATATTTTTTCAATTTATGGGAATAGAACCAAATTCCGAAAATATACAACGAGAAAAACAACACCGCCCGAAACGATACATAACTGGCAAATATTACCGAGATAAAATTCAAGGTAAAGTAGGCAGAGAGCTTTGTATTCTGGCTCACCAAACGGTCGATCATGGTTTTGGTAGGCCTGTTTATCAAATCCTTCTCACTATCGTAAAAACTATTGATGATATATCCTGCAGCAATGGCGGAAGAGGAAGCCAACACCAGCATTAAAAGATTGATATCGAAAAGAACTTTCCGTAGAGGTAAATCCGGAGCCAGGATATATACAGAAGTAAGGTATTGAGCCACTACAATAATCAGGATATTGTAGCCCCGAACCACGGAAAAAAGGCTGAAAAACTTTAACAGTATATATTTTTGCCTTCTTCCTAACACAAGAATTTATTTTAATAGATGGAATTTGGATTTCGTCTCACGATTCGCTCGATCCAGTTACCTACTTTATACGAGACCTCGTAACCCGATTCCGGTGCGAGATGGAGTCCATCGGTAAACGTAAATCGTTCACTACCCCGGGTCATATCAAATAATGGTACTGTTACTTCCTGAGCCATTTTCCGGATGATCCCATCGAAATCCGGCATATACATTTCTTCTATGTGTCGTATTTCAGGATGAACCGGCATGATTACCAAATACACCTTCCCCCTCTGTTTTAGATAATCTATGGTCTCATAAAGATATGATAATCTGGTTTCAGATAATTGATACTCTAACATTTTCTTGCCGAAATCGGTTACCTTCTCAGAGATACGATTGTTCACCACAGCTTCCTCCATGTTTATTTTGATCTCCAACCATCCGTCATCATGCAAGAATGCCGTCGTATCCTTTTGAAGGATTTTGGCATAACTGTTTTTATAATGTGAAAGTAGATATGGAAAGTTAGGTCGGGTAGAAACATTGGTAAGTGCATTCAAAAAGCTTTCGTTTTCCGGAAATAAATCTTCATTATCTGGATCCGATCCCGGAGCACTGATACTCCATGGATCCACCGTTAATATAAATACTCCCGGTGTTTCGTTTTCTTCTGAAAGCTTCCTTTTAATACTGTTCAGATAAGTAGGGCCATATGGGCTATGTACCATACTAAAAGAATAATTGAAGACCGGATCTGCCTTAGAAAAACTATTTATCACTTCAGGTTGTAATCCCTGAGCCGCTTTGGAATTTCCAAGGATTAAAGAATTCTGTTTCGGCGTAGCCACGCGCATATAAAAAGGATCCGAATACCCATCAGCTTGGAAGAATACCGCAACAATGGCAACCAGAACCAATACCAGAAATAATGCACTCAACTTTAAAAACTTCTTCATATCAAAATTGAAAATAAATAAATTCCTGCGCTTTCCCTCCAAATAAAAACACAATCATTGTTAAGGAATAGTAAAACCCAAATTGAAACCATTTTGGTTTATCTACCCAAAGCGTTTCAATCGCATATTCGTCTCTCCTTCCCCACCACTCAATTCCAATAAAAAACAAAATAAAACCAACAAGCAGTTTAGAGCTCAGATCGTTAATAATGGTGGGTACTTCCCATAAGCTTGACGAAAATAATCCCTCAAAATATTCTATGGAATGTGTTAGGGTCTCCGCTCTGAAAAATATCCAGGCCAGGGTAACAAGCCCAAAGGTGACCAGTATCTGGGTTCCGGTTTTAAACCAGGTTATCGTTTTGGTATTAGTGATATCCTTTAAATACCTACGATTTCTATTCAGTAGTACCAATGGTATAAAATAAAGAGCATGCACCCCTCCCCAAACAATGAACGTCCAGTTGGCACCATGCCAAAATCCGCTCACTAAAAATACAATGAGAACATTTCTTATTTGCATCACTCTGCTGCCTCGACTTCCACCCAGTGGGATGTATAAATAATCTCGAAACCAGGTAGAAAGTGAAATATGCCAACGCCTCCAAAATTCACCAATATTCCGGGAGAAGTACGGAAACGCAAAGTTCTTTTTTAGGTTAAAACCAAAGAGGCGAGCCATTCCTATGGCCATATCTGAATATCCCGAAAAGTCACCGTATATCTGAAAGGAAAAGAACAATACCCCGATCAAAAGGTTGCTCCCGGAATGTCCGGACGGATCCGCGAATGCCATATCCACGATTTCAGCGCAATTATCGGCGATCACCACCTTTTTAAAAAGGCCCCATAATACCTGGCGCAATCCATTCACGGCAGCGGAATATTCGAAGGACCTTTCTTTGTCAAATTGTGGGAGTAAATTTGTGGCCCTTTCAATAGGCCCCGCCACCAATTGAGGAAAAAAGGAAACAAAGGCAAAAAATGAAAGGACATCTTTAGTAGGTTCCATTTTCCTTCGATACACATCGATGGTATAACTGAGGGTCTGAAAGGTGTAAAAACTGATTCCAACAGGAAGAATGATTTCCAGGCGGGCCGGATCCATGGTCTTGCCTAACAAAGTAAAGGCATCAGCGAAACTTTCAGCAAAAAAATTGAAATACTTGAAAAAACCGAGAAACCCGAGATTTACCAATATACTTAGCAATAACAAGCCCTTTCTCGAATTGAGTTTGTTGGTTTTTGCCAGTCGCAATCCTACCCAAAAGTCCAAACTGGAACTAAAAACGATCAATCCCAGAAATCTCCAGTCCCACCAGGCGTAGAAAAAATAACTTGCCGCAATTAATAGTGCATTCTGTAGCCTTAGACCCTTCTGGGTAACAAACCAATAGAGGACAAAAACAACAGGTAAAAAAAGTGCAAATTCTATCGAATTAAACAGCATAGGGTTTCGCTTGTTGACAATGCGAAAATAAGATAATTAGAAAAGATGTCTAGAAATTATAGACTACCTCAAGTTTGTAGCCATCCAGCTCTTTTTGAGCTCTCTCGAAGTCCTCGGTAAAGCCCAACATATAACCGCCTCCACCGGAGCCACATAATTTCAAATAATAGGCATTGGACTCGATTCCCTTTTTCCAGAGTGTGTGGAACTCTTCCGGGATCATAGGCTTGAAATTATCCAACACCACTTTAGATAAGTGCTTTATATTCTTGAAAAGAGATTTTACATCGCCTTTTAGAAAATCATCCACACAGGCATCGGTGTGTTTAACGAACTGGTCTTTCAACATATTTCGGAAACCTTCTTTCTTCATGTTTTCCATAAAGATCCGAACCATCGGAGCAGTTTCTCCTGTGGTTCCACTATCCAATAAAAACACTGCGCCCTGGCCATCTGTTGCCTGGGAAGGAATTCCAGCAGGTTCAATATTGTCCTTGGAGTTAATAAGTATCGGAAGGCTCAGGTAACTGTTCAATGGATCCAATCCCGAAGATTTTCCATGGAAGAAAGATTCCATTTCAGCAAAAATATGCTTCAGCTTAAGCAGCTTATCCCTTGTTAGGTTTTCCAGCACCGTGATCTTATCACTGGCATATTGATCATAAACCGCTGCAACCAGCGCACCACTACTTCCCACTCCATATCCCTGTGGGATACTGGAATCAAAATAAAGGCCATTTTCCACATCACTCTTCAACTTATCCAGATCAAATGTTACGAGCTCTGGATTATTCCGTTGTACGTTTTCAAGATACTGTGCAAAACGAATCAAGCTATCATTGGACTTTTTAGTCGCAATGGTTTTGTGCTCGTCGATTTTCAATGCACCGTTGTAGAAGTTATAAGGGATAGAGAGGCCTTTTGAATCTTTGATGATTCCGTATTCACCAAAGAGCAAAATTTTTGAATAGAAAAGGGGACCGCGCATATATTTCCTTTTGCTAGGTAAAGGTAGGAATTTTTAGCATACCTCACCGTTTCAGTACAAACTTACAACATATTAGAATACCGAATTCTCAAAAAATACTTAAAATACGGTAATCCCTTGATTTTTCGTAACTTGACGTTAAAACAACCGCACCGCTATGAAAACCACCACGCTTATTTTGTCATGGACATTGCTGTTTGTCTATGGGGTCATTCAAGGTCAAAGTCATTTCTGGACGGGTAACGGAGGTGACGATAATTGGTTCAACACCGCAAACTGGGATGCCGGAACCGTTCCCGATGCTTCCAGTACTGTATTTATTCAAGACGGATTTAATGTTGAGATTTCTGACGGTCCCGCTGCCGCGCTAGATATTGAATTGGAAGGCGCTGTTCATTTTACAATTTCGAATGATCTTACTCTTTCGGGCGATTTAATCATCCCTCAAATCTCTTCTGTTTTCTTTACTTCCGGGGTTATTTCGGGAGGGGGAACCATCCAAAACGCCGGACTATTTAAATTGGAGAGCTTTGCTATGAAGGAGATTAGCAACATCACCATCAATAACAACTATGAGTTTTTAGTCGAACTTTGTAACCAAATTCTTGTCAAGGATGGTACGGTCATCAATAATGCCGAAGGTGCTACCATCGATATTGCCAGTGTTGGCGGGTTCTTAAACCAGGGCACTTCTGCGACTTTAAACAACGAGGGCATACTTCGAAAGATTCCGGATGGGACCAATCCGAACGGAAACTTTTATCTTATTCTAGATATTAACAACACCGGAATAATGGAGGTGCAAGAGAATCAAACCTTTCTTATCCTAGGAGGAAATATTAATCTTGATAACGCTTCGCCCGGAATAATGAGAGGTGAAGGCTTTTTTGACATTACAGCCAATTTCACCAATACAGCCAGTATTGCACCGGGAACTTCAGGAGTAGGGACATTGCACTTCATTAATAATTTTATGACTTCATCGGCATCTATTATCGAGATTGATATTGATAGCACCACGGAAGGAGATTACGATCGAATTGAAGTTACCGGAAGTCCGAATATTGAAGGGTTTATGCTGGTCAATGTAAACACCAATGATTTGGTGATAGGAGATCAATTTATCATTCTAACCGCGGCCAATGGCATAAATAGCTGCGCCCTCCCTACACAGGTTTACTCAGAATACAACGGTAATATTCGATATGTATTCGATATAATTTGCGAATCCAATGCTGTGATCCTTGAATATGTGTTCGAATTACTGGGGAATGATGATTTTGATACTAATAATGAGTTTTACGCCTATCCCAATCCCGTAGATGACAATACTCGTTTTGTTTTTTCTTCGGAAATGGTTACCAGTGGACCGGTATCACTTGAAATATTCAATTTCCTGGGCCAGCGGGTATTGCAGGTAGCAGAAATTTCCCGAACAAACACATTTGAAAGAGGTGATCTACCTTCAGGAATTTATTTCGCTGAACTCAAATCGGACGGAAAGATCATCGCGACCACTAAAATAATTCTGAATTAATCGGAAATAGCACTTGCTCCAAGTCCAACACGGTCGTGGATATATTCTCCATTTTTGCAGTATTCAGCTAATTCGCTGGCAATAAAGGCCTGCACTTGTTCCTTTTCGGACTCCGGATATAAGACATGTACATTGGCACCGGCATCAAGCGTAAAACAAATAATGCTGTTTTCGTCCTTCCTGTACTTCCAAATCCTTTGAATGATCTCAAGGGTGTTTGGCTTCATAAGTATGAAATAGGGCAGCGAAGTCATCATCATAGCATGCAACTGCAGCGCTTCCGATTCCACTATTTCTATAAATCGGGACATATCCCCGGATGCTAACACTTCTTTGATTTTCGAAATATTATCGTTGGCTTCTTTGAAACGATTTGCGGCATAAGGGTGTCCATGCATTAAGTTATGACCCGCTGTGCTGCTCACTACCTTTTCACCTTTGTCTACCAACAATATCGTATCCTGATAATTTCTGAAATTTTCGTGTACATCAAATGGATAAGACACACCAAACAAATTAGAACTACCTTGGATGCCATCATGTTCCCCCCATACCACCAACGGACCTTCAACACTTCGGCTGGCGCTCCCCGAGCCAAGTCGTGCCAGGAAGGACGCTTTGCGGTTAAAGTCCATTTCTGAAATTTGAGACGATAACATGCTTTGTTCCATTTCCATCAGGCAACATGCCAGAGCACTCATTCCGCTGGCGGAAGAGGCGATCCCGCTACTATGTGGAAAACTGTTCGAAGTTTCTATGGTAAATTTATATTTCCGAAGAAAAGGAAGATACGATTCTACCCGTTCGAAGAACTGTTGGATCTTGGGTTTAAATTCATCCTTCGGCTTACCATCCAATAACACTATGAAGTCGAATTCGTCGGTTTCCTTCTGCTCAAATTGAAGCGATGTGATCGTCCGGCAATGGGACAGGGTAAAACTAACGGATGTATTCTCCGGAAGTTGTTCTCCATATTTTCCCCAGTATTTCACCAATGCGATATTACTCGGGGATTGCCAGGACACACTACCTGTTTCGGGATAATGGGTATATGGATCAGGGATGAATTGCGATTCGACCATAGTTTTCATCATTGCCCAAAGATACAAAAGTACCTATCGAAACAATTACATCATCGTGATGACATTTTACAAAAGTATCGATGTACAATCAAAAGTGTTGAACAAAACTTAATCAAAAAAATATGTAACTTTCCCTTATCTACTTACGATGGGGAAGGTCACCGAAATAAATAAACAATTATCACTGGTAAATTCTATAAAGAAGAATGACCCGGCAGTACTCAAAAGTTTGTACCAGGAAAATTTTCCAAAAGTTCAAATTTTTATTCTGAAAAATAACGGAACCATGCCCCAGGCGAAAGATTTATATCAAGAGGCTTTTCTGGCCATGTATCAAAATATAAAAGCCAACCGGTTCGTCCCTAAAAACGAAACGGCCTTGCAAGGATATTTGTACACCATCGCCAAAAACAAATGGAGAGATCATCTTCGGTCGTCTGAATATAAGAATACTGCACATTTGGATTCCGAGACCCCTATGACCGGCACTGCCAATCAAGATTCCGATCTACGAGACCCGATTGAAATGGATACCCGCATGGAATCGACAATGCGCGCTTTCAGGAAGTTGGGAGACGAATGCAAAAAGTTGCTGGAAGTGTTTTATTTTCAGAAAAAGTCCATGAATGACATCGCTCAATTGTATAACATCGGAGCGGCTTCGGCCCGAAATAAGAAGTACCGCTGCATTCAAAAATTGAGAACTTTAACCTTATCCCCAGACCTATGAATCCCCAGCAGAACATTTCAGAAGAACAACTGGCAAGGATCGAAAGATTCCTGTCCGATGCCATGAATCCGGACGAAAGATCCGAATTTGAACAGGAGCTTCAGCAGAGCGATGAACTTCAAGATCAAGTTGAATGGGTTCAGCAATTGTCCTTGGGAATCGAATCGGCAGTATTGAAAGAACAAATGGACCAATATCACGATGAAATGGCCACCGGATCCGAGGAACCTTCCCATGTTGTTACTCCCAATGTCCCCGGAAACTCGTACCGCCGATGGTATTCGATCGCAGCGGCAATCATTGTGGCACTTGGTATTTTCTGGTATCTGCAACCGAATGATTTAGAACGAACTTTTGACACCTATTATGAACCCGATCCTGGTCTGCCAACGACAATGAGCACGAACAATAATTTCGAGTTCTATGATGCCATGGTGGATTATAAAAAGGAGAACTATAAACTGGCCATCAGCAAATGGGAACCACTACTGGAAAACGACACTGAGAATGATTCACTTCAATATTTTATCGGGGCCGCTTATTTGGCTAATGGAGATGAGAAAGAAGCTATCAATTATCTCGAAACCCTCTTGGAACAGGAGCAGAATAGCTTTAAGACGGAAACACATTTTCACCTCGGCATGGCTTATTTAAAAGCTGGAAATGTGGAACTTGCCAAAAAATACCTTACTTTTAGTAATACAGAGAAAGCGCAGCTCGTACTTTCTGAACTAACCAACGATTAATCGACCAAATGAAGATTCGACCGAGCGAATTTTGGGGAATTTTGCTTGTACTGGGATTATTATTTACTCAATCCGGCCATGCACAGGAAGAAAAAGTAAAAGGCACCATCTTGCTGGATAGCCTGATCAAAGCTGAACTATTTGACGAAGCGAATCTCGAACTCGAAACACAAATCTCCGCATTTCTCACAAACAATCAGATAGACTCCTTAGCAAAGTATCCTATTTATGTAGGAAAGATTGCCGCAGGGCAGCGCGACAATTCCTATGGCGCCGCAAAGGCGGAAGAATTTATCTCAGGACTCAAGGAAAAATCTCCCAATGCCAGGACATTGTACAAAGCGTATTTGTCATTGGATAAAATGTATGTCGCTCTTGGTGATGATCAGACTTCACTGGAAGCCTCTCTCACCGCACTGGAATATGCCAACGAGGTGCCCGACATACAACCGGATGAACTCGGAAAAATTAACTACGCCATAGGTGGTAATTACTACGCGCTGTATCAACTTGAAAACGCTCTCTCGTATTTTGAAGCTTCTGCCGGGGCCTACGAAAAATCGGAAACGGTGGACAAAGATATTTTGGCAGATTCATATAACGGAGTGGCTGTTTGTTTATGGACACTTAACAAACTGGACGGTGCAGAATTATATTTTAACAAGGCCATAAAAGCCACTGAACAAAGTGCTCTGGAAGGTTTTGACCGCATTTATTATATAGTAGCTTTCGAGTTTAACCTCGCTCTTGTGATAGAAGCACAGGGGAAATTGGGAAAGGCTATCGAAATGAAGAAGGAGATCATTCCTCAATTGCAGGAAATCATTGACAATAGTAATGATGATTTTCTGGTAAAAAAATCCAAGCGGCTGGTCGCTTCTGCGATTTCGAACCTCGCCGCTTTTTATAACGACACAGGACATCTCACCAAAGCCTATGAAATGCTTCTGTTCTCTTATGAAAAGAAAAAAGAGGTCTTCGAGAAGTCAAGTCCCAGAATGGCTACGGCTTTGACGCAAATAGCACTTTCCGAATATGAACTTAGAGATTTCGAAAAAAGTATTCGATCTACGGATACAGCTATGAAGAATTTAAAGGAGTCTCCCAGTAGGTATCCCTCTGTCGAAGCGGATATCCTGTCGGTCAAAGCGAAAGCCACAGCAGCCTTAGGGGATGTCGAGGAGGCAAAAATACTTTTTGAAGAAAGCATAGAGTTATTTGAAGAAGCTTATCCCGATGAATTCAGCAGAGAATATTTAATCTTACTGCGGGATTATGCACAATTTCTGGCTAAAAACGAAAACCCGGAGAAGGCGATTCAAATAGCTAGTGATTCCTATGAATACGTCTTAAAGAATGGAGGAAGTCAAAACTTCCCATTGGTAAAGGAAATCACCAACCTCGCTGAGGTATATTACGAGTCGGGACAATTCGATAAAGCATACGAATGGGCTCTGAAGGGGAATTTGTACCTGGACGAGCGCATGGCCACCACCGAGTCTGAAATAGATTCGATCCAAATCGAATTTCAGCGTCCGGCCATTACTATGCTGGAAGTTCGTTCCCAATATGAAAGTAGGTCCAATCCAGATTTGGATTTCCTGCAGGAGCAATTAGATAAAATCGACAAAGCGGTAAACTATTTGGAACGAAGAAAGACCTCAGCTATCAATATAGAAGATGTCAATAACATTTTGACCGAGTATCGCGGAATCAATGAACTCTCGAAAAAGATCAATATTGAATTGTTTGATCGCACCCGTGATTCCCTCTATCTGGACGAGGTTATCTCGCTCCATGAATCGGGAATTTACAATCGAATTCGAACACAATTTAATATTAAGAACACCCTTCGTTTCGGAGGGCTGCCGGAACAAGTACTCGAACGGGAGAAATTGTTGAAGAACAATATTTCTGCTGCACTTGTTTCCGAAGAAAACGACATCAATGATTATTTCAGTGCTAATGAAGCCTGGAAACTTTTCCTCGATTCACTCCGAACCGATCACCCCAAGTATTACGAACTGAAATATTCAACGATAGAACAGTCTTTAGGGAATATTCAGAAAAGCATCCCGGAAATCACTACCGTGGTTCGTTTTCTATTCATCGATGAACAATTGCACGGCTATGTGATGAGCACCAACGTAAGTGAACTAATTCCTTTATCATTTGATAATGTCCCTGAAAAGATCAAGTTGCTTGGTGAAGATCAGTCCGAAATCGAACTGATCTCCCCCATTCTCCATGAGCTGTATGTCCAGCTGTGGCAACCCCTTGAAGAATATATTCAAACTGAAAAGATTATCATCATACCAGACCGCGAGTTATTTAACTTAAGTTTTGAATCGCTCACCTCTAAGCCGATCGAAAGTTTCACAGACATGGCTACCGAAAGTCTATTAGCCAGGCATTCCATCTCTTATAACTATAGTTTGTTTTTGCTTGCGAACCCGGGAAGATCGTTCGATTATGAAGACAATTATATCGCCTTCGCGCCTGAGTTTAGCAGTTCGATGAAAGAAAATTACAAAGTTGCCGTCGCCGATTCGGCTTCGATTGACAAGTCTTATGTAACCTTGTTACCGCAACCTTTTAGCGTTGATTTGGTGAAAAAGTACAGCAAGATATTTTCCGGCAGCTCCTTTCTGAATGAAAAATCGACCAAACAAATATTTAAAGAGGAGGCCAAAGAGCACAAGATCATTCACATTGGAACCCATGCCGAATCCAATAATTTGACGCCCGAATTTTCGAGGTTGATTTTTGCAAAGAACATTTCAGATGAGGGGATCACGGAAGACAACTCACTGTTTACCTACGAGATTTATGATTACAATCTTTCGTCAAATCTTACGATTCTCACAGCTTGCGAAACTGGAAAACCAGCCTTCGAACCGGGAGAAGGAATGATATCGCTTGCACATGCATTTAACTATGCCGGAAGTGAAAGTATGCTTACCAGCCTTTGGAAGATCGATGAAAAGTCCAGCACAGAGATCATAGGTTTCTTTTATGATAATCTGAAAGAAGGAATGTCCAAAGATGACGCCTTACGCCAAGCCAAACTCACCTATCTTGCTACAGCCAATGGCCGTACCCTTGCTCCAAATTACTGGGCCGGATTGATTCTCATGGGAGATTCTTCTTCGATTTCCCTGGATTCCGGTATGCCTGTTTGGATGTATCTGCTACCGGCATTCTTAATTCTACTTCTCATTTATTTCTTTCTGAAACGACGTCAAAAAGTCTAGGAATCATTGTATTGAAATTTAATCCCCCGATGACAATTTCCAATTGTTACGATGTAGAATTAAACAATCCAAAAATTTCAATACAATGAAAAAACTAATTTCCCTCGCTATTTTCTTTCTAATAGCATTGCAAGCCTTCGCTCAGGGGATTCCACCCAGAAATGAAGCGAACTTAGATGAAGTTTACAGTCAGTATGGACTTGACGGAGAAAATGTATTAATTGTGATCATGGATCGAGGCATCGATTACCGGCATCCCGATTTTCTAGATGAAAACGGCAATACGCGCTTGGCCTACATATACGACATGATTGACCAGAGCGGAGCCAATGATCCTGACAACCCCTACGGTGTAGGAACTATTTTTGACCAGGCCGAGATCGATGCGGCTCTGGACAATAACGACCCTCCCTTATCCATGGACCGCTATGGTCATGGAACGGCCACTACAGGCATCGCTGCAGGTAATGGAAGTGGAACCGCTTCAGGAGATTTCCAGGGTGTCGCACCCAAGGCAACGATCATAAGTATTAAGATTACTCATGACCCGTTTCCACCTTTCGGAAGTGAACCAGGACAGGATGGATTTTTTAATCCTTTATATCTACCTATAGCCATGGAATTTGCGGCCGACAAGATCGCCGAGCTAGGACTTCCGTCCGTTACCCTGATGAATATAGGATCCATAGGTGGACCTACCGATGGAACGAGCAGTATTTGCCGGGCCATAGACGATTTTGTCGCCTTGGGTCATCCGTTTGTAAATGGTGTGGGAGACGACGGTGGCAATGACAACCATGCTTCAGGAACGATAGATTCTAATGAAACCATCGAACTGGAAGTAGTGAAGGCCGAAGCAGGATTCCTGCGATTCGATCTATGGTATAGCGAGGACGACCGATTTACCTTGAGCATAGAGCGACCCAATGGTACTGTGGAAGGTCCTTTTGCCCCACCGGCGAATGCTTCAGCGGCTGCGGATGAATTTCTATCTGGAATATCGATTTTTCATAGAGGAGCCGATACCGAATTCTGGGGAGCGACTTCCAACAGACGCGAGATCCTTATCGATTTTAGTGGGGATCCCGGAACATATAAAGTAATCCTCACCGGGACACAAGTTTCGGATGGTGGGTTCAACGCTACTCTAAATCCGTCGACCTACTTCAATGACAATCGCTTCGGAAATTTCGTCACCTTTGGATACAGCATCAACGATTTCGCCACTGCCAACTCTGTTATCACGCCCACAGATTACGTGGTACAAAACGATTGGATCGATATCGATGGTATTCCGAGAGGTATCACCGGGCAGGGAGACCCAGGCGAACTATGGATCGGTTCCAGTAGTGGGCCCACTCACGATGGCAGGAGAGGTGTTGACTTTGCAGCCAGTGGGGAAGTGTGCCATGCGGCTTATTCGGACGATACCTATTATGAAAATTTCAGTTTCAACGTGCTTCAAAACAGCAACGGTTTGTACGGAATACAAAATGCAGTAAGTGCCGCTGCGCCATTGTCGACAGGAGTTATAGCATTGATGCTACAGGTGAATCCTGATCTAACACCTAATGAGATACGAAATATGCTTCGATTTAGCAGCATCGAAGATAGTTTTACCGGAGCTACTCCCAATCCCACCTGGGGATATGGAAAACTGGATGCTCTGGGAGCTGTAGAACGCGCATTTTCCAGCTTATCGGTGACCGAAAACCCTTTAGAAACAGCCACACTGTATCCTAATCCTACCTTAGGTGAGATCACCGTGGAGTTCTCACAGGAAATTCAGGAGGTTACTGTTTCAGTATTGAATATTCTAGGTCAACAGGTATCTACGAAGCAATACTACAATGCGCGTCGAATTAATGATCAACTGCCGAACGAAACCGGCTTGTATTTCGTACAAGTAAGTACTTCCGATAGTAATTCAGAAGTATTTAAAGTGATCAAACAATAATTCTCAATTTGAATGATGACAATGTCGTTTTGTATCGATGCAAAGGTATAAGTCGGTAATCTTTTTTTGCCCCCTTTGCCCCCATTTACATCTATCATGACTTACACCCTGCTTCTAAATTTTGAATTATGAAGAAAATATTTCTCTTTTTCTGGCTGTCCGTGTATGGAGCCATAGCACAGGTAGGAATTGGAACGGTAACTCCTGAAGCTTCGAGTGCCCTTGACATCAACAGTACCACCTCCGGAATTCTAATTCCAAGAATGACTGAAGCTCAACGTACCGGAATTGGTAGTCCTGCGACCGGATTGCTGGTGTATCAAACAGACAATACCAACGGTTTCTGGTACTACAGTGGAAGCGCATGGGTTGCACTCGACAAGACTCCTTCATGGGATTTGGTCGGAAATTCGGGCACGAATTCCACTTCCAATTTTATCGGAACTCAGGACGATGTGGACATGATCTTCAAACGAAATAATGTTCAATCCGGATACATTGGAACGGAATCCACTTCGTTTGGAGTTTCCGCTTTAAATACTTTGAATACCGGTGCCGACAATGCAGCTTTTGGTGACAGTTCCATGGCCGCGAACACCAGTGGTTTTGGTAATACTGCAGCGGGTTCGGAGGCCATGGTAAACAATAGCACAGGTGGAAGAAATACAGCTATTGGAAGGCGCGCTTTACGATGGAACACCACCGCTTTTAATAACACCGCCATAGGGTATGAATCGATGCGTGGATTGGCAGCCTTTTCGGGAGGCTCCAATACTGCAGTTGGACAACAATCCCTTTACAATATATCAAGTGGATCAAGCAATGTCGCCGTTGGCGTACGCGCATTGGACAATAATAACACCGGATCGAGCAACACGGCTGTTGGTGGACTCGACTGCCTGGGTACAAATAGTTCGGGTAATTTTAATGTGGCTATTGGAACCAACGCCATGCGTGACAACTCTACAGGCGACACTAATACTGCCATAGGCTCCACTACCCTACCCAGAAATATTTCTGGTGCAGATAACACTGCTTTGGGATATGCCGCCTTGGGAGTAGCCACTCTGGGAAATCAAAATACTTCTGTGGGATCCCAGTCCGGGAACAATATCACCACGGGATCCAACAACGTGATTGTGGGATATAATGCCAACGTCCCATCGGGCACTTCTGATAACCAGGTAAGAATTGGAAATACCTCCATTACTTATGCGGGGGTACAAGTGGCGTGGACCGTTACTTCCGACAGGCATTGGAAGAACAATGTGCGAGAATTGCCTCATGGCCTGGACATGCTTATGGATCTGAATCCCGTGGACTATTTCAGAAATAATTCCGAAGAAAAAGGAAGAGAAATGGGATTCATAGCTCAGGAAGTAAAGGAGGTTCTGGACACTTATGATTATGACGAACAAGGTTTCCTGACAAAAGACGATGAAGGTCATTATGGGATTCGATACAATGATTTTATTGCATTACTGGTAAAGGCATTGCAGGAACAGCAGCAAATTATTAACGGACAAAAGGCAACTATTGAAGAGTTCAATACACGTTTGGATCGGCTGGAAAACCAATTTGAATAATGACAGCCAACAGCTATCCAAAATATTGACAATTAAGCCTCAGTAGGCTTGTTTCGACCCGGGGATTCTTAATTCATTTTGTGGGAAATTAGATGTACTCCCCGGGTTATTTTGCTTCAGCCAGTTCGATGAGTTTACTAAGAGTTCTAAAATTTCTGGCCGTCACGGCCACCTTCAACTTTTTCTCAAAGAAATTCCCGGGCATTTTAGTTTTACCTTGTCCGCCACCGTAAAAAGTATAGACGCATTCAGGCGTAATGACGAATTCATCATTGGGAAACCGGTAAGATGCTGCATCTCGAATATCAACCACCAACGGCGATTGTTGGAGCAATGCAAAATAACACTTCTCCTTCTTCTCTCCGTCAAATGGACATCGATCCAATATGGATTTAAGATCGGAGGCCTGGCGTACAAAAACCGGAATCTCCCACCCGTACTCTTTTTTTAAGGCCTCATGTATTTTATGTTCCAGATCTTCATTGGAAACAGCATCGAACACCACATTTCCACTTTGAATGTATGTCTGTACGTTTTCAAATCCGAGCGAAACAAACAGCGCTTTCAGGTTTGCCATCAATATTTTCTTATGACCTCCCACATTGATTCCTCTCAATAAAGCGATGTATTTCATACTACAAATTCTTTGAGATGTGCCTTGCTACTAAATAGCCGCCTGTCCAGGCATTTTGAAAATTAAATCCTCCAGTAATGGCATCAATGTCCAAAATTTCACCAGCAAAATACAGGTTCTGATGAATTTTACTTTGAAAGCTCTTAAAATCGACCTCCTTTAAAAGGATTCCTCCGGCAGTCACGAATTCTTCCTTGAAGGTGCTCTTGCCAATGATATCAAACCTGCTATTGTGCAACAGACCGCTTAACTCGATTATTTCAGCCTTATTCAAATCTGCCCAGGTTTTATCTTCACGGATACCTGATCTTCCGACCAAATATTGCCATAGCCTCTTGGAGATATCAAACTGAGGACGAACCCACACTTTTTTCTTAGCATGATCGTCTTTAAAACTTCTCAAACTGTTTTGTATTTCTGAAATGTCTGAATCCGGCATCCAGTTTACCACCAAAGTGAATTGATAATTCAAAGGATGTAATAATCGCGCACCCCAAGCTGATAATTTAAGGATGGCAGGTCCGCTGAAACCCCAATGCGTAATAAGCAGTGGTCCTTCCTCTGCGAGAAGCGTTCTCCCTTCATAATTCAGTATGCGCACTGAAACCTCTCGGTTTATACCGGACAGTTTATGAATCTCTTCATCGTTGGTGTTGAAGGTAAAAAGAGAAGGAACGGGTTCCACAATCTGATGCCCGAGATCTCGCAGCAATTGCCAGATTTTCGGGTTACTTCCGGTAGCCATAACCAAATGCCGTGACAGGTAGGTTTTTTCTTTTGTACTCACTTCCCAACCCTGATCATTCTGTTTGATCGTCTTTACAGGTTGATTCCTCAGTACATCAATATCCAATCTTTCCGTTTCACTTAAAAAACAATCGATTATAGTTTGCGAAGAATTAGTCTCCGGAAACATACGACCATCCTCTTCAATTTTGAGTGGCACTCCACGATTTTCAAACCAGGTTATGGTATCACCAGTCATGAAAGTGTGGAAAGGTCCGAGTAATTCTTTTTCTCCACGAGGATATTTGGATGCCAATTCAGAGGGAATAAACTCCGCATGGCTCACATTGCATCGGCCGCCTCCTGATACTTTTACCTTGGTCAGAACATCACTCCCCCTTTCCAAGATTGCGATGGAACAATTCGGTGCCATTTCAGCCAGGTTAACAGCCGTAAAAAAACCAGCGGCTCCACCACCTACAATAAGGACGTCATATTGATTATTCACGTCTCAAATTTACGGAATATTCATACAGAAATATTCTGTTAAAATTATTTCGTAAATTGGACGTACTAACAACAAAACCAGCACATTATGTTTTCAAAAGCTAATTTAGTGAGCACACTTGTAACTGCTATTTGGGGAATGGCAGGCGGATTCCTTTTATGGGGAATTCTGGCCGAACCTTTAATGGAAGATCATATCATGACCGCAGGATTGATGAAAGATCCACCGGATATGGTATATCTTGCCATCGGTTGTTTGATTCAAGGGTTCGGATTTTCGTCCATCTATCGAAAGTTTGGAGAATCAAACTATGGAATTAATAGTGGGATGGGCTTAGGACTCCTTGCCGCTATCATGATCGGACTTGGAGAAGGGCTCATCGACTTTGCCACTGCCAACATGCTCAACCTGCATGGTTCATTGGTGAACTTTGTGATTTATTTAATCTTCTTTGTGGTCATGGGCTTATTGGCCGGACTCATTTATAAGAAAATGGCTTAAAGAAAAAACAGAAGAAATACCCCGGCCATAGTGTCGGGGTTTTTTTGTGTAAGAATTCAGATTATATTCGCTCTTGTATCTCAATTATGATCACAAGTGCAAGGCATATGGCTATACTAGCCATTACAAGTCCGCCTACTCCCATAGAATTAGTTTTTAGGTTCTTCCGAAGGTATCAAAAATTTTGTGGAAATAAAAAAGCGGAATAAACTAGTTGGATGCTAAAACTTAACTGTCTCATAATCAATATATTTTTGTAATTTTAAGGAATGTCGATTTTGGCATAGAATGTACGATTGATCAATAGTCTTCACGACAGCTCTCCTTTTTTCAATCTTTTCTGGTTTCATATTTATTAGACCTCCCCTTAATTAGTCTTCGAAAGTTGCGACTGGATCCATATTCGCTAACTAACTTAATATTCATTCATTATGGCAATTGAAGATTTACCCAAGAAGCCCAACATCCTTATCATTATGACGGATCAACAACGTCATGTCCAACACTGGCCTCCCGGCTGGGCAGCGAAGAATCTGCCTAATATGGCCCGGCTCATGAAAAATGGGATCACATTTAACCGTGCCTACAGCAGTACCTGTATGTGTTCACCAAGCCGAACCACTTTTTTTACCGGTTTGTATCCTTCTCAGCACGGAGTTACAGAGGTTTTAAGTACTACCAATAAATCATTTAATATATCTGCTACACAGACTACAACCACTGCTCGTGATTTGCAGGGAATATTTAAGAGCAGCACCCAAAGTATGGCCAGGATCATGCAATCGGCAGGATACCATGTGGAATACAAAGGCAAGTGGCATCTTACCAAACCCGTTTATTATAATACGGATGATCCGGCTTCCGGAGAGGCACAACTGCAGTGGACAGACCTGGACATTCCTCATATTGCAGAGCGATGGGGCTTCCATGGATGGAACCCGCCGGATGCAGGTGACACCATTACTGCCAGCGACATGGGGGGCGGCGAAATTAACAACGACGGACGATTTGTGGACGGACATGGAACAGCAGATGGACTGGAGTTAAACGATACCCAACAAAAACTCGCCAAAGAACGAAGTGTCCTCAATTTTTTGAATACTTATGATTCGGAAAAACCGTTCTGTCTGATTGTTTCACTGGTGAATCCGCACGACGTATTATCGTATCCGGGAACCGGATCGGCCAATGAAGATGAAGACCCTATATATGTTCAGGGAGGTTATAACCTGGATGATTTCAAAGACCTGCCCATCGATTTACCTCCCACTGTGCATGAAGATCTGGATACCAAACCTTCGGTACAGAAAAGTGTAAAAATGGCTCTCGATATGGGAATGGGATTCTTGAAGACCAAAGAGGAAAAACTTAATTACGTTCGGTTCTATGCCTATCTCAATACCGTGGTAGACAAAGAAATTGGGAAGGTTCTTCATGCTTTGGATAAAAATGGATTCACTGATGATACTATTATTGTTCGAGTAAGCGATCATGGAGAAATGGGATTGTCTCACGGAGGTCTTCGACAAAAGCTGGAGGTTATGTACGACGAAGCCATCAAAGTTCCACTCATCTTTTCAAACCCGATTTTGTTCCCGAAACCAGTGGTAACCGATTCATTGGCAGGATTAGTGGATGTGCTGCCCACACTTACCAACCTCGTGGGCGCTCCCGATCGGGATCGATGGACCTTTAAGGGAAAAGACCTGTCGCCTATTCTGAGCGATCCGAAAATTGAAGTACAGGACTGCCTACACTTCACCTACGACGATTACGATACCTCCTACCCGGTTTCCGAACCGGCCCGTATCCGAGCCATTATAGAAAAGGATTGGAAATATGCGGTGTACTATGATACAGCCACCGGAACCCCTGCCGAATACGAAATGTACAATTTGGTGGACGACCCATTGGAGACAAAGAACCTGGCTCATCCGAAATTCAGTAAAGGATACGAAGAAGAAAGACAACGGCTACATCGAAAGCTCACCCAGCGTATGGAGGCTTTGGGAACGGTTCCCGACGAGATCATCTGGCCCAAAGTATCAGGCGTCGATCCTACGGCGACTAAGGATACCGATGAGTAAACAGAATCAAACAAAAAGCCCTTCTATATTATAGAAGGGCTTTGAAGTGCGGATGAAGGGGGACCGAGTGGTAAAGGTCCTGCGGACCTTTTCAAACGAGGGGCCAGAGGGTGCGCTGGCGGTTCGACCCCTGAATCAAACAAAAAAACTCGTTACTGTCGTAACGAGTTTTTGAAGTGCGGATGAAGGGAGTCGAACCCCCACGCCTTGCGGCACTAGATCCTAAGTCTAGCGTGTCTACCAGTTCCACCACATCCGCTTAGGGACGGCAAATATAAACATTCCACAGAAAATTTAAACAAATAAAAAAATAAATTTGACAATGAGAGAAACCCCTTAACTCTTTAAGATCTCTCGAATTAAAGCCCGTGCTTCCGGGGTATTATGAGTTTCCAATTCCTCGATGATCCTTTGTTTGGTTTCTTCCGAAATATCCCGCCCTTTGGTTTCGGCTTCAAAATCAAATCCCAGTCTTTTAAACAAGGCATCACTCCATAGATTTCTCAAATTGTCGATCACCAGATGCACCCGGTCGTCACTTCCCAAATTCGACACCCTATGAGGTAAATTGAAATCTCCATACCAACAGCTTCCTTCTTTCATCTCTAACAGCTCACCGTCCAAATGAAAGGTGACATTAGGGTTGGTGCAAATTGGGATGTGAATCCGAAAACGGCCGTTATTATACCCGAGTTCCAAATCGCTGTGTTCCTTGATAACACTGCCCGGTGAGAGTTTTAATAAGCGTACCGATTCCTGCTCGCATTCGAAGACCGATAATACCTCCTGGAAATATTTACAGAGGGCAAGAAGCTTCGTATCGCGGAATTGACCGTCTGCAGAAAATGCCTTCACATTACCAACATCACCGTCCTCGGAACGCAAAGAAATACTGGTCCAGGACCCTTCAAAATCCTTCTGGTTGTAATGTGACTGAAACTGAAACTGTTGGGCAGTCTCGAGGTCTCGTTTCAATAATTCCACATCAAATCGATACGGCAATTGTGCATATTTCATTCGGCAAATAATTCAAGACTCAACCGCTCCAAGGTAGTGTTAATTTCACTACTTTTAAACAAATTTTATACAGTTTATGAAGAGCGCCAAACCCTATATCGAAGAACATAAAGAGAGATTCCTTAATGAACTACTAGAATTACTCAAAATACCATCCATAAGTGCCGATCCGGCTTATAAAAATGACGTTGTTCGAACTGCAGATGTCATCAAGGAAAGTCTTGAGAAAGCAGGTTGTGATAGTGTCGAAATTTGCGAAACCCCCGGATATCCCATAGTGTATGGAGAAAAGATCCTTGATCCAAAGCTTCCTACCGTACTGGTGTATGGGCATTACGATGTACAACCCCCGGATCCATTGGATCTCTGGGACAGTCCGCCGTTCGAACCGGTCATCAAAAAAACAGAATTACATCCTGAAGGAGCCATCTTCGCTCGCGGAAGCTGTGACGATAAAGGACAAATGTACATGCACGTAAAAGCCCTCGAATATATGACCACCACCGGGCAGTTGCCTTGCAATGTGAAATTCATGATCGAAGGAGAAGAGGAAGTGGGTAGCGAAAGCCTCGGCTGGTTCGTGGAACGCAACCAGAAGAAACTTGCCAACGATGTGATTCTCATCAGTGATACGGGTATGATTGCGAACGACATTCCATCCATCACGACCGGATTACGTGGTTTGAGCTATGTGGAAGTGGAAGTTACAGGTCCTAACAGGGACCTGCATAGTGGCCTTTATGGAGGTGCCGTTGCCAATCCCATTAACGTGCTCACCAAAATGATCGCATCGCTGCACGACGAGAATAACCACATCACCATTCCCGGTTTTTATGATGAAGTGGAGAATTTAAGTGCGGAAGAAAGAGCCAAGATGGCCGAAGCACCTTTCAGCAAGGAAGCTTATAAAAATGCCCTGGACATCGAAGATGTGTATGGTGAAGCGGGCTATACCACCAACGAACGAAATTCCATTCGCCCCACGCTGGACGTGAACGGAATATGGGGAGGATATATAGGTGAAGGTGCAAAAACAGTGATCGCGAGCAAGGCATACGCTAAGATAAGTATGCGACTGGTCCCCGACCAGAATTGGGAACGCATTACCGAGTTATTTCAGAAACACTTTACCGATATCGCTCCCAAAGGAGTGAGATTGGAAGTGAAACCGCATCACGGCGGACAAGCATATGTCACTCCCATTGATAGCATCGGATACCAGGCAGCGTCGAAGGCGTACGAAGAGACCTTCGGGAAAGTTCCCATCCCGCAGCGAAGTGGAGGAAGTATTCCGATTGTCGCACTTTTCGAAAAGGAACTCAAAAGCAAAACCATCCTTATGGGATTCGGGCTGGACAGTGATGCCATTCACTCTCCTAACGAACATTACGGTATTTGGAATTACCTCAAAGGGATTGAAACCATCCCACAGTTTTATAAATACTTTACAGAAATGTCTCAATAATTGGGGTGTTTCATCCTTCGCCCTAGCGGGCTTCGAAGGACCGCGTCTTCCGCTGTATCCCTGTAGTGCCGATGAAGTAGTGCAAAGCACACTTCACGACTACTTCAGGGGATGCCGCTGCAACCGCTAACACGGGTTTCTGCAAGCAGCTCATTTCAGATAAGATAAAAAAAATTCATTCTATGTTTGTAGAATTAAAAAATTATTCTACATTTGTAGAGTTAAACATTTGAAAATGGCTTTATCCAATTCCGAAGAACAACTCATGCAGATATTATGGAAGAAGAAGCGTGCTTTCATGAAAGATCTTATAGACGCTTATGAAGATCCGAAACCGGCGGCCACGACTATTGCCACTCTTCTTAAACGGATGCAGGATAAAAAGTTTGTGGATTATAAACAGAAGGGACGATCCCGGGAGTACTTTCCCTTAGTGAGAAAGAAGGACTATTTCTCCAAGCATATGAATGGTTTGATCAAGAATTTTTTTAATAATAATGCTTCGCAGTTTGCCTCTTTCTTTACAGAAACCACAGATTTAACCAAAGAAGAATTGGAAGACCTTCGCAGTTTGATAGACGAACAGATCAAAAAGAAATAGATATGGAGATTTACGTATTGAAATCGGTGGCCTGTTTAGGAATTTGTTTTGCCTTTTATAAAATCGCATTGGAAAACTCCTCGTTACATGTATTGAAACGGTTTTATCTACTTGGATCATTATTGCTATCACTTTCCATCCCACTCATTACCTTCACTCGATACGTGGAGGCTACAACCTCAGGTGCCGTAGGATCGAATGCGATAATGACTGTAGAGGCATTTCAGGAGACCATAAACCTCTACTCTTATCTCCCCTCGGTATTATGGACCATTTATATAGGAGGTGTACTATTCTTTGGGCTTAAATTCGTCATCAACCTTCGGCGAATGATCAGAAAGATAAGGCTCAACCCTAAACTGAGAAACCAAAATATATTCCATGTTTTGTTGAAACAGGATCGTTCTCCTCATACCTTCCTTAACTATATTTTCTTCCATAAATCGAGTTACGAAACGAAGAAAATCCCAAACGAAGTTATTTTGCACGAACGGGCACATGCCGAACAATGGCATAGCCTTGATGTCCTCTTACTGGAGTTTATAAAAATATTTTTCTGGTTCAATCCCGTGCTGCCATTCTTCAACCGATCGATACGGCTCAACCATGAATTCCTTGCGGATGATGCGGTTTTAAATCGTGGCTTCGAAACTTCGGAATATCAAAACATATTGCTGGCATACTCATCACATGCCGTCGCGCCAAACCTGGCAAATTCAATCAATTATTCATTAATCAAAAAACGATTTACAGTTATGAAGACTAAAACATCGCTATTTTCAAGGAACCTGCGGCTTCTGTTGTTGCTTCCGCTATTTTCAATCCTGCTGTACAGTTTCAGTTCGGTAGAAATCCTTCCGAAGGAAACTGAAGAGACGCTTCATCAAGAAGGGGCTACCGCTAAACAGATCAAAGAGTACAACGCATTGGCTAAAAAGTATAATGCGGTAAACATTAAAGACAGAGTTATAAAATTAAAGGACCTGAAACGCCTGGAAATTATTTACAAACTCATGACACCGGCACAAAAAGCCTCAGCCGAACCTTTCCCTGAATGCATTCCGCCACCGCCACCTCCACCACCAGATCCAGACGATGTGAATAGTAAATCGGGAAACAAAGTAGTGCCCCCGCCTCCGCCTCCTCCACCGGCACCCGATGCCGTTGGTTCCGATGATCCTCCTCCACCGCCTCCACCGCCCAACCCAATCGAGCACCTAACTCAATTGGCCAAGGAAGGTGCAAGCTTTTTCCTGGAGGGAAAATCTATTACTTCTAAGGAAGCGATTCGCTTGTTGAAGAATCGGGAAGACCTTAATATTTCCGTCAAGAAAAAGAACGGTGATAAGGTGACGGTTAATCTGACCAAGGCACCCATCACCATTAAGGACTAATTAGAGAAAGAAATTAGAAGCCCCTTTTTTGGGGCTTTTTTTTGTAACAATTTTTCTAATTCTACGTTCTAATAGTTTATCAGTCAAAAAATTAAATCTTATGCTACAGCGATTTTTCATCTTCTGTTCCGGGGCAGATACAGATATTCTTGATGAATGTTCCCCGGGTGAACAAACCAAATATGCAGGAATAGGTGCAACCGTATTCTTTACGGCCGTGATGGCTACCATAGCAGCTTCGTATGCCCTTTATACCGTGTTTGACAATTACATCACGGCTATATTCTTTGGCTTTGTTTGGGGATTACTCATTTTTAATCTCGACCGATTTATAGTATCAACGATTAAAAAGAGAGATAGTTTTTTTGATGAATTGATCCAGGCCAGTCCGAGAATCGTACTCGCCATTATTATTGCCATAGTAATCGCCAAACCCCTCGAATTGAAGATTTTTGAAAAAGAGATCGACCAGGTGTTGTTGGAAGAAAAAAATACAATGACCCTGGAAAATAAGGATCAACTGGCCCTACAATACACTCCGGCCTTAGAAGCACTTACTGCGGAAAATGCTGCCTTAAAACAGGAGATTGCAGATAAGGAAGCTTCCGTGAATGATCTGTATGAAACTTATATTGCCGAAGCGGAAGGCAGAAAAGGCACAGAGATCATTGGAAAAGGCCCGGTTTATAAAGAGAAACGAGAAAAACATGATTCGGAACTGGCCGCCTTGCAGGAGCTGCGAACCAATAACAATGCAAAAATAGAAGCCAATGAAATACAGATGGCAACCCTAGCAGACGAATATCAAACCAAAGTATCTGAAACACAACCGGTGATCGATGGATTTGACGGTTTGATGGCCCGTGTGAATGCCTTGGACAAATTACCCTGGCTACCATCGTTCTTCATATTTTTACTATTCCTGGCCATTGAGACCTCGCCTATTCTCGCAAAATTATTATCTCCAAAAGGACCTTACGATCTGAAGCTAGCAGAACAGGAAGGAGCGGTGAAATCCTGGGTTTCTCAGCAAAAAACACAAAGAGAAGTACTCGTTACCACAGACCGAGACCTGAACAACAGGGTCTACGCCGATATTGCAGAAGAGCAGGAATTATACGATTACAAAAGAAAGAAAGCCCGCGAATTAATGGAGATGCAGGCCGATGCCTTTTATAAAAAGCAGAAGAGTATTTTATAGTAACTTGTGACATTCAAAGAGGCATGGCCGCTTTGGCCATGCTTTTTTATTGAAATAACATCCATGAATGTAACTAGATTGCCCTCCGAAAATCCTCTATTCGACTGCCTGGAAATTAGAAGCGAACGATTACTTGCCAGGATATACCCCAACCTGGGTGGGAGCCTACAGGAACTCATGATCGATGGAAATGTTATTATCAGAGGGCTCGTACATAACGAAAAGGGCGAGGAAGAATATGCCCAAAAGTTTCGATCTGCTATCCTCTTTCCTTTTCCAAATAGAATAGAAGAAGGGAAAATTCGATGGGACGATAGCCTTATCACCCTTCCCTGCAATGAACCGGAAAGAAATAACGCCATTCACGGGCTGGTGTTCGATCAAACATTTAATGTTGAAAAGGCTCCAGATAATAATGTTTTATTGCAATATCACAATGATAATTTATTATTCAATTCACCATACACATTAATACTACAATATTCCTTCTCTGATAAAGGCGTGATTATGGAAGCTTCCGTAAAGAATACCGGAGCACGGGATTTTCCGTTCGGTTTTGGATGGCACCCTTATTTTGAGGTTAGTGATCTGGATCAATGTCGGGTAAAATTTGAGGCCGATAAAAGAGTACTGGTTAATGATGAAATGATCCCCGTGGGTATGGAGGAATTTGAAGAAACAGAACTTTCATTGCAGCATCTCACCCTGGACGATGCATTTCGATTGATCTCCCCTCAGGTGATTCTCGAGTCTCCACTATATACATTGAAAATGAACATGCCGGAAGGTTCTTTTCTGCAATTGTACACACCTCCCTCCCGGAAAGCCATTGCCGTGGAACCCATGACTTGTATTGCTGATATGTTCAATAACAAGGAAGGATTGCGCATACTGAAACCCGATGAATCTTTCCGTTGGAAGATTGAAATTGAAGTCTCTTTTTAATACCTTCAGCGTGCCGTTATGAATTCAGATTTGAAATTCGAAACCCTGGACATTCGAGCGATACAGACAATCGCTAAAAACTTATATGATTGGGATTGTGAAGCGGTTTCTCTTGCAGGTGATGAAGATCAAAACTATTGTCTGAAAATTAACGGAATCCCTTCAGGAATTCTGAAAATCAACGCAAATCATGCTCAAGAAGATTTTCTGGACTATCAGCATGAATTGTTAGAATTTCTGAACCAACAAAAGCTTTCCTTCGAGTTACCTCATATCATTCAGACCATTTCTGGAAATGACATCACACAAATCGAGATTGGAGGTGAAACTTATGGTGTCCGACTGTTAAGCTGGGTGAACGGCAGACTCTGGAAAGATGTAAACCCCAAAACACCAAAACTGAGAATAGAGCTGGGATCAAAAGCGGGGAAGCTTACCCGAAGCTTGTTGAATTTTCAGCATCCCATGGCGGAAAGATCCTTCGACTGGAACCTGGCGCAATCACTATGGACCGAATCTCATCTTGATCTGTTCACTTCCGAAGAAAAACAACTCATAGTTCCGCATCAAAATAGATTCAAAGAATTACAAAATCTTTATAAAACACTTCCCAGGAGTGTTATTCACAATGATCTGAACGATTACAATATACTTGTCACCGGGATCGGTGAAGAGGCAAAAATTAACGGATTCATTGACTTTGGAGATTCGGTATATACTCAAACTGTTAATGATCTGGCCATACTTATCGCTTATGCCGTGATGGACCTGCCGGATCCCCTTCAGGCCGCAGTTGAACTGGTTCGAGGATATCATAAAGAATACTCGCTGAACCAGGAAGAACTACAATGTCTCTATTGCTTGGTAGCCATGCGATGGATAACTACCATCACAAAGGCTGCCCTTCGTAAGAATGAGGAAACCGGTAATTCATATCATCTGGTAAGCGAACAACCCGCCTGGGATGCTCTCAAAAAATGGAGAGATATCAATGAAGAATTTGCTACTTGTTATTTCAGAACGGTTTGCGGATTGGACACTCACCCCAATTATTCGGCCATTCACAAAATAATGGCCGGGCGCACTTATACTTTTACTCAACTGTTTCCCTCTACTCATTTTAAAGAAGTGTTATTACTTGATTTGAAAGTTTCCAGTTCATGGATCGGGGGAAAGCATGACTTCAATGATCTGGATCTTTTCGAATTTAAGATCAATAAAATTCAAAAGGAACATCCGGATAAAATAATTGCAGGTGGATACCTGGAGCCCCGACCCTTATATACTGCCACCTCTTACGACAAGCATGGAAACGAAGGACCGGAAAGTCGAACCGTTCATCTGGGCGTGGATTTTTGGTTGCCCGCGGGGACTGCAGTACATTCCCTTTTTGATGGTGAAGTCATCACTTCCGTTAATGATGATGGTTTCAAGGAATATGGCGGACTGGTTATCCTGAAACATCTTGAAGAAGGAATACCGTTCTATTCATTGTACGGTCATCTTTCATTGAAAAGCATCGCGGAATTGTCGGTAGGCAGTAAAGTCCGAGCAGGAGACAAAATTGGCGAATTAGGCACCCCAAAAGAAAACGGCCACTGGTCCCCTCATTTACATTTCCAACTCATGTTGGATATGTTGGATTATTCCGAAGATTATGCGGGAGTGTGCTATCCCGCGCAACTCGAAGTTTGGGCCGGCCTCTGTCCGGACCCTAACATTTTGTTCAATGATCCCGAACTTAAAACTAACTATGACCAAAGTCCGAAAGAAATTCAGGAACAAAGGGAAACACTACTGGGAGGAAGTCTGAGTTTGTCTTATGAAACACCTTTACACATTGTAAGAGGTGAAGATGTATATCTATTAGATTCTTTGGGAAGGAAATATTTGGATACTGTGAACAATGTAGCGCATGTGGGACATGAACATCCCAAGGTTACGGATGCAGCACGGCGACAAATTTCGGTGCTCAATACCAATACGCGATATCTTCACGAGGCGATTCTGGAATATGCTGAAGCCTTGATTGAAAAACTCCCGAAACCCATTTCTGTTGTATACCTCGTAAACTCAGGAAGTGAAGCCAATGAACTCGCGTTGCGTATGGCAAAAACCATAACCAAAGCGCTGGATATTGTAGCTCTGGAAATTGGATATCATGGTAATACCAATAGTGTTATTGATGTGAGCTCTTACAAATTTGACAGTGAAGGAGGTTCAGGAAAACCTGAAACCACACATTTATTACCCTTGCCCGACCCTTTTCGTGGTCGTTACAGAGGAAGCGATTCCGGCAAGCAATATGCCTCACATTTAAAAGACATTTTGAAATCATTGAAACGTTACAACAAGCGTCCGGCGGCTTTCATCGGTGAGGCGATTTTGAGTTGTGGCGGGCAAATTGTCCCGCCCCCAAACTTTTTCAAAGAAGTATATACCGCCATACGCAAAGAAGGAGGCATCTGTATTGCGGACGAAGTTCAAACCGGATTTGGAAGGACCGGATCTCATTTCTGGGCATTTGAATTGCATAACGTGATTCCAGACATAGTTACAATGGGAAAACCGGCCGGAAATGGTCATCCACTGGCAGCAGTGGCTTGCACCCGTGAGGTAGCAGAAGCTTTTAATAATGGCTTGGAGTTTTTTAATACTTTCGGTGGGAATCCCGTGAGTAGTGTCATCGGAAAAGCAGTACTTGACGTGATAGAGGAAGAAAACCTTCAACAGAATGCACTGGAAACCGGAAATTATCTCAAACAGAAACTCATCGAACTATCGGAAGAGTTTCCAATTATAGCTGATGTTAGAGGAGAAGGTCTGTTTCTGGGTATCGAATTGGTGGATGCCCATCAAAAACCACTCGCAGAAGCCTCAACCTACCTGGTTAACCGGATGAAAACCCATAAAATTCTAATGAGTACGGACGGCCCCGATCACAATGTAATTAAGATCAAACCGCCTATGACGTTTGGTACTTCTCATTCCGATATGCTGATTTCCCAGATGCGCAAGATTCTTTCAGAAGAATTTATGCAATCATTCTAGGACCGACTCGTCCAGGTCTTCCAATCTAACTCTACTGAAACTTTCCCTTAGAGCTTCCTTGGCAGGCGCAATATACTTGTGGACCGGACAAGGATTATCGAGATTACAGTTTTCAATATTCAAAGCACACTGCATTAATCGATCCCTGCCTTCTACTTCTATGATCACGGCCAGAACTGTTTTCTTCCTTTGACGACCGGACAAATAGAATCCTCCATTCGGCCCTTTGATCGAAGTGACAAAATTCTTCAACGCCAGTTGTTGTAAGATTTTTGATAAGAATGGTTTGGGAACATTGATTTCTTCTGAAATAATCTGGGCAGACCACTTCTCAGTCTTACTGGAGTTATTTACTAGAAACAACATGGCCCTGATGGCATATTTAGAGGCATTGGAAAGCATAGCAATATTTTATTCAAATAAAACACAAATATAAATTATGGAATAAAAGATAAAAATATCTTTTATTATTTATATATGACCGATATCATATTTTAAAATGCTGTTGGACAATAGTTTTGAGCTATCTAAAACTAACAAGTATGAAATACCTTGGAACGCTTTTCGCCGTCTGTATTGCCGTTTCGCTGATCTCCTGCGGTAATGGAGAAGAAAAAAAAGAAGAGGAGAGTATGAAGATCGGTACCACGCCTAAAAAAGAAGTCGTTGAAAAGACCGAAACTGTGAAGGCTTCTGAAATTGTAGACCTCACAAATAAAGGAGTTGGTCCGATAAAAGAAATCTCCATACCGGAGTCTATCGACCAGGCCATGGTCACCAATGGAGCAGAAATATTTAAACTCAAATGTACCGCATGTCACAAGGCGGATAAGAAGTTCATAGGCCCAGCGCCCACAGGCATCACAAAGCGAAGAACCCCGGAATGGATCATGAATATGATCCTTGATCCCGAAGGAATGGTGAAGAATGATCCTTTGGCCAAACAACTTTTGATGGAATTCAATGGTTCGCCTATGGCCAATCAAGGCCTGACGGAAGAAGAAGCACGCGCTCTACTCGAATATTTCAGAACACTGTAAACTAATTACAAGCAATTCAATACCCATCACAATGAAAACTACATTACATACATTGCTGTTGTCGCTTTTCTGCCTGATCCTGATAGGCTGTAAAGGTGAAACAGAAAAGAACGGTTCCAAGGCAGACAACACCTCTGCCAATCAAACGGAATCAACGAACTTAAACAAAGGGCAGGCGTTCATTAAAGATGACGAAGCCAAACCCAATGTGCTCGACATTGCCATCGGATCACCCGACCATACTACTCTGGTCGCCGCAGTACAGGCAGCTGAACTCGAAAACGCACTTGTGAATGCAGGTCCCTTAATGGTATTTGCACCTACCAACGAAGCATTTGCTGCATTGCCGGAAGGAACCGTTGAGAACCTTCTCAAACCAGAGAATAAAAATCAATTGGCCCATATACTGAAACATCACGTAACCCCTGGTAATTATTCCAAGGATTTCCTGAAGAAATTCAAGAAACTCGGACAAGCCAGTAATGAAAATATCGCGGTAGAAGTAGACGGAGAGGACGTGATCGTTGGAGGCGCCAAAATTCTAGCGAGTGTACCGGCCGGAAATGGAATCGTTCATGTGGTCGATAAAGTGATATTACCCAATCAATAAAAACAATCTAATTCTATAACAAATGAAATCAATAATCAAAGGACTGGCAGTACTTACCATCATTTCTACTGCCCTCGTATCTTGTAACAATCAGGGCACGTCTTCCAACGGCGCGTTATCTTCAAGCGCGGCCGAAAAAGTATATGTCGCGCCTGGTGAACAAGATGAATTTTATGCATTTCTATCCGGTGGATATAGCGGAAACCTAACCGTGTATGGATTACCTTCCGGTAGGTTATTCAAAGAGATCCCTGTGTTTTCTCAATTTCCTACTTCCGGATATGGTTATTCAGAAGAAACCAAGCCATTGCTAAATACTTCCTTCGGATTTGTTCCTTGGGACGACCTTCACCACCCGGATATTTCTCAAACGAATGGTATATTGGACGGCCGTTGGGTATTTGTGAATGGAAACAATACACCAAGGATCGCCAGAATTGATCTTAGCACATTTGAAACTGCAGAGATCATAGAAGTACCCAATTGTGCGGGGAACCATAGTTCTTCCTATGTCACAGAGAATACAGAATATGTGGTAGCAGGAACGCGATTTGCCGTACCTGTTCCTCAGCGCGACATGGCCATTAAGGACAAAAAAGGAAACTTCAAAGGAGCTTTGACCTTTTACAAAGTCGATCCGGAGACCGGACGAATGAATCTGGCTTTCCAGGTTCTTATGCCGGGATTTGATTATGACAAGGCCCACCCCGGCCGCGGAAACTCCCACGGTTGGTTCTTCTTCACGACTTATAACACGGAAGAAGCAAGTACTCTTATGGAGGTAAATGCTTCACAGAACGATAAAGATTTTATCGCCGCACTCAACTGGCTAAAAATCGAAGAATACGTGGCTGACGGTGGAGGAACCAAAATGCCTACTTCCTATATGCACAATGTGTATGACGAGAAGAAACATATGGCTACTTCAACACAAATCAATGAAGTACTTACCGTAGATCCTACTGAAGTTCCCGGTGCGGTGTATTTCCTACCGACGCCTAAATCGCCTCACGGTTGTGATGTGGATCCTTCCGGTGAATATATAGTGGGAAGTGGAAAACTATCCGCCGATGTAACCGTTCACTCATTTACAAAAATGATGGATGCTATCAATAATGAAACTTATGCAGGTGATGCCTATGGAATTCCTATCCTGGACTATGATGCCATTCTTGGCGGAAGTGTTCAAAGTGGAGGATTAGGCCCATTACACACCGAATTTGATTCAGAAGGGAATGCGTATACCACCTTCTTTATTTCTTCGGAAGTGGTGAAATGGAAACTGGGAACCTGGGAGGTAATCGACCGCAAACCTACGTACTACTCTGTAGGTCACTTGATGATCCCCGGAGGTAACTCAAGACAACCTTTCGGTAAATACGTTGTTGCGATGAACAAGATCACCAAGGACCGGTACTTGCCTACAGGTCCGGAGTTGGAACACTCTGCCCAGTTGTATGATATTTCTGGAGATAAAATGGAGCTATTGTCGGATTTCCCAACGCATGGAGAACCACACTATGCCGCTGGTTGTCCAGCCGAATTGCTCGCAGCTAATTCCAAAAAGATTTATAAACTGGAAGAAAATGAGCACCCGTATGTCGTGTCTAACGTAGCCGACACAAGGGTCGAGCGAAATGGAAACGAGGTACATGTTTTTATGGCGATGATTCGAAGCCACTTTACGCCGGATAATATTGAAGGTATCAAGGTGGGCGATAAGGTATATTTCCACATTACCAACCACGAGCAGGATTTCGACGTACCTCACGGTTTTGCAATCATCGGTGCTAATAATTCAGAAGTGCTGATCATGCCCGGACAAACAAAGACCATTGTTTGGGAACCTAAAAAGGTGGGCGTTTGGCCATTCTATTGTACAGATTTCTGTTCAGCATTACACCAGGAAATGCAAGGATATGTTCGTGTATCTCCTGCCTCATCAAATATCGAACTCTCCTGGTCACTCGGAGAGGACTAACACTTATAGTTGAGGAAATAATATGATTAGTGAAAATTAAATTTTATTTCCGAAGAGAACGGGAGGCATTCCAAACTCCCGTTCTTTAAATCAAATACTTCTTATGAAAAAATCTCGTCTCATAATGATCGCAGGAGCTGTGGTTACCCTGGCACTGTTTATTTTCCCATTATGGAAGATCACCCTGGAAGCGCCACAGTACCCCACCCCTCTTGGGATGTATATCTATATCAACGACTTTGCAGATGCTAACCCCCATGATATCAAGAATATCAATATTATGAATCATTATGTGGGCATGCAGTACATTCCGGAGGCCATCCCGGAATTCAAAATATTTCCTGCCGGAATACTCATCACTTTCGCCCTGGGAATACTAATCGCCATTAAAGGCAACCATAAATGGTATCTTGGATGGTTTATTCTGATGGTTCTTTTAAGCAGCGCAGGTATTTACGATTTTTACCTCTGGGAGCACGATTATGGCCATAACCTGGATCCGAAAGCGATCATGAAATTCACGAATCCCGATGGCACGGTAATGGGCTTTCAGCCACCGTTGTTTGGGTCTAAGAACATACTCAATTTCACCGCACATTCCTATCCGCAGTTAGGCGCCTATTTCCTGGCCCTCGGAATAGCACTTTCATTAGTCGCGTTCTATGTAGGTAGGAAGGAAAAGCGAGCTCAGAATGAAACGGCTTAACCACATATACTGTCTCCTCTTGCTATGGGCACTCGTTGCATGTAAAGTCGAGCCCAAGTCCATAGACTATGGGTTGGATGTTTGCAGGTACTGCTCTATGAATATTGTGGACTCCCAGTTTGCTTCAGAAATCGTAACCGTTAAAGGGAAGGTATTCAAATATGATGCGATTGAATGTATGTTGAACGACGCACAAGAATTACAACACGAGGTTGCATTGTATCTGGTAATGGATTTCCATAATCCGGATACTTTTCTAGAGGCCGAAAATTCGTATTATTTGATTTGCGAAGATATTCCCAGTCCCATGGGAGCTAATCTTTCAGCATTTAAAGATAAAGAGACGGCCCTGGAAGCTGGAAATGCCAAGTCCGGTGAAATCTACAGCTGGGAAGAACTCAGGAAACAAAACCTGGTGGTCATTGAATGATTATTTTCCGTAATTTCCTTGAAGTGAATTTCGCCAAAATTTATACCGCTTTCGTCCTTTGCGGACTCATAATTTCCCCGAGCTATGCTCAGTCCCTGGAAGTTTGTTCGAATTGCGCTTTTGATAATATTCAGGAAGCAATAGAAGCTGCAACTCCAGGAAGCACTATCAAAGTACGTAACGGAATCTACAGGGAAAACAACCTATTGATCGAAAAATCGCTTCACTTAGTAGGCGAAGAACTGGCTGAGATCGATGTTGAAAATCAAGGTTATGGTATTGTAGTAAAATCGGATAACGTAACTATCAGTGGTCTGAAGATCTCAAATGTGGGTCAAAGCTATACAGACGATTATGCCTCCATCTACATCACAAGAAGCAACCATTTCAAGGTGTCAAACAACGTCCTTAAGGAAGCCACTTTTGGGGTGCTGGTGGAAAAATCACACTACGGATTAATTGAGAATAATACCATTTCGAGCACAAAAACCGAAGAGGCTTCGGCCGGCAACGGAATTCATCTTTGGCATAGTTCTAATGTCGAGATCCGTAAGAATGAAGTCTTTAATCTTCGCGATGGTATATATTTCGAATTCGTGGATGACAGTAAAGTGATCGATAATTACAGCCATGACAACTTGCGCTACGGATTGCATTTCATGTTCTCGAACCGCGACGAATATCATTACAACACCTTTACGGAAAATGGAGCGGGTGTGGCAGTGATGTTTTCCAAGTTCATTTCGATGTCTCACAATAAATTCTTCAGAAACTGGGGTACTGCCTCCTATGGAATACTGCTGAAAGAAATTTACGATGCCAAAATTTTTCAGAATACATTAGAAGAAAATACCATCGGCATACAGGTGGAAGGATCCACGCGTATAAATTATAAGAACAATGATTTCATTCAAAATGGATGGGCAATTAAGGTGAGAGGAGCCTGCTATACCAATAACTTTGAAGCCAACAATTTTTTGAACAATTCCTTCGATATTTCTTACAACAGCAAATTGAATGACAATAAATTTTCAGGAAATTACTGGAGTAATTATTCGGGATATGATCTTGACAAAAATGGCGTGGGTGATGTTCCTTATCGACCGGTCAAGTTGTTTTCATATGTGGTGAACGAAACTCCAGAGACTATTATTCTCTTGAGGAGTTTGTTTATAAGTATCATCGATTTTTCTGAAAAAGTTTCTCCCGTATTTACACCGGATAATCTATTGGATGAACAACCATTAATGAAGAGAGTAGGGCATGATTGAAATTCGCGACCTTCATAAAAAGTTTGGTAAAAACCGAGTGCTACAAGGGATAAATCTGAAATTTGACAAACCCGGCATAACTGCTATCCTGGGACCCAATGGATCCGGTAAAACCACTTTGATTAAATCCATCTTAGGTATGGTCATCCCCAACGAAGGAATGATCAAAGTTTACGATAAGAACATTAAGTCGCAATGGAAATATCGTAAACGCGTGAACTATCTGCCTCAAATAGCCAATTTTCCAAATAATCTAAAGCTAAGCGAACTTCTTGCCATGATCCGGAATTTAAGGCAACTTCCTGCACATGATGAGGATCCACTCATTGAACTTTTTGAGTTACAGCCCTTCCTGAACAAAAAACTAGGACACTTATCGGGGGGAACCCGACAAAAAGTAAACCTCGTGCTTACATTTATGAGCGAAGGAGATATGCTTATTTTGGATGAACCCACCACAGGTCTTGATCCTGTCTCGCTTGTTCGACTCAAGGAATTGATCCTTAAAGAGAAGGCAAAAGGAAAAACTATTTTGATTTCATCGCACATCATGAGTTTTGTGGATGAAATGGCAGATGAAGTGGTATTTCTACTGGAAGGTAAAATTTACTTTCATGGAAGTGTAAAAGCGCTAAAAGAGCAATCCGAAGAAACGGATTTAGAGAGAGCCATCGCTAATATTTTATCATCGAACCATGCTTAAGATCCTAAAATATAGTTTTTACGATTTAATCCGAAGTCGGTGGAGCTATGTCTATCTCATTTTTTACGCGATGCTGGGAACGGTATTGTTATTTCTAAACAATGATCTTTCCAAAGCGATTATCACCTTGATGAACGTGGTTACAGTACTGATCCCTCTTATCGGGACGATTTTCGGGATCATGTATTATTATGATTCCAGGGAATTCACCGAGCTGCTGTTGGCACAACCCATAAAAAGATCCTCTATTTTCCTGGGGCAATACCTGGGAGTCGCAATATCTCTTTCAGCAAGTTTGCTTATCGGCCTTGGAATTCCATTTATCATTTACGGAATTTTCACCTCGCCAGCGATCTGGGATTTCTCTTTATTACTCGTAGTAGGAGTGTTCCTCACGTTCATATTCACCGCATTATCGTTCAATATCGGACTTCGAAATGAGAATAAGATCAAAGGCTTTGGCTACGCAATACTCCTTTGGTTGTTCATGGCCGTGATCTTTGATGGTTTATTATTGATCTCATTGGTTTATTTTGATGAATATCCATTGGACAAATTCTCCCTGATCGCAACTACACTAAATCCCATTGATCTCTCAAGGATTCTGATCCTACTGAAATTAGACATCTCCGCACTATTGGGTTATACGGGTGCGGTCTTTCAGAAATTCTTCGGAACGAGTTCAGGAATGATCATCTCTTTGGCTGTTCTCATCGTTTGGGTTGTAACTCCGATGTATTTTATTTATCGAAAAGCCCTTCGAAAAGATTTTTAACCTGCCATAAAAGGCTATCTTTAAACACAATCCTTACACTATGAAATACGTATTTCTTTTCTTCGGCCTTTTGTTGTTCATCAACGTCCAGTCACAGTCTAAAGAGGCTGATGACAAACTCGCAATACTTAAAGTGATGAAGCAACAGGAAGTGGCCTGGTCCAATCATGATCTGGAAGGATTCATGCAAGGCTACTGGCAAAGCGATTCACTGAAATTTTATGGTAGCCGGGGTCTAACCCGTGGCTGGCAACAAACACTGGACAACTACAAAAAAGGGTATCCCACGAAAAAGGAAAGCGGTACGTTGAGTTTTACAATCGACGACATCTCGAAGGTAGCTGAAGATAGCTATTGGGTAATGGGGCAATACCATTTAAAAAGAGAAATGGGAGATGCCAACGGTGTATTTTTCATCATCTTCAAGAAAATAGATGGTGAGTGGAAGATTGTGGCTGATATGTCCTGCTGAAATATTCTTGCTCGGTGATTCTCCTAAAACTTTCTGTCCGGATGAAAAGGATCGATGTCCATCGATAGATGTTTTTCTGAAATGATTTCGGTCACTAATTTACCGGTAATCGGACCTAAACTCCATCCCATCATGGCATGGCCCGTCGCAAAGACGAGGTTATCTACCTTATCGCCCTTACCAATATAAGGCAACCCATCCGGCGAACAGGGTCTTAATCCGCAGGAAGCCTGTTGAATATCTTCCGATCGAATCTCTAGGCCATCGTAATAGGACATCGCTGCATTGGCGATAGCACGAACGCGCTGTGGTTTAATGTTGTGATTGATCCCGTCGATTTCCATAGTACCCGAAAAACGGGTAAAACCATTCATGGGGGTAACTGCTACTTTAGATTCCACCAAAATGCCCGGTAGTTTAATCCCGGTAGGACGGTTCGCGTTTATCGAATATCCCTTTCCTGCCTGCAGCAATAACTTTACCCCTATTTTTTTGAGAAGCTGAGCGCTCCAACTCCCTGCAGACAAAACAAACTCATCCGCCGAAAGGGCATTCTTATCTGTAATAATTTCCGAAATTCGATTCCCTTTTAATTTCAGATCCTGTACTTCCTCTCCTCCCAATATTGACACTCCTTTTCGCTTGAGATACGACAACAACTCCTGCATAAAATTGGGAGGGGTCATATGGGCATCACAATCAAAAAATAAGGCCCCGGTTATGTCTAAGTCCAACTCGGATTCGTATTCCTTAAATTGGTCCTTCCGCACCTCTTCAACGATCAACCCCTGGGATCTGGCTATTTCAGCAACTTTGAGTTCTTCTTCCCAACCCTTTTCCGTCTTGCAGAGCATCAACAAACCATGATGATCATAATGAAAGCCAAACTCTCCACTATCCTTCAAATCCTGATACAATTGCCTGCTTAACAGGTTTATTTCTTTGATAACCGGTATGGCCGATTCTACTTTAGCCTTGGTGGCAGATCGTTTGAACGCCAGCCCCCATCTCAAAAAATCCGACTCCAATCTCGGACGAACATAAAACGGACTGGAAGAATTCAACATCCATCGAAGTCCCTTAGTCACCATTCCCGGAGCCGATAGTGGAATGATATGACTGGGGGTAATGTATCCGGCGTTTACGTAAGAAGCTCCTTTCGAAAAATCGGATTTATCCACGACCGTGACCTCATGCCCTTCTTTCATCAGATAATAAGCAGAGCACAGTCCAACTATTCCACCTCCTATGATGACTACCTTTTTGCTCATACTAAATCACTTGAAATCCGTAAGCGTATGGATCATCATCCGGATCGATACTGATGGTATTCGTTCCATATATTTTTGCCCAGCCTTTAATACTTGGAATGATGCCTGTTTTATCACCAATTCGCACTTCCGATTCGATCTTTCCAGTGAAGGTAGATCCAATAAAACTCTCATGAACAAAAGAATCACCCACCTTTAAATTTCCTTTGGCAAACATTTGCGCCATCCTCGCAGAAGTACCAGTACCACAGGGTGATCGATCAATCGCTTTATCGCCATAAAAAACCGCATTCCTTCCATCGGAATCAGAATGTATAGGGGTTCCCGTCCATAAAATATGACTCACGTCTCGAATGGTAGGGTCTTCAGGATGCACAAAATGATCAGGATAGGATGCATTTATTCTATCTCTTAACACCTGTGAGTATTGAATGAGTTTCCCTGCTGTAAAATCCTGTACACCGCTAAAATTTTCCTGAGGATCCACAATGGCGTAAAAATTTCCGCCATACGAAACATCTAAATGCAGGGTTCCTAATTCAGGACATTCCACCTTGAGGTTCTCACCAGCTAAATAAGAGGGTACATTTTTTAATTGAACCCACTCTACTTTTCCTTCTCTCTGCTGATACTTTACTTCGACCAAGCCTGCCGGAGTCTCCAATCTTACTTCTCCGGGAACTTTAGGATGAATCAACCCTTTCTCGATTCCAATGGTTATCGCGCCAATGGTTCCATGACCACACATTGGCAAACATCCTGAGGTCTCTATAAACAGAATACCTAGGTCATTGGCCGGATCATGTGGCTCGAAAAAGAAACTACCGCTCATCATATCGTGACCACGGGGTTCAAACATCAAACCTGTCCGAATCCAATCGTATTCTTTCAAAAAATGCTGCCTTTTTTCACTCATCGTCACTCCCTGTAGAGGAGGCCTGGACGTAGTGACAACCCTCACGGGATTTCCGCAGGTGTGAGCATCGATACATTGAAACAAGGTTTCACTCATTGTTGGTCTTATCGATATAGTTGTTAATTCGGTTTTCAAGTATGGCAAGTGTGACGGTACCTTCCTCTAATATGACTTCATGAAATTCACGGATGTCAAACTTAGGACCTAAAACTTCTTCCGCCTTGGCTCTCAATTCACGAATCTTCAATTCTCCAATTTTATAAGAAAGTGCTTGTCCTGGCCATGAAATATAGCGGTCGGTTTCCGTATTCACCTCATGAAGCGATAATGCGGTATTAGATGCCATGAATTCCACAACCTGTTCCCGTGTCCATCCCTTGGCATGAATTCCGGTATCAACCACGAGTCGGCAAGCTCTCCACATTTCATAAGTTAATTGTCCAAATCGTTCGTATGGTGTAGTGTACATTCCCATTTCTGCTGCCAGGTATTCGGTATACAACCCCCAACCTTCACCATAGGCAGATAAATACATATTTCGTCGGAATCTAGGTATTCGATCTCCCAATTCCTGGTTCAATGCCATTTGCAAATGATGCCCTGGAACAGCTTCATGGACCGTTAATGCCGGCATTACGTATAGGGGTCGGCTGGGCAAATTATAGGTGTTCACCCAATAATACCCGGGGTTGGTACTTTCCGGTGAAGTGGGAATATAACGCCCACCGGTATACTTCGGAGCAATCGCATCAGGAACAGGTGCCACACCATAGGGTTTACGTGGCAGGGTTTTGAAAAACTTGGGAAGCTGTTCATCAGCCCGTTTTGCCATATCCCGAGCGATCATCAATAATTCTTTGGGCGTGGTAGCATAGAACTGTGGATCGGTTCTAAGAAAAGTCAGGAATTCAGAAAAACTACCCTCAAACTCAACTTCGGAAATAATCTTCTCCATTTCTCCTTTGATACGGGCAACTTCGCCCAGACCAATCGAGTGAATCTCATCCGCCGTATATTCCTTGCTCGTTGTATAGTAATCTATTCTGCTCTGATAATAATCCACTCCTTCGGGAATTTCTGATACTCCAATGCTTTTCCGGGTTCCGGGCAAATATTCTTCTTCAAAAAACCTTTTGATACGCTGGTATTGAGGAACTACAGAATTCTCGATGGTTTCCTTTGCAGCCTTTAAAATGGAATCCCTTTGATTAACCGGTATCCCTGAAGGAAGTTCTTTAAAGGGGTCATAATAAAAACTTTCCCGGTAATCATCCACGATATGATCGCTATAGGAAGTTTCATATCCATTAAAAATTACCCTCGGTTGTGAAATTCCTTCTCTTAAACCCTTCCGGAGAAGTATCAGATGTTGGTCAACCGCTGTAGGGATCGCATTAAGCCGATTCAAATATTGAATGGCCTGTTGAGCATTGGTAATTGGCCTTACCATATAAGGCCAGTTGGAATGAAATCCTGAATCGGACAACAGGGGATTCAAATGCATCCTAAATTCATACTGTGTGATGGTTTCATTAAGCTGAAACTTTAGCAGCTCCAATGAAATAGCCTGGGTTTCCGTCATTTTCGCTGCATCCAGTCGGTCCAATTGGACCATAAATGACTTTGCGACATTGTATTCTTTCTTATAATATTCCTCGGTAAATAGTCCCAGAGGAAATTCCTTATGATCGTAAAGTTTCAGATTTTCAAGTCCCTCGATAATATCCTCTAACTTTTGCGCGTCCGACTTATTCTGAGCCAAGGTAACAGGTACCGATGTAAATAGAAGTAATAATCCAATATAGGCAATTTTCAACATCACGTTCATAATTAAGCTAGATATACAGGTAGCAATTCGTTCGGAAAATCCTGGTAACTAAATGGCCTCACCCATCGACTTATGCTCCTAGTTCCAACAGCCGTGAACCTACTATCGGTCGAAGCCGGGTAAGGACCGCCATGGGTCATTGCCGGAGACACCTCCACGCCGGTGGGTACTCCGTTCCAAATAATCCTTCCTACTTTCTGCTGTAGTTCCTTCACAATTTCTTTTAAGCCCGGTTCTCCGGACTCTGCAATCAGGGTTCCGGTAAGTTGTCCTTGCAAACTTCTAATCACGGCCTTCAACTCAAAGGCATCCTCACATTCCACCACCAGGGAATACGGCCCAAATACCTCGTCATGTAATCTGGAGTTCTGAATAAACTCCCTACCTGAAACTGTTGCTAAAACTGCTCCGCTGCTTATCCCTTCTTCTGAAGAATATGCCGCCACTTTTTGTGCACCTGCCGTGCCTGTCATTTCCTCACTTCCCGATTTAAAAGCATCATAAATTGCAGGATGTAACATGGGTTGAGGTGCAATCTTTTCTGCTTCCAGGGTTAATTTTTGAATCCATTGGGTTAATGCTTCCGATCCGATCGCTATGATCAACCCCGGATTCGTACAAAACTGTCCCACACCCAGGGTGATGGAATTCGCCAACTGAACAGCCACTTCTTCAGACCTTTCTTTCAATGCTTCTTCGGAAATGATAACCGGGTTGATACTTCCCATTTCAGCAAAAACCGGGATCGGGACTTCTCTGGAACTCGCTAAATTATATAAGGCTCGACCACCACGATGACTGCCGGTAAAGCCAACTGCGAAAATGCCCGGATGCATCACCAGTTGTTGCCCTACTTCAATTCCAGAACTGTTCAAACTCGAAAATACTCCCTCAGGCATGCCTGTTTGTTTAGCTGCTTTGACAATGGCTCTTGAGATCAATTCATTGGTACCGGCATGCATGGGATGGGATTTAACAATCACTGGGCACCCCGCTGCAAGAGCACTTGCGGTGTCACCACCAGCAGTTGAAAACGCAAATGGGAAATTACTCGCGCCAAAAACAACAACAGGCCCTAATGGTACTGACGTCATTCTAAGGTCCGGTTTTGATGTCGGTGTTCTCGACGGATTGCCTTCATCAATTTTTAAATTCCTCCATGACTCGTTCCGGATGAGTACTGCAAAAGCTCTTAATTGCCCAACCGTACGACCTCTTTCTCCCAAAGCTCGACCTTCGGGTAACCCGGATTCTTTCATGTAGACTTCAATAACCTCATCGCCAAGTTCAAGGATTTCATTGGCGATGGCTTCTAAGAAATCGGCACGCTTTTTCCCGGACATTTCAGCATACACCGTAAACGCATCCTGGGCCAGGGACACGGCCCTATCAATTTCGCCCGAAGTAGCTTCAGTAAATTTCCATTCATTCTCGGAATTCATCCTCGGATTGAAGGTTTTATAAGTTCGTTCTCCTAAAGCACTTTCAGAAAATCCGATAAGGTTATTGCCATTAATCATTGCTACTGATATTTTTTATATGTACATCTAAATTAACCGGTTTGTGTACCACTGTCTGAGACACCGGATATTTGTCAAGCAGGTGTGACGGACGAATAGGACGAGGTTGAAAATCACCTCCGCAATTCGGACAAACACCCAGAAGCAACTCTTCGACGCAAGTGACGCAGAAAGTACATTCGAAAGTGCAGATCATTGCCTCTTTAGAGTCAGACGGCAAGTCCTTATTACAGTGTTCACAAGTGGGTCGTATTTCTAACATTATAAATTCTTATAAGCAGGGAGTTTTGGCCTGGTTTTTAAACCTTTATTTATAACTTCCAGCACGTGTTCTCTTTCAGCCCCTACCAGGGGAAGCCTGGGAGGTCGAACCGTCTCTGATCCCAGACCGGTTGCTACTTCGGCCAGTTTAATATTTTGAACCAATTTAGGGTTAATATCCAATTCCAGCAAAGGAAGGAACCACCGATAAATCTCCAGGGCTTCCTGGATCCTTCCTACGCGTTGTAATTCGAAGATTGCTACAGTTTCTGCGGGAAACGCACATACCAACCCTGCGATCCAACCATCAGCACCCATCAATAAACTCTCCAGGGCCAATGTATCCACGCCGGTCATAATTTTTAAGCGATCACCAAAATTATTTTTAATTCTTGTCACATTAGAAATATCACGTGTCGATTCCTTTACAGCCTCAATATTGTCACATTTCAGAAGTTCATCGAACATGGGAAGGGTCACCTCAATCTTATAATCTACAGGATTATTATAAACCATAATGGGCAATGAAGTATTATTAGCCACAGCCTTGAAGTATTCAACCGTTTCCCTATCGCCTGCTTTGTATCGCATGGGAGGTAGCATCATAAGACCTGACGCGCCGTCTTCTTCTGCCCTGTGGGCGGCAGCTATAGCTCCTCTGGTTGTTTGCTCCGCAATATTGATAAGCACCGGTACTTGTCCATCCACGTATTTGACCGCTGTTCGGGTTAGAATTCCTTTCTCTTCTTCACTCAGGGTGCTTGCTTCACCCAAGGTTCCTCCCAATACAATTCCATGAACACCAGCATCCAGCTGAGCCTTTAAATTGTGTTCGAACAAAGGAATATCTAAAGTATCCTCGTTCGTAAACTTGGTGGTAACCGCCGGCATGACGCCTTTCCATTGAAATTTCATATTCTAAAATTTTAATTCAAAACTAGCACATATTAACAGGGTCGTTCAATGCTTATTTACTCTAAAATGATACTATATTATCCAATTATTATCATTAAATACAATTAATTGATTATTTTTATACATATGAAGGTATTGCCATTCACTATTCCGAAGCCTACACAAGATGCGCTTATCCTCCAGGTAGATCGAGGAGTTACCTTTTATAGTTCTCTTCATAGTCACGAGGAGATACAAATCAGTTATATCGTTTCAGGTGAAGGAACACTATTTACCGGCGACAGTGTAATGCCTTATCAAAAGGGTGAGATAATAGTTCTGGGCAGCTATCAACCGCATGTTTTCAGAAGCGATACACAGCAACCCACTCCTTCGCATATGTGGAGTGTTTTCTTTACGGAAACATCTTTTGGCGATTCCTTCTTTCAGACAGAAGAACTTAAGTCGTTGCGACGATTTTTCACAAAGGCTACAAACGGCTTCATCGTTAAACGCCCTTCAAAGAAATTGGTCTTCATCTTTGACGCCCTTATGAAGGCTAAAAAATTGGACAGATTCATTCGTTTTATGGAATTATTACAAGGGATTCAAAACGCCTCTTATGAAAGCCTGTCTGATCTACCTTCCGAAAGGCGATATTCCGATACGGATGCCAGCCGGATGAGGGCTGTCATGGAATTTACCTCAGAAAATTTCCGAAGAAAAATTCAATTGCAAGAAGTGGCAGATCGCGCTGCCATGACGAAAAATGCTTTTTGCAAATATTTTAAGAAACGAACCCGGAAAAGTTATGTGGCTTTCCTGAACGAGATACGAATTGCAGAGGCGGTTCGTTTACTTACCACCAGATCCGATATGTCCATTGCTGAAGTTGCTGAGAACAGTGGATTCCAAAACCTCTCTAATTTCAATAGGATATTTAAACTTCGGAAAAACTGTACGCCCAAGCAATACCGACAAAACCTCCCATTATAACTCTTCCCACTCTTTGTGAACCTTTTTGGGCAAGGAATTTACTATAAGGTCGTACGAATGATCGATGAGTTCCAGGATGAGATCTCTAGGGACATTGCCTTCTAACATCACGGTGTTCCAATGATGCTTGTTCATATGGTAGCCGGGGATGATTTCTCCGTCGTATTCTTCCCTAAGTTCCATCGAACGTTCGGGATCGCATTTCAGGTTGGCCTGGGATGGTGTTCGCTCTAAACCTGTGAGGGCAAACATTTTATTCATCACCTTAAAAACCAGGGTCACTTCATCAAAGGGAAAGGACTCCGTCACTCCTTTTTTTGCCAAACAATAATCCCGAAATTCTTCAATGTTCATGTTACTTTATTTTAAAACCGAGTGCCGGTTGATCGTCGAAATACACCAACAAAATAGAGCTGCCTAATTCAATAGGGACTCGAAACTTCAAAGACCCGTTTTCTGCTTCAAATTCAAGTTCCTGTCGTTCATTTCCGAAGGTATAGGTCATTTCCCCGGGCGCGTCGGAGCGCACCTCAAACTCCACTTCTCCTGATTCCGAAAAGGAAGAAATCACTCCGTCCGAAGGTGAAACAAGATCCTTCAAAGTAAGATCGGGATGAATGACCAAAGGTAATTTCGAGAATTCTTCCCGAGACATATTTTCCAAAAGAAACGTATCCTCCTGCAGCTGAGGAAAATGTGACTTTATCATTTGCTCAGGGGGTGTTTTGTAGTAATAATAGGAAGGCTCTTTTACAAACTTTTCACGATATTTCCCGGCTCCCCAGGTGGGATCGAACAGAAAACTTTCCCCATCGATGATAGCCACATTCCACATATGCGAGTTTTTAAAAGGCCGCTCGATATCGTTAAAATTTGATTTGATATCCCCGCGAACCAGGTAGTTTGAAATCCCCTGCAACTCGCAAAGGCGTTCAAATAACATTGCATATCCTTCACAAACCGCAACTCCATGTTGAAGGGTTCTTATGATCACCTTTTCACGGGTCTTCTCTTCTTTTTGGTTTCGTTCCCTGAAGTTCTTAAAATTATAATTGAATTTCTTGTATTCTTCCGGATCGTAGGCTACATTTTGTATGATCCAACCATAAATGGCGCGTACTTTATCTTCTTCTGTAGAGAAGTCACGCGTGATAAATCGAGATAGTTCTTCGGCCGAATTGAAACGATCCGGATATAACTGAATAGTCGCATCCACTCGCTCGTAGTCCTGGGCGTAGACTGTTCCAAGGATAAGGAATACCACCCATTTTAAACATTTCCTATATGCGAGTATTAGGTTCATTTACGATTTCCCCACTTTACCGAGATGGGTATTTTTAAAACTATCCTCAAATTTCAAACCATAACCCAGCATTCGATCAAAAGCCGCATGGGAAAAAAGCAGGATCCCTATAAAAATCCATAATTCTGAACCTAAATAATATCCCATGGCAGCACAGGCGATGGCAATCCCTTTATGATGAAAAATATTGTAGGTGAAAGCTCCAATTTTGGAATTCACCAGGTATCCTAACATTCCAATATCGGGTGCGAGGAAAAGCGCAACGAACATCCACCATGAATAATCCAGCATGGAAAAAGCAAAGATTCCCAAAAGCAGCTGGGCTAATTCTTCCAGTTTCAAAATGTTCTTCATAATTATTTGATTTTATATAACACAGGTCGGCTTGGCGCCGCATCGTTATGAAAAGGGGCTACCTGCAGACTCAATAAATAACTTCCATCTTTTACTTCATCCTTGACGTACACAAATTCGGTAATGGTTGCATGCATTCTTGGTTTATCTGGAAAATTCCAAAAAGCCCGATGTGCCAGTAATTCCCCATCATCCTTTTCTTTGTCCACGGACGGGAGGTCGATCAACAAATGGTCCACGCCCAAATCCTTCAGGTATTCAGCGGCCGGAGCTTCCAGGTGGGGCCAATTGGTATTGGAATAATCCTTGAACAGTTTGTCCGACGAATTGGGTAAGGTTCGGATGATCAAAGCTTCCGGACTCTTTCCCCCTAATAATTCTTTTAATTGATTCAATGTAATTACCTGATCATCACCCCGGGTTTCAGGTGCAACCGATACCAATTCCGCAGAAAAAAAATACTGTCTTAAAGAGTCGTTTACAGAGTGAAAATCGGCTGAGATATGACCCAGGCATTCGGTATGGGTTCCATGGGCGTGCGGATTGAACCAAATATTGTAAAAATTGACTGCAGCTCCTTCTTTCACGCTTCCCACCCAGTCTTCCACCTCAACGGGTGTGATCTCGGCCGGTTTTAAATACCATGCCAAGGGATTGTCCTTGGAAGCTTTAAGAGGTATAGAAATATCGTAAGGCCGGGAAAGATCCACCTTATACTTCTTACCACGTATGGATATTTTAGCTTTCACAAGTCTGTTGGGTCTTCTAAATTAAGTAAAAACAGGTCGGAAGCAATTCCGTCGCTTAAAAACTTTCCTTTTTTTGTTACCCGAAGTACTTCCTCGTCGTAATACAATCTATGTTCAGCAATATGAGTTTTTGCCTGATTCAACAGATATTCCAGGTAGGCATCCCCAAATTTTTGCCGTATTTCCTGTAGCTGAATTCCCTTGGAAGTACGCAGGCGAGTCATCACGTATTCGTTATACTGGTCTTTGCGGGTTAACGTCTCCCGTTCAAGAGGCAGACTCGCTTCTTCGATGCATTTTATGTAAATGGAATTATTGGCCACATTCCAACTACGAGTTTTTCCGTCGAAACTATGCGAAGAAGGGCCAATCCCCAAATAAGGTTCTCCTTCCCAGTATGCCATATTGTTCTTAGAGAAAAAGCCTTGCTTTCCGAAGTTGGAGAATTCATAGTTGTCATAACCTTGTTCTTCGGTTCGATCCAACAAAATCTGATGATGTTCCATCGCCAGTTCATCCTCCACCGGTGCTACCACCCCTTTTTCAATAAAATGGTGAAGTGCCGTATTGGGTTCCACCGTGAGTGCATAGCAGGAAAGGTGTGGCACGTCGAGTTCGAATGTCTTTTCAAGATTTGCAATCCACCGTTCGCGGCTCATCCCAGGAATTCCATAGATGAGATCCATACTAATGTTTTCGAAATACTTTTGTGCCAGTTTAATGCATTCTATGGCCTCACTCGCATTGTGTGCTCTATTCATCAATTTCAGATCCGATTCAAAAAAAGATTGAACTCCGATACTTAACCGATTTATCGGACTTTCAGCCAGTTCCCTGATTTTTTCTTCGGAAAGGTCATCCGGATTTGCTTCCAAGGTTATCTCGGGATCGGGCACCACGCTGAAATTAGCATGAATGGCCTGAAATATTCGATCTAAATCCTCAGAAGTTAATAAGCTTGGAGTGCCTCCTCCGAAATATATGGTGCTCACAGTTTGATTCAGCTCATTTTTTCGAAGTGCCAGTTCGGTACAAATCGCCTTAACCATTTCGTCCTTTTTTTTCAATGAAGTAGAAAAGTGAAAGTCACAGTAGTGACAGGCCTGCTTGCAAAAGGGAATATGTAAGTAGATGCCTGCCATTTATAGAAATGCTACGATGAGATAAGAAATTCCAAAGGCAACGATCATATAACTCAGGACCGCAAACAAATAGACGAAAACAGACTTTATGGCCACCAGGAATAGTCGCCGATCGAAGAAACTTACCATGGCATAGATAAAATAAACACCCATAGCCAGCATTCCCAGGAATTGCATCTCTCCAAAATATTGGATATAAAACATATTCATGGTGACCAAGATGGTATAGACGCCGAGTAAATAAAAACTTATGGCAATAAATTCCGCAAACGATCTTTTTCGGTAGAAAAACAATTTTAACCAAAGGGCGAGTGTAAATACAAAAACGAACAAAAGCTTATCGATATTCAGCAACATAAAATTCCTTGCTTTGGTAAGCAATTGCGATGCGGAAGAATCTTCTGCCACAATAGTAGAGTCATTAAATGGATCAAATCCGATAAGATTTCTAAGTAAGAGATACACAAAGGTGGTAAGGATAAAAAAAGTAACCGGCTTGTAGTACCTCTTTCGGCGGCCCGCCAGGTAATCGCGTAAGATCAGTCCGGGCTTTATGAACAATAACTTAATCGTTTTCCACAATGGCGCCTCGATTGAAAACAGGGAAGCGGCTAAATCATCGAAGGTATCCCGGAAAGACACCTTGTACACCTTGGTGCGTTGCCCACAATTCTTACAAAAAGGTCCGTCAATAACCGCATCACAGTTCTTGCAGTATGTAGTCTCCGTTTCCAATTTTTACTCGACGCGATCTTCATTTTGTTTTACAAAAGCGGCCCAGCCGGTATAACTCTTGCCGGCTTGAACTTGGCCCGCATTATAGAAGTGACATACGGCTGCCGCTAGTCCGTCGGTACTATCCAGATTTTTGGGTAGCTCTTTCAAACCAAGGATACTTTGAAGCATTTTCGCAACCTGCTCCTTACTGGCGTTTCCATTTCCGGTAATCGCCATTTTAATCTTTTTCGGAGAATATTCGGTGATGGGTACCTGTCGTGACAACCCTGCTGCCATGGCAACACCCTGTGCTCTTCCCAGTTTCAGCATCGATTGAACATTTTTCCCAAAGAAAGGAGCTTCAATGGCGATCTCGTCCGGGTGGAAAGTATCGATGAGTTCTACTGTCCTTTCAAAAATATGCTTCAATCGGAGGTAATGGTCATCATATTTGGAGAGCTTCAATTCGTTCAATTGGAGGAATTGCATTTGCTTCCCAACCACTTTGATCAAACCAAAACCCATGATTGTGGTTCCCGGGTCTATTCCCAATATGATTTTTTCTGAAGCCATTCCCTCTAAAAAGATATTGTATTTTAGCTTACTATGTTAGCCCTTTCCCACAAATCTAAGCAATATGGCTTGATTGCCCTAAAAGTTTTGGTGCTTGCGGCAACATTGATCTATATCTACCTTAAACTTACGGGGAATGACAGTATTTCCTTTTCGGCATTCCTTGAATCTGTTCCTACCGATAACTTGAACTGGATATTACTGTTTCTGTTCATGGCCGCCGTAAACTGGTTCTTTGAGATCCTGAAATGGAAATCCCTTACGAGCATCATCACCAATCTATCCCTTTCAGAAGCAATAAGGCAATGCCTTTCTGCTCTTTTTGCAGGCATAATCACACCTTTTAAAGTTGGAGAATATGGCGCTAAGTCTATGTACTTTCCAAAATCCCAAAGGAAAAAGATCTTGACGCTGAATCTATACTCGAATATGATGCAACTATTCATGACGCTACTGTTTGGGATTCCAGGCCTCGTATATCTTGTACTTACAACGGATATGCAGTTTTCAGGTATCAATGTCTTTCTGGGGATATTGATCCTGCTTAGCATTACCATAGTTGTGTTTTATTTCAGAAAACGTCGCCTGGTTTTTAAAGGATTGACTTTCGAAAGGATTATTACCTACCTTAAAGGACTGCCGCAAAGGGTGAAAATGTCGTTGGTCGTTTATTCAATGATACGATATACCGTCTTTTCGATTCTATTCTTTTTGCTGCTGAAATTTTTTGGTGTCGAACAGAATTTCCTCGTTTTGTACCCTGTAATCACGGCTATGTATCTATTGGTCTCAGTAGCCCCCACTGTGCTACTTCTGGATGTGGCCGTTCGCGGCGGTATTGCCGTATGGTTGTTTTCCATGTTTGGAATCCATCATTGGCCGGTATTATGCACGGTGCTTAGTATGTGGCTCCTCAACTTTGTACTCCCGGCTTTATGGGGTGGCTACTATGTGATAACCTATCAACCGCCTAAGCAGTGATCTATTTTATTGGTATCGTTTTTCTCCTATACTTCACCGTGATGATCCGGGTATGGGTCGATGCTATTAAAATGCCTTTTTTTACTTCGGAAATTTCTCCTCCCCAAACTACTTTTTCGATTGTAGTCCCATTCAGAAATGAAGCGGAAAATTTACCAAACCTTCTGTCAAGTCTTGCCGATATCGACTATCCGAATGACCTTTTTGAAATCATATTGGTTAATGATGAATCTAACGATAATTCCTTAGCGGTTATCGAAACCTTCCTTAGAGATCGCCCGGAAGATCATAAAAGCTGGAAGGTACTGGAGAATCATCGTTTTTCTGGGTCTCCAAAGAAAGATGCCATTACCCTTGCCAACGATCGGGCGAGTAACGATTGGATGGTCGCCACCGACGCCGATTGCTCGGTCCCGCAAGACTGGCTTACATTATTAAACAGCTGTATCGTTGAAAACAAACCAAAAATGGTTTTCGGACCGATCATTTATCCCGAATCAGGACCTTTGGAAAACTATTTTCAATTTCTTGACGGACTCAGTTTGCAGGCCCTCACATTGGCGGGTTTTTCAAGACGTCACCCTCTCATCTGCAACGGGGCAAATATGGCGTATTCGAGACATGTATTTCAGGAAGTGGAGGGTTATAAGGACAATAATCAGCTCGCCAGCGGAGATGACATCTTCCTTATGGAAAAGGTGAGAGCTTGCTATCCTGAAAGCCTGTATTTCTTGAAATCCCCTGATTATTTAGTAAAAACGCAAGCTGAAAACTCCTTGAGAGAAATTATATCGCAAAGGGTACGCTGGGCCTCAAAAACGTCTAATCAGCCCAATATGCAAGTAAAATTATTAGGGCTACTTGTCTTTTTAACCAACCTTGCATTTATATTCGCATTCATAGGAATCCGAACCATAACACAACACCTGTGGACATTCGTTGGGCTGATACTTGCAAAGTTTATAATTGATTATGCAGTGATAGTCTCTACAGCCGGAATGTATCGCAAAAAGCTATCCTTGATGAAATATCTGGTGTGTGCCCTGGTCTATCCCTTAATCAACACCTGGGTAGTTTTTCTAAGTCTTTTTGGCTCCTATTCCTGGAAAGGGCGAAAGTTCAGAAAATAGCCGAATTCAATTATTTTTTTACCTTTAGGCGTACCAAATCAAAACGTTATGAAACGCCTGCTGCTACTATTTGTCTTTCTTTGTTCATTTAGTGTTATTTCCCAGGAACAGTATACTGTGGACGGACAGTCCTATACCCTGAAAACCGAAGTGGAGGGTACCATGACACTGCTTTGGAACATCATCGATGGTGAATACCGTTATTTTGTGCAGAAAGACGGTAAGATCAACGAACTGAAAAATTCTCAGCTTAAAGGAAAGTATCAGGGGGAATACAAAGATGTGTTACGACTTCTTACTGCAGACAACCCGGTTCCCGTTGACAAGGTAAAGCTCACGCTGGTGAGTTTAAGAAAATACCATGACACCTATAATGCCCTGGTCGATCCTAACTATGTGGTCACTACGGAAAAGGTTCAATTGAAAACACGTCTGGGAGTGTTTGCCGGAATGACCAATTATGCCTATTTCGTGAATCCCGATAATACCCTATTGCCACAGGCAGGAGTTGATTTCGAGATTATCGATGACGTAAAGTTGAAGCGCCATAGTATGGTATTTCAATTCAGGCAATTGTTTTCCAATTCCGAATATGACGTTTCCTCCACTCAGTTCTCATTAAACTATCGTTTCAAGTTTGTGCATACGGAAAGAGTAGCGATTTTCGTCAATACAAAAATTTCCGATTATGTCTATCTGAAATCCAACATACCAGATCCCGACAATGATGGAAATATGGATGATGCCTTCCAGGGTTCGGGAGGAGAGTTTCAAGCTCCTTTTGCTTTCGGACTTGGAGCGGATATAGCACTTGCCAACGGTTTTATTACTCTAGGACTTTATGATATGTTTGCCCTCAATCTGGAAGATAATGGCGATTTCCCCACCGATTTTGTCGTGGGCTACAAAATTAATCTTTAGTCGATTCCGTCTTAATTACAATAGGTAAATGAAACTCGGTTGCCACAGGAATTCCGCGCTTATGCGCCGGTTGCATAGCAGGTAGAGAATCGATTTCAGCCAGCAGCCATTGTTCCAACATGGGTAACTGCGACATCACTGTACTATCGATAATGACTTGTTGATTCAACAATTCCCCTGAATTTGAAATACCAAAATGGACGAAGACCGTGTCCGATATCTCATCTCTCAGACTTAAATTCTTATCGATCAACATCAGGTAGAGTCTTTCTTTGATTGTATTGGTAAAACATTCGCGCTGTTCTGCTTTTTCGGTAATTTGATCGCATACCGAAAAAGTGGGATATTGATCCACTTCTTCCCATTCAATGGCCTTCATTTCTTCTTCATAAAAAGTTTCCGAGGTAATCTTTTCCGTATCAAAAAACTGACATGAAGCAGTAACAAATAGCAACACTATGATCCCAATTCGTTTCATATTCCCGATTCGCAACCGAAAAGTACAAATTTTATCACTTCCGCTATAAACAAAAAAACCGGGGATATACCCCGGTTATTCTTTTAGGACAATGTATTATTCCATTTGAAAAATGATCGGTAATGCAAATTGCACTCCTACCTTTTTTCCTTCATGCTCTCCGGGCACCATCGTAGGAAGTAGTTGTACCACTCTCTTTGCCTCGTCCATCAGGCTTTGGTCCTGGGCTTTTGCAAGTACATTGGATACCGTACCATCCTTATCAACGACAAAATTTACAGCAATTCGTTGTTTCCCGCTAACGTCAGGTCCTGCAACTTTGGTATTAAAATTCTGAACCACAAACTCGGTGATCTTGGTAACGAAACACTTCTTAGCTGCTTCTCCACTCATACCTTCGCAACCCGGAAATACCGGCACTTTATCGATCTCATTGAAGTTCAGGCTTTCCTCCCGGAAGAAGAATTCGTTCTTTCCTCCGTCTTCGTGTATTTTGCTTTTAAAATGCGCTCTATCCCCTGAAACTCCCTCCACATCTTCGGGATAGATCTCCAGGATCATGCGGGCAATTTCAGCCTTTTCTTCTTCGGTCAGGTTTTCTTTGCTTTTAATTTCAGCCGTAAGATCCGCAATTTGCTCAGACAGTGTTGAATTGGCATCTTGTCCCACCTCTTCAGAGCAAGAAGTGTACATGAGCATGGCTCCTAATAGCGGTAATAACAGCAAATATCTTAACTGCGAAACTTTCCTTGATTTTGATTTTTGTAACATATGAATTCGTTTTTTGATTAATGAATGATTAAAAAATGTATTGATGAATGAAATATTTTCGGTTTGAAAAACTTCAGAAAGCAAATTTTGATAATACTCCTTCTTGGTTCGTTGACTCGTCACCACGGCATCGGCAATGAATTCCTGCAATGCTCCCATACGATTTTGATACAGGTAAATGATGGGATTGAACCAGAATACAATCCTCAGGGTCTCGAAGTATAGAAGATCCCAACTGTGCTTATGACGAATATGAACCTCTTCGTGTAGTAAAATGCTCTTTTTGTTTTCTTCGGAAAGTTGCTCTCCTAAAAAAATGGTATTTAAGAACGAAAACGCCAGGTCCGATTGTGGCAACTTCACAAGCCGATATCCGGATCGCTCACTCATTCGCCCTTTCAATCGGAAGCGGCGAATTCTCCATAGTTTTTGAACAAAATAAGTCAAGCTCGCTAAGCTACCAACAAGCCATACCCACTGTGCTACACTATACACAGAAAACGAGGTCTCCGTTGAAGCTGCTGTTTCAGAACCAATTAAAACGGTTGGTAGCTGAATAACTAATTCATCCGGGAGATTCTGCCGTATCACGGCGAGCTGAATAAAAGGCAAGATAAAGCTTAAGGCGGTAGTGGCTACCAGGTAAATGCGATTCCATCGGAAATACGTCTGACGCTTTAAAAAGAGGTCGTATACCAATAAGAACAAAGTTTGAAATACGATGGTTTGTATGAGATAATGAATCATGATTCCTCTTTATTAATGTCTTTTAATATGCTTTCTAATTCCTGAATACTGATATCGTTCTTCTTCATAAAGAAGGATACCATGCTCTTAAATGACCCCTGAAAATAACCGTCCACCAGTTTGTTGATGGATTGATTGCTGTATTCATTCTTTCGGATCTTCGGGAAATAAATATGTCCTCTTCCTTGCTTGCGATAATCGACAAATTCCTTGTTTTCTAAAATTCTAACGATGGTGGATACAGTGTTATAGGCAGGTTTAGGCTCTGGAAACTGGTCTACGATAGCAGCCACATTGCCCTCTCCCAAATCCCATAGAATTTTCATAATGTCCTCTTCTGCCTTGGTGAGTTGTTTCATAACGAATTGATTGATGCTTCAAATATAACTAAATATTTAGTTTAAACTAATTTTTTAGTTAAATATTTTGTAACGTATTTGTAATTTGCACGTCCAATGCCCTGCATATGGATCTATTATTTGTAGTAATTGGCTTATTGTTAATGCTGGTTGGCATTCTCGGAAGTATCTTGCCTGTTATCCCCGGAACTCCTATCTCTTGGCTGGGATTGATCGTACTTTACTTCGCTCCTTCCCTAGAATTTGATTGGACGCTACTGATTGTGACCGGTGTGGTGGCTATCAGTATTTATATTCTGGACTATATCATCCCTGCAGTCGGAACCAAAAAATTTGGCGGCAGCCGCGCAGGAGCATGGGGAACCACCATTGGACTCATCGTTGGGATATTCGCACCTATCCCGTTTGGAATCCTCATCGGCCCGTTCGTGGGTGCTCTCATCGGGGAAATGGTATTTAATGAAACCAAGGGCCCTCAGGCTTTTAAGGCGGCCATAGGATCCTTTTTCGGATTCCTGGCTTCCACCTTTATCAAGTTTTTTGCAACGGTAGTCTACCTGTTTATATTCCTGTATCTTGTTTTCTGGGAGTACCGAACAGTACTGTTCTAAACCCACTCGGTCTTGTCTTCGATGCTGGTTTTACGTTCTCCTTCGGAAACCTCTCCGTCATATTTACCCATATAAAAGAATCCAAGGCACTTTTCTCCTTCTTCCATATCCACCAATTTGTGAAGGTGATCTTTTAACGCTGGAGAGCTCCAATAAGCACCAATATGTAAAGCAGAGGCATGCAGCCACATATTCTGAACTGCCATCGCTGTTGCGGCGATCTCTTCCCATTCCGGAACCGATTCCTTGGGATCCCTTTGCATACAAATCGCAAGAACACACGCTGCTTGTAACGGTTTATCCATCACTTTTTTATGTTTTACTTCGGAAAAGGGCTGAACGGTCTCCTCATAGATTTCCCCTAAAAAATCCGACAGTTTGCGCCGCGATTCTTCGGTATGAAAAACTTTAAAACGCCAGGGTTCGGTGCGCCGATGGGTAGGCGCCCAATTGGCCGATTCCAGGATGGAGACCAATTCATCTTTAGAAATAGCTTGCGCATTATACTGCGCTGGATACACAGCGCGACGGCTTCGAATCAACTCAGAAATCATAACAAAATTTTTGCGACTCCAAGATACAGAATTAACCGTAATCTATTTCAACAAAACCCTATTGTCTATTTCATTTTTCTCAAAGTCCCTAGGCAGCTCCAAGACGGCTTTAAAAAGGGTATTGTCATTGAGGGACTTCATAAAAGTAATGATGTCCTGAATCTCCTTTTGAGTGAGATTTAACTTGTCTGGTGCTAGAGTCTGATGCTCCAATTCGATACCTTGTCCCGCACCTCCGCCTTCATTATAAAAATCCATAACTTCTTCTAAAGTTTTAAAGACCCCATTATGCATATAGGGTCCGGTTAAGTCAATATTTCTTATCGTTGGGGTTTTAAATGCAGCTCTGTAGAATGTTGCTACTTCTTGAGTCTTTCCGTTTCCAAGTCGGCCAAGATCCGGATCCAAACTCCAGGGTTTTTCCTGGTCTTCCGGCACTCCTAATACCTCTGCTTCCGACTCGTTAAAAAGCGGTGGAACGAGCCCGGAATACAAGGGCAGAAAATGACAGGTGGCACAATTGGCCTTACCGGTAAATAAGTTAAATCCGTTTTTAATTTCTTTTGGAATCTCATCGGTCGCACCTTGAAAATATGTATCAACCACGTTATCGAACGGGGATAATTTCATCACGTAAGCGGCCAATGCATAATCGATTTGATTCGATCGGATCTTACCTTTTTGTGCGGGGAAGGCGTCGTTAAATAGCTGCCGGTAACTTTCACTTCTTTCTAATTTCCCGATTATTTCCTGATAAGAAGAATTGAATTCATCCTTATTCAAGACCACATGTTCAAATTGATCCTCCAATCGCCGTGTTCTTAGATCATGAAAGAACCCAGTCGCAAACCCTGAATAATTAAGCGTCATAGCGTTGCGCTTCAGGGCACTTCCATCATTAGCAAAGCTGGTCTTCAAGCCATCGGTAAATGCTTTCTCTGGCTTGTGGCAATTGGCACAAGACATTTCATTGTTTGAGGAAAGCACCGGATCATAGAATAACATCTTGCCTAGCTCTGTGACCTCATCAAAGGATGGGTCGTTAGGAACACTTATATAATAGAACGGATTAAAAAAATCCTCTTCAAATAAAGAATTGGATTCAAAATTTATGGCCAAAGGATATTTCGAAACTTCATCGATGGTTTCATAGTCTAAAGAAAGATGAATGTCTTTGATCAGTTTATAAATTGGATGTCCTACCTCTTTGATAAATCGCATTCGGTCAAAATTCTCAAAAGTGGACTCTTCGGCCATTATGATTCCATTTTGGCAAATGGAATTTAATTCAGAGGAGAATTCAGATCGGTTCACGTTTTCAAGTTCCGAGGCATAAAACTGAAAATAGCTGTCGATACTCTCTAATACCGATTTGGAATCCCGTATCCCCGAAGCCGTTCCCGGAGTATCAAATCCGGTAATCCCTAGAGTTATTAATCGAACCACGGATTGGCGTGATGCTTCCAAAAATTGACGATCAGTAATTCGTCGGATTTTAAAATAGGAATGTATCTTCTGAACGTCTTTTCTAAATTTTTGGCTGTGCTCGACCAGTTCCGCATACACAGATATATCTGTTTTCAGTTCACCAACCAGCTCATCGATCACCTGCAGTCCTTTAGGTTCTAAAACATTGAGATCGGCAACTTTTTTTTCGAGTTTCGGCAGTGGAGCCCCATTCATAGTTTTATCAAAGGCTTCCTTATCTAAGTATTCCAACAAAAATTCAATCCGTTTAAATTCAGAACGAAGATTTTGATAATCCGCCCACAGATTTCCAAAATTTGAACCCGTAGTCTGGAATGACCGCACACTGGTTTCAAAGGCATTGGCGTAAATAAGCAATTCCTGTAGGTCTTGTTGAAACTGCTGATTGATCTTACCTATGGCTTTTTCGACATAAACTCCTTTACGCTCTTGATTGGGTTTACTCGCAGAGATAAGGACGAAGGTTAAAAGAAAGCTGATGAAAATTAAAATTGAATCCGACTTCATGACCCGAATATTTAAACAAACCGAACGCAAGAACGTCCGGTTTGTAGTTTCAATGAAAAAAAATTACTTAACTAAAAGTTTCTTGGCAGTTCCTTCGTTTGTTTTAAGCAAATAGGTCCCTTGTGATAATCCTGAGATATCAATTGATTTAACATCTCTGTAGACAGCGATTCTCTTTCCGCTTATATCATATATGGCTAGATCCACCACTTTGTTGAAATAAACGATACGCTCGGTTGGGTTTGGATAAATCACGAAATCGTCGCCTGAGATATCATCAAAATCGGGATTAGATAGGGTCTCAATAGCACCTGAATCATCAAATCCAGTAATTGCGAATGTCAAAGAGTTGTTATAGGGGAATGGATTAGCAGAATCCGGGTGTTGTGAATTCACCAATACCGACTTTCCATCTGTGGTTGCACAGGCTCCGGTAATTTCTGCTCCTCTAGGAGTTTGAGTTAATCGAATCAAATCATCGATCGTAGGATTCTCAACTTCCATATCCAGGATATACATCTCACACATTCTATCATCCGGGTACTCTAAGGGAGTTCTACCGAAAGAAGTTCCATTTAAGTCCTCGTTGATCAACATATAGGTTTTGTCTTCTCCGGCTACATTCACGTATAACATATTTAAACCGTCTGGGTTCGAAAGATGCTTTGCTGGATAGTCGGCCAATGGAGGACTTGAAGTAAAGTAAGGCCCTGCTTCTACAAAAATTGTCACATCTCCGGTAGCTGGATCAAATTCGAGGATTCTTCCGTAGTAATCCCAGTAATCAGGGTCGTCCGGACCAGAAACTCCTTGGTCTGTTGCTCTCTGGATATGGTGTGGTGCAAACACAGCACCATCGGCCAATTCGTCTTCCCAGTTTCCACCAGGATTGTCACGACCAGTCTCTGTCATATAAACTTTACCGGTATTCTTATCGATAGTGATCCACTCTAATCGATTGAACATCGTAGCTCCTTCACTTACAGCTTCGGCTTTGAAGTTCAACATTTTGGAGAAGTCATCGTTGTTTATCTCAACCCATGGGTCTCCTGCTTCATCGTGCTTGTACACATAAGTCGTTCCAACGGTGAAATCACCTTCAGTGTCGGCTACGAATTTGGTAAAGAATCCAGGTGTTGCATCGGCGCCCAGGTATACCGTCTTGTTATCTGCCGCAATGGTTCCACCTTCAAAAGGTTGACGCCCCCAGTTATATTGCTTACGAACCGCCTTAGCAGCACGAGGATCAATCTCGACCATCCAGTTAAAGTTTTGGTATTTTGGAATGGTTTCGAAATTGGCCATTTCGAATTCCGTATACTTAATAGTATAATCTGTGGTATCACGAACCCCGTTACCATCGGCCCAGATACTTTCGTTACTGGAACGGAACCACTCTTCGGCCGTCCAGATTCTTCCATCCACGATAGAGTTGATACCACCGCAATTCATTCCGGTCTCACCAACATTACTAAAGTCTACATTGAAGAAAGCTCCTTTTCTTCCGTCGGTAAGCTCTTGTGGAATCACATATAGTTCGTCGTTACTTGGCTGTCTCCCCAAAAGGAATGCAGTCATTCCACCCCCATCGCCAATTTTATCATCGGCCAGGATTCTTTCATGATTTACTGAGATCCACCCAATTGCATTTGGATCGTCCACACAATCATCTGCGGTTACTTCTGTAAATCCAATAAAATCGTGCCACTGTTTGGCCGGAACTTCTTCGTTCACTCCGGTTTGCACCATGTCTTCCCCTCCTATAAATAAGATCTGATATTGAAAAGGCGAAGGTGGAACCACCACTTCTGTGGCTTCCCAGTCTACCTCAACTACTCTTGAGGGAAAATCGTTTTGAGCAGCTAATGAGATGGTTAGCAGCCCCATAAATACTGAAAGTAATGTACGTTTCATCTTTTTGATTGAGTTAAAAGGTTAAATTTTTTAAACACTTAAAACTAGAATCGCCCTGTTAAGGAAAAATGAAGCGCATTTAAAAGAAAAGTAATTTCAAAGTTAAGTGATTGATGAAATCTTTAAATAATTCTGTGTTTGAACAGCTGTTAATTTATTATTTGATAACATCAGTTTGGAACATATTAAACCGGCCTGTGTCCTATATTTTCGATAACCCCCACGAGTCAAGGAATTGCGCTTGAAGGAGGTTCGTGCCAAGTTCATGAATTATAATCTACATCGTTGATTTCCAAACTAATCTGGAATAGGTCTAAATAGCAGATTAGTAGCGCTTGTTCTCTAAAATAATAAAAGGGATGCCTCTTTCAACCCATTTCTCGACGTATCCCAATTTAGGTACCACTTCAAAGGCTAAAGATCCTAAAATTAGGTCCATATCCCCATCATTGTCAAAATCATCACCGTCCATTACTACCCATCTTCCGAAATTGACTTCAGGGAAGGTAGATCTTGCGTATTGGTTATCTCCCCTATTTTCAAAGAAAACGAAGCTCTCTTCCGGAGATTTTACCCAATCCGGGAAAAACGAGATGGCGGCTATGTCCATATCACCATCAGCGTCAAAGTCTTCGGCGATGGCATTATAGGCACCATTGAGATGAAGAAATAAGTGTTCTTCGAAAGAATTCTTCCCGTCATTCAGAAAAACATAGACTCCATGCCACGGTTTCATAACTGGTTTATAATCGGCATTATCCCCTGCGGTATAAAGAATGTCGAGATGACCGTCACTGTCGAAATCAATTAATTGCATAAAGCTACCACCCATTGAAGGATGGAAGCTTAATACGCGTTCTCGACTGAAATTACCTTTACCATCATTAAAGTATATGTCTATCCCTTCATTTCCCTGTGCAAATAATGCCACAATATCGGGATGGCCATCGTTGTTCATATCTCTAATGTAAGATTTAATAGCACCTGGAGTGTTCAGAAGTATTTCTTTGGAATATGCGCCATTATTGTTTCTGAAGAAGGACAAAGCTCCCGTCCATTTTCCAAATTCCGAAACGACAACATCAGTATCTCCGTCTCCATCCATATCTTCATAGCTACTATGGACTGGCCTCTGGAGTTCGGTGATAGGAACTGAAGCGATACCATTGGCATTTTTAGGAAGAGTTGCTATTAAACCAGCAGGTGCATCTGTTGGCGAGAAACTACCCATAACCGTGAGCCAGAATTCGTTATCGGTTTCATGAATGCTCACCGCACCTTCCTGAACGTTCCCGGTTTGAATCAACTCGAGATCAGAAGAAAAAATGGTAAAACTTCTGGTTAAAGCATCACCAAGATAGATCTCTCCTTTTTCTGAAAATTTTACCATGGTACTACTCGGAACCTGTACTTTTTGAGAAGGAATTATAACTTCGAACTGAGGCAATGTCTTTGTGATTTTAGCAACTGGAGGTGAAGGAAGAGTATCCGGAGCATTCTCTAAATAGTAGTTTTGAATAGCCAACCAATCCAGACTGTCAATTGTGGGTGCGGCAGGAAATAAATTAGAAGCACGAACCAATTCACCGCCCCTGTTGGATTCAAATAAGGCCGTTCTTTCGGTCGAATCACGATATATCCCGAACATATAACCCATCCGCGGTAGCATGTAATTCTGCCAGGTTTCTTTGTCGAGCAACGAGGGTTCCGGATAGAGGTGACATGAAGCACAATAGATTTGTGAAAGTTTTTCACCGCTAGGAGGAACGCGGTTTTGATCTTCTTTTTGTGGGGATTGACAAGATGATACCGATATCAGTAAAATACTGACCGTCAAAAAATATTTCATTCTTTCGATTTTCCCAAATTGAATAAATCAGCTCGATGAAACCAAAGGAATGGAGTTACCTTATTGTTAGCTTAACCTCATCAAACTAAAAAACCTCCCCAAAACACAAGGCTTTAAAGGAGGTTTAAAAAACTAACCAATATATTTTAATATGAAAAAAATCGATTAACACTCTATTAATCAATTAATTACTATGCAAATATAAGTCCAGTTTCCGTAACTGGAAAATAATATGCATGCATAGCATTATGGTTTTCGTTCATCTGCCAATTATGTTCTTTGAAATACCGATAAACGACACATTTTATTTCGAATAAATTTCTTTAGTCTATAAAAATTTCAGAAAATCACAATCAGCTGAACTTTAATTTACATCTCTCCCTCAACGATTTAAGAGTATTTTTTGTATCTTAAATGAGTTAACTGATTAATTATCAACCTAAACGTTCTTGATCATGAAGAAAGTAAGCCTAATCGCATGCGGACTTATAGTAGCCATCATCTGTATTTCTGCCTCCTCCGATGAAAAACCTATTACCCTCCATTCCCTGGAAGGAGTTTGGGAATTACAACACCAGTTTATTTTTGAAAACAATGAAGTTCAGGACACCTTATACAACCTGGGCGGATACCGGCAGGTGAAGATGTACAGTCGCGGTAGAGTGATGTGGTCGCGCTTCAACCCAGTAGACACAGATGAATGGTTTGGTTATGGAACTTACAAGATCAGTGACAATACCCTGGAAGAACAATTGGAATACGCTTCCAACGCCATGATGAAGATCGTTGATACGGTGCAGGTCTTCCGCTTTGAACTGGAACTGGAGGACGATACTTACAGTCAGATAAGTTTCGACAGTGACGGCAATAAATATGTCTCCGAAAACTACAAACGGATAGAATAAAAAAAAGGAAGCATTAAGCTTCCTTTTTTGTTTAGGCATAATTTTTTTTACATGTAGTTACCATATTCGTCGATCTTAACGCGAATGGTTTCGTTACCATTTTTAAGTTTCACTTTGTACAACTTCTTAGCGCCTTTAGTGGCAGAGTACTTAACTTCATAAACGTCTTTCACAACTTTCCATTCCGGAAAACGTTTAGAGATTGCTTTACGTACATCATTTGGAAGTTGAACATTCTTGAACCGTTCTATGGTTTTGATAACTTTACCTTCATCGTCGTACATAGCTACTATTTTTCCATCCGGGATATAAAAGGACACATTGTAAGTGGCAAAATTGTCTACATACAAGTCATCTTCATTTTCGGCGTTGAAAATGGCTACTTGTCGTTCTAATTCCTTCACAGGGACAGCTGCTTCTGAATTGTCGACAGCATCTAAGTACTTATAGTTTTTCACTGAAATAAATACTTCGCTCAATAGGACGGGATCCTGTGCGATCATTGGGCTGGTCAAACCAAATAAAAATACAACCAAGAATAACTTTCTCATATCAAATAATTTTAGGTTACTAATTAGGTTATGTAATTTGTAACTATAAAACTACTTTCAGAAAAAAAAATAAACAATGATCTGGGTCATTGACGACTGTAAATCAGAGAATTGCGCAATAATTTAATTCACTCTTCGACGCTCATCTTCAGAACCGGTTTCACGGTTTCTGGACGACTTCAGTTCTTTGTTACCAAAGTTCCTTGAATACGTAAGTGTAAAAGTTCGGTTGCTGAAATCAAACAGGTTTCTAGTACGAATGTTCTGCTCCGGTAAATCGGTTCCTCCTGTGAATTCAATCGAATCCAGTAGATCGTTAATAGAAAAACGCAACGTGCCCCATTTGTCACTGAATTTCTTCTGAAGGCCCAGGTTTACTCCGTACACCTCATCATAACGCGCCGATCCAAAGAACCCTTCTCCATTAAAGAATCCGGATAACTCCACCGAAAAAGTATCTGAAACCTTAAAGGAGTGGGTACTATTCAAGGAGAATGTGCGCAAATCCTGTTCTATGGCTTCTCCATCATAAAAAGATCGTACCTCCTGCATAATAAACGAACCGTTGTTTTGAGTTCTCCACCAGTTGGTGATCTTCACAGGTATACCTGCAATGATGGAAAACGTCCGGGTGTAATCCAGGTTGGCGGCTTCGAAAATCAGGCGCCCTGTTTCTTCATCGATAGACTCCTGGAAGTTCGCGATCGACTCGTCTTCATTGGTGTACTGAAACGATAGAAAATACGACTTATAACTGATATCATATTTATATGTATCGGATATAGCCGGTTGCAGCGATGCGTTACCGGACAGGAAGGTATTCGGATCAAAGAAAATCACAAAAGGAGCCAGATCGTTGAAGGTAGGCCTGGTGATCCTTCTGGAATAAGACACATTCATACTCAGATGTTCTCCAAACTTTCGGTTCAGGAACACAGAGGGGAACCAGAGCCCATATTGACGATCCACTACCGTTCCTTCGGTATTGGTGTCCAATTGTGAGTCGGTGTATTCATATCGCAAACCTGCTTTCATACTCCACTTATCATCCAGGGTATAATCCCCTGCAAAATACGCGGCAAGAATGGTCTCATCGAGCACACTTTTATTAGTAAGAGTTAGGTCGGGAATCCATTCGCCATCGATCAAGTTATCTACGGAAACATCATTCTCAAAGTCGGATTTAGTTCCCTTCACCCCTGTCTCGATCTTTAATTTGTCGCTTAACTGATTGCTATAATCCAGTTTGCCCACCCAAGTGGTAATCGGGGTTTCTTTACCACTCCGCAGCAGTTCATTCCTCAGGAATTCCCTGTCGGCATCAAAGAACATATTCGAATAATTAGTGGGGTTATCAAATTCATAAAAGAGGTAATCCACATCAAAACTTATAAACTCATTTTCGGTAAAATCGTGTCGGATGTTATAGTTCGCACCGAAGTGTTTAAGTTGATTGATCTCATCGTTGGCGATATCTACGAATGAGGTAGGTACGCCATCGGCCGCATCAAAGCTCATATTAAAAGCATCCATGGACCATCGGTTATCAAATCCGTTGATCAAAATCCCCATGATGGTTTTTTCAGTTAACTGGTAGTCAAATCCCAAGCGCGCATTATGATTTCGCTGCGTTGGGTCCCGATCGGTAGTGGTGTTGGTCGAGAAGAGCGTGTCATTGCTCACAAACTCACGACTTGCTTTTATAACCTGCGATCTCTTATCGATGGAGAAGGAATAACTTCCGAAGAGATTTACCTTGTTCTTCCTATAATTGAAATTGATATTGTCATTGGTGGTTTCCCCTTTACCATATCCGGCAGACAGCGAATAAGATCCGTTAAGTCCGAGGTCACTGGTTTTCTTTAGCACAATATTGATAAATCCGGCGTTCCCTTCTGCATCAAAATTTGCCGGTGGGGTTGTAATGAGTTCGATCGATTCGATATTATCGGAACTCATTCCTTCCAGCATTTGAACGATGGAAGAGGCGGGCACATAACTTATTTTACCATTGATCATAACTACTACCCCATCTTTTCCCACTACGGAAATATTATTGTTCTGACGATTCACCACAACTCCCGGAGATCGTTCCAAGACTTCCAATGCGGTGCCTCCCGAGGAGACAATACTGCTTTCCACATTGATGACCAAACGATCCACTTTTTGAGTAAATAGTGGTTTTGCAGCCGTGACCACTACCTCATCAAGGGCTTCCCCCTCTGATAAAATGAGCGTGGGAATGGTTTTGTCTGCATTCAAGAGAAAGCTATCGGACTGGGAGGGTTGATACCCCAAGACCGTACTTTGGATAAAATAATTCCCATTGGGGATGTCCTCGATCACATAATCACCAAGATCGGATGCCAGTGCTCCTTTCACCAGGGTGGAATCAGCAGATTTCAGTAATAATACATTAGCAAAAGGAACCCCTTCGCCTTGATCATCAGTAATTTTTCCGGAAACTTTGAAAGTAGACTGTGCAAATAGCACAAATGGAAACAGGAGTAGCAGCGATGCAATCGATAATTTGATCTTCATAAGTGAGCGGTTAGTTGTTGTTACGAAATACCATTCAGGAAGCCGGTTAGTCTCTTCCAAAAATTTCAAACTTGAAGGTATTAATTAATTGAACTTCCGAAGTTTATTTAAGAAAAGAATAACACAAGCAGGGTGTTAAAATTCTAGGAACCGTTATTTACGGTGAGATCGAACGCACTGATACATCTTTTATCCTCCGGATCATTAATATTCTGAACTTCCACTTGTGCGAAGGTAACCTGGATTTCTGTAACCGTTCCGTCTTGTTCCAGAGTAAGTTCTTCGATGGACAAGGTTACCCCGAGATTATCGTCTGTACTGATGAATTGATCCCCGGAACCATCAAAATAAAAAATGTATGCTGTTCCCGGATCGCCATTTCCCGAATTGATTGTATAGGTTGAAGGATCGGGCAGGCCAAAGATAGGCGTGGCGCCAAAGATGTTAGCCCCCAAATCGGTTTCTTCATCTTCATCACTGTGTCCGCCTGCCTGTATGGAAACCCTTCCAAAGATATCATCAGCCCGGTAAGCATAAACATTACCGTCGTTATCACGATAATTCAAGGAGGTGTTGCAATTATTATAGACCGCTGCCACGAGCGAGTTGATGATGGCAGATCTACCATCATCATCGCCTCCTGTGGAGCAGGAAACAATGGACAATAGGAATATCAGGGCAGCAACGGAAATTATTGTTTTTTTCATGAGGTTGGAAGTTAGTATCATTAAAGATAAAAAATTTATAATCAATGGGTTGTAGATTTAGATTCCGAAAACAGCTTAAATACATATTGCTCTATATATCAATATTTTATAATTTTTTTGTATCTTTAAGTATCAGTAATTCAGGTTTTTACGAATTACCACCTCCATTACCATGCTCCCTCTACATTAAACTTCCTGTTTTAGTATTAAGATACCGTTGGTATTTAACATAAACAACGAATAGTAACCAATAATCATAATTATGAAAAAATTACTCATTTTTTTGTGTGCCCTTTTTGTCTTTCAAACTTCTATGGCTCAGGATAAACTATTCCTGATTGTCGAATTAATGAAGGTTGACAACAGCCAGGAATCCTCATATGACGAAACAGAGGCTTTCTGGGAAAAAATCCATCAACAACGTGCCAACAACGGAGACATTGTGGGATGGGATCTATGGAGACTTCTGCCGGGAGGTGAGAAGCAGGGACATCAATATGCTGTGGTAACTCTTTATAACGACAAGGCCGCAATGTTTAAAGATAGCGGACTTTGGGACGCGGCTAAAGCTGCATATCCCGACATGAGCGAAGACGACCTCGTGAAAAAGATGAACAGTGCCGCCGATACCCGAGACCTTGCTCACCGTATATATATGGAGCAAGTCGTGACTACCAATGGTGAATTTAAAATGGCCAAAGGCACTTTTGCATCTTTCGACTGGATGAAAGTGGATTTGGGGAAATATGGCAAATATGAAAAAGCCGAACAAGAAGTATTTATGCCGGATCATCAGCGACAGGTAGATGCAGGTGCGAAAGGCTCGTGGAGTTTATTGCGTTTCATCATGCCGATTGGAAGCGACACCTATGCCTCTCATATGACGGTCAATATGTTTAAGAATGCGAATCATATGTTCGGTAAATCCGAATACAAAGCCCCGGAATTAACAGCGGCACAGCAAAAGGCTGTCGAAGACGGTCTGAATACCCGAGATATGAAAAGTGTGAATGTGGGAATCTTAGAACGGATGGTAAGAAGTGAAAAAGTCAACTAATCAACCCAACCCGGTCTTTATGGCCGGGTTTTTTTATTCACTTTCATTCGTAAATAATATAATCCCGGCAGCAATAATAATGGCAATAGGCGTAAAAGTAACGATAGTGGATACCGTTTTATCGTGCTCCTTGATCTGGGTGATCTTGGCTTCATCAAGCTCTACTTCTCCGTATTGTTTGTAGCGCGCAGGCTGCCCAATATACTTTCCATCGCGTTCTTCGATATAAGCAAATTCATAAGGTTTCTCACTGTCGGTAGTAGTTACTTTTACTTTCTTCTGAAGTTGAACGGCATTTTGCAAGGTGATAGATCCCTTGTAGGCCGTACATCCTTGTAAAAGCAATAAAAACGATAAAAAACAGGCTAACCGTTTGAAGAATTTGGGCATAGTTCTCATGGCTTCAAGTATTTGGGGTAGAATAAATATAAGGGAAAATCTATAAACTGCCGTTTGCAGTCCCTCAATAACTACTTACCGTCCCATGCCGTTTTGAATTCCTTCCAGGTAGAATTCTGGTAATGCTCGTCACCTATGAAAGTAAGAATAGGCAACAAATCCACCGCTTTTTGGTATCCTCTCACGGTGGTGAGCACTTTGGCAGTTCCCGCCTGTAGAAACGAATAACTGGGATAGCTCAATTTACCCTTCAGTATTTGATGGGCCAATTCATTATATCCTCTTCGACCAATAGCCTTATATTTGAATTCGGCTCCACGAAATACCACCGTTTCTTTTTCTTCCGCATTGAATTTCACCGGATAGAAATTCTCATTGATATAAGCCACGATCTTAGGATCTTTAAAGGTGGTAGCATCCATTCGCTTACACCACCCACACCATGAGGTCCAAAAATCCACGAACGCTGGTTTGGCCTCTTTTTCCATGGCTACCTCCAACTCAGCAAAGGTCATCCATTGGATGGTTTCCTGAGCATTAGTTGTAGATATATTCAGTAAACAAAAGGATAAAAACAGTAAAAGAACAAATTTCTTCATGCTTAAATATAAAGAGTATTGAAAGAAGTCGAATGTTCTTCTTAAAAATTTAACATCTTGAGATATAAGGTAACTTAACTATCTGTATTCTTTCAATTCCATGCCTTATCCATTCATGTTGAACCATCTCAACTTTGGGTGTAACCCATTAGTCACCGAATTATGTTAATATTGTATATCCATGGAAACCAACTCGATCAAAACGAAAAAATTCGGAACCTTTGGCGGGGTATTTACCCCAACATTGCTCACTATCCTGGGCGTGATTATGTACCTGCGTATGGGCTGGGTAGTTGGAAACGCCGGGCTTTTAGGCGCGTGGCTCATCATTATTGTTTCCTTTTTGATTACACTCTGTACGGCCCTATCTATGTCGTCCATAACTACCAACATCCGGATTGGAGCAGGCGGTGCCTACGCCATCATTTCGCAGTCACTGGGGCTGGAAGTGGGAGGAAGCCTGGGCATTCCCAGGTATATTTCGCAAGGCTTGGCAGTTACCATGTATATCTTTGGTTTTAGGGAAGGCTGGATGGGTATTTTCCCGGAGCACAATGCATTTATGGTAGATATTTTTGTGTTTGCTGGGCTTATTACCATCGCTTATATCAGTGCGAATCTCGCTATCAAAACACAGTACCTTATCATGGTAGTGATTGTTGCTTCACTGGTCTCAATTGTGCTTGCAGCTTATGACGGTTCCATGGAAATTGCTACCGGGGAAGCGCTGAAATGGGGTAGTTTCAAAGGATCTCCGGAAAATGATTTCGGAGGAAGCAGCTTTTGGATTGTCTTCGCCGTTTTCTTCCCGGCCGCCACAGGTATTATGGCCGGCGCGAACATGTCGGGCGAGCTCAAAGATCCAAGAACTAGTATACCCGTTGGAACGCTTTGGGCTATTGGAGTGAGTTTTGTGATCTATATGTTACTGGCATTCTGGTTGGCAAAGACCGCCACCGAAGAAGAGCTCGTATCCAATTATAACATTATTATCGACAAAGCCTATGTGGGCCCATTGATCATCGCAGGAATTCTGGGTGCCACTTTTTCTTCGGCACTGGCGTCCTTGGTGGGATCTTCGCGAATCCTGTTCGCCATGGGGCAGCATAATGTACTTCCGAAGTCAAAATTCCTGGCGGGACAAAGTGCCAACGGACAACCACGTAATGCGATGATCGTGACCGGTATTCTGATTTTTGCCACCATGCTTCTGCGTAATCTGAATGCTGTGGCTCCCTTAGTAACCTTATTTTTCCTGGTTACCTATGCGATGATCAACATCGTAGTCATCATTGAGCAAAACCTGGGGCTTATCAGTTATCGGCCCATCTTTAAAGTAAAGCGTTGGATTCCCTGGCTGGGTCTTGCTTCTTCCGTCCTGGCAATGTTTATCATCAACCCAACTATTAGTTTGATCACTATCGCTATTGTCTTGGCCGTTTACTGGTACCTTTCACGTCAAAACCTCGAAACGCCTTTTGAAGATGTGCGTTCAGGATTATTCGTATCATTCGCTGAATGGGCCGCAAAGCACACTTGGGGGATGAAAAAGATGCAACAGCGGGCATGGAAGCCTAACCTTATGGTCCCCGTTAGAGACATGACAGGCGCCCGAGGGAATTTCCAATTTCTGCGGAACATTGCAAACCCTAAGGGATCGATCAAACTACTGGGGATCGAACCGGAGTCCGAGGGTAGCCAAATGCCTGAAGATCTTGAAACACTGGCACAATCCTTTCGGGAGCAAGGCGTATTCTCTTCCTGGACAATAATAAACACTACGGAATTTGCCAAGGGTGTAAATTATGGAAACCAGGCATTATTGGGAGCTTTTTTTCGTCCGAATATTGTGTTTCTGAACTTGCAGCAGCACGATAATTACGAGCATGAATTGCGTCCGGTAATCCGTGAGTGTATTCGTCTTGAGATTGGTGTCTTGTTGTACCAATCGCATCCTACGGCATTATTAGGCCAGCGAAATACTATCAACGTCTGGATTAGTGATCGAAAAGGCAATTGGAACCTTGGCTGGGACATTGGAAATCTTGATCTTTCCACCCTGATCGCCTATAAACTGAAAAAGAACTGGAGTGCAAAAATTCGTCTGATCATGGTATTGGATGATGAATCTGAAAAAGAGAACGCCAAGGATTACATGAACCGGCTTATCAATTTAGCGCGCCTGCCGGAAACACTCACAGAAATATACGTCGGAAATTTCAGAAATGTCGTGAACAATGCCCCCCATGCCGATTTAAATATCTTCGGAATGAATGCCGACCTACGATTTGAATTCGTTAAAGAAATGACGGAGAAAACGAACAGTTCGTGCTTGTTTGTGAAGGATTCAGGACACGAGAGTATTTTAGCTTGATCCATTCGACGTTAAACGATTATATTTTCAATACATCTAAATAATTGACAAATTTGATCCAATTTTCTTAACTTATTGAAAATAAATCCAATAAGTAATGAAAAAATCAATCTTTATCATTGTTTTGCTAATGATAGGCTTAATTTCGGCAACCGGGATTCGAAGTGAGAATGATGGCCCAAAAGTTACAATTTGTCATATTCCACCAGGGAATCCAGAAAATGCACATTCAATTACTATTAGTATTAATGCACTTCCTGCACATCTCGCACACGGTGATAGTGAAGGAGCCTGTAGCACCGAATGTACGTTACAAACGGACCCTGTTTGTTTCTGTGAGCTGTACCCAGACCATCCAGATTGTAACTAACACAGATTTTAAGATAAAATCTGTTATTATCATCTAGACAAGCAGAGCATTTAAGTAGATGAGTCCATTCATTTTCTATGGATTTCGATGAATAAATCAAGAAATTGAAAGCTGGACCTAGAATACTTTTGCTTTTAACTCAACACTTCTTGAGTTGTTGTTTTATTGTTTCTGCTTCCTCAATTTGTGCTTATATATTTCTTAACACCTTATCGTATAATTTATACCTATTTTTGAAGAGATGACTCGGGATATAATCGATATCAATGATTTTACCATCCTCGTGGAGACTGCTAATTCGACCAAAGAGATTGTTGATTCCTGTCATTTTGATGAGCCTATGATCGCCGTGGCATTTTATGGTGCTGGTAACGTAGGCCTAAGAATGAAATACGACGGCAAGATCAAAGAATTTGAATATACCAAGGGATTGGCTTTGTCCTTCTTCGCCGATGATCATGTTATCTGTGAACATACCGTAGCGGCCAATAAACCCCTGGAGTGTATACTAATTGCCACTGCGACACGAAACCTGGAGAAGCTACCCAATCAAGAAGGGGAAATATTCAGCAATTTATTGCATGAACTGGTTCATCCCAGTGATCATTATGTGGAGGGTCCTAGTTTTTATATGACCCCCGAAATGCAAACGGTAGTGGATTCTGTTTTTAAAAATCAGTATCACGGCAAGACCAAGATGCTATTCTTCCGAAGTCAGATGACCGTGCTTCTCTCTCATTTTTTTGGTCAACTTTCGACCTTAAAGACTCCATCGATCAATCCTGTGGAACGTGAAAAACTGGAAGAGGCCAAAACCATACTAAGCAGTAATCTGGAGAAACCACCATCCTTGTCGGAGCTGGCCCGTCAAATTGGACTGAACACCTACAGTCTTAAAAAGAACTTCAAAGAATTATTTGGCTTACCTGTTTTCAAATATCTCCAAAACGAACGGCTCACTACAGCACACGATCTCATTAGAACCGACAAGGCGACCGTACAAGAAGCTGCCTGGCATGTTGGTTACGATAGTTTGAGCTCGTTTTCCAATGCATTTGCCAAAAAGTTTGGTTATCGCCCGAGTCAGGTAAAATAGTTCTCCTTTTCGAACAAATCATCCTCCTTTTTGAATAAGTCATCCGCTTAGCCGCTAGGTAGTTTTGTCATATCAAACTTTAAAACTATTGATATGGACTACAAAAGAGCAATTAGAACCGCGGCAATAATTTGGACAATAGCCGTTCTATTTTTCATCATCGCAGGAAATTTTACGATCCTTGAGAATCCTGAATTACAGGGTAATCTAACGCTTGCATTTGTGCTATTACCCCTCACTTGGTATGGCGCAAAGTACTACTACAAAAAAGCCGTAAACACACCTGGCTATTTATTGGCCATGGTAATGATCTCCATCACCATTCTATTGGACGCCATTATCACAGTACCGGTATTAATCATTCCGATGGGAGGCACATATGAAGCATTCTTCGGGTCTTTGGGGTTCTGGTTGATTGCAATCGAATATGTAAGTATGGTAGTACTCTTCGACCTGTTCAGAAACAAGAAAATTCAACAAACCCTTAAAAACTAACAAAATGATATCACTAAAAATTCTTTCAATGGCAGCTGCTATTATATTAACAGGTTTATCTGCCGGACTCTGTTTTAACTGGAGCAATACTATTGTTCCCGGAATTGCACGACTGGATAATCCAGGGTTTCTTCAAGCCTTTCAAGAAATGAACAGAGCTATTATCAATCCCGCGTTCCTCATAGTATTTTTTGGTCCGGTACTATTTCATATTGGAAATATGTTTTTCCTCCGAAGCCTGCCAAATCATGTCAAGATAATGATCCTCACCGCCGGGTTGTTGTATTTCATCGGACTCGTTTTGGTGACCATCTTCGGAAATGTCCCGATCAACGAAGTTCTGGATAAAACGGACCTCTCGTTGGCGAGTTCAGAGGAACTAAGAAATATGCGAGATCTGTTCGAACAAAAATGGGCGCGGTTGCACTTGATAAGGACCTGGAGTTCATTCTTCTCTTTCGCACTCCTCGTGGGTGCCGCCATAATAAACTATAAATCAATAATCATTTAAAATAATAATCATGAAAAAAACAAAATTCTTAATCATAGGAGGAACCGGTAAAACCGGGCGAAAAGTTGTCGAATCATTACGAGTTCTAAACCAGGAAGTAAGGGTTGGATCTCGTGGAGCCGAAATCCCATTCGACTGGGACAACCCAAAAACATGGGATGACGCTTTGAACGGAATCGATAAAATGTACATCACCTTTCAACCCGATCTTGCCGTTCCGGGCGCTAAAGATGCCATTGAAGCACTGGTTAATCTCGCGAAAACGAAAGGAGTACAAAAAGTAGTTTTATTGTCTGGAAAGGGAGAGCAAGAAGCCGAAAGATGTGAAGCTGTTATTATGAATTCCGGATTGGATTATACCATCGTTCGGGCCAATTGGTTTATGCAGAACTTTAGCGAAAGCTTTTTACTCGATCCCATAGTACAAGGTGTGGTTGCCTTACCCATGTATCAGTACAAAGTCCCTTATGTGGATACAGGTGACATTGCCGACGTTGTCGTGGAAAGCTTATTACATGAAGAACACAACGGTAAGATTTATCAACTCACAGGTCCGGAAGGATACACCTTTCCGGAAGTTGTAGAATTGATAGCAGAAAGAACCGGGCGAGAAATAGAATTTGTTCCTATTTCGCTGGAAGATTACGTAAAGGTCCTCAACTCGATGGACCTTCCGGAGGGCTACTCATGGTTGCTGGAGTATCTGTTCAGTCATATCATTACCAATCTTTCTAACGAAGAGATCACGGACGATATCGAGCTAGTTTTGAAGCGCAAACCCAGAAGCTTTTCCGACTTTGCAACGGAAATGGCACATTCCGGGATATGGAATGCCACTGCAACAATTTCAGAGTAAGTTCAATTACTTCAACCGAAAACAATGTCAAAAAGTGCATCTTACAGGTGCACTGGTTCCAAAAGAATCCAAAGATATGATCGCCCAAACGAACTAGTTTTACCTGTAGAACTTAGCCACTGTGCTGGGTAGATTAGTGATTAGATTAAGGATTAGCCCCTTCATAAAAGGGGCTAATTTTTTGTAAAAATCGATCTGAATTGGAATTCCCATTTATAATTTTTCCTACAGTTTTTTGAAGTCATTCTTACATAAATTAGATCATATTTTAACATAATTCGACGTAATTGTTAAAATAATCGTTGTAATGCACTTTTATAACTAACTCTTTAACAACTAGATACTCCTGCAGTGCCTATCTTTGAAAGAACCAAATTAAATACTTATGAAATCGTACAACGCCCCCGCTACGATTATACTACTTCTAAGTATGATCCTGTGCACTTCCGCCTCGGCACAACTGGGAATCAACACCCTTTCACCAAGAACAACGCTCGAAGTGGCTGGCGACATGTTTATTTCTGAAACCCTGGAAATCATGAACTACAATACCCTCACGGATGTAGATCAACAAACATTTCTCGTTCAGGATGGAGACAATTCGATAAAATCCCTGGATGTTAGCAATCCGACAGGAGTTGCCCTTGCCTATATCCAGGAGTATGTGATCGAAGATCCTGATCTTGATTGGATCAAGAACTACGACACGGGAATCGATGCCACAGACTATGTGGTCATTGTAACTTCAGCAAGTTTTAATCAGGAACTGGACCTTACCAATAATCCGGGTGTTGACGACAATGCCAGTTTACCATTTTCTTCTGCTTTTGTTGAATCTGGTACTTGGCGAATTGTAGCCGATTATCCGCAAGCTGCCAACCTTGACGAATCGGCAATGGGTATCTGGACCATTAGCACCTTGATCTTTTCAAGGGACGTTTCGAAACAATTTGGAACCGTAGATATCCCAATGTCCGGGGCATCTTCCGGAGCAGCTTCATCACCCATAATCAACTAATCTGGCTATCATGAAAAGACTATTATATATACTATCGCTTCTTCTCACTGGAACGTTACTTGCACAAGTAGGTGTAGGGACCACAGCACCTATGGCCGATTTACACGTGGCCGGAACCATGCTAATTCAAGATGAATTGGTTACCAAAAACCTGAATACAGTTTCTTCCACAGAAGAGGATTTCAAACTTATTTCAAGGGTGACTACGTCATCCCCCGTTGGACAATTAACCATATTGGATCCAGACAATATGAACGTCGCTCCTATCAATATGATCAATTATCATTTTACGAATGTTCATTTGGACAATTTGAACGATGTGGATTTGAATTATGACGTTACCAAGTACGTTCTAGGTGTGGCCAATTTTCGTCATGTGGGAGACGCTATCAAAAAAGTACCAGGCGGAGACAATTATTCGATCGGACATTTTGTTGTGAAGACCTTTAAGAGCGGTGGAACATGGCATTTGTCCATAAGTAATGTGGAACTGGATCTTGACGTTTCAGACTCTCTGGAGTATTATATAACCCTGGTGGTCTATGATAAATCATATTTTAGGGAACTACCTGTAATCAACGATGATCTGGGAGGTTCTAATACCGGAACTGCCAGTTCAATTCCCGTCTTTGAATAAATTGCTTTGCCATGAAAAAACTTTACTTTATACTAGCTTTCATCACCTTTACAGGGCACATTTTTTCCCAAGTGGGGATTAACAATTCTTCACCTTCCGCAACCTTGGATGTACAAGGTGAGGTTCTTGTGGATAGTAGTGTTTACCTGGAAAACCCAGGAAATAATACCAATATCCGAGGTTCCAAATTTCTAGTGGTTACTACAGCTAATGACCTTTCCCGATACGATATCGATATCAGCAAATACGGCCCTATCAATTATGTTGAGTTTGCCTTTAAAAATCTCTCTGCGGATGGCCTGGTGGATTATGACACCAAAATCTCTACCTCCGATTACCTAGTGAGTATTCAGGGTTATTCCTGCGGAATTGCTGGAGCCGGTCGTACGGGAAGTATTATGCCGCATAGTTCTATCGATGCTTTAAATATTGAAGGTTATCAGATTTACGCTTATCCGAACTCCTCCACAGGGACCTGGTTCCTGAGAGCTTTCATCAATAACTCTACCTGGCAAAAGTATTCCAGCAGCCACAGCGACTATATCGACACAGAGATCGATATGTGGCTCAACGTGATGATCTATCGCAAAGGATTTATTGCAAAAACGCATACCGACATCACGGTGGACATGAGCGATTCACCAACAGGTTCAGTGGCAGTTCCTACAGGGTTTTAATTGATTTTCTTCGGAAATATTCGCGCTTTTAGTCATTGCTGAAGCACCAGCTTCGGTTAACTGACTTTCCTCATATTCTATATCGGTTTCCTTGTCTAGATTCGTTAGATAAATCTTGATATATGAATATTTCAGCCAAAAAACTCAAAACCGTATTCTTCCTATTTACTTTCACAATTTTAACTTCCGCCACGTTTGCACAGGTCCTCGATAAAGAACGCGAAAAACTCAACAAACCGGAAACCGAAGTTCCTGCCGAGATCTACTGGAACGTAAAAGCGTATAGTCCGACCTGGGGTTTATTAAAAGTGAAGGCCATCGACAAAGACGGTAATATCCATGATATTAAGGCCATCCAGGATTCGGATGATACGAGCGTGCTAAACGTAAAAGCCTTAGTGAACGGACTCCGATTACCCGTTAAACTGATCGTAAAAAAGAACGATAAGTTGTATCCTGTAAAGGCCATCGGTCAGGATGGAACCATTTATGACGTTAAAGCGATCGACCCGGACGGAGAATCTATCGATGTGAAGGGATTTAGCAGAACAGGAAATATCATACATGTTAGAGCCATAAGACCACAACCTATCCTATATAACATTGTTGCGGTCTCACCCGATGGAAAAGTAAACTCGGTGAAAGGATTGAAAATGATGGACGAGGAGGTGGAAACCGTGATCAACGGGGTCCAGGTGTATGCTCACGTCAAAGCCTTAACACAAAACTGATCGATGAACACATATACAACTCTCGTCAGTTTTTAACCACTCTGCGAATTTCGGTTTCAGTTTGGTTCGATACAGAAAGCAAGTACATTCCCGACTGAAACGATTGTATATCGATTCTATCCAGATTTGATCCGGACATCACTTTACGTCCATATACGTCATACATCTCAACTTGATATTCTGTGGAGATTCCCTCTACAAACAGTACGTCCGTTGCGGGGTTCGGATAGATTACAAGTCGGGACAGGCTGTCAATCGAATTAATACCTAAAAGATCGGAGATATCGAATACCCGAACATGGCCGGTGTCTGTTCCATTTTCATCGTTCAAACCGCTGCCAATTGCTATTTCACCTCCCCAATCGCTCAATGATAAAATGGCCGCACTATCTTGAGGAAAATCACCGGTTATTTCATTTCCAACTTGGATCCAACCACTTCCATCATATTTATAGAACCAAACCGTTCCTGCTTCGGTACCCCCATTACTGTTAAACGGTGAACCAATCGCCAGAAATGAACCTTCATCATCGATAGCTAAATGATCATAACCGCCAATACGATCACCAACGTTTTCGCCGGTAATCGTATTTCCACGTTGGATCCAATCGGTTCCGTTAAATTCAAATACTTCCACCTTGCCGGCATCACCAATTCCGCCATGCGAGTTTGGTGTACCAATAGCTACTATATTTCCTGATCCATTAAGTGATACAACGCTTTGTGAAGTATCCGGTTCAGTTCCATTTATGGAAGGTCCCATTTGAGTCCAATCCCCTCCATCAAACTGATAGACCTTAACCTGGCCTTCATTTTCATATCCCTGCACACCGATGGCAAGAATAGTAGCATCGTCATTGAACGAAACCGAAACTCCAAGTGCATCCGCAGCCGATTCGCCATCAATATCACTTCCCAACTGGTTCCAGTCACCACCACTAAACTCGAAAACTCTCACATGCCCTGCCCCGGTGGCTCCGCTATCATTGCCGGTTGCTCCAATGGCTATAATGTCTCCCGTATCACTCAAGTCTATATTAACACCACTCGTATCACCTTCTGCCTCACCCAGAATATCATTCCCTAATTGATTCCAGGACGCACCATCAAACTGGTAAACTCTTACTTGACCCCGGGCATTATCGAAACTACCAGAACCCAGTGCTACGTATTCTCCACTATTGTTAATTGAAACATTACCGCAAAAATCTAATTCGTTTGAACCCAGCAAATGTTGTCCACGTTGAACCCAATCTCCTCCGGAAAATTCAAAAATACGCATACGTCCCCGGGCATTATCATACCAATGGGATCCTATTGCCACCACGGTTCCGTTGGAATTAATATCTACAGACAGACCGCTTCTTTCATCGATTGTATCCCCGTGAATATCATCCCCTATCTGGGTTTGTGCAATGAGAGATACCGATAAAAATACAAGTAGGAAGAATGGGCTGAGTCGTTTGAAAATCATGATTCAATAGTTTAAGGTTATACTTCTGCTATGGCTTGAATCGATGTTCTTTTCGAGAGAGGGGTGGAATTTGAGTTACTTATGTCATCCCCAATCTCCGTAGGCGGCGCTATTCCTCAAAAACAATGGAATATTGCTGCAGCTTAGGTAAATGCTCGTTATATAGTTTCGCGCTGGTATAAATGGTATAGTTTTTTCCTCCACCAGCTATGGCCGCACCTATCAATGCGCCGATAGGTGCCACCATCAATGCAATGAATGCCGAAACTAGCAAAGTGAAACCGTTGAATGCTCCATCTGTATGAGCCTCCGTAAAAGCTACTGAAGATATTATTCCAGCTCCAAATCCTATTCCTGCACCTATCCAGCCGCTTCCTTTGCGTCTTACTTTAATCGAAGTAATTTGATTGAAAGGAATGGTTTGTATGTCCGGATTGATGAATTCCTTGGTTTTGGAAAGATGAACTCCTTCGGCATCGGCCCGATACAATATGCCTTTCTGGATTGTTTTATCCATAAGGGTTACTCTAGCTAAATATGTTTTAACTCGATGTTTGTCCTGCTGAGCGGTTAGGGACAGTACACTCAGCACCACAAGGAATAATGTAAGGTGCCGGCGCATGATTAGTTGTTAGTCTAATATACTGATTTTGTGTTATTTATGAAAATTTTAGTATCTTTAATAGCACTTCCCACTTCTCCTTTAACTTCTAATTCAAGCAGAAAGACGATTTCATGAAGCCGAGTACTTATGCTTAGTAGGCACTAAATTCCGATTACTAACCATAAATATATCATTATGAAAACCAAATTTCTATTCGTGCTTTCTGCACTCTGTTTCTTGCTGGTTCTCCAAACTCCGGCAATGGCGCAAGACGAAAATCAGCGGCCCGCTTACATCACAGTGACCACCTTACACTGGGACCTGAATCGTGAATCCACCGACAACAACGACTGGATGGCCATTGAAAAAGAATACCTCGAAAAAGTAACCCAAAAAAACGAGTACATTCTTGCGGCCTCTTTTTACATGCATTTGTATACAGAAACCAGTAATGAATCCAAATATGTCCAGACGTATGCTTCATGGGCCGATATCGAAAAGGCACAAGACAGAAATGGAGAATTGGAAAAAGAAGCATGGCCGGATAAGGAAGAACGAGAAGCCTTCCTAAAAAACAGGCAATCATTCTATATGGACTTCCATTCAGACGAGATCTATGTTCCCATCGCTGGAGCGAAAATGATGACTACTACTCCTACAGAAAACATGGTGACTTATGTTCGTATCAGCAAAATGGCCTACCCGGACGACGGTAGCAATGAGGAGTTTACTAAACTGCATAAAGAATGGTTGGAAGTATCAGTGGATAACAACGATAAAGTGAAAGCCTACTATCCCAACGTACACGGATGGGGTTCGGATCGCACTGATTTTGTCGAAGCTTTCTATTTAGAATCGCTGGATGATCTTAACGACATGAACGCAGGCAATAGTGAAGCCATCAATGCCAAATGGCCGGATGAAGAAGCAAGGAAGTCATTTTTCGACAGCTATAACAAATACTTTACCGGAGAGCATGGTGACTACTTGTATACCTATGTTGCTGAACTTTCCAAACAACCAAGCATGGAAAACTAAATCATTATATTCGTATGACCAATTGATAAAGCTCCCGAATTATCGGGAGCTTTGTTTAATATAAGAAATCGTTCATTTTATTAAGAAGGAATCCGACTTTTGATGAACTTAAACTGACCATTATGGTTGGATTCATGTTCACATACATGAAACCATTTGCAATAGTTATTGGTGGGGCCCCATCCCCATTCCTCATCAACTTCCATCAACCAATCATCATCACGCTTGGCAAATTCTTTCAAAGTATGCGCGCGTACCGTTTCCAATTTTTCCAGGTAGAATTCCAACGGATTTCCTTTGATGGTTTCTCGCGCCGGTTGTCCTAAGGCTGAAGCTACACTCCAGTCGTCCTTGTCCTTTTGATCCCAATCTCCCCAGCGACGACCTTCGAAAGAGTGAATCTGGTAGAAACGCTCGGTAGATGCCAAATGCCAAAGCATGGCCCCTATGCTATTCGCATTATCATCCACCAGGTAATCCAAATCCTTAATGCTCATTCCGTTCACCGGTCGAAGAATCACAAAGCGCATCCAGTTCATCATAGAAACCAGCGTACCGATATGAGGACTGAATCCTTCCTTGGGTCCAACAATGTTTATATCGTTGAGCCCGGTTGAAACTGGACCCGGGTTGCTCGTAAAGGACATTAGCCCGGCTGAAGCAACGGTCGCTAAAGAGGCTTGTTTGATAAATTTTCTACGGTCAAGGGAATGTGATTCAGAATTCATGAATAAGTAATTTAGGATGATAATATGAAACAATTAGCAGAAATCTAAAGCGGATCTCCTACTTTAATATCGCAACGATGTCCCGGCTGACCATGAGCCGGATTAAGTTTTACCTCCCCGGAATTGATTACGGGAGAGCCACTTTCAGCATTATTGGTTGTGGTCGCCGGCACAGAATTTAAAGGAGCTCCCACCGGTATATCACACCGATGCCCCGGTTGACCATGTGCCGGATTTAATGCTATTTCTCCTTTGGTTTCCGAAGTCTTGTTATTCGCTGGTCCCGGAGTCACAGAGGTCGAAGTTTTGGTAGGAGTATCTTTCTTTTTGGGTTCCTCTTTACAGGACCCTGTTGTAGCTAAAGTCAGTACTAAAAGAAGTACCATTGTAATTCTAATTCCAAAATTTATAGTTCTCATAATTAACAGTTTGTGCGTGATTCTCTAAAGCTACGAAATTCCTAACTGTGACGTCGAAATAGATTAGATGAACAACAATAGCTGAAAAAATAAGGCCTATCCAATCAATCAAGTCTCCATAGCAGATTACTTATTTTCCGTATCTTGCTTACTATCAATAGTCCACTGTTCAAACTCAGCTATTTCAGATGAAAAAATTCGTACTATTATTCTTCGTTATTCTATGGGTATGGTCTTGCAAAAACAAAAGTCCGGAACCTGCCTTCCTGGGAATGGTTTCTCTGGAAGTTACCGGTAAACCTGCTGCTGCTGCTCATTTCGAAAAGGGATTGCTGCTATTACATTCCTTTGAATACAAGGACGCCCGCGAGGCTTTTAAGGAGGCACAAAAAGCAGACCCTGACATGGCAATGGCCTATTGGGGAGAAGCTATGACCTATAACCATGGACTGTGGAGCGAACAGGATTACGAAGAGGCCGAACCTGTTTTGGAAAAATTGGAGGACTTGGACTATACATCCAAATGCAGTGAGTTAGAAGTCGATTTCATCGAAGCTTTGAAAGTACTGTATGCACCCAAGATCGACAAATTGGAACGCGATAAGAATTACGCAGAATTTATGGAGTCCTTATATCAGAAATATCCCGATAATCACGAAGTAGCTGCATTTTATGCTTTATCGCTGCTGGGATCGGTTTCGGAAGGACGGGATGAGGCCGTTTACGAGCAGGGAGCAATCATCGCCAAAGGAATTATTGAAGAGAATCCTAATCATCCGGGAGCCCTGCATTATCTCATCCATTCCTATGACGATCCCAAACATGCCACCCTGGCCCTGGATGCTGCCGATGCCTATGCAGTTGTGGCTCCCGATGCCAGTCACGCTTTGCACATGCCATCCCATATTTATGTGGCCATGGGTATGTGGAATGAAGTTGTATCTTCAAACATCGCCTCCTACGAAGCTAGTCTGAAGCGGATGGAGCGCAAAGGTCTTGATGGCAATGCCCGGGGATACCATGCCTTTCACTGGTTGCAATACGGTTACCTCCAGCAAGGAAATACTGTGAAAGCTGCGGAAATGGTTTGGGAAATGCAAGAGTTTATGAAGGAATCTGCTGCACCAAGAACCCGAGCCCACATGGTCTTTTTAAAAGGTACTTACCTCGTCGAGACCAACGACTGGGATTCCGAAATAGCTGATATCGAAGTGGAAACCGCCGACCTCAACATATCGGTACGATCGATGTATTATTTCCTGAACGGGATGAAAGCATTTAAGGATGAAAATAAGCAAGGCGTTAAAGATGCAATCGCAGTTATTGAGAACGATATCAACCGTGAAAACTTTGTGGTGAAATCCGGAAGCACAAAAATGTGTGCCAATGTCTCCAGGGCCGACGCCAGTGAAATGGATATCCAGGAAGCAGAAGTGCGCAAAGAACAACTAACCGCCTTAGTGGCCTGGCTGGACGGTGATATAGAACTCTCCGAACAACAATTACAGAAATCGATCGAACTTTTCGAGTCGATGAGCTATAGCTACGGACCACCACACATCCAAAAACCCGTGCGCGAACTCTACGCCGACTGGCTGATGGAACAGGGTAAAATAAAGGAAGCAAAGGAGCAGTATGAGCTTACGTTGAAGATCGGTCCCAAGCGTTTACGCCCGACTCAGGCATTGGAGCGATTTTAGGATTTAGATATTTTAGAAACAAAATGCCTCAACATTTTTAAGGAAAACTTCTCATGGGTCTATTTCTAAACCACATTCTCCGTAGATTTATGAGCGGGAGAACAACACAACATATTATATAATTATTCCATTTTAAAGCACAGTAAATTAACTATCTTTAAAAAGGCAAACAATGGATCGATGGCATGAGGAACATACTTACCTTCTTATTTTTCAATTTTCTTCTACAGCAATTCTTAGCTCAAGGATTGCAGGTAACTGAGACATTTCCTGAAGCACAATCTATGACGGCCACTCCAACCGGTGAAATTGTAACTAGATTTAATCAGACCCCTGACATGACGACCATAAATGCTGGGACTTTCCGTGTTTTTGGAAAATGGTCAGGACCTATGGATGGAAGTTTCACCCTTGAGGCGAGCACCAATACTGTTAAATTTTTACCTCAACGCCCCCTATTCTATGGAGAATGGGTTTCGGTGCGATTGTCCAATGAAATTCTCAGCTCAAGTGGTACGCAACTAATTAATGGATATAGCTTTGAGTTTTGGACTAAAGCCTTGCCAGCATCTTTAGACCTTGAATATGGTGGACAGATCAATATGAGACTGCAAGGAGAAGGTCCAATAACATGTTACGGGGCTTATGCCGGTGACGTCAATAATGATGAATTTTCAGATCTTGTGGTCATCACCGAGGATTCTGATGATATCAGGGTGATGATTAGTGATGGATCTGTTGGCTACGAACCGTTCGTTATAATCGAGATGCCTCCGGGGCTTGGCCCTAGCACCAACGAAGGAGCTGATTTCAATCGAGATGGTCTCATCGATATGGCTATTGGTAGCACATATTCGAACAATGTGAATATACAAGTGGGTGATCCGGTGTCTTTTTTCAGCACACAATTGAATTACCCGGTATCTGAAGGGGTTAGAGGGATTGCAGTTGCAGATCTCAATGGAGATGGCTGGGATGACATCGTTACCGCTAACCGTGTGGACAGCAACATGTCCATTTTATTAAATGATGGAAGCGGTTTTTTTGAGCCAGCAATAGATTTTGATAGCGGTTTTCAGGGAGAGACATCGATTGCTGCAACCGACCTTAATGCCGATGGATATACTGATTTGCTGGTAGCCACCTATGATGATAGCCGTGTGGTGAGTCTGTTAAATGATGGAACAGGGAATATGACCGTGACTTCCAGTGCTGCCGTTGGTGATGGGCCATGGATGATAGCTATCGGAGATATCAATGGCGATGGATATGCAGATGCTATTACGGCAAATCGGTTTACCAATGACGTTTCCGTAGTCTTTTCAGATGGCTCTGGCGGATTAGAATTTGACAGACATTATCCCACAAATAATTTTACAGTTGCCGTGGACCTTGGAGATATTGACGGGGATGGAGACCTTGATTTTATTTCAAGTAATGTACTTGGCGGTGATTATACTTTGATGGAAAACGACGGTACAGGCCAGTTTATCAATGCAAGGGTTTATCCTTCCGCTGATATGAGTGCTTGTGCAGTGATACACGACAGGAATAATGACGGAGCTATGGACATTACAATGATAGATGAAGCGGCAGATGTTGTCATTCTCTATAACAATACCGTCTTGCTCAACAATGAAGATCATCCTGATGAACACCACCTGAAACTATATCCTAATCCATTTAAGGACGATATCTTCCTTAGCGGAGAAGTAATTGATAAGGCGCAACTGGAACTATATGATATGAATGGAAGACTTCTTATATCCAAAGATATCTCCGGGATCAATAATGTTGACTTTAGTGATCTTAATTTATCCAATGGAATTTATATTGCCAATGTTTACATGAACAATACTGTGCAACAATTCAAATTAATTAAAATATCGTATTAATTTTCTAAGAAAACTAAAAGAAGCCGCCCCAATCAAAAAAGCCTCCCTCGTCTTCGCTCTGGACAGGCTAGATTTAGGATTCCAATAAACGTGATTGCCTTAAAGCAAAAAAAGCCTCACCAGTTAAGGTAAAGCTTCTCATTGGTCTATTTCTAAACCACTCGATGCATTTCTGCATCGCAACACAACATTTTAGTTGCGGTCTGGACGAGACTCGAACTCGCGACCCCCTGCGTGACAGGCAGGTATTCTAACCAACTGAACTACCAGACCAATTTTCAAACCTCGAAAGGAACCAACAACAGTTGATATTATTGAAATTGCTTAATCAGCGGGTGCAAATATAAAACGATTTTTAGTGTTCACAAACTATTTTTTGTAAAAAGACAGAAGACGGAAGTCCAAAGTTCAAAGCAACCAAATTGCTCGATACAAAGCTGTATTTATCCAAACTTTGACCGCTCCACCAAATAGGTGGTTAGAATCTTATTGAACCCTTCATTGATATCGGCACGTACATACTTAATCCGATACTGCCCACACTTCAGTTCCAAAGCGGAAAAATACTCTCCTACTGCCTTCTCGTAATTCTCTTTAATATTGTCGGCATAGAGATTCACATGCTCCCCCGTTTCAACATCCACAAATCGTTTCGGCCGATTACTAAAATCAAATTCCAGCTCCTTCGACTTGTCATACGTATGGAACAACACCACCTCATGCTTATTGTATTTCAGATGCTGCAAGGCCTGGAACAATTGTTCCTCCTCCGCATCGCTTTGAAACATATCAGTAAACAAAAAAACCAGTGATCTACGCTTTAATTTCTCCGCAATCAGGTGAAGATGAGTAAAGGTTTTTGTAGTAATATCCTTCCTTGATCGTGATATTGCATTATTAAGTTCTCCCAATAACATCTGGTGATGACGCTCGCTTCCTTTTTCATTGGAATAAAACTCATAATGATCACTGTAAATACTCATTCCAATAGCGTCTCGCTGTCGCTTCAATAAATTCATTATGGCCGCACTGGCTAATGCCGCAAACCCGATCTTATTCAGGGAATCGATCTTAAATTCTTTCACCTTCGGATAATGCATGGAACTACTGTTATCAATAATCAGGTGACAACGCAAATTCGTCTCCTCTTCATATCGCTTGGTATATAACTTATCCGTTTTTGCGAAAAGCTTCCAGTCGATATGCTTCGTACTTTCGCCGGTGTTGTAGATTTTATGCTCGGCAAATTCCGCAGAAAAACCATGAAACGGACTCTTATGCAACCCGGAAATAAATCCCTCCACCACCTGAGTGGCAAGTAGCTCCAGGTTCTTAAACCCAGATATCTCATTTATTTGTTTCTCTATGTTTGTCATGTCACTTCAACGGTGATTTGTGAGTCGTGAGAAGTAAATCGATTTAGATTTTTCTATTAAGATAATTTCTGGTCCCTAAGATCAATTTCTTGACATCAATAATTAATTCATCAATTTCAATATCACTTTCTAAATACCCAAGTCGTGTTGCTAGGATGTATTGTGTTTCGATTTCAGATAAAGATCCAAGAGAAATAGTAATGAATTGCAAGAACTCCTTATCACTTTTTCTAGCCGCTCCCTCCGCAATGTTTGATGGCACTGAAACAGCAGCTCTCCGAATCTGACTAGTCAATCCATATAATTCTTCTTTAGGAAACTGAGAACTTATTTCATAAATCTTCTCCGCTAGCAACATGCTTTTTTGCCAGACATCCATCTCCTTATGATTCATCCATTCTACATTTTATACCTCACTTCTCACTATTCACCACTCACTATTCACTATTCACTATTCACTACTCCGCAACTCCATCCACAATCCCGTACTCCACACTCTCCTCAGCGTCCATCCAGTGGTCCCTGTTGAAATCCTTCATTACCTTCTCAAAATCCTGGCCACAATTGTCTGCCAAGATCTTTGCGCTCAATTCCTTGGTCTTTATAATCTCCTGGGCCGAAATTTCAATATCACTGGCAGGGCCTCTGGCTCCACCACTCGGCTGATGGATCATCACCCTGGCATGCGGTTGGATAAATCGGCGGCCTTTTTCGCCCGCCGACAATAATATACTTCCCATCGAAGCCGCCAAACCGGTGCAGATTGTGGACACCGGACTTTTGATTTCCTTGATCGTATCGTACATGGAGAATCCGCTGGTCACATACCCTCCCGGGCTGTTGATATATAATTTGATCTCTTTATTGTTCAGCGAATCCAAATAGAGCAAACGGTCCACCACATGCTTGGCACTCTCATCATCCACCATCCCCCATAAGAACACTTTGCGGTCTTCCAACAACCGATTGTCAATTTGATCCTGAACTTTATTTATTCTTTCCATAATTTATCATTGTGTCACCTCGAGCGGAGTCGAGAGGTCTTTAAAGTTGTTATAATGGAGGCCATATCTCCGCGTCGCTCCATAGTTCTCTAAAATAAGAAAAGGCTCCCAAATGAGAGCCTCTTATCACTTAATTTTAACTTCGATATATGAAATCCTGAACTATTCCTAGTTCAATAACGAATCCAATGCTTCTGCATATACATTCTTAGGGGCTACACCTACTTGTCGGCCTACCAACTCTCCGTTGTTAAACACTAACACCGTAGGAATATTTCGAACACCGTATTTAGCAGCAAACTCCTGGTTGGCATCTACATCTACCTTACCAACTACCGCCTTACCATCATAGTCATTACTGATTTCATCGATGATAGGTCCTACCATTCGACAAGGTCCACACCAGGCAGCCCAAAAGTCTACCATTACAGGTTTGTCACTATTCAATACAGTTTCTTCAAATGTTGCGTCTGTTATTTCTAAAGCCATTATTTTATTTTTTATAGGTTACGCAAAAGTAGTCAATTTTTATACCAAAACTTACAAGCCTTTCATTAGTTGAGGCAATAGAACCATTGGTTTTTATTATGGGGCCTACTCTTTCGCTAAAGCTTTAGAGTACCGCGTCTTCCGCTATATCTTTTTGTTGTGTATCAAACCCTTCAACGGTGACACCGAAGAAACAAAAAGGATGCCGCTGCAACCGCTGGCCCACTTCTCGTTACATTTTGCTTCGCAAAACACTCGAAGTGACAAAAGATTCTTCGCTTCCAGCCCGAAAGACTTCGTTCTGGCGGGCGCTCTGAATGACACACCGTTAATTCAATTTGTAAACTACCTCATGTTCCTTCAACTCATTCAACAGCTCCTTACTAATAGCCACTTTGGTTTTTCGACTGGGCATGTTCAGCTTTACCTTCTCATCCATATCATACATGGTAAAATGCAATTGCGCATCCCCTTTATGAGATTTGAAAAGATCCTTTAATATTTTGATCCGTTTCTCCTGTAAGTCGCCAATCTGCATTTGTATCGTGAGTTTCTTCGCCTGGCTCCCCATCACGTCATGCAACAACTGGAAATTATTGTACTGCATCCGCGGATCTCCCTTTTTGCCGGTCTCCCGATTCACCCAACCTTCTTTGATAAATGCTCTCACGTACACAAAAGAATTCGGGATCAGGAAATGACGGAACTTCAGGTACTCCTCACCGAAGATCTTGAACTCGAAACTGTCATCATAGTCCTCCACAGTGAAAATGGCCCAACCTTTTCCGGCCTTACTCTCCCGATGCTGCACCTCACTCACCACACCTCCAAAGCACACCTCCCGGTTAACGAATCGTTCCATTTCATTGAAATCGGACACCTTTACATTACAGAAATTCTCCATTTCTGTTTTAAAATCGTCCAGTGGATGCCCCGAAATATAGATTCCCACCACTTCTTTCTCCTGCTTTAACTTTTTCATCGTTCCCCATTCTTCGCAGGGAGGAACTTCTGGCTCGGGAATCTGTACTTCACTGGAATCTCCAAACAAACTCACCTGGGAGGAATTCTGAGTCTCCTGGTACTTGGCAGCATAACGCAAGACCTTTTCGAAGAACATCACTCCATCCCCATCGGCATGCATATATTGTGCGCGATGGGTATCAAAGCTGTCAAATCCGCCCGCTAACACAAGATTCTCAAAAGCTTTCTTATTGGCCGCTCTCAGATCAATTCGCTTGGCTAAATCAAAAATAGATTTATAGGTGCCGTCTTTTCGATGTTCCACAATAGTGGCCACAGCATTTCCGCCCACACCTTTGATGGCACCCATTCCAAAACGGATGGCCCCGCGGTCGTTTACAGTAAACTTATAAAAGGATTCATTCACATCAGGTCCCAAAACTTCCAGTCCCATTCGCTTACATTCTTCCATAAAGAAGGTAACCTGCTTGATATCGCTCATATTATTCGAAAGCACTGCGGCCATGTATTCGGCCGGATAATGTGCCTTGAGGTATGCCGTTTGATAAGCGATCCATGCATAGCAGGTAGAATGCGATTTGTTAAACGCATAACTCGCAAAGGCTTCCCAATCCTTCCATATTTTCTCCAGCACCTCAGCATCATGACCCTTCGCCTCAGCCTGTTGGATGAATTGAGGCTTCATTTTATCCAGGACGGCTTTCTGTTTCTTACCCATGGCCTTCCGTAGTACATCGGCTTCACCCTTAGTAAAATCGGCCAGTTTTTGAGACAACAACATCACCTGCTCCTGGTAGACCGTGATTCCATAGGTTTCATTCAAATATTCCTCCATCGCCGGTAGATCGTACGCAATCTCCTCGTCACCATGCTTTCTTCGGATAAAACTCGGGATGTATTCCATGGGCCCGGGGCGATATAAGGCGTTCATGGCGATAAGATCTGCAAAGACCGTAGGTTTCAGGTCTTTCATGTGTTTTTGCATCCCGGCACTTTCATACTGGAAAATCCCAACGGTTTCACCACGTTGGAAGAGTTCATATGTCTTCTCATCGTCCAATGGGAAATTATCAGGATCCAGTTCCACCCCGTGCTTGTGCTTTACGATCTTTACCGTGTCCTTGATCAGCGTTAAGGTCTTTAACCCCAGGAAATCCATTTTTAGCAATCCCGCACTTTCCACCACCGAGTTGTCGAACTGAGTCACATATAAATCCGAATCCTTGGCCGTGGCAATCGGAACGAAATTGGTGATATCATCTGGAGTGATGATCACCCCACAGGCATGGATTCCCGTATTTCGTACCGATCCTTCCAATACTCTCGCCTGATTGATCGTCTGAGCCTCCAGATCTTCCCCTTCTGAAAGGTTTAAAAGTTCATTCACCTTAGGCAGTTCGTCACTTCGGAACTTACTTCGCAATTCCTTGTCGTCATAACCAAATATCTTATTCAGCTTGGTCATATTCGGAATCAGCTTGGCAATACGGTCGGCATCATTTAAAGGAAGGTCCAACACCCTGGCCGTATCCCGAATAGAGGATTTGGCCGCCATAGTTCCGTAGGTGATGATCTGCGCTACCTGGTTGGCTCCGTATTTTTCGATCACATAGTCCATCACCTTGCTTCGTCCTTCATCGTCAAAGTCGATGTCGATATCCGGCATGCTGATTCGATCCGGATTCAGGAAACGCTCAAAAAGAAGGTCGTATTCGATAGGATCGATATTCGTGATCCCGAGGCAATAGGCCACGGCACTTCCCGCCGCCGATCCTCTTCCGGGACCTACGGAAACTCCCATTTTTCTTGCTTCCGCTATGAAATCCTGTACGATAAGGAAATAACCGGGATAACCCGTATTGGCGATAACTTCCAGCTCAAAATCGAGCCGTTCCTTGATCTCTTCGGAAATATCCGGGTAACGTTTCTTGGCTCCTTCGTAGGTAAGATGACGCAAGTATGCGTTCTCACCTCTTTTGCCTCCATCGGCGTCTTCAGCATGCAGGAATTCTTTTGGAATGCCAAAGTTTGGAAGGAGTACTTCACGCGCCAGGGAAAAAGGCTGGATCTTGTCTACAATCTCTGAAATGGATTGAATGGCTTCCGGCAGATCCCTGAACAAGGACTTCATCTCCTCCTGAGATTTAAAGTAATATTCCTGGTTCGGCAAACCATATCGATATCCTCGTCCCCTGCCAATAGGTGTCGCCTGTTTCTCACCGTCTTTCACACATAACAGAATGTCATGCGCATTGGCGTCATCCTTCTTTATGTAATAGGTATTATTGCAAGCCACCAGTTTTATGTCATGCTTCCGGGCGAAATCGACCAAAACAGTGTTCACCCTGCGTTCGTCCTCCTGGTTATGCCGCATGATCTCAATGTACAAATCATCTCCAAACTGTTCCTTCCACCAAATTAGTGCTTCTTCTGCCTGCTTTTCACCAATGTTCAAGACCTTACTGGGAACTTCTCCATAAATACTTCCAGTAAGCACGATGATATCTTCTTTGTAGGTTTCTATCACCTTACGATCGATCCTGGGAACATAATAGAACCCTGCGGTATAGGCGATACTCGCCATTTTGGCCAAATTATGGTATCCGTTCTTGTTTTTGGCCAACATCACAATTTGATACCCGTTGTCCTTTTGAGTTTTATCCGTATGATCATCGCAAACAAAAAACTCACAGCCCACGATGGCCTTTAGTTCCTTATGTTTCTCTTCCTCGGAAAGTGATTTATTATAGTCATTCACCGCTTTGGTAAAGTGGAAAGCTCCCATCATATTGCCACTGTCGGTGAGTGCCACAGCAGGCATTTCAGCATCAATAGCGGCCTGCACTAGGTCACGAGTCGACGAGGTGGATTGTAAAATAGAAAACTGGGAATGATTATGTAAATGTGAGAATGCAACTCCCTTGAGGACTTCAACATTCTCGTCGATCTCTTCGGAACTAATTTCGGAGGTTTCCGTTTGGGGAGCCATAGTGGCTCGTATTGCATCCGAAGCCTTTTTGAGATTGATATGCTTAAGCCCGATCAACTCAATAGTTTTCGGGTTGGCTTCTGAAAACCGCTGGAAGTAATCCGGCTGAACATCTAGTTCTTCTTCAGTAAAAATATTACGACGAACCAATTCTAAAAAACAACGAGTTGTTGCTTCTACGTCTGCGGTGGCGTTGTGCGCTTCGGCAAAAGGCTGGTCGAATAAGAACTGGTGAAGTTCCGTAAGGGTGGGTAATTTAAATTTACCTCCTCTACCCCCTGGGATCTGACATAATTGCGCAGTAGTTTCGGTACAGGTATCCAGAACCGGAAGTTTTGCCAAAGGCGTTTCCATCCCCAACCGGTAGAACTCACACCCCATAATATTTACATCGAAACCTACATTCTGGCCCACCACAAATTTGGCCTTACCCAATACCCTGGCAAACTTTTCCGATACCTCCTTGAGCGAGATTCCTTCCTGTGTGGCTAACGCGGTCGAAATACCATGAATTCGTTCACTATCATAAGGAATATCAAAACCTTCGGGTTGTACCAGGTAATCTTCATGTTCTAACAGAGCCCCATTTTCGTCATGCAACTGCCATGCGATCTGAATACAGCGTGGCCAGTTATCGGTATCGGTTACCGGAGCATCATAACGTTTTGGTAAACCGGTGGTTTCGGTATCAAAGATTAAATACATCGACTAAATAAGTTGCTGGTGTACGACAAAGAGGGAAAAATTGCTAGGAAGATTTCCGAAGTAAAAATAGAGAATCACGTGCTCATTCGAAAGTAAAAGTTGTACACAATGGGACACACTTATAAACAAAAAAACCGGGCATAAAAGCCCGGTCATAATATTGTATGTCGATGTTTAATAATCTACGAACAGATCCCCTTCCGTGATCGAATTGTTTTCCGTTTCAAATCTGAAGAATACCCGCAACTTTCGGGTGCCTGTATTATTGAAGTTAACAGAGATCAATCCACCTGTAGCCGGCTCTACACCGTCCGAAGTAGTGAAAGAGGCATCAAAACCGGGGATTCCGATTCCATAGTTACCGGGGACAGCGTCTGAGGGTACAGATATGGTAATGATTTTATTGTCTATGGCTCCTTCGACACTAATAACGGCTCCATTATCATTTGCGATCACCGTATTTGCTTCGAATACTTCACCGTTTAATTTGGCGATCAAAGTACCATCGTTGAGTTGAGATTCATCCTGGAACAAACCACCTTGTAGAAAGTTCGCTTCAAAAAAGAATCCGCGGTTCACTGTAATGGTGTCTATTCCTTCTAAGATGGCCGAGAATTGAAAGGTTCCTGTTAACCATCCACAGGAAATACAACGATCTGTGAGTTCTATTACACCACTTCCGTTGGGAGAGGTAGTATAAACGTTTTCATTGGCATCCACATAAGTAGCAAAACTGGCACTTCCCGGACCTAATTGATAGGTCCCAAGTTGAGCCCGGTCAATTTGCAGAGTAAGGACCTCATTCTGATTAATCCCTTGCATGGTGTATGACCCATCTTCATTCTTTACCGCCAATACTTCATTGGCCTTAAAGAACAGGCTGTCAATCATTCCCTGCATAGCGGGACTATTGTCTTCCAAATTCTCGCAGCTTGAGAAGGCAATTACAGCTACGAATAGGGCTAATACTATTCTTTTCATGGTATTATTGCGTAAATAGGTTGTAACAAATATAAAATAAAAGTTTAATCTACCTCATTTTGAATCAATTTTATAGTATCTTTGCGCCCTCAAAGAAATTATAACCGAGGTCGGGTACCTCAAAAATTAATTAGTATGCCTGTAAAAATTAGACTACAAAGACACGGTAAAAAAGGAAAACCATTTTATTGGATCGTTGCTGCGGACAGCCGCGCAAAAAGAGACGGTAAATACCTTGAAAAATTAGGAACCTACAATCCAAATGTAAATCCAGCCGAAATCAACCTCAACCTAGATGGGGCGGTACAATGGTTACAAAATGGTGCACAACCTACCGATACGGCGAGAGCCATACTGTCTTACAAAGGGGCCATGCTTAAGAAACACCTTGCAGAAGGGGTTCGCAAAGGAGCATTAACCGAAGAGCAAGCCGAAAAGAAATTCAACGACTGGATCGAAGAAAAGGCGAAAGCTGTTGAAAACAAGAGAACCAAACTTGCTGATGCAAAGGCAAAAGCAAAAGCGGAAGCTTTAGAAGCTGAAAAAGCAGTGAACGAGGCACGAGCAGCTGCAGCGGTTGAAGAAGAAGCGGTTGCAGAAGCAGTAGAAGAAGGTGCAGAAGCTGTTGAAGCTGCGGAAGAAGCACCAGCTGCAGTAGCTGAAGAAGCGGCTGAAGCTGCGGAAGAGACTGCCGAAGCTGTAGAAGAGGTTGCTGAGGAAACTGCGGAAGAAGCTACTGAAGAAGCAGCCAAGGAAGAAGAGTAAATCTTTTTAGCGATGCAAAAGAAGGATTGTTTCTTCGTAGGCAAAATCGTTAAAAAATACAGTTTTAAAGGGGAGTTACTTATCAAACTAGATACAGACGAACCTGAAACGTTTATAGGAATGGAATCAGTTTTTGTGGAGAAACACAAAAATTTGATTCCATTTTTTTTGGAGCGTGCTGTCTTGCATAAATCCTCCCTTTTACGAGTCAAATTTGAAGAAGTGGATACGGAGGCCGACGCCGAATCTCTAATAGGTTCGGAATTGTATCTTCCGCTTGATCTATTACCTGAATTAAGCGGCAACAAGTTCTACTATCATGAGATTATAGGATATACCGCTCATGACAAGACTTTCGGTATAATTGGACCGATTACTTCTGTGAACGATGCCACGGCTCAGCATTTATTTCATATCGATCACAACGGGAAAGAAGTCTTAATTCCAATTTCTGACGAAATCATAAAAAAACTGGATCGGGAACAAAGGATCATTCACCTGGAAGTGCCGGAAGGGCTCATTGACCTATATCTTTAAATGTCGAAACCATTTACATTCAAGCAGTTTACGGTTCAACAGGACCGCTGCGCCATGAAAGTAGGTACAGATGGGGTATTGCTTGGTGCCTGGACAGATGTATCTTTCCGACCCAAGAGCATACTCGATATTGGGAGTGGAACCGGAATCATTGCACTGCAGCTTGCACAGCGAAGTGATGCTGCTCTTATTGACGGGGTGGAAATTGATGAAGCGGCCTACGAACAGTGCCAGGAGAATTTCGAAGGCTCTCCCTGGGGAGACCGTTTATTTTGTTACCATGCCTCCATCCAGGAATTTGCTTCTGAAATGGACGAACCCTATGATCTTATAGTCTCGAACCCACCGTTCTATTCAGAAAATTATAAATCCGACGAACCGACCCGGGATATGGCTCGGTTTAACGACGCCCTTCCCTTTCAACATCTAATCGTTTGCGCGGCACACCTTCTATCGGAAACCGGAGTTTTTGCATTGATAGTTCCGAAGAAAGAAGAAGACAGTCTCATTCAACTAGCTGCGGAATCCGGACTGTACGCCAAAAGAATTTGCAGAGTTCGTGGGAATCTCGATTCCGAAGAAATCCGAAGTATGATAGAATTTTCATTTGTGCAATCTGTTCCACTGGAAGAATCGATCGCTATTGAAATTTCGAGACATAATTATACCCCGGAATACATCCAGCTAGTCAAGGATTTTTATCTGAAAATGTAGGTCGTTCGCAAAGGGATTTTTACATTTGTAACTGCTAAAATCCATTGTATGAAACCCGATCTTTTTGAAGCACCTGATTATTATAATCTGGACGAACTTTTAACCGATGAACATAAGTTAATTCGCGATGCAGCCCGTGCCTGGGTAAAACGAGATGTTTCACCTATCATTGAAGACGCTGCCCAGAAAGCTGAATTTCCAAAATCTATAATCCCGGGGTTGGCAGAAATTGGAGCTTTTGGCCCATACATTCCAATGGAATATGGAGGAGCCGGTCTGGATCAAATTTCATACGGACTCATCATGCAGGAAATAGAACGCGGTGATAGTGGAGTTCGATCCACTGCTTCCGTACAATCTTCTTTGGTTATGTACCCCATTTGGAAATACGGGACTGAAGAACAACGACAAAAATATCTTCCGAAATTGGCCACCGGAGAGTGGATGGGTTCCTTTGGACTTACAGAACCTGACCATGGTAGCAATCCTGGAGGAATGGTAACCCATTATAAAGATATGGGTGATCACTATCTTCTGAATGGTGCTAAGCTATGGATCTCCAATTCCCCTTTCTGTGATGTTGCCGTGGTTTGGGCTAAAAACGAAGAAGGTAGAATACATGGACTAGTAGTGGAGCGAGGAATGGAAGGTTTTAGCACTCCGGAAACGCATAATAAATGGTCCCTTCGGGCTAGTGCTACCGGAGAATTGATTTTTCAGGATGTGAAAGTCCCAAAAGAAAACTTATTGCCCAACAAATCCGGCCTTGGCGCACCATTAGGGTGTCTGGATTCCGCACGTTACGGGATTGCCTGGGGAGCCATAGGAGCAGCTATGGATTGTTATGACACTGCATTACGATATGCGAAGGAGCGAATTCAGTTTGGAAAACCGATTGCGGCCTTTCAGCTTCAGCAGAAAAAATTAGCTGAAATGATCACAGAAATTACCAAGGCTCAATTGCTGGCCTTTCGATTGGGACAATTGAAGAATGAGGATCGTGCCAGTTCGGCTCAAATCTCGATGGCAAAAAGAAATAACGTAGATATGGCTATCAAAATAGCCCGGGAAGCAAGACAGGTTTTGGGAGGAATGGGAATTACCGGTGAATACAGCATAATGAGGCACATGATGAACCTTGAAAGTGTGATTACTTATGAGGGGACTCATGATATCCACCTACTGATTACAGGACTTGACATTACCGGCCACAACGCCTTCAAATAAAGAAATGACCCTATAAGACAAGATCCCTCCCGGGGGCTTTTTTTATGCCGAATTTGGAGAACGCTGCTCAAATTGTATCTTTAAAAAAACAAATTGAATGTCGTCCAGGAAAAGAATTACCAGAGCTTATACTACTGCCCCGCGTATTTCTTTTAATGACGATTCGAAATTCATTGTTTTCAGTGATTGTCACCGGGGTGACAATAGTTTCGCCGACGACTTCGCCAATAATCGGAATATCTATTACCATGCATTAAAACATTATTATAATGAAGGGTTTACATATTGTGAACTAGGTGACGGTGACGAACTATGGGAGAACACCGAGTTTAAGTCCATACTGGAAGCACATAAGAATGTTTTTGAGCTTATGCAGCTATTCTTCAAAGAGAAACGATTGCACCGTTTGCTGGGTAATCATGATATGGTTTACAAAAATGAGAACTACGTTAAAAAACATCTGTATACCTACTTCAACAAGATCACAGGCAAACAGGATCCTTTATTCCCGGGGATCACCTTTAGCGAAGGGTTGGTACTGACACATGAAACCACCGATCAGGAGATTTTTATGCTTCATGGGCACCAGGCCGACTGGATGAATTATCACGGTTGGAAATTCAACCGATTTATGGTTCGTGCGCTTTGGAGACAGTTACAAGTTTTTGGAATAAGTGACCCTACCAGTCCCGCCAAAAACTATCGCGAATTGATCAAGGTTGAAAAACGGTGTAAACGGTGGATCAATGAGAACAATAACATCGTGACCATTACGGGGCATACTCACAGGCCTCGTTTTCCGGAGCCCGATGAAATTCCTTTGTTCAACGACGGTAGTTGTGTTCATCCAAGGAGCATTACCGGTCTTGAAATTGTTAATTCAGAAATCTCACTCATAAAGTGGTCTATTGCCACTTCCGAGGACGGTACTCTCAGAGTCATTCGAAAGTTATTGGAAGGACCCCAACAATTATGTGATTACATCCCGGTGATCTAAATTTCCAGGTCCTGCTGTAGAGACGCTTCAAAGGCCGTGGCCTCCGGATTTTGTTTTTTCCAGTTTCGCGAGTCCAGTTCCTGTCCGATGAGCCGTTTTTGCACACTGTGTATCTCGCGGGTCATTTTCACTATTTTGAACTGTCGTGATACAAGGACCAATAAAAGCAATACTCCGGCCCCGATCAACAGATAAATGATATTCTGATAACGATTCTTTTGCGACAGATACGCCAGCTCCTCTTTTTTCTGTGCGAGTTCAAAATTGAGCTTGAGTTTTTCTATCTCGTTCATCTCCCGAGCTGTATTCAGGCTATCCTTGAATCGAGTATGAATCTCATTGTATCCAATAGCTTCCTTAAAATTCTTTTCTTCTGCGGAAATGTGATACAACAACTCCGCTGCTTCAGAAATCAATATTAGATTGTCATCTTTCTGCGCCAATTCCAACGCTTCTTTAGCTTCTGTTTTGGCAATTCCATCCTCACCCAGTGCTTTCATGGTTCGCGCATAATACAAATGAACGGTTGGAGGATTGAACCCGATACTATCTAATATTCGCAAGGATCCTTCCAGTTCTGTCTTTGCCTTATCCAATTGATTGAGCTCATAATAGGCCTCACCGATGTTCATACAGTCGATGCCAACCGAATACATGTCGCCATCCTCTTCTGCCATTTGTTTGGCGATCTCATAATATTCGATGGCTTTCTCATACTGTTCCAACAAAAAATAATTGGCTCCAATGTTGTTATAGGCAGAACCCACAGGGCCCATCAGCTCAATTTCTTCACTGGCATCAACCGATTTCAGATAATAAGTAATAGACGTCTGGTAGTTCTGAATTTTATTGTTCAGCATACCCATGTCGAATAATCCGCGGGCCTTCTCGTATCCCAATTGGTTTTCTTCGGCCAGTTTCAAACTATTCTCCAAATAATAGAAGGCACTGTCGTAATAAACCTGACCTGCCAGATAGTGCTCGCCAATGAGCAAACCTGTCATGGCTTTCTGTTTTATTTCAGAAACATTTCGGAAAGACAATTTTAAACTGTCTAACTCAGATTGCTGTGCAGAACATGGAAATGTAATAAGACAACACAACCAAAAAATAGGGGCTAAAAGTTTCAAAACTAGTTATGTTAGGGGGCTAATATAACCAAATTTTAATATTTGACTGTATTTTCCTACAAAACTGTATTTGACCTATTTCTTAAGATAACGATGAATGAGATAGTCCAATCCAAATCTTCCGGATCCTAAATAGCAGTGATAAACGCTCACCCAAAGGAATCCAAAAGCGGGTAACATTCCCCAGGTTCCTTGTCCCCACTTCTGAAAGAAGATAGCGACCAACATAGTACACCCTATGAGGAATGAAAACACCCTGGTTTTAAATCCGATAGCAAGAAACAGCCCTCCAACTGCCTCGCTAAAGGCGCCCATCCAGGCAAAGAATGTAGGTGCAACGGCAAAGATCCCGCCAAAGGCCGCAACATCTTCGGGAAACCAGTCGACTACTTCCAGAAACGATAAATTCTTTTCGGCCGGTGACCAGGGCATCCCAAACTTACTTGCCCCAAAATCGATGGCGAGCAGCATTCCGCAGATAAATCGAATCGCAGCAAAAAACAGATCTGCGATCCAGTGTTTTTGTAATACAGGTTGAATGATAATTTGTAAAATTGATTTCATGATTTCTCGTGTTTTTGATTTGATGGTCCAAAATTGAGAAACCCATTCCAGATGCGCGCTTCAAATCGTTCGAAGAGGTCTTATATACGATTTGAGACGTCTAATTTTACCATAAAAAGACGTTATCCGGACTTAAGATACTCTGAAGGAGAGGTATGGGTAAGTTTTTTAAATACACGGTTAAAAGTGGCTTTGCTGTTGAACCCACATTCGTAAGCGATGCCAAGCAGTGACAACTGTTCGTGTTTACCTTCCATGAATTGAGCCTTAACAGCTGCAATGCGATATTCATTCACAAAATCATTGAAGTTTTTTCGGAATCCCACATTGATCAACTGTGATAATTGGGCACGATTCATCCCCGTTTGCGCTGCGAGATCGGCCAGGTTCAATTCAGGATTGAGATAGGGTTTTTCTTCCGTCATAGCCTGTTCCAATTTAGATTTATCTGCTGCGGAAATAGAACGATCCTCCCTAATATCCTTTACCGATACCGGAGCCGGAGCCGAATCAAAACTAAGATCTTTCAGTTTAGAGGTGTCGGTAAAGTATCCTTTTACTCCGACGTAAATAACCGCGATGGCCATGAGTAAGTTCAGCCACCAACGTTGGGTATAATGCAGATCCGTGATCAACGCTCCAATAACGTCCTGGATAGATTCATACACAAATAATAATGAGAATACCAGCAGGAAATTCCGAATCCAATTCAATTCATACCGATAGGTGTTGGAATAGAAATGGGAAATTTTCTTTCGATATTGATAGTACATCTGAAAAGTAAATGCCAGATATAGCAGCATTAAGGCAAATTCAGTGAACATTAGCATGGGCTGGAATATGGGTTCATCCACTGTACGTTTTAGAATCCCGTTCTGCATATTGGCAAACTCCGGCTGCAAAGAATCGTAGGTATAAATAAATACCCGGTACAATATAATGGCGATTGCAGGGATGAAATGCAGGAAATCTTTTTTATGAAGCCTGAATGATGCTATCGTAATGGACCTAACATATAAATAGATCATCGGTGCCAGAGCCAATCCCATAGGAATCAACCAATAATTGATCTTGGTATTTTGAAACGCATGATACCACCCCATAAACCCAACGGTATAGCATATTTGTTCGTAGCATACGATCAATAGTATCAATGCCAGTAAAAGATCCGATTGATTTTTATTTCTGAAATATCTGCTTACTAATAAGCCGATGAACACAAGTCCCTGCAGCACGAGAATAAGCAAGGGAGAACTTCGGATATTGAAATCGGGAAAGGAATCGACCAACCAACTTAGCATCCTTAAAAATAGGAAAAAAAACGAATCAGCTTTCCGGTGCAAGTTGCACTTTGAGGCCTTCCATTTCCGGATTTATATGAATCTGGCAACCTAATCTGCTGTTGTCTTCCACATAGAAGGCTTCGGCCAGCATGGCATCCTCATCCATGCTTTTTTCGGGTAAATCATGTTCCGTTAACACATAGCACTGGCAGGAAGCACACATCGCCATACCTCCACAAACACCAATGGTTCCTTCCGGAGCCAGTTCGTAGGAACGAACCACCTCCATGAGGTTCATGTTCATATCGGTAGGAGCCATGACCTCATGGGTCACGCCTTCCCTATCGATGATGGTGATATTTACATCATTGGAATCCACTATTCAATAGCTTTCACAACAGCTTTGGGAGCTTCTTTTTTACTACCGTCAAAACCTTCAACACCACCTACAGTGGTATATTTCATGACATAGCGTTTGTTTGGAAATATTCTCTGGTAAGCACTTTGGCACATGAGTGTGGCCTCATGAAATCCGCATAAGATGAGTTTCAGTTTCCCGGGATAAGTATTTACATCTCCAATAGCGTAAATACCGGGTATGTTCGTTTGATAATCTAAGGAATTATCTACTTTAATGGCATTCTTTTCGATTTCCAGACCCCAATCGGCGATGGGTCCCAGTTTTGGTGCCAATCCGAAAAGCGGTACAAAATGATCACATTGCAGATCATAGGTTTCTTCCCCATGCTGAATAGTCACACCTTCCACATTGTAATCCCCTATGATCCCTTTCACTTCCGCGGGGGTGATCAATTCAATTTTACCCGCATTTTTGAGCTCCTGTACTTTTTCAACACTATCTAAAGCCCCGCGAAATTCATTTCTTCGATGGATCAAAGTAACACTAGACGCCACATCGGCAAGGAAGATACTCCAGTCCAAAGCAGAGTCTCCACCACCTGCAATAACCACCTTCTTATCGCGATACATTTCCGGGTCCCTGATAATATATTCAACCCCTTTGTCTTCAAATGCTGCAATATTTGAAATCGGAGGCTTTCGTGGCTCAAAGCTACCCAACCCTCCTGCGATTGCAACTATGGGCGCCTGATGCTGAGTTCCTTTATTCGTAGTTACGATAAAAGTATCATCGTCTTGCTTTTCAATAGTTTCGGCCCTTTCACCCAATGTAAAACCCGGTTGAAAAGGTTCTATTTGCTTCATGAGATTGTCCACCAATTCACCAGCCAGTATTTCCGGGAAAGCTGGAATATCGTAAATGGGTTTTTTGGGATAGATCTCTGCGCACTGTCCTCCAGGCTGGGGAAGGGCATCGATCAAATGGCATTTCAATTTTAGTAATCCGGCTTCAAAAACAGTAAATAAACCCGTGGGGCCCGCGCCTATTATCAGAATGTCCGTTTTTATCATAGAAAAGTTCCGTATTAAAAGTTGCTAAAATTGCCC